>JAHDFP010000028.1 GCA_020628095.1 Saprospiraceae bacterium
ACCTCTAACGCATCCTAAGTATGTGTCAATAGTTTGTCAACAGCCTCATGTGTTATCGCCTGGCTTTTTATTTTAAAAGTAATTAATCTACTTGTTTTCGTATCTAAATCTAATTCCATTTCTAATTCATTCCCAGACCGCTCAATTCTATTTATATAATCTGTTTTAAATTCGAAGTGAACATTTTGTCCTTCAATTCTACCAACAGCTCCACTAAAAGCAACACCAAAATGTTCAATTACAAAATAGAAGCGACTTGTTCCGGTAAAGTGTCTATCATAATTACCTTTATTACAGCTTAATTTATCTATTATTTCAATTTCTCTACCTATCTGATCTCCAAGCCATTGAAGATTTGAAATCAATTTTGTTTTGAATTCTTCGGTCATCAATTGTTATATCTTATAATGGTTCCTACTAATTTACCTTTATGCCTAAATTCACCTTCTTCTATTCGAGGATTCAAATCAATATGTTCTACGAAAAATGCTCTTTTAGTATTTCTTATGGTCGCATAATTCAACAATTTGAAACTGGTATCAATTGGATGATATCTGACTTTATTGAGGGTTACAATATATAAAGCGTCTATTGGTTTAATATCTTCAAATGCTGATATGATTCCGTATTCAACAGTTGATTTAATTAGTCGTGAATGTTCTTGTCCAGTGTTTCTAATAGGTGTGCTCCAATCAAATTGAATTTGTGTTTTTTCTTGTTTTGTCTGTTTGATCGTAAAATTTATATGAGAGAATATTCCGGGTGAGTGAGTTCGGATTTGATAATCACTTTTTCGAATTAATTCGTTTTTTTCGAAATTTTCTTCTCTGACAACTTTCCATTTTCCGTTATAATTTTCTTTTCCTTTAGTACTTGTATAGTTTGTACCTTCCAGTCTGTAAATTATTTTTGAGTTTTCGTCTATATATTCACCGTTCCATGTTCGTGGACTTATTTCTCTTCCAATCCATGATTTGTCAATATATCTTTTGAGCTTTAGCGATTTGACTTCTATAAGAATCAAGGTTAGTAAAGAATTGAATTGATCTTTGGTTTGATATGATATTTCTTTATTTAAATCATTCATTTTTTGAACCTTGCTTGGCGATAACTACTTTATAACAAAAATTATTCAATAAAAATTTACTCTTTAATACCAATTTTGATGTATTATCCACACCGATAATCTTAAATATAATTCATTAATAATACATGCTTGCCAATAAAGGCATAAACATCCACAGCAACAGATCATAGTGTCTATCTTTATGACCTGAGAAGCCATGTAGTTCTGACTTTGATTAAAGCCATGTAGTTCTGACTTTGATTAAAGCCATGTAGTTCTGACTTTGATTATATTAGAGACCTGAGCAAACTTCTGGGTGTATCTGCATGAAATCCATTACTCATAATAAGCATCTCGTACTTATACTGGTAGCCTTAGTATTTGTGGTGATTAGGATTCCGTATTTGGATACTTTGCTTTTTTGGGATGAGATCGGGGTGTATGGACGGGGTATATATTATATGCTGGATGGGACTGTCAGTATGCATCCTTCGGCTTTAGACCCTGTTATCTCCAGGGGGCATCCGTTATTGTTCACTTATCTATATGCGGCGGTGGCGAGGATGGTAGGAGAGGATATCGTCGTGCTGAGGAGTCTTTCTCTTTTGTTTTCTTTTTTGTTGCTGCTTACGCCGTTGTTGTTTGTGCGTGAGAGAGGATGGCGATGGTCTGTCGTGTGTACTGTCTTGATCGGTGTGCAGCCGATATTGGCGGCTCAGTCTATTGCTGTATTGCCAGAGCTGTTGGTGACCTTGTTGTCTATCGTGCTGATCTGGGCTTATCTGGGAAGGCGTCTGATATTATATTTTCTGGTGGGATCGGCATTGGTTTTGATTAAGGAGACGGCGATTATAATAGTGGGTGGTATTTGCTTTTTTGATTTTGTAGGTCGGATAAGGTCTCGGATGGATGGGCTATGGTGGGGGCCAACATTGTGGGCGACGCCTATTATAGCGTTAGTAGGTTTTCTGTTAGTGCAGAAAGGTGCGCATGGGTGGTATTTCTTTCCGTATCATGCCCAGGGTTTTATATTGGATATGGGGTCTATGTATAAGAAGCTGTCTAATTATCTGGAGTTTATATTTCTGGCACAGGGTCGTTTTCTGGTGACGCTGCTTTTGGTCATGAGCTTGTTTGTTTCTTATAGGAAGAAGTTGCACTTGACCAAGATGGAGAAGTTGTTGTTTACGCTTTCCGCATTTTATCTTTTGTTTCATACGAGCACTTTTTATCTTAATAGATATGTGCTGGTGGTGATAGTCATGATGATGATGGCGTCCGCTTCTATCATCCTGCGGACAGTGTCTAACTGGGGTATTAATAATTGGCTGGTGACTGCGGTTATGGTTATGATTGTTGCGGTGCAGTCCATATATCATAACAGCCAAAGGTTTAGTTATGACGAAGATTTTTCTTTTGTAAAATTTACAAAAACTCAGAAAGAAGTCATGGATTATATTGTCAGCGGTCATTATGTAGAGCAAAAATCACTTTTTGTTTTTCCATTGATATTTGCGCTGGAGGATCGGCGATATGGTTACTGCGATAGCGATCTGGATGATGTCCTCAGTTACTCTGTCAAAAATAATCCGACTAACATCTTTAAGATTATGCCGATGTCTTATGATGTGGTCGTGGATACCACACAATATAGTTTAGCTAAGACATGGACTTGTTATGACACCGAGTTTCAGCATTGGCAGAGGCGGTAGATGGTATGTCGCCATAACAGACTTGTATTCCATAGCGATACCTATTATTTTTATACAGTTATGAAAAAAGTATGTTTATCAATTCTGATAGTTGCGACGCAATTATCTCTCGTCGCTCAGGACGTGGTTATCCCTGATTCTATATTCAAGGCCAGCCTGTTGGCTATCCCAGAAATCAATCTTAATGGAGACACCGAAATCCAAATGGAAGAGGCGACCAGCTATAATGGAACGCTTAATCTAGTCAGTAAGGGTATCGCGGATTTTACGGGCATAGAAGCCTTCACTAGTTTGTCACAGTTGTTTGCGGGGTATAATAATGCGCAGTACGTTGATCTTAGCAATAACAAGGGGTTGGTGTTATTAGATTTTACACATAACCAATTAGACTCCATCACACTGGGCGAACTCGACCAACTGAGAGTCTTTATATGTAATGCCAATAATTTGCACTCTCTGGATCTGACAACGTTGCCAGAGTTGAATGCTTTTTCTGGTTTTGAGAATAATTTTAGGACGGTGGACTTTAGCCAAAATCCCAAGCTCAATTCTGTCATACTGAGTTATAATCCAGTGGAAGAAATTGACCTAAGTGCTAATGTGGGATTGGGAGAGTTGTTTATAAGTGATACTAATTTGTCGCAAATAGATGTATCCTTTTTACCACAGCTGAGAATCCTATGGGTTGATAATAATGATCTGGATACTTTAGATATATCTCAGAATCTTAATTTGCTAAATCTCGATTGCAGTAATACCAATGATTACGAAATAGATCTGACCCAGCATACAAAACTAAGAGAATTTACCTCTGATGATAATCATTACGAGACACTGGACCTAAGCCAAAATCTGGAACTGGTCAAAGTGCTTATCTCTGATAATAATATCAGTACATTGCAGCTACCCGCATCCGATAAGTTAGAAAGACTGATCTGTCAAGGCAACGAACTTACAGAAATAGACATCCGACAAAATCCAAATATGAATCATTTTGTCTGTGGCAATAACAAGATCAAAAAATTGGATATCTCGGATAATCCATTAATCGGTTTTTTCGTCAGTCGATATAATGACCTCGATTCTTTGAATGTAAGGAATGGTAACAACGTCAATTTTCGAGTGATGAATACAACGGATAATCCTAATCTGACCTGTATCATAACAGATGATGAGATAGACCCTGATGATCCACCACCATATTGGTATAAAGACGACTGGGCGGAGTATACTACGGCGGCCTGTATGACGACATGGCTAGATGAGGTCATAGACCCTGTGGAAGTAGCCATATATCCTAATCCGACAGACGACTTTTTGCTATTAAGTCAATATGATAAGTCTCTACAACAGGTGACGGTCTATAACACAGCTGGACAGGTTGTACTCCAGCAAGATGTCATAGATGCGCAATCGACCAGTCTTAATCTGAAGCAACTAAGTGCCGGAACCTACTTGGTGAAATTACTCTATGAGGGTAGGGAAGAAGTACAAAGAGTCATGAGGATGTAGGAAGTGATTGTTTGCTTTGCTGTCAAGAGTGGCTTATTTGGCTTTAATCCCATCATAGGACAGGTAATTACGCAGGTCTTTAATGTATTCGCCTTGCCTTAGTGATTGTAACTTAATTGATACTTTAGAATCGAGCATCATGTCACGGGTGGTAAGATTTTGACGCCTAACTTGCATTAATGATCTAATTAACATTTTGGTTGGAGAATTATGTCAATTGGACGTCATGGGATTTGTAAGGAGTAATCCATGTTAGCTTGTCTTAGAATTGATAGACTAATTGCAAATAATCAATTAACTAAAATTCAAATGACAATTAATTATTCAAAACTACTTTGGACAACTCTATTACTGGGCTTTTTACTGACTAACTGTACGACGGAATTGGATGAGGGATATGAACCTATAGCGGAGATGTCCGAAGAACTAGATCAACGCAGTCGAAGTAGATATGTTATAGTACTCAAAGAAGGACTTGATATTAGTGATTTGTCTGATGTACGTGGAATGGGTAAAGGACTTTTAAATAAAATTAGTGCCAACCAAGAACCAGAATATGTATATGGGAAAGCCCTCCTGGGGTTTACTGCCTACTTATCACCTGGACAGGTCAGAAAACTATCTAAATTCGATGAGATAGTTACTATAGAAAAAGATGGTGTTCTATCATTGGCTCCGCCCCCTGGTAAGGGTTGGAACAAAGGTGGTGATGATACACCAGATGCCGCGCCACCACAATCTACTCCCTGGGGTATAAATAGAGTAAACGGTGGGCTTGCAAGCAATGGAAGAGCTTTTATATTAGATTCTGGTATAGATTTAGACCATGCTGATCTCAATATAGATAGAAGTGTAGAGTTTAGCGCTTTTAGAAGAGGGCGTGATTCTGGGACTAATGATAGAAATGGTCACGGTACACATGTCGCCGGCACTATAGCCGCGATAGATAACCAATATGGGGTTATCGGTGTGGCGGCTGGTGCTTCAGTTGTTCCTATCAAGGTGTTAGATGGCAGTGGGTCAGGCAGTTGGTCTGGGATTCTTGCTGGAGTCGATCATGTGGCACAGTATGGTCGACCAGGTGATGTTGCTAACTTAAGCCTCGGTGGAGGGGCTAATTCTACTTTGGATAATGCCATCAAAAATGCGGCAGCCAATTCTGGAGTTAGATTCGTACTGGCGGCAGGTAACTCATCTCAGGATGCCAACTATTCTTCACCTGCCCGTGCTAATGGCCCCAATATCTATACGATATCAGCAATGGACAGATATGACCGATTTGCTAGTTTCTCTAATTACGGTTCTGCGGTAGATTATTGTTCGCCTGGGGTGAGTATCTTATCTACGTGGAATGACGGTGGATATCACACTACAAGCGGTACATCTATGGCCGCGCCGCATGTTGCAGGATTGTTATTGATTGGTGCTAGCAACATAGGTGGATATGTGAAAAATGATCCAGATGGACAAGCTGATCCCATATTAGTAAAGTAATGCTATTTCTATATATCAAAAAAAAGGAGGTCCATAAAGACCTCCTTTTTTTATATCTCAATCAATCCTCTCCTGATAGACGTTATAACAAGTCCCACTCGATTTTTGACGCCCAATTTTTTGAAGAGGGCTTCGCGGTAGTTGTCTATGGTCTTAGGGCTGGCGAACATCTTAGAGGCAATCTCTTTGTAGGTTAAGTCCGTGGCTGCCCAATTAAGAAATTCCAGTTCTCTATCTTTGAGCTCATTGCTATTGGATTCTTCCACCACGGAATTAAGTAATAGTTCATTAACTAATTCTGTGTAATAAAACCCTCTGTTGATGACATGGTTAAGAGCACGTTTAAATTCAGCAGGATCTGTGTCTTTGAGTAAGTATCCCTTGATACCCAGTTTTATCATCTTGAGAATAGTCTTTTCGTCATCATTCATGGATAGAGCGATGACCTTGAGGTCTGGATGATGTACGTTGAGATATTCCATGGTTTCCTGACCATCCATGATAGGCATTTGTAGATCAAGTAGCACGAGATCTGGCGATTCCTTTGGTAATAAATCAATGAGTTCCTTTCCATTTTGTAGACACCATAATACTTCGAAATCTTCAAAACTATCTATGAGTCTTTTAAGAGATCGACTCATAAGGACATGGTCGTCTACGACTGCGATTTTATGTTTTTGTTTCATAGGCGGGGATTTTGATGTTTAGTATTGTTCCTTGATTTGCTTTAGATTGGATTGTATAAGTGCCATTGAGATGTTTCAGTCTTGAGTTGAGATTAATCAGTCCATTGCCTTTGGTTATTTTTTCTACATCAAATCCTACACCGTCATCTTTCATTATAAGGTACAAAAAATCCTGATCTTCTTGGAGATCAATAGATAGGTTTTTTGCTTGGGCATGTTTGACCGTATTAGAAATAAACTCCTGGATGATCCTGAAAATCATTATTCTGAGCTTATAAGGCATTGCTCTTTTTATCTCTATGCTGAATTCCGTCGAACAAATCTTGAGACGATCGACACGGTCTAGTTCCAGCTTGACCATTTCCTCCAATCCCTTTTCATTGATATAATCAGGGTTAAGCGTTCTGGATAAGCTGCGTATTTCGCTCAAGGCTGATGTTGTAAGCTCGACAAGTTCTTTGACAGTATCTGAGGGTATGACGCTCTGCTGCATGGCCATCCGTCCCTCCATGGCGGCCACGGATAATATCTGACCGACATTATCGTGCAGTTCTTGACTTATGTACTTCGTGTTTTCTTCGGCTATTTCTATTTTGGTTTTTATGAGTTGCCTTTCATGTTCCAGTTTTTCTTGTTCTTGCTGAATAAGAAAATTGAGCTTCTTCTTCTGAAAAAGAAGAAACAAAATCACGAACATGCTAAGGAAAACCAGCATCGTGACTATAAAGATGATGATCAGATACTTAGCTTCTTGCGGTTCCATAGAAATTCTATTGAGAATAGAGCATACATTATTATACTGGCGAGTCCTTGTATTAAGTATATGAGGTCTTCATTCTTAAAAACGCTATTGTAATAATTGCTAATAATTGTAAATGGTATCGTGCATGCATGATAAAGGATCAAGGCCAAACATACCCATGACAATAAGTTTCTTTTTATCGTCATATAATCTTCAGAAATTATCAAGTCAAACAAATAGACAAAGGCAATAATTAAAATAAGAAGACTGTGCAAGCCGAAAGCGTGATTAAGATAGGTTTTGAAAAATGGTGGGCCAATAAAGATAATATCAGCGATTACAACCAAAATTCCTAACCCAAAACATAACAATACGAGATTCTTTAATGATCTCTTACGCAAATTAAATCCAATTAAAATGGAGATTGCCGTTATTTCAGCAACCCCAAGTATATTATATAGCCATTGATTATTTTCATAACCCAAATCCGTAATTATTCCTGCAGTACATTCTATGATGGGTACTAATAATAAATAAGCTACAAATACCCTTACCATTTTTATATTACTATTGCGACCGTAAATGAAAGCTATTATGGCGCAAAAAATCTCTACATATACTCCGTATGATAGAATAGTATAAGTAAAACTACTCATTTTATTGGGTGCTACTTTCCCTAGGTGGTGACATGTTCAGCTTATTAGCGGCAGTCAAAATAAAATTGTTCGTAACACTTTTTAGTAAGGTCCCTTCCGTAGATTTTTGTTGAATATTAATACCGTTTATATGATTATGCAATGTATCATGTAGCTGGACATAACCGTCATTAGTCAAAATGATAGGTATATCTTTCCCGTTTATTTTTATTGTTGGAAAAATTACTAAGGTCTCTCTTCCACCATTATTGCCAGCTACCTTACTCATAGCTCCATCGTTTTTGGCAAAAAAGAATTCTATACCAGAAAGGGTAGCTCCTTTAGCTTGCACCATTGTCTGAATGTAATTAAGGTAATTCCTGAATTGTGTGATGTCAGCGTGACCACTAAGTACGTTACTAGGGTCTTCGCCACTTTTGTTTTTGATTTTTTGTAATGCTAGCTCTGTCGGTATGAGCAATTCAGTATCTGTCGGTAGTCCATAATTTGGCGGATTAATAACCAGGTAGTCGGTTAAGCTGTTATTTATGTTACTTATGTTTTTGTTAATAACAAATAAGCCTACTGCGATTAGGACTAATGCAATTGTCGAAAAGAAGATTAAAATTCCCATGTTTAAGTTTTTTAGTTAACTAAAAATAATAAGCCTCGTCTTAACATTTGCATGGTTTTGTACGATACCGTCATTTTCTCCTCTCTTAAGGGGAATTTTCCCCTCTGACTAAGGATGATATATTATTTCAGATTCGTCTTACCCGCCTCATCTTTGAATCGACAATCAAAGGCGGTCTCCGAAAAGCCAGTATTAAATAGAGTAGGAAACAAAACCAATAGAAAATGGCAAATATTACCAAACTAGACCTTGACATCAAAAAAGGATCAAGGAACTCGACTGTAACAGTCACTTACGAAATCTGCTTTACACAATGCGAAGTGGATGCAGGTTTTTATTACTATGATTATGCAGACATGTATGGATCTGATCCAGGTGCGGATGATCTACTTTTTCGTGTAGGAGGTACTAACTGTTTCAAAGCAGTCAAAAAATGTATCCCAAGGAAATACACAAGAAACGTTAATAACTCCAAGTTGGACGAAGATCCAGGTTTTTTGTTCTTCAACAAAGGTGACGAGGTCTATGCCAAAGCCTGCGTTAAGCCAGTGCAACCATCTGGAGATTGTGCTAATTCTACAATCCACCATGACAAGTTCTAATTAAGATGAAATAAGGATTTCTATCCAAACCCCATTGAACGAATTGAGATCAATCGGTTTTCGCTAGCCGATCTAATCTTTGTTGTTTGTTTAATTTTATTTAGAACAGAAGTTTTTTGTAATGAGTGCAAGACACAATTCTTGCGCTCATTTTTTATATCACGATCATATACTTATTCTTCTTGCCGTTCTCTATTATGATATACTTTTCCTGTATCAGATCCTTAGAGCTTACATTTGTTGCGGCATCGGAGATTTTATTTTTATTGATGCTGAGGGCGTTTCCTTTTACTGCGCGGCGATATTCGCTGAGTGAGCTGAATATAGAGCAATGCTCGGTCAATAGCTGCTGCAAAGGCACATCCGATAAAAGAACATCTTTGCTTATTTCAAAAGAAGGTATTTCCTGACTCACCATCTTAAGCGAATTGTCATCCAATGCCAATAATCCCGCATTATCTAATTTCTTATTGAACAAAACTTCTGAAACATTATTGACGGCATTGTGTGCGTCATTACCATGTATGCGCTTGGTCATCTCTTCCGCAAGAATTTTTTTCTGTGCGCGTGGGTCCTCTGACAGGTCGTTTTCTATGGCGATAACTTCTTCTTTTGGCTTTAGAGTGAAGTATCGCAGAAAGGTTTTGAGATCCGCATCATCGGCATTAATCCAAAACTGATAAAACTGATACGGTGATGTCATATTGGGGTCCAGCCATATATTCCCTTTCTCAGATTTACCGAATTTCTTACCATCTGATTTAGTCAATAATTTACTTGTGATGGCATACGCTTTTGCGTCCTCCAGATTACGTCGGATAAATTCTGTACCCGAAGTAATATTGCCCCACTGATCCGATCCGCCCATCTGAAATCTGCATTGATCTTGCTCATAGAGACACTGGAAATCATAGGCTTGTAATAATTGATAACTAAACTCTGTGAAGGATAGCCCTGTTTCCAGTCTGTTTTTGACAGAGTCCTTAGACATCATATAACTCACCGTCAATGTCTTACCCACTTTCCTCAGAAAAGTAAGGACGTCCATGTCTTTATAATAATCCAAATTGTTCCTGATCAGAGCCTGATTACCCTTGTCACCAAAATCCAAGAACTGCTTACACTGCTCTAACTGAAAACTAAGATTACGGTCTAATTCTTCATACGATTTGAGTTGTCTTTCTTTGTCTTTTCCTGATGGATCACCTATACGTCCAGTGGCACCACCCATGAGTACGATGGGTTTGTGACCAGATTTTTGCCATAGCGTCAACATCATAAGCTGTATATAATTACCGATGGTCATAGAAGGTGCCGTCGGGTCAAAACCTATGTACGCTGTACACATTCCATCTTCTGTAGCTTGCCTCGCTCCTGGCGTATGGTCATGCAATAATCCACGCCATTCTAGTTCTTCAAAGAAATTCATAGTTACAATTAGCCCGTAAAGGTAAATTATGATATTGTATTATAACAGGTCATTTTTAGAAAAGCTAACTGGAAGAAGTGATTCTATTCCGTTGATCCTAATTATAGGGCTGTTTTTGCTTGTGAGATAAAGAGTGATAGGCCTATTTTGCCTATGCTCAAATTCCTGTATCACCTGCCTACATGCACCACAAGGCATACATGGGGAGTCTAGTCTTTTGTTTGGATTATGGGCTGTTATTGCGAGTGCCTGTATATAGAAATCTTTTTCCTGTGTCCCTATATTATAGAGAGCAACCCTTTCTGCGCAGATGCAAAGTGGGTAGGACGCATTCTCTTGGTTGCAGCCTGTATATATCTTTCCGTTATCGAGTAATGCTGCAGCTCCGACAAAAAAGTTGGAGTAAGGCGCATAGGCCATATCGAGTTGATTATTAGCTTCTTCTATACATCTGACTATTGGATCGCTTAGTGTGGATATGTTTACAAGTTCTCCATTGTAATCTTTCCATTTTTCCATCTTATCCATGATTTCTATATTCTAAAAATAAGGTATTGTTCTACTATAAGATAACGCAAATATTTCTTATTACATTATTTGCCATAACTTGCTTCCTCATGGCATGTTTGATTATCGGCAGTCCTAGTACGGGTACTTCGCTGCTCAGAAGAATACTCAATCGGCACACGGAGATATTTTGTGGCTCGGAGACATCCTTATTTGCTAAGTCTGTGTTATATAATGATTGGAATAAGCATAAGAACAAATTGATGTGGCCTCGCAGGTGGAGTCTGGTCAATGACGGCTGGCATCATATGAGGGGTATAACCATAGAAGATGATTATAATATATCAGGACCAGAAATAAGATCATTAATTAAGAGGCATTCCACGTTCGATTCATTTTTACATGAATTTTTCAATTATGTGCTGGAGCAAGCTGATAAGTCGTACTGGATAGAGAAGACGCCCTCTAATGCCTTTACGGGCAAAGAATTTTTGTCATCATTCACATCAGGAAAAGTTATACATATTGTGAGGCATCCGCTGGATGTCATAGCCTCTCTTGTCATTAGAGGGATGGATGCTTATAATGCGGTCTGCACCTATCTCTGCAATACCAGCAGTGCAATGCGAGGAAATGATAGTATATCATATCATATTATCAAATACGAGGACCTAGTGCTGGACAGTCAATCCACTCTAGAAGGTCTATTGCTCTTTTTGGGCTATGATTATCAATCCAATATGCTCGATACCCAACCTAAGGCAGAGAAAGGTGCCACTAAAATGAAAGGATGGAAATATGAAGAAACCGCAAAAATAGGGCAGGGTAGCATTGGGAGATTTCAAGAGTTGACTAAAGATCAACAAAAGCAGATTGCCTGTTATATTAGACTATTGCGATGCACTATCAATGATGACTTAGCAAGTGTGATGAGTCTAGCTGATATTCTACAATACGACATGTCCAACTTACCCGATCTCACAATAAGCAAAGATCAACTCAGTCTCGCCTCCACTATAAAGAAGGATATGCGCAAACGATCTTGGAAAAAAGCATATTACAACTCATCTAATTATCCGATCTATGTTGTATCGTGATGCGCTAGGTTTATTTCGTTCTGCTCTCAAGGATATCTATGCAGATCGTGAGATAGAAAATATAACGAGATATTATATGGACTGTCAGTTAGGTAGTCCAGAGGCGGATATGCTGGATGATATATCTAAGTTAAAAGCAGGCATGCCCATCCAATATGTAACCAAGACTTCCTTCTTCTATGGTTTCCAATACTTTATAGATCAAGGCGTCTTGATACCTCGACCAGAGACTGAGGAGCTCGTGCACTGGGTGGAGCAAGATCATAAAGGGGAAGCTGATCTTAAGATACTGGATATAGGGACGGGGTCTGGATGTATATTATTGAGTTTAGTACAGAAACTATCCACGGCTGAAGCATTAGGTATAGACATATCGAATGAGGCGCAGATGGTATTTGAGAAAAATGTGGAGTATCTTGGTCTGAATGCTGATTTCTCTCTTTTAGATGTTTTTGACGATGCGGCCGTGGCCAAATTAGATCAGGACTGTGATATCATCGTAAGTAACCCGCCATACATTCTATCAGAGGAAAAGACTCGGATGATGACATCGGTTATAAAGCATGAACCCCAAAAGGCTCTATTTGTGGACGGAAAAGACCCACTTATATTTTATAAAAGAATCATTTCCCTTTTGCCTAGGTTACTTAAGGCGGATGGAAAGGCTTATCTAGAGACCAGCGATCTGTATCACGATGAATTAGAAAGCGTTGTCATAGATTCTGGAATGGACTATGAGTTCCGAAAAGATATGCAAGGTCAATGGCGCATGCTCAAGGTAGCACTTTGATTACCCGCCTGACTTCTTGATGTTTTTGGCCCCTTGCTTTTTCAGGTAATCTATGATCTTATCTCTATTATCGCCTTGGATGATTATTTCACCATTCTTTTGAGTGCCGCCGACGCCACAGTGAGACTTGAGTGCTCTTTCCAGATCTTTCATCATGGCATTAGTCATATCTAGGCCTTTGACTATTGAGGTGGGCTTGCCATTTCTCTTTTCGTAGTGTACACGGATCGTCGATTTAGCGATAAAGTGCTGCATAGGGTTCTTTTCTTCTTTGATTTCTTCTGGTGCATTATCAGGATTTCCCATGCTCTGTAGGTCCTCCCAACTTATTGATATTCCTTTCTTTTTAGACATCTAATTTCTCAATTATTAGGGCGATATAAATATAAATATTGATAATCTATAAATAAATGTAAAAATACTTACAACAAAATAATATTGACCAAATAATCTAACTACATGTACAGTAGGATAATACGCATTAGTTAATTAGTTAATATAAAAACACATTATAACTACCCGTAATGTGAAGCTCTTTTTGGAATAAATCTTGGATTTACCTGCTCGATAAACCATGTGTAGGCGTATTCCTGCACAGTTGTTTGTCGATGAGCAAAAACGAATACACATTAATACAAAAGAGATGATTTATTGCAATCTAAGAATGGTAATAAGACGAAGTGTTATGTTTTGTCTGGGCTTAGTTCTTTCTATGTCCAGTATACAGGCACAATCCGTCAATTATAACTGTGACTGTGATGACATGCTTAATGATGAGTACATTAGGTTTGAGATTACTGTCAACGGCACAGGTCCATTTACCCTGTGTAACGCGACAAGTTTGTATTTGTCCGTAGAGCCATTCATTCCTGTTCCTAACAATTATGTTATGACAGAGACCGCCCCAGGCTCCAATATGTATACCCTCAATGGATTTGCATATAATAATATTCTCCCTTTCGTTCAGGTCAAAGGGCCGAGTAATTCGGTCATAGATGTTAACATGCTAACATGTATGAAACCTGTAGCGACAATCGCCACGACACAGACGACTGGTGATTTCTGTATTGGGCAGAACATCAATCTGGAGGCGACTGTACTGACGGGTAATATATTACCATCTACGATCAGTACGATTACTTGGTCAGCACCGGGAGGTACATTGTCTTCTGCTTCTGGAAGTGCGACGACTTCGGTGACTTACTCTAACGCAGGACAGTACATAGTACAAGTCAGTGGAGAGACCAGTGCGGGCTGCGAATTTACAGATGACTTATTGATAGATATTATAAATGGTAGCGATGGTGTACAGATATCTGGGCCATTATACACATGTGGTGATAATGCTATGACAGGTCTGATGTATACCGCCAGTAACCCTAATGGGATAGATTTAGTCTGGTCTACATCTCCTAATAATGTTAGTTATGCACCTAATACAGGTGATCCATTAGTCGGTATGGGTAACTCTGTGACTGCTACATTTCCTAATGCACCTGGTACTTACACACTACAGGTAACTAATGCAGACCCTAATGTCTGCGCGGTTAATGTCACACAGGAAGTAGAATTAGCAGCCGTTATTGATACATTGGAAATATTAGGTACAAGTTTCGCCTGTGTTGGTGAGACGATAGAGTATTGCATTCATCCTGATAGTAAAGAATTAGGTTCTACTGTGATCTGGACTATTTCTCCGACGACAGGGGCAACAGTTTCTACTTCTACCTTGAATACGGATTGTACAGATGTAGATTTTTTAGTAGCTAATATGGATTATGTCTTGACAGCTACTGGAACGACACGTGATGGATGTCCTTTTATAGCGACTAAAGATATACAGGTCGCTAATACTCAGACAGGATCGATTGCTTGTAATAACCTAGTCAATATCTCACTCAATAATGATTGTGTACTAGAGCTAGTGCCAGATATGATATTAGAAGGAGATCAGAATAATGATGCCTTTACATTGGAGATTTTTGATGCGACGACGGGGGAAGTATTGACAGATAATATGATTACACAGGATCAGTTAGGTCATACATTTATGGTGACTGTCACGCAGCGATGTGGTACTAACTCTTGCTGGGGTAACCTAGTCGTGGAAGATAAATCAATTACACCACTGGACTGTACTGACGAAATACAATACGCCACTTGTTACAATATAGATGATACAGATAATCCAGTAGGATTTCCGAATTTTGATGCCGACGTCGTCATCACCTACAGAGAAGCGACTAATGATTGGTTGCTAGAAGGATTTGATAACTGTAGTGATGCGATATTGTCATATACCGATGAGAACGAATCGCTCAATGTATGTGATGACCCACAGGAGATTACACGTACATGGCATGTGACAGATATAAACAACGGAGCGATCTCTACGTGCGAAGTAGACATACATGTCAACATCGTAGATCAAAACTCTATCCAATGGCCTCCTCACTATGATACTGGTTTGGATACAGAAAATGGAGATGCTAATCAGGTAGATACTGATAATACTTATGGTTCTTTAGATCCATGTGATTTTAGTGGTTCTTCTGCAGTTAGTACGGATGGACATCCGCATTTGTCTTGTGGTGTTAGATGGACAGCAGACGATAACGGTAATCCTCATCCAGATTGTACAGGTAACCCGACAGGACTGTTATGTACTAATCTACAACTGATAGGTTACGTAGATCAAGAAATTCCAATCTGCGGAAACTCAAGAAAAATACTAAGAAGATGGACTGTGTGGGATGCATGTTCTAATGATGAGATTATGCATACACAGATCATTACATTGATGGATACGAGAGTGCCTCAGTGTAATGCACCAGAAGAATACCAAGCCTATACAGAAGTACATGAGTGCGGAGCAACGGTATATATACAAAGCCCAAGAGTATTCAATGAATGTGAAGATTGGACTTATACTATCAAGTATAAGTTGAGGGACGATAATGGATTTATTCCTGCCAACTTTACGCAAGAAGGCGTGCAATATGATTCGGCTCAGGATCTTTACTACGTACAAGATGTTCCTTTTGACTCGGACACGATGTGGGTTAATTATGTGGTGCGTGATGCTTGTGGTAATGAGACAGACTCTTGTTTCACGGAGATAGAATTAATAGATAACGAGCAGCCTATACCTGCCTGTGATCTTAATACTATCGTGACGCTTAATGCTGAAGGTTGTGCTTACGCAAGCCCAGGGTCATTTGATGATAACAGTTGGGATAATTGTGGAGTCTATCAGACTGTCGTCAGAAGGATGGATAATAGATGTGACTGTAATTATGGGACTTTTGATTACTTGTACCCTTTGGGAGAATTTGGTGGACATTCCTACTTTTTATCCAAGGACAGGGTACATGCTCAAAAAGCCTTTGACCTAGCTCGTGCCATAGATGGTTATGCTGTGGTAATGAACTCTGCTCAAGAAAATTCTTGGGTCAACGAAAAGGTCAGACAAATAACTAACGAACTATATATAATCGGACTAAGAGGAGAAAGTTCTACCACTCTTACATGGACTGAAGGTACTTCCAGTTATTCTAACTGGGATACGGCAGAGCCATCATGGGATGTACTGCGTAATGCTCAGACAGGAGCGACTATACAAGGTGATTTACGTGTCTTCGTAAACGAAGACGGCACATGGGACGCAGAAAGAAGAAATTTTAAAGAAGCCTTCTATGTCGTAGAAATAGAAAACACTTGCCAATGGACGCAACAGATCAAGTTTTGCTGTGCAGATGTAGGACAGGAGACGATGGTTGTGATGCGTGTATTTGATTGGCATGGTAATCATAATGAGTGTATGGTCAATGTCGATGTCAAAGATCACATAGGACCCGTTATAACATGTCCAGCAGATGTCACAATAGATTGTACGGAAGATCCTTCTTCTGTTACATCGACTGCGACGGCAACGGATCTTTGTGGAGTAGATGCACCGATAGAAACCACTTCAGCTGATACCTACGAATGTGGAGATAATGAAGTTATTATTACGAGAACATGGACAGCGACAGACGTGGGTGGTAATACCGTGAGTTGTGACCAAAGGATTTATAAAAGAAATAGAAATCCATTTACATATAATGATATCAATTGGCCAGGAGATCATGAGTTTACTAATATGCCATGTTCTTTGGAGGACTTAGATCCTCTCGATCTGCCATCAGGAAAGCAAGAGCCAGGTGGTCTAGAGCATTCGTGCAGCGAGTTAGCGGCTTCTTACGACGATTTATTATTCATAGATGTAGAAGGTTACTGCCAGAAGTTAGTCAGAACGTGGACGGTCGTAGATTGGTGTCAGCCTGATTCTTTGTGGACATATAATCAGGTTATCAAGATGACTAATAATGTCAATCCTTCTATCAATCCAAGCTCATGTACAACCATGACGGTCAATGTGGATAGCATCGTCGGACCTTGTCAGGCTTATGTAGGTGAATTGACAGCGAGTCTTTCTCCTGTGACTAATAATTGTGCTAATGAGCCAATATGGACTTATGACATATATTTCCAGGGAAGTTCTGCTCCTGATAGAAGTGGTAACGGTTTTATAGCCGCTAACACGTACCCTTATGGTTCTCACAGAATCGTGTGGACTGTTACTGATGATTGTAATAACACAGCAACTTGTAATAAGACTTTAGTTGTAAAGGATACAAAGAGACCGACACCATACTGTCTCAATGATGTGGTGGTGCCATTTGGTCAGGATACTTGTGTGACGATATGGGCGTCTGATCTGGACTTAGGTAGTGCAGATGATTGTCCAGAAAGAGATGTCAGATTATCATTTTCTGAGTCATCTATTATCACTAATAGAACATTCTGCTGTGAAGATTTAGATCCATTCAATAATAGAGGAAATGTACAGGTGCAGCTTTGGGTATGGGATCTTGATAATAACAAAGACTACTGTACGGTCAACGTACAAATACAAGACAACAGAAACGAATGTGATAATATAGGCACAGGGGCAAGAGCAAGCATAGCAGGAGTTATTACTACAGAAGAATTAAACATGGTGTCTGAGGTAGAGATGACAGTAATGAATGGACAGTCGCCGTTGGAAGACATGGCTATGGAAGGAGAGTATGCCTTCAATGACCTTGAGGTATTAGGTAATTATGTAGTCAATCCAGATAAAGATGATGCTTACCTCAATGGAGTATCTACACTTGATCTTGTATTGATACAGAAACATATTTTGGGCGTAGAGTACTTAGATACACCGTACAAAGTTATTGCGGCAGATGTAGATAACTCTCAGAGTATTACGGCGATAGACCTTATAGAGTTAAGAAAATTGATCTTGGGTATCTATGATGAGTTGCCAGATAATGATTCTTGGAGATTCGTCGATAAGGAGCACCAGTTTCAGTCAGATATATTGCCATTCCCTTACCCAGAAGTTATCTATGTCAATAATTTGACAACGGATGTGATGGATGCGGACTTTATAGCTGTCAAGATAGGCGATGTCAATAGTTCTGTCGTGGCTAATCTACATAAGGTGGCTGTAGATAGAAGAAGTGGTAATGCCTTCCAGATAGAAGTAAAATCTGTAGCTACTGAAAAAGGAAATACAAGATTGCAATTTGTAGCGACTACAGATGCTAAGTTAATTGGTTTCCAGACGGATATAGAAGTACAGTTTGAGGAGAAAGACTTGATGGCATTCATACCTATGACACTGAGTGTATTGCCAGAGAACATCGCATGGAATAGGTTAGCAGACAAGAGATTGGTTATGAGCTGGCATGAGGGTGCGTCATTATCCGCGGGCGATGTATTGTTTGAGTTACTCATATCAGGAGATCACAAGGGACAATTGCGCGCCACAGATCAGCACCTGATGACAGAAGTGTATTTAGATAACGGACAGGGCATAGATGTCCTCAATATGGACCTGATCGGTAATACGGTGGCGACAGACTTTGAGTTTATGGTTTCTCAGAATGTACCTAATCCATTTAAGGATGTGGCGATGGTCGAATTTACATTGCCAGAAGCGGCAGAGGTGGTACTGTCTATCACTGACCAAAATGGAAGACTGATATACAAGGATATCAAGGATTATAATGCAGGGAATAATAATATCGTACTAAAAGCAGATCAGATCAATGCTAACGGTGTCCTGTATTACCAGATATCTACGGAAAAATATACTGCGACTAAAAAGATGATCATCATTAAATAATCCCAAAGCAGTAATAAGTAAAGACATGAAAAACGAATTAATAAAGACATCATTCAAAACTTATATACCGATGATAAATACACAAACACTTAAGAACATAACGCGTATCAGTTATGCCTTACTTATATCGTGTATCATATCCGTGACTGTAAGTGGACAATGCGATAATATTAATCTCGCGTGCAATAGTGAGATCAATGTATCGATCAACGAAGATTGTTACGCTATAGTTACACCTGACCTTATATTGGAAAGCCCTCCTTTTGCGGAATTTCCTGATAATGGCTCCAACTATAGGATAGTCATCACAGACGAGTCTGCTTCGCCAGATACAGTCGTCACGTACACAACTTCTCTCAATACAGTAGGGCAGGAGTACATAGGCAAAAGGCTATCGGTATCTGTGCAGCTAATACCGTGTGGTATTAGTTGCTGGGGTTATATCAATATAGAAGACAAGATAGGTCCTAAGATATGGGATTGTAATAATGGCTTTTTGGCAGATACATTGATATCATGTGACGTAACTAATCCTAACATCGTAGAGCCGACTGTCGGAGGTATATGTGCTGACATCAATCCATTATCCTTTGAAGATGATACATTACAGATGACTTGTGTCGGTCCAGTTGGAAGGACGATTGTAAGGACATGGGTGGCGACTGACCACATGGGTAATGTTACAACTTGTAAGCAGAATATAAACTTTGAGAAAGTAGATCTTAATGATGTAATCTTTCCTTTGAATTTCACAGGTATTATAGAGTCAGGTACAAGTTGTTCTACCTACTCAGATCTTACACCAGATGGTCTGGATGCTTTCGGTGACGAATTTGGTTATCCAAGTGGAATTTTTTGCTCTAACATTATGTACTTCTACTCGGATATACATTATCCGCAGTGTGGTGCACAGGTTAAGATGCTAAGAGACTGGTTCGTAATAGATTGGTGTACAGGGGCCTCTAGGTCAAGAGGACAGATTATCAAGGTGATCGATCAAGCACCTCCTGTAAATACGTGTCCTTTAGATTTGGTCAATGACTCTTTATACATTGATGTCAATGCGAAGACATGTTTGGCGTATCCTGTATTGAATCCAATGGGATTATCTGGACATGACTTATTTGGTCAAGTGGAATTGCTCTCTGATTGCTCTACGCCTATTACTATAGAGGTAGGATATCTGCCTGCGATTCCTGGAACTAATCAGCCAATATCAGGACCCTATAATATCATAAATTCTAATGCTAATGGACTATATGAATTGCCTGCTGTAGAACAAGCGGCTTGGGTAAGATATTGTTTCACTGATGCTTGTGGAAATTCTACCAGTGTGGATCAGACACCAGATAACATGGATGATTCTGATAACACATGTTGCTACTTCGAGATAGTTACAAGAGATGCGGCAACGCCGACAGCTATTTGCGAAGGGTTCACTAAGATTCCATTACTAGAGGGAGATATAGTTGAAGTACCTGCGGATGTATTTGACGATCATAGTTATGATCCATGTGGTACGATTTCTCACTTTGAGGTGAAAAGAGAGTCTACTTCTTGTACAGGGTACGGTGACGAAGCGAATAATTTTCAGAGTAGCATTCATTTTTGTTGTTCTGATGTGGGAGATACGATTACGATCAGATTACGTGTCTATGATATAGATGGTAATATGAGTGAGTGCCTCGGACTAGTATGTATCGAAGATCAAGGACATACAAGTGTCTCTTGTATGGCAACAACGGTAGAGCTAGATTGTGACGAATCGCACACTAATAGATCACTCACAGGTGTACCTAATGGTGGTAGCGATGAGTGTGATAACGATATCAGGGTAGGTGATGATATGTTTGACTTATCTGACTATGATGTGAGTTGTGGTATTGGTACGATCGTAAGAACGGTCAATATATATAATAGAAACTCTGGTGCATTGCTAAGGACTTGTACACAGAATATTGTATACCCATCTGATCATGTACCTAATATGTTGCAAGTAGGTGATTATACTTTTCCAGCGGATGTGACGATTGATATTTGCGATTCTGGATTTTCGACAGACCCAGATATCACTGGCAAACCATTACCAAGCGGTAACGGTACATCGACTTGTATCAACACAGCCATAAGCAAGG
Organism: Saprospiraceae bacterium; assembly: GCA_020628095.1. Classification (GTDB taxonomy): domain Bacteria; phylum Bacteroidota; class Bacteroidia; order Chitinophagales; family Saprospiraceae; genus RFSX01. The sequence continues at coordinate 21,259 of JAHDFP010000028.1, forward strand.
ATGATCTCGGTCCGATCGTAGATAATAATGATGGTGTCTGTTATATTATAAGAAGACAATGGAAGGTTGTTGATTGGTGCAGATATGATCCTGACTATCCAGACCTCCACGTACTCAAAGGAGAACAAATCATTACTGTAACTAACTCTGGTCAGCCGACTTTGGTTTGTCCCGTAGATGTGCCGATGTTTGAGGCAGATCCAGGAGAGTGCGAAGCAGATGTAGACATCAGTGTCAGCATCACTTCTACCTGTAATGCTAATAATAATATATGGTGGAGCCTTGACCTCAATAGTGATGGTAGTAACGATCACACAGGTACAGGCGATGCGCTGATGGGGACATATCCAGTAGGGACCCATAAGCTGGTATTCAGAGCTAATAACGATTGTGGTGGCTCAGAGGCGATGTGTATGGTCAGTTTTGTAGTCAAAGGAGATAAAGGACCGCTTCCGATTTGTCATGGATCGGTTATATTACCGCTAGGTGAGGATGGTACAGTAGAGGTATGGGCCTCTGATTTTAATATCAAAAGTGAGAGTGGATGTAATAATGACACAGACCTTGTATTCTCATTCGTATCTCCTAATGAGCCAGATTATCCACAGACTAATGCCACATTCACTTGTGATGACATACCTAATGGTATATCGGCACAGATACCTTTGGTGGTCTACGTTATAGACGGTGATGGTCAGTTTTCTGCTTGCTCTTCTATATTGACAGTACAGGATACTAAAGATGTCTGTACGGATATGAGTAATAGCACGGTGATCAGCGGAGAGGTATTTACAGAAAATCTAGAGCCAGTAGAAGATGTGATGGTTGAGCTTAACGATATGATGATGGGTGATGTCTCTATGTATATGACCGATCAGAGTGGAGATTATGCTTTCTCTGATGTGGCCTACTACAGAGATTATATGATTAAGCCAGTAAAAGACACAGATTACCTTAATGGAGTCTCTACTTTGGATATTGTGATAATACAAAAGCACATCTTAGGTGTGGATCTATTAGATTCTCCGTATAAGATGATTGCGGCGGATATAGATGACTCTGGTAGTATAACAGCTGTCGACCTTATAGAGTTGCGTAAGCTCGTCCTCGGTGTGATAGACGAATTACCAGAAGTGGACTCTTGGGTATTCGTCAGCGAGGAACATGAATTTTCTGATGAGTTCAATCCATACACTTATCAGGATCACAAGGCGACAGGTACCTTATATGACTCAGATATGCAGGCTAACTTTTATGGTATCAAAATGGGTGATGTCAATGGTACCGCCAAGGTCAATTTGCATAGCCAGATAGTAGAAAAGAGAAGTAGCAACAAAATCTACCTTAGTACAGATAATTATAGTTTCGATACTAAGGAGTTAGTTAGTGTTCCACTTGTGATCGAGAAGGCGTCTGACATTAATGGTCTTCAGTTTACGATGGAGTTTGATCAGGAGGCTTTGACTTTTGTGGGGATGGATGGATACAAACTGGCCATAGACCAAAATAATTTCGCCTTACTTAATAACTATGAGGGTGTTATTACCTTTAGTGCTAATGATAATGCGGGATATGATCTATCTGATAATGACCTGATCGCAACGGCTTATTTCGAGGCTAAAAAATCTTCTACAATAGGGGAGGTCATAGAGGTTTCTTCGGCAGTTACTAAGGCAGAAGCCTATAATGCTGAAGACGAGATTATGGACTTAGAATTAGTGATAAGAAATTACACGGATACGGATGGTGAGGGATTAGAAGTTTTCCAAAACGAACCAAATCCATTCTCCGCTGTAACAGAAGTTACGTTCTACACGCCAGTCGAACAAGAAATTACACTTTCCATATTTGATTCTAACGGTCAAATGGTATTGACGACTTCCAAATTATTTAAGAAAGGCATCAATGCATTTACTGTAAACTCAATAGATATTAACTCTAACGGTGTCTTACTCTATAGAATTGACAGTGCATCTTCGAGTGTTACTCGCAAGATGATCATGGTTAAATAAATGTGTTTTTTGTGTATAAAGTCGGTAGCTTATTAAGTTGCCGGCTTTTTTTATGCCCTAAATCGAAATAATTTTCTTCTGGTAATGATCTGAATATCAATCTATTAGTAGATATTGGATTATGATTTTCTTCTAAAATCGAATGACATGGTTTGAAGATTAAAATATGTTTTATAGTTTTGGTGTACTAATATACTAATACACTAATTGTAAGACATGATTTCAATTAACAATCTTGATTTTGCCTATTCCAAAAAAGAAGCCCTTTTCGATCAGCTATCGATCGATTTGCAGACTGGAAAAATATACGGTCTCCTAGGTAAAAACGGTACAGGTAAGTCCACCTTGCTCAAGCTCATCTGCGGAGTCTTGTTTCCTCGTAGCGGCGGGGTAGAGATAGATGGATCTGAGTCCTCTGCGAGAAAAGTGCAGACGCTTCATAATATTTTCTTTTTGTCGGAAGATTATTTGTTGCCTTCGGTGAGTGCCACAAAGTACTCAGAATTACAGCGTCCTTTTTACCCCAATTTTGATGAGGGCAAGTTCTATCAGATTCTTGACACATTTGAGTTGTCGCGTACTAAGAACCTGAGCAAGATGTCATTCGGACAAAAGAAGAAGTATCTCATTGCCTTTGGCATTGCTTGCAATACCAAATATCTTTTGCTGGATGAGCCGACTAACGGATTGGATATACCTTCTAAGGCGCAGTTTAGGACAGTCATGGCGTCAGGTTTTCTTGAGGACCAGTTAGTCATTATATCCACACATCAGATACGTGACCTCAGCAAGCTCATAGATTCTATTATCATCATAGAAAATGGGCGTATCATATTTAGTCAGGATGTATTTGAGGTTGAGAAAAAGATACTGTTCACTAAGAGTATGTCCTTAGACAAGGACCCTGATGCACTGTACTCAGAGCTAACTCCTGAGGGCTGCATTCAGCTCAATGAGAATACAGAAGGACACCCTTCTGACCTAGAGCTTGAGGTATTATTTAATGCGGTCTTGGACCAGCAGTCAGCCATTAATAATCTATTCTAATCCTAAGAAGTATGGAATTTAATTTTAGTCGATTGAAGTCTCTTATCAAGAGAGACTTGAGTTTTCAAAAGAAAAGAATTACGATATACAGCATTGCTATATTTTTCTTTTGTGGTTTTGTGATGTTATTGACGGGCGATGAGGTATATGACGGTATGATACCACCTGATGCTGGTGAGATTGTCTTTGCAGCACTCTTGATAGTCGGTGGCATCATTTTTACTATACACATTTTTACAGAATATAGGACACATGCCGAGCGCATACAGTACCTGTCTTTGCCTGCAAGTCATCTTGAGAAGTTCTTATCTAAGTTGTTCTTATCCTTGGTTTTTTTTACATTGATAACCATAGCGATATTCATCATAGGATACATATTTTTTGGCTTTCTACTTCCACCTATTATAGGAGGAGAGTTTGTATCTCTATTCGATCTTAAGATTGATATTTTCTTGCTCATTATACTCACTTATTATATCGTGCATGCGGTCACATTACTATTCGCATCCCTATTCAATGCGTTCCCATTGCCTAAGACCATTGTTAGTATGGGCATCATCTGGTTGTTGTCGTTTTTGGTATTCTTCATCTGCCTACGCGTCGTTTTGTACGATCATTTTTCTGGAATATTCGAGAAGAATCTGGAAAGCTATAATTACCAGTTGGACCCACAATGGGTGGAAAAAATAGGAACTTTAGTGGAGAATAATATCCCTTGGATCGTATGTCTTATTGTCGTGCCATTCCTTTGGTTAGTGACTTATTTTAAAATCAAAGAGAAAGAAGCCTAACTATGGAATTTAAAAAGAACCAAACCATATATAAGCAGATTGCTGATTTTATATATGAAAATATCATGACCCTCAAGTGGCCTGTCGACCAAAAAATATCCTCGGTCAGAGAACTGGCCGGTCTGTTACAGGTGAATCCTAATACCGTTATGAGAACCTACAGCATGTTACAAGATCAAGGAATTATCTATAACAAACGGGGTATCGGATATTTCGTCTCGGCAGGTGCGCCTGACAATATAGAGACGATGAAAAGAAATCATTTTGTCAATGTCGAATTACCAGAAGTATTCAAAAAAATGAACCTACTCAAGATCGATATAGAAGAAGTAAATACAATCTATCATAATCAAAGTAAGTAACGCATGAAAACATCTAATAAACTTATAGGGGGTGGTCTTATCTTTTTGTTCTTGAGTAACCTTTTTATACTAATGTCGATGAAAGGTGCGATGGAGTACAAAGAGGGTAGTTACATAAAGGGTAATGGTGTGATAGAAGAGCGCGTCATAGGCCAACTTAGTACAGAAAACCTCAGATTATCAGATGATATATTTTATATCAATCCTCACAGTAATGTCGTAACAGTAAAAGGCGATGCCAATATCATAAATGCTATAAATGAATTGTCTAATGATATATTCAACTCTGAGCGATTAGCCTGGAATATGGACGAAGAAGATCAGGATAAGAAGACGTACATACATACGTCAAAATCACAGCCCCTAATCTATCATATAGGTGTAAAGGACCTGAATAATCTCAATATAATTACAGGTAGTAATACAGTACTCTTGTCATCAGATACCGTAACTATGGATAATATCTATATCAACGTGGAATATGGTCTGGACAGTCTGGACTTGGTGGTACGCACTAACTATCTCAATTATAACTCCATATATGGAGTCCAAAAGTCACGCCTGTCTGGTGACGCTAATAGAATGCAAGTGACACTAAGAGCTTCTTCTTTACTGGATGCGCAGGATCTCATAGCTGATAATGCCTCTGTGTCCTTAGATCATAGATCCACAGCTCGTCTCAATGTTTCAAATGCCATAACCGGGTCTAAGAAAGAATCTGCCACTATAGAAAATATAGGAACAGGGAATCTGTCAGTGATCAATTCTGATTTTTAAATAGAATAAAAAAAAGACTAAATCATGAAAATATCATTACCATCTCATGTGCAGAATAATATATTTACTGCCATACTATTATTTGTCTTGGTGTTACTAGGAAGTACACTAAAGTCACAAGATCCCCCTAAGGGTCTAAAAAAAGCGATCCAGTCTGATGATGCGCAATTACTCACCGAGATTATAGACGAAACCAATAGGGAGAATTGTTACACAATAGGCCAAAGCCAATATAATGTGCTGTCTCTGGCAGTAAAGTACGAAGCGACCAACTGTGTCACTCACCTAATAAAAAATGGCATAGATCCCAATGCTAATTGTGGAAAGAAAACGCCTCTGATGTATGCCGCCAAATATGGACAACTTGATATTATGAAGACTTTAGTAGATGCTGGGGCAGACGTCAATGCGGAATATAAGGGTCGTACGGTGTTGGATTATGCCAGAAAATATGTCAAGCCAGAAATGGAAAAGTATCTGGTCTCTATGGCTAAGGAGTAGATTACTTTGGTTAAGTTTGGGAAAAATAATTTCCTGAAAAAAATAGCTCTTATATCAGATACGCATAGCTTTCTCGGTGAGGATGTCATAGAGCACTTACAAGCCGTAGATGAGATATGGCATGCTGGTGATATCGGTAATTTTTCTCTTATCGAGAAATTGGAATCCATCAACACTTTACGTACCGTCTATGGCAACATAGATGATCATAAGATACGTGCCGCATGTCCTCTTAATCTCGAGTGGGATTGCGAAGGTGTCAGTGTATTTATGACACATATCGGTGGCTATCCTGGAAGATACACTAAGCGCGTCAAGGGAATACTCCAAGAAAAGAAACCAGATCTCTATATCTGTGGTCACTCGCACGTCTGCAAGGTCATGATGGATAAGCAACTCAATATCCTACACATGAATCCAGGAGCTTGCGGTCATGCGGGTTTTCATCAGTTTAGGACGATGTTGTTGTTTGATTGTGCAGATGGTAAGGTCGAGAATCTCAGATTAGTAGAATTGGGTAGGAGAGGGAAGATAGAGGAGTAGTTATTATCTTCTCGGTCTGCGGATACAAAAAAATGCTACGCTGAAAGAATCGAAGTAGCATTTATAGTTTTATAACTTATGTAATCTTATCGCCTAGCTTCTTAACCTCTCGAATATCCCCGCGATACCCTGACCACCACCGACACAGGCAGTGACCATACCATACTTCTGATCGCGTCTTCTCATTTCGTGGAGTAGTTGTATTTTTAGTTTAGCACCTGTGCATCCGAGTGGGTGTCCGAGTGCAATTGCCCCATCATTAGGATTGACTGTCTCAGGGTCTAAAAACATAGAAGACGATATACGAGCGCATATAGACATGCTGATGGGATCTAAGTGACTCTAAGGGTTAGTATATGCGTAGTGCGACCATTTAGGGAGCATTATCGCATATACATTGTTGTAAGCAGTTATCTTTTAATTAACTTGTAGGTTGTCTGATTGGTATTGTTTAGGATGGTCAAATAGTATATTCCTGATTTTGTTTCTGGTATTTTTATAGTTCCTGAATATTTTCCTTCTGTAATATTTCGCCCTAAAAAGTCATAAATGATGAAGTATTCATCACCAAGCAGATT
>JAHDFP010000029.1 GCA_020628095.1 Saprospiraceae bacterium
ACAGTGTTCTTGACAAATACCTGAACTACCAAGTATCCAATAACAGAAGATTCAAGCAATTACCATTTGAAAAATTCTTAAGTACCTTTTCCTATTCTCTTAAAATTAACAGTGAAGTTGCAAAAAAGCACTTAGAGAAAAATTTTCTAAACAGAATGACTAATCAACACATCGGCTCAAATAGTCTTAGCATTATATTTCAAATGCTGAGAAGAATTACCGAATTTGATAATAGGTATATTTCTCCAGTAAAATCTTACCTTAATGAAAACATGGAAAATTTTGTAAAAGATATAAGCGAACAGGATTTAACTAAATCAATTACAGGGATTATTGAGTTATCAAAATCTAAATTGAGCGAAGAGGCTTTAAATTTATTAAAAGTGGGCAAAAATCAACTTAAGTCAAAAATTGAAAATAAAAACAATCAGGTCACAAGCATTGAAAGTATAGTTAGAGGATTATTAGCTGTCGATAAAGCAATTGACAATAGAATATCAAATGAATTAATAGCCAGCCTGTAACACATGATGATGGCATGCCGCTTACGCATCACACCACATAGCTCTTGTCCGTTACTTATAATGTAGAATTAAAAAACGTCACAAATAATTTCACTTCTATCGATTTAAAAATCAGATTTAAGTTTTATAAAAGATGACGAAAAGCCAAAAGAGACTAGCTGAAAACAATTCTCTCCTGAGAATAAGCAAGTCCATTACTTTGAATATGAGGCCGAACAGTATTCCCGATTCTTTTCTACGTCTTATCCACCATATTTTCGCATAGAACACATTATTGTTCTACTTTTGCGCCCTTAGAAAATAATCGCATTATGTTAACTGTATCTAACCTTACACACCAATTCGGAAAGAGGGTTCTTTTTGATGAGGCTAATGTCTTTTTTGGTCCTGGTAATTGCTATGGTGTTATAGGCGCTAATGGTGCTGGAAAATCGACTTTTCTCAAAATCTTATCTGGTGTCCGAGAAGCAACCAAAGGGAGCATTGCAATAGAGCCAGGCAAACGGATGGCGGTGCTTAAGCAAGATCATTTTGAATTTGATGATAATCTTGTTTTGGATACAGTGATGATGGGGCATGATAAGTTGTGGTCTCTGATGAAAGAAAAAGAAGCCATCTATGCCAAGCCAGACTTTAGTGATGAAGATGGTATCAAAGCCTCAGAGTTAGAAGCCGAATTTGCAGAGATGGACGGATGGAATGCAGAGCCAGAGGCGGCGGCACTACTGAGTGGTATCGGTATCAAGGAGAAACATCACCACCGCCCGATGAAAGACCTGAATAGCAACCAGAAGGTCAGGGTATTATTGGCGCAGGCTTTATTTGGTAATCCTGATATTTTGGTATTAGATGAGCCGACTAACGATCTTGATATAGAGACGGTGACTTGGTTAGAAGATTTTTTGTTGAGTTTTCAGAATACGGTGATTGTTGTTTCGCATGATAGGCACTTTTTGGATACGGTATGTACGCATATCGTTGATATAGATTTTGCTAAGATCAATGCATATACTGGGAACTATACATTCTGGTACGAATCCTCACAGCTTGCACTCAAGCAAAAACTGGCACAGAACAAAAAGATAGAAGAAAAGCGTCAGGAGATGCAAGCCTTTATCGATAGATTTAGTGCTAATGCCTCTAAGTCGCGTCAGGCCACGGCAAGACGTAAGATGCTCGAAAAACTAAATCTAGAAGATATAAAACCCTCATCCAGAAAGTATCCAGGCATCATCTTTAACCAATCAAGAGAAGCTGGAGATCAGTTACTTAAGGTAGAAGGTTTATCCTATAATTTGGATGGTGTGCCATTATTTTCTGATGTCGATTTTTCTCTCAATAAAGGAGATAAGGTCGTCGTCATATCCAAAAATGCACTAGCCACAACAGCCTTTTATCAGATACTCAATGGTGAAATAAATGCTCATGCGGGCACCTTCGAGTTTGGTCAGACTATAACGACAGCCTACCTGCCTATAGAGAACGAAAAATATTTTAGCGAAGAACCGATGGAGCTGATGGATTGGCTGAGACAATATTCTGATAACAAGGATGAGCAATATATCAGGGGCTTTTTAGGGAAGATGTTATTCAGTGGTGAGGAAGTGTACAAAATGTCTAACGTTCTTTCTGGAGGAGAGAAGGTAAGATGTATGCTTTCTAGAATGATGATGCGCGAAGCGAACCTATTGATGATAGACGAACCGACTTCGCATCTTGACCTGGAAAGTATCACTGCGTTTAATAATTCGCTGATGTCTTATGCAGGGACCGTTTTATTTACGACACACGATCATCACTTTGCACAGACTGTGGGTAATAGGATCATAGAGCTTACGCCGCATGGCGTCATAGATAGACTCAAGACAATAGACGAATATCTGGAAGACAAGTCAATACAAGAAAAAAGAAAGGAGATGTATGCGGGCGGTGTTGCTGTGTAGAACACATCCACCTATTAGATAAGAACAAAATGAGAAAGGGACGTGAGAGATGACGTCCCTTTTTTATTTTCTTGATTATGCTGGTGCGTAATCTAATAATTGACAAAGTACAGCACCCATTATAGTCAGACATACTGTCCAGTAGCCCGTATGTATGAAAGTATAAGTCCACCCCCTACGTTCAAACAAAGACTTAATGGCGATAACAGGAAGTGCAAAGAATATAGCGACCATAGCTCCATGCAATGCACCATGTCCCCATGATCTGTATCTATCACCGTACCTTGCCATGAGATCATTAAATTCGTTGGCAGCTGGTGAACCAGATTCCATTATTTCTGGCAACATCATCTGAGCGACACCACCCTGATGAATGACCACACCACTCAGAAAAAAGGCGACCATCACACTAAACAAATAACTCAGACCAAAGATGACAGCCATATTACCACCTTCGAGATCAGATTTAGTAAACTTATTGACTTTCATCCATTTGGATTCAAAAAGGGGTCCGTACCAGATTGCTCCGACGATCATAGGCACAAGACCTACCACTAAGAACATCCACCAATTAGTAGGCATAATTTAGATTTTTTAGAGTTAGAAATAATTCGTTTTATACTATTAAAATATGAAAAATATATAGTGAAGTAACGAAATACCAACATAAGTCATCATATTATCGTCTTAATAAATAAGAGGTGGCAATTAAAGAAAGAATGTAAGTACCTCGGATACAGTAAGTTTGTGATTGTTGTCAAGTTCAGTTGACAATTGCCAGAATTAAACAAATAAAAAACAGATCTCATGAGAATTCATAGTTTGATTATTGCAAGTATTTTTTTAGTAAGTTGTATCAGCTGCGGTAACGATGATGAAAAAGCATATTGCCTTAAGCATGATGATGCCTATTGTTTTAGTTTCGATATAAGACAATGTCGTACAGATCTGTTTGCGGGTTTTGTGCAAGAAGATGATAATATAGAAGCAAGACAAAGCAATATGAAAATATGGCTAGAAAACCAAAACTATAAGATCGAAGATATAAAGCTAGAGCTGCAGGTGTATGATGCCGTATGTCAGGCCTGTGATGTATGCCCTACAGGTGACAGATATACTGTATATGCTTATGGTCAAAAAGGAACAGCTTATGATACGCTCAATCTTCTCAGTGTTACAACAGAAGATTGTTGTGATATATTCTAATCCGTCGTCTTGCGACGTATTGTATGTGTACGGAGTATTCTTTGTGATTCTTTTTTTACAATAGGATTTTTGCGATGTCCCCATACTTTATCACGGGCTATCTTGGCACTAGATTCTACATCGACTATAGGATAGGGATAGTCTTTGCCGAGGTTGCAATTATACAGTGACTGTTCCATCGTACTCATCGTCCAAGGCTCGTGTACAAATTGTGAAGGGACTTGGCTTAGTTCTGGAATCCATTTTTTGATATAAAGTCCATCAGGATCGTGATCCTTAGATTGTTTGATGGGGTTGTACATGCGGATGGTATTGACGCCAGTTGTCCCCGCCTGCATTTGAAACTGTGGGTAATGTATCCCTGGTTCGTAATCCAAAAATTGTTGTGCAAGGTGATAGACGCCCGTGCGCCAATCTTGATCTAAGTTATGAACAAGAAAAGAAACGAGCATGGCGCGCATCCTGAAATTAATCCAACCAGTCTCTATAACGCAACGCATACAGGCGTCTACCAGCGGTATTCCAGTGTGACCTTTTTTCCACGCCTCTATATAGGTGTCATTCTTAGTTCTTGCTAGAGACTCATAACCTCGATTGATACAGCGTGTCTCATAATCACATTCCATTTCGAACTTTTGTATGAAATGACAATGCCATCTTAGCCGAGTCAAAAATCCATTGTACGCTCTTGGATAATCTTTTTTATTAGGGTGTTCGTAGACATATTGGTAGGCTTGTCTGATACTGAGGTTTCCCCAGGCGAGATAGGGTGATAATCGTGAGCAGGAAATTCGACTTTCGGTAGGCTTGGATATTTTCCAATGATAATCCCGACCCCTTATGTTGGCAAAGGAGTTTAAGTATCTTAACGAATAGCTAGTACCTCCTTTTTGTACTCCTTTATCTTCTTGAGATAATTCCTTGGTAAACTTTTCTGGCAACTTGTAGCCTTTTATGCTTAGCTCTTTTTGTTGGCTAGAGTAGGTGTTATGGATTATGTCAGAGTGCATGGTCTTATACCAATTCTTGGCCCAATCTTTTCTGTCGCTTATTCCTCTTATTATACCATCTCTTTGGGACTCTATCCACTGAGTTCCGTTTTGGTGGCACCATTTTGATATGGCTTTATCTCGTTGCCATGTGATTCTTGTTCCTGATTCTTGGTATGAAAATAATGTGTTGATTTTATGTTGCGTCGATATGGAGTTAAGTATTTCTATGGCCTCTCCATAGAGTAACTGGATCTGGCGGTTATAAGGCTGCAATTTACTGTTGAGGTCGACTAATGACTGATGTATAAATCGAAGATGTCGTAATGATGTATCTGGATGTTCGAGTAGATGCGGTTCGTAGATATAAATAATGAGGTAGGGAATTTGGTCTGCCTCTGCATTCTTCAGAGGCTCATGATCCTGCAATCGCAAGTCGCGTTTTAGCCAGACGATATTGATGTGTGAAGGTGTAGACACAGTGAAAAAACATCATTTTTCTACACTTTGTTGAATACAGAAGGTTAAAGGCTTACCTTTGTTTTTTCTCACGTTTAATGCAAAAGCGATGAGGCTGTATAATAAGGTCGATAGAAAAATACTCAAAGAAAAATTAGAACAGGACCACCGTCCTAGAACTACGCTGTCTTTTTACCAATATGCTTATATACTTAATCCGCAACTATTTCGTGATCATCTATATGTATTACTTGACACTCTGGAAGTGTTCGGTCGCATTTATGTATCTGGGGAAGGTGTCAACGGTCAGATATCTGTACTAGAAGAAAACTATGATGCCCTCAGAGCGTCTCTGGATACCATAGATTTCCTTAAAGGTGTAAGGCTAAATCTGGCAATAGAGGATGATGGCAAATCTTTTTATAAGCTGAAAATAAAACTGCGTGAAAAAATCGTAGCGGACGGGCTGGATGATGGGAGTTTTGATGTAACGGATAAGGGGCAACATCTGACAGCGAGCGAGTTTAACGAATTGAGCGTTGCTGATGATTCTATCGTCGTCGATATGCGTAACCACTATGAGAGCGAGGTGGGTCATTTTGAAGATGCCCTTACACCTGATGTCGAGACATTCAAAGAAGCGCTACCTGTAGTAGAAGAGATGCTCAAGGACAAAAAAGATAAGAACATCATCATGTACTGCACAGGAGGTATCCGTTGCGAAAAAGCCAGTGCATATTTCAAGCACAAAGGTTTCAAAAATGTTTTCCAACTAGAAGGCGGCATCATAGAATACACGCGAAAAGCCAAAGAAGAAAACCTTCCTAATAAATTCATAGGTAAGAATTTTGTATTTGATGACAGATTAGGAGAGAAGATATCAGATGATGTCATATCTAAGTGCCATCAGTGCGGAGCACCATCGGACGACCATACTAATTGTGCTAATGATGCCTGCCACATTTTATTTATCCAATGCGATAAGTGCCAATCGGAGTTATCAGGATGTTGTTCTAAAAAATGCCAATCATTCAATGAGTTACCCGAAGAACAAAAATTAGAACTGAGAAAGACTACAGAATTTAACGGGACTAAGTTTGGCAAAGGACGTTATAAGGCGCATCGGAAGGATGAGAAACTGGAGTCATAAACTGTCGATATAGCGTCACAAGTTGTTTTGATTAATAATATTATAAGTAAAAAATGAAGTCAAAACTTTTCGGACTTTTATTATTCTATTGTTGTCCTTCAAATAGCCAGGAACTTTTCAATTCATTCTTTGATGAATTTTTAAATCCCTATCATGAGTTTTGGACGACAGGCGGTCAAAGTGCGTATGAAGAAGTGAGACTGGATAGTGTTACTAAGACATCGTTCTATGACTTCCAAGGACATCGTTATGTAGATTCTTCAACAATGAAAATTAATTATCAAGATAACATGGTCAAAAATATTGAGTTGTTCTATCACAAACCTTCAATATTTCAGCATAGAGGATTAAATCTGGATCATAATCATACTCTGTGCGAGACGACTATTGACTATTATGATACAGCACGAGGAGAGAGTAAAGACTTTGTTTTGATCTATCAGGATAATCGGATTAAAGAGATTAGTTATGTGATTGATAGGGCGACTAGTTCTACTAGGGGCAAAATAGAATATTACTATAAAGAAAATAATTTGATAGATTATATTGATAACAATTATCATGTCCATATACCTACATCAATTTCTAGCAATCATTATGAACAGGTAGTATATGAATATGAAACAAATAGCACAAATAAGTTATCCGAAAAGACATTCCATAGCGGTCGATTACACATCAATAAAGAATATAAATATGCAGGTGACAAATTAGCGGGGGTTTTAGTTGAGCCAAATAACGAGAACTCATATATAGAAGTTTATGAATACTACGCACAAGATTCTGCTAAGATTACAACAGTTGATAAAAGTAGCGAGGAAATAATCAAGGAACGATATTTTATAAATAACGAAAAGGGTTTTATATCAAAGGTTTGGAATGATACTATGAATATAACCTACCATTACTCTCCGATAGAGGGAAGACCAGATTCTGTCTGTAATCTTTCAACACAAGTGGCAGAAACCAAATCAGATTACAGCATTTATCCTAATCCTACTGAGAGCCATATTATAGTAGAATCTAGTATAGGGAAACCCTTTCTTGAACTTACATTATTTGACCTATCTGGGCAAAAATTATTCACTAAAGAATTAAAAATACTTACACAGTAGATCTTAATTTAGAATCTGGCTTTTACATTTATTTGTTGACTTCGGATAAGGGAAGCTATTCGGGAAAATTGTTGATAAAATAAATAATAGATTAACCTACCGCCTCAAACTCTACCATCACCTGTCCTTTTTCCACCTTATCATTGACTGATACATTGATAGATTTAATGGTTCCTGCGCCAGCGGCTTTGATGACATTTTCCATTTTCATGGCTTCCAGTATGAGGAGGGAATCGCCTTTTTCTACGATGTCGCCTTGAGACTTTAGTATTTTGATGACTAAGCCGGGCATGGGTGCGATAACTTGGTTGACGTTATCCTCTTTTTTTGTTTGCAGCCCCAGTTCTTGTATAAGTTGGTCCAGAGGGTTTTTTAGACTTAATGAGATGGGTTTGTTATTGACTACTAACTGATAAGACTTGGTATTGGGATCAAATTCTTCTATATCAATGTGATATATTTTATTGTCAAAAGTGGCTACGAAATGATTATCAGATTCCTCTAATATGCGAAAAGAGTCATTATCACCGATATCTATAGATTGTCCTTTGCTGAATATGGCTTTGAAGTTTGTCATTTGCTAGATCGTGCTTGTACATTAAGAAAGTAGGTCTCAAAGACTGTAAAGGTAAGATAGGTGAGTAGGAAAGTAACTATAAAAAACTTATCCGTCGGATTTTTGATTTTGGCATATACCATAACAAATACGAATGAGGCGATCAACTTGACAAAAACATTAATCATTATGACATAGATGAAAAAGTTGCCTTTGTTATTAGTTACTGCGCGCTCACCTAACCAATATATTATGACTGAGATAATAACAAAAAAGACGATTGCCATACCCAGAAAATCTAGATAATCAAAAATGGGTATCACCAGATTAGCTAAAAAGAACAGAGCGACTGTAATAACAATCGTCAGTAATAACAACTTAATAAAATGACTTCGCTCCATAGATGTTATTTTTTTAGCTTACTGCTTTGTACAACTTATAGAAGTAGGCTATAAGCACCAATAAAGGAGCCGCAGCGGTGATGTATTGAGTTTCATTTTCGAGATAGTTATCGGCATAACGTCCAAGTAAAATAGCTAATCCAAGCATAATGGCTAACTGATACGCCAGACCCATGTAATTGCTTGTTTTTACTATTTTTTTGCTTTTCTTTTCTGTAGGCATTCGTTAGGAAGCGGTCGCTTCGCTTCTCTTATTAGGGATGCTTTTGATTTTCTTGCTCTGTCCCATATCGCAATTTCCATTGAATGTAGCACCATTTTGTACCAGTAGCTTTCCTGTCTTTATTTCTCCTACGACGCTTGCGCTTTCTCTGACATCAAGTATTTCTGCTACCGTCAGATTCCCGTTAAATTTTCCTTCTATTACCGCATTTTGGCAATGCGCATCGCCGTCGACTTTGCCATCGGTGCCGATGATTAGTTTTCCAGTGCAGTGGAGGGTTCCCTCTATTATACCATCTACTCTGAGATCATTTTTCGCATTGATAGTGCCTTCGACCTTGGTGCCTGTGACTATTGTGTTGATAGCAGAAGATGCACCCGTAGTAGACAAGGCGGTATTGTCATTATTAGTTTTCTTATTATTTCCAAACATTGATAAAATTGATTGATTGATATAATGACAACGAAAACTCTGGGCAAGAGTGTTGTCTCACTAAGCCCTAATGTAAAAAAAAATCCTCGCTTGCAATATGATGCAAGCGAGGATTATATATTATTTAAAAGTAATTCTTATTAGAATCGAGGGCAGTAGACTGCTCTTTTCTCAGGACCACAGATGAGGTAGTTAAGAGAAAACTCGAAAGAACCATTAAATGATCCTGCCTGACGTAGCTTAGATACGTTGATATCATAACTGAATCCGATACCATAATTGCCATAGTCAAATCTTGTAGAAAGAATAAGGGCATCAGAGTGTATACCTCCATCGACTTTGTTACCGATTCTGTACCATCCACCTAGTTGCCAAGATTGTCCGTCGGTTCTAGAACCAAGGTTAAATCTTGCACTCGCACCAGCATTGATTTCTCTGTGCTGACCTTGTGACATATATATGATACCTGGTAGTATGCTGAAATCCTTATTTATCGCAAACTCTCCACCTGCGTGAGCAGTCAATCTACTTGTCAACGTCTCATTGGCATCTTGTAGGAAAGTGACGCCTGGCTGATTAAGGTGATGTATTGCTAATCCTACATAGTAATTAGACTTTTCGTCCATTACGTTAAAAAACAAAATACCCGCGGACAAATCTCCATGTAAGAAGTCAGTGTCCTGTATATTGATATTACCTCCTGGCAGTGTCGCGTCAAATCCTCCATTTCCATCATGCTGAGAAGGCCATCTCGCATTTTCCAGATCAATACGTCTTTGCGTAATACCTGCATCAGCACCAAAAACTAAATACTTAGCTGATTTTCTATATCCTCCCATTTTCTTACTGTAAGAGAAAGATATTCTTCCCTGAGTAGTGCCATAGTTAAGTTCTCCTGCGGTATCACCCCATAGAGTACCACCTATACCGAAATAATCAGATCTACCAACGGCGACTTTCTGATCATAAGACACAGAATACGTGTTGTAGGCATCCCCTTTGAGTACTTGAGACCACTGATTTCTATAATTTACTATTGCTCTGTTCTTACAATTCATGACCCCCGTCATGGCCGGGTTAAGGTTAAGTGGAGACATATAGAACTGAGAAAAGTGAATGTCTTGTGACATAAGTGACGTTCCACATATCGCGAAAACGAGTATTAATAGCTTATTTTTCATAAATGCTACAAATTAAATTAAGTCGTTATAAATCAGACTATTGAGATTCTAAATTAGTACAATAAAGGGAATATTAAAGTAAAATCGTAAGTCAATCCCGTTTTGCATTAAAAATCAAGAATTGAGTTACTTTTCGGTTTATTGATTTACTTCATATATTAACAATAGACATGCCACTTTGCACATAATTTTCACAGACTGCCTACTATTTCTATGAAATTAAGAACTAATATCGACCCAATCAAGACTGATTTTAACATTAGTTATCAGGATCCGCTCTTCATGATTGGATCTTGTTTTACAGTAGAAATAGGTCAAAAATTAAGTCAATTAGCTTATCAAGTGGTCCAAAATCCTTTCGGAATTACTTTTAATTCTGCCAGTATTCTGTCATGTATAAGAGCCTGCATTTCAGGTAATTCGCTGCTTAGAGATGAAGTATTTTTTCAAAATTCTTTATGGTGCCATTCTTCTTTTCACAGCGACTTTAGCGATCACGACAAATCTGTGGTCCAATCTAAAATCGATCAGGCTATCTCTGCTACTCAGTTATATCTCCAAAACGTCAAGATCGTTGCAATGACTCTAGGAACGGCTTATGTATACGAAGACACCAATTGTCGTCAAATTGTCAATAATTGCCACAAGAGACCCGCAAGTCATTTTGAGCGAAAATGTCTGGGACCAGATGAGATACTAGACCACCTAGAGCAGTCTGCAGCGACGATAGATGCGTATAGTCACCATGAGGTGTATTATATCATCACGGTCAGCCCCGTAAGGCATATCAAAGATGGTATGATCGAAAATCAGCGTAGTAAGTCACATTGTATTACCGCGGCTCAAGCCTTCTGTGACAGTCATCCTAAGGCGAGTTATTTTCCTTCTTATGAAATTATGATGGATGATCTGAGAGATTACCGTTTTTACAAGTCTGATCTGATACATCCGTCTGAGGTAGCGGTAGATTATATATATGACGCTTTCGAGAAAAGTTATCTACGTGATGAGGATAAACATGTAAGAAAGGAGATAACTGGCATACAGAGTGGCTTACGTCATCGACCACGATTCCCCTCGTCCGCAGCGCATCTGGATTTTGAAAAAAACCTGAAAGGAAAAATAGCTAAGATCAAAAGGGAACACCCCACTATTAGTTTCCCATTTTGATATAAAATGAAGGCTAACAAATCCTCTTAGCCTGACTATGGCGGAGGTCTGTATTTTCTCCCTCCCATTTGACATTAATATGGACTAATCCAGGTGACTTGCCCACTTCTAGACTACCGAATATATCCTGATAACCTAAGGCTTCTGCACCATTGATGGTCGCCCACTGTAATAATTCTGTCAGTGGGACATACGACTGATATTGTGATATAGTCTTTATTTCGCTCCATACGCATAGTTGCCAATTAGACATAATGCTATCAGTGCCGATGGTCATTTTGGCTTTTTGGTTTATGAAGTTTTTATAATAGGGTAGCTTATTTTCTATGTAAAGATTGGCATTGGGACAGGTGGCCCAATAGATATTTTCTGACCAATTATGAGCTGCTTTTATATCCTCTTCTGTAGATAAGGTGTTATGGACAAAGATGTTCTTGTCCTGTGGGCTTAGGTTTTCTAAGGTGTAATGGATAGAAGTCTTACCAGATGGTTCATAATCTTCCAATGTCACTCCAAAGGCACCGAAAAACTCTTTGAACTCACCAGAACCATCTAAAAATAGTAGGTTTTCGTCCAGTGTCTCCTGATTATGGATACTAATTGTGCGAGATTCAGGATTGGCTTTATTAATGAAATCAAAAAGCTGAGGACTGACGCTATAGGGTGCATGAGGGACCAAACTTTTTTTATTATGCCCTTTGTCGGATTGGTCTCTGAATACGGCTCTATAATTCTCTATGACCTGACGCGTCATCGGCGCGTGCATAAAGTCGAACATTTCTACAAATGTGTAATAAGTGATAGGGCTATTGTCCTTTTGCTCGGCAGTATCCACTTTGTTAGATATATCACCCACGGCCTGTATGCCTACCTCCCACATTTTTTGATCGTAAGCTGCAATATGTTCTTTGATAATATCTTGATCGACTTCTCTTTGTTTGACCACATCTTGGATAAATGGTATCAGAGTTGTCCCCGTCTGACAAATTCCTTTCATGTGAGAAAGCTCCAGATGACAATGGGTATTAATCAGACCAGGAATGATCACACCTTCGTAACTAATAACATCTATATCACCAAAGTCTGACTTAGTACCCAACTTTTCGATTTTACCTGCTTCGTTTGTGGCTACGACCCCATTCTTTATTGGGTCAGATGTTATGGGTAAGATATAATCGGCGGTATAATATTTCATATAGGAATTAGAGGTCTTTGGCAATTATGCCACTGATTATTCTTGGCTCAAACCATGTACTCTTAGGAGGTAAGGTCTCACCATTATCGGCAATCGCACTGAGCTCAGATGGACTTACAGGGTATATGCACAATCCGACTCCTGTACCAAAATTATTAGTCTGTTTCATAATCTTTTTAAGAGGCTCGTTACCTCCAAAATATTTTATACGACTGTCTACACGGATGTCTTTTATTCCTAAGATTTTCTCGAATATAAATTTATTGATAAGCGCGCTGTCCAATACTATTTTAGAGTTATCTGTACTCTTTCGATATTTTTTACGCCATTGCATTTCATACCATTGACCATCAATATAACAGGTGATATGATGTTTTGATTTGGGTTTGGACGGTGATTTTAACGGTTCTATTTTACAATACTTCGATAGTCTGACAACAAATTCTGAGCTAGGCATAATCTCACTTATATCTACGACTCTATTGTAGTCCAGTATATTAAGTTCCTCGAATGGGAAGTATGCCGTCAGTAGATGGTTGTATTTCTCGGCATCAGCGCCTAGTTCTTTGCTTTGACTTAGTAGAGCTACGGTGGTGGTGCGGTGGTGTCCATCACCTATATATGCTTTTGTGAGTTGGGAGAAAGACTTTCGGATTTTTTCTATTTGGGCCTTGGTAGTAATATCCCAGATAGAATGTATGTTTTTTCCTTCTTTAAATTCTATGTGGACCTTAGGCTTCTTCTTTTGTGTTATCGACTTAAGTAGGGATTGTATATTATCTATTGGGTTATAACCTAATAATACGGGTTTGACTAAGGCTTTTCTTTGCAAGAGAAGGTGCATCATCTGCTGTTCCTTAGAGGCCAAAGTCTTCTCGTGCATCATCACCTGATGCGATTGTAGGTCTTTTACGGAAGTAGAGCATATCAATCCAATATGCCTACCGAAGTCGTTTTCTATCTGATAGATATAGAATCCATCTTTGGCGGCATCTTTATAAAATCCACTTTTTCTGTATTCTCTAAACTGGTATTTGATATTGCCAAAAAACGACTTTGGGGAGGTGATAAGGTCTACCTTAGGAAAAGAAGCTTTGAATGGTTCTATATTCATTAAAATTTCATTCTTTGATTAGATAGTGGATCAAAGTAATAAATAACAAAAACATCTCCAAAAATCTAATCAATTGCTGTATTTTAGCGAATTATACATTATAATTTATCATTATATATTATTAAACAAAGATCATAATGAAAATATCTTTTCCAGATGGGACGATAAGGGAATATCAGATGGGGTCTACGCCCTTGGAGATTGCACAATCCATTAGTGAAGGTTTAGCAAGAAATGTGCTGACCGCCACTGTCAATGGTGAGAAGTGGGATGCCACCAGACCGATCAATGAGGACTCTACCTTAGTCTTGCATACCTGGAA
This sequence comes from Saprospiraceae bacterium, assembly GCA_020628095.1. Taxonomy (GTDB): domain Bacteria; phylum Bacteroidota; class Bacteroidia; order Chitinophagales; family Saprospiraceae; genus RFSX01. The sequence continues at coordinate 13,981 of JAHDFP010000029.1, forward strand.
AGATGCAGAAGGCAAATATGCTTTTTGGCACTCTTCTGCTCACTTGCTTGCAGAGGCGCTGGAGGCCCTTTATCCTGATATCAAATTTGGCATCGGACCACCTATAGAAAATGGATTCTATTATGATATAGATACTGGTGATACCATATTGACACCTGAGGACTTTAAGAAGATCGAAAACAAAATGCTCGAGCTGGCGCAGCAAAAAAACACCTTCGACCGATCGGAAGTCTCTAAAGCGGATGCGCTCAAGTACTTTGAAGAAAAAGGTGATGACTATAAAATAGAATTAATCAATGATTTAGAGGATGGGACTATTACTTTCTATAAGCAAGGTAACTTCACTGATCTTTGTCGTGGTCCGCACATACCTCATACTGGAGTCATTAAGGCCATCAAAGTAATGAGTCTCGCAGGCGCATACTGGCGCGGTGACGAGTCAAGAAAACAAATGGTCAGAGTCTATGCCATCACCTTCCCTAAGCAAAAAGAACTAAAGGAGTATCTCCACTTATTAGAAGAAGCCAAGAAGAGAGATCATAGGAAGTTGGGCAAAGAGATGGAGTTATTTATGTTCTCCGAAAAAGTGGGATCAGGGTTGCCTATATGGTTACCGAAGGGCACTCAGATAAGAGAAAGATTACAAAACTACTTAAGGTCAGAGCAGGAAAAACTGGGATACAAAATGGTCGTTACCCCACATATCGGAGGGAAAGAACTATATATGACATCTGGACATTACGCTAAGTATGGTGAAGATAGTTTTCAGCCCATCCAGACACCACGGGAGGACGAAGAGTTTTTGCTCAAGCCTATGAACTGTCCTCATCACTGCGAGATATTCGCTAATCGCCCGAGGTCGTATAAGGAGCTTCCTCTTAAGATCGGTGAGTTCGGTACAGTCTATAGGTATGAGCAGAGTGGAGAGTTACATGGATTATCCAGAGTAAGAGGATTTACGCAAGATGATGCGCATATATTCTGTATGATCGATCAGGTCAAAGAACAGTTCCAGGAGGTACTCAAGCTAACGACGGAAGTGCTAGAGCGTATGGGTTTTGAGTTTACAGCTCAGATTTCTTTGCGTGATCCTGATAATCCAGAAAAATATATTGGTTCTGACGAAAACTGGGAAGCCGCAGAAAGAGCGATCATAGAAGCAACTCAGGAGACGGATATAGAAACTGTTACTGAGTATGGCGAAGCCGCATTCTATGGTCCAAAGTTGGACTTTATGATCAAGGATGCTCTTGGCAGAAAATGGCAACTAGGCACCATACAAGTCGATTATAATCTCCCAGAAAGATTCCAGTTAGAATATATCGGTCCTGATAACAAGCCCCACAGACCAGTGATGATACACCGTGCTCCATTCGGATCGATGGAGCGATTTATGTCGATACTTATCGAACATACGGCTGGCAAATTTCCTCTATGGTTGACACCTGAGCAGTTTGTTTTGATACCGGTAGATAATAAGTTTCTCCCTTATTGCGAAGAGGTCAAAATAGAATTAGCTAAGCATGATATAAGAGGCTTCGTCGATGATCGTAATGAGACCATAGGTAAGAAAATACGTGATAATGAGATCAAAAAAATTCCGTTGCTTCTCATTGTCGGAGAAAAAGAAATAGAAGCTAAAACGGTGTCCATAAGAAAGCAAGGAGAGGAGGATTTAGGTGCGAAGACAATTGAAGATTTTGTGAGTTATTTTAATTCTATAATTGATGATTAAGATTTTAAGAGTTCAGAGACTGATTTTGACGCAATCATTATCGGCTTATTGGATAATTTAAGTCTTCAGTTCTGTTTTATTTTAGACTCTAGTAATTGACCACAACACCTCAGCTATATAAACCCATATTCCTTATTGGAGCGGCAAGATCAGGGACGACTATACTCGCTGATATAATAAGTCAGCATGAGGATCTGGCTTACTGGATAGAACCTAAATATATATGGAGATATGGAAATGCAAGCGCCGATGATGATGTCCGAGATGAGCGCGACGCAACCTCTAAAGTAAAAGATTACATTACAAAACGATTCTCTGACTATGTATATAAGAGGGGTAAGAAGAGGTTTATAGAGAAGACGCCGAGTAATGTATTTAGAGTTTCATTTATAGAGAGTATATTTCCTGACGGTTTGTATATACACCTTATACGAGATGGACGAGAAGTAACCATCTCAGCAGAAAGAAAGTCCAATACGCCGCCAGACAAATCTGCACTCAAGCGTCGCCTACTATCTAATGAGATACCTTACTCGGAACTTCCTTTTTATCTTATATCAGGAATAACACAACTCCTAAAAGCAGTATTGCTAAAAAAGCAAGGAAAGGTATGGGGCCCTCGTTATTCTGGTATAAAAAATGACAAGAAAAAACTATCACAGAGAGAATTATCCGCTAAGCAATGGTCACAAAGTGTGGAGTACGCACATAATGGGCTAAGAAAGATAGATCCAGATAGAATAATGGAAGTACGTTTTGAACAACTTATGGCTCAACCGACCAAAACAATAAAAGATATATTGTCATTTGTAGAATTGTCAACATCTCCCAAGGTCTTAGAATACGCCACTACCAAATTGGATAAAAAGAAGATCAAAACAATATCCGCCGATGACTTAGCAAAGCTGTCAGAGGTAAAAAATATTCTTGCTCCTGGTCTAAAATTATATGGTTATTCCTGAATGGAGAAAATGAAAATAAGTATAGTCACAACAACATATAATAGTGCCGCAACGATAGCAGACACCTTACGTTCTGTTGCCGACCAAAGTTATAATAACATCGAGCATGTTATAGTAGATGGAGCCTCTACAGATAACACTTTAGATATAGTGAGTCGATTTCCTCATGTCTCTACAGTGATAAGCGAAAAAGACAAGGGCATCTATAATGCCATGAATAAAGGCTTCCGATTAGCAACTGGAGATTATATAGGCATACTCAATTCTGACGATTTTTTTACTGATGATAAGGTGATAGAGAGAGTGGCTTCCGTCCTTAGTGATCCCAATATAGATGCTGTTATAGGAGATGCAAAAGTCGTGGACAAAAACAATATAGAAAAAGTCGTACGATATAGTTCTGCTAAGAACTGGACACCCAGACAATTCCTTAAAGGCATTATGCCAGCACATGCTTCTTATTACGCCAGAAAGTCTGTCTATGATCAGCATGGTTTGTTCCGAGAAGATTACAAAATATGTGCGGATTACGAACTCATGGTCAGACATATCCACCACGGAAAACTGAACTATAAGTACATGGATATGTGCTTTGTGACAATGCGTGCAGGTGGTGCTAGCAATGGAAGTCTGCGCAAGATCATAGATAGAAATAAAGAAATCATGCGTGCCATAAGGCAGAATGGACTAAAGACCAATGTTTTCAGAATGGCAACCAAGTTTGTGCCTCGTATGATGGAATTCGTCAAGACAACCCCTTAGGCCAAAACCGCCTCGGTAATAATGTCTTTGACATCTGTAAGTGGAATCTGACCTTTGACCTGGAGCGGTGTGTTACTTGTGAGATAACCGATTCCATTATGTTCTCCATTTTTGATGGCAACAAAGGCCACATGATCTTCAAATTGACTTACTGTAGGACCATCGAGATTTGAGATTATTTTTGTTCCTTTTATAATATCTCGATGATACTTTAGCTCTACGAAAAGACTGTTACCCCTATTATCTACTCTGAAGATTTTGTCATTATCCGTAGCATGATGGTAACTATTGAGCAGCTTTTCCGCTTCTATTGCATCATTGTCCGAATTAAATTCTAAAAGAAAATCTATCGACATCCGTGGTAGTACCTCCTTGCAACCTCGGAGTCCGATAGCATCAACGAATTGCCTGTGATTTTTTAACCTCCAGTAGTAAGTATTATGAAGATGCGGTTGCTGATGCAAGCCAGTCGCTATAAAAATTCTTAAATCTTTGTAACGGAGTAATTGACCTACAAATCGGTCATATTGTTCCAGAATGATTTCCAGAGGGTCCCAGTCCTCTGGACAATACCATTCCGGATTCTTCTGTTCACCCTCGTAGACCGAGGAATTGAACATATAATGATGTTGTATGTGTGCACCAGAATTCAAAAATAAATTAGCGAAATCTGGTTTGTTCTTTTTCCATAATCCAATGAATACATCTATCAGAAGCGAATCTAATATGATGGCTTTGATTCCTGGTTTCTTTCTGTTTTTGAGTAGGTTAATGAAAGTCCACCAATTAGAGATAGGTACGTAAAGTAAAAAAGCCAGTCCCAAGGCGATGATCGATGTAAATGATATCCGCTCCTGAGCATTGTCATTGACGGCTTGATGTATGGCCTTATAAAACTTTCGTACTAACCATCCACCAGTAACACTAGTCTTTGTCCAGGGATCTGGTACAAAAAACTTGGCGTTCTTTAATCTATTATCCGCATTGAATGGTGATACGGCACCGACCGTTTTGCCTTTGGCCTCAAGATCCTCGAATATCTGATGGAGTTGTGGCTGAGAGACGATATCACCCAGACGGAAGATCTTGTGGTCATCGTAGGATTTGCCTGTATGTATAGTTACCCACTGTATCCAAGGCTCTAATAACTCATATTCTTTTTCTGATACCGTCTCGACATGATCGGAGTTGGACAATAAGGTTTTGAAGTTTTTGAATTTACCTTTCTTGATATAAGCCTTGAGAAATTCAAAGTTTATTTCGTTAAGTCCTATAAGTATGGTCTTTTGATTATTGTCCATATTCTGCCTGACAAAGTTATAAGCCTTAAACAATTAGACAAAAACATATTTTATTTTTTATTAATATGATTATTAGATTTAGTTTTGAGAGACGAAATGACCTAAATACAGCTCCTAATGAAAGGTAATTACTACGTTGCTATAATGGCAGGAGGGGTAGGCTCAAGATTTTGGCCAGCAAGTAGAGAGTCTATGCCTAAGCAGTTTTTGGATATACTGGGTATAGGTAAGTCTCTTATCAGGCTCACTTATGAACGATTCAATCAAATAATCCCTGCGGAGAACATACTAGTCGTTACTAATAAAATGTACAAAGATTTGGTACATGAGCATATACCAGAGATTCCAGAATTTAATATAATAACAGAACCGTCTCGTAATAATACAGGACCTTGTGTTGCCTACACGGCTCTTAGGCTAGAAGCCATGAACCCTGAAGCCACTTTCGTCATTGCGCCTTCAGATCATGTTATCTTAAAGGAAAAAGAATTTCTTCACCATATCTCTGATGCCTTAGACCATGCGCAGAATAATGATGTCATAGTTACCTTGGGTATCCAGCCGACAAGACCAGACACAGGTTATGGTTATATAGAGTGCGAGGAAAGTGAGCATAAGCTAAAGAAAGTACGCAACTTCAAAGAAAAACCGAATCTTGATACAGCCCAAGGTTACCTGGATGCTGGTAACTACCTCTGGAATGCTGGTATTTTCGTCTGGTCAGTCAAGACCATATTAAGTAGCTTTCGACAAAATGCCAAGGAGATATACGATATACTCTCTAGAGACAAGTCAAAATATAACACCCCAGAAGAACAAGAATATATAGATCAAGTATACCCGACGACACCCAGTATATCTGTAGACTACGCCATACTCGAAAAAGCCGATAATGTATCCACTATCCCCGCCGATATAGGCTGGAGTGATCTCGGCACATGGAATGCTCTGCATGCATATAAGGATAAGGACGCGGCTGGTAGTGTTGTACTAGGGGAGAATACGATGTTATTAAATTCTAAAAACTGTATCGTCCGATCTGATGCCGAGAAGTTAGTGGTCATCAAAGACTTAGAAAATTACATCATCATAGACGAATCAGACGTTCTATTAGTATACCCTAAAGATCAGGAGCAATCGATTAAAGAATTAAGAAAAAGTATAGACAACAAAAGTTTCATTTGATATTTAGAAAGCTGGTGCAGAATAAAAGAATTGTCATAGTAGCCAACTCGACCTGGAACATTTATAATTTCAGGCTTAATATCATAGAAAAGCTATTGAACGAGGGCAGTGAACTATTTGTCCTTGCACCGCTAGACGAATATATATCCTACAAAGAGCGATTTCCCAAGGTTAAGCACATTCCACTCATTAATTTGGATAGAGATCATACCAGCCCACTTAAGGATTTTCGTCTTATCTCGGAGCTCAAAAGTATATACCAAAAAATAAAGCCAGATCTAGTCATCAGCTATACGCATAAGCCTAACATATTCGGAGGTATCGCCGCTAAATTATCAGGGACTAAGTCTATCGGTGTGGTAACAGGTCTAGGATATGCTTTTCTTAATAATGGCTGGATCAAAAAGCTCACCACCCAGCTATATAAGTTCTCCAATCGTTTTCATAAGAAAATCATTTTTGAGAATGAGGATGATCTGGACTATTTTATATCTAACAATATATGTCGCAAAGAAAACGGCGTCGCCGTCAATGGATGTGGCGTAGATACAGAAATATATGTTCCACACCCTAATGGCCATAAGAAAGAGAAGACAGTCTTTACATTTATAGGTCGGTTACTCTATGACAAGGGGATCGTAGAATATATAGAAGCGGCTAAAAGCATAAAGAGACAAAGAAAGGATGCTGAGTTTTGGATAGTCGGAGAGCTAGATGATGGTAACCCATCTATGATAGACGAAAGCCAACTGTTACAATGGATAGAGGAGGGTCATGTGATATATCATGGATTCGTCAAAGATGTCAAACCGCTTATAGCTAAAAGCGACTGTATCGTGCTACCATCATACAGGGAGGGTATGCCTAGAATCATTCTGGAAGGCATGTCTATGGCCAAACCTGTTATAACCACTAATACGGCGGGTTGTAGACAAACGGTACCAGAAAATAAAAATGGGTATCTCGTCGAAGTGAAAGATGTGGGGAGTCTATCAGATGCTATGAATGATTTTCTGGATTTATCCTATAATCAGAGACATCAGATGGGTGCAGAAGGCAGAGAAATTGCCATAGATAAGTTTAACTCCAAATACGTTGCAGAAGAATTATACGAAATAATATCATCGGTATAAAAAATCAAATTTTACATTATCAAGAAATCGCATATTATGTTTAGATATTTGTTTTTACTTGTATTAATAGCCATGCTAAGCTGTGGTAGCACAGAAGTGAAACCGACTAAAGAGACTTCCCAGAATACCCAACCTAGCGCAACAGCACAGTCAGATAATAATGCAAAGGCTAGCAATACTAACCAAGCACAAACTAACACGACTATAGGAGACCCTATCAAGGGTGGTCCTGCGGATATACAACTGAAGGTAAAGGGGATAAGCATAGCAGAATCTTCCCTCGTGGGATATTATGGCGAAAGACATTTCAGAAGGGATACCTGTGTTGTCAAGAATGGGACAATAAGATTTGTCAATCCAGAAGGATATGCGCAGGGCATCTACTACGTGCTGATAGCTCCAGAAAAATTCATCCAGATAATTCTGGGAGAGGACCAAAAATTCGAAATCTCTATGGATGTCGCCGATCCACAGGGTACAGCAGTAGTCAATGGTAGCTACGAAAATGAGGCACTCTATAAAAACCTGATCTACGACCAAGATTACAATGCCAAATACAAAGAAATAACAGACAGGATGACCAAACACGAAAAAGGGTCATCTCAATATAATACCATCTATCAAGAAAGAAAAGCTCTAGAAGCTGCTAGAAAAGCACATCTCCAAGAGCTCTATCAGAAGCAACCCAATTCTCTATTCCAAGCATTCAAGACAGCGGGTCAAAATCCAGACACCAGAGACGATCTCCCTGATAACGAAATGATATATCATTACAGAAATGACTTCTGGAAAGGGGTTGATTTTTCTGATACTCGACTTATCAGGACCCCTGTTATACTTAATAAGCTCAAAAGATTCGTCACCGAGTTGACACCGCAAAACTCTGACTCGATCAATCATTACTCCTCTAAGCTCATGGATATGACCTTACAGTATCCAGAATACTATAAGTTCTTTGCTAACTGGATCGTGCTTAATTATGAGCCAGGCAAGTGTACACTCATGGACCCAGAGAGTGTTTTCGTCAATATGACACGCAACTATTTTACAAGAGAAAGAAATTTCTGGTCTGACTCTATGCAAGTATACGCCATGCAAAATAAGGCTATGGAAATGGCAGCTAGTAGAAAAGGACTGGTAGCACCTAATGTAATATCTAATGATCAAAATGGAAACCAACAAGAACTATTTGCCTCTAAGGCAGATTACCTTGTGGTATACCTGTATGCGCCCTCTTGTGAGCATTGTCAGGAAGAGACACCTCAACTGGTGAAATGGTATAATAACTGGAAAGATCAAGGACGAGATGTCTATGCCATTGCCATAGATACCGACGAAAACGAGTGGAAAGATTATATCAAAAAGAACGGCATGGATGTATTCCGTAATGTCTATGACCCGACTAATAGATCTATATATGCTAAGTATTGGGTAGATGTTACACCAGAGATATATCTGCTGGACAAGGACAGAAAGATCATCGGTAAAAACCTAAAAACATTTCAGATACAGACCGTCATAGATCAGGAAGAAGCGAAGAAATAAATTAGGAAGGCATAAGTGATTTAGTAAGAATTTCTAGTATTCTCTGGCTGGCACTGCCATTGCCATAGGGTGTTATTACTTTGGGAGATTCTTTGAGTAAAGTACTAATGTCTAATGACAAGTTCTGGTTACTTGACTTGGTATAGTTATGAGAAGAGAGTATCTCTGATCGTTCTGTCTCCTTTCTCATCACGATAGTATTGACTCCGAGGTAAGGTGCTTCTTCCTGAATGCCTCCACTATCGGTAATGATCAGGTCGGAAGAAACCATCAGCCCTATAAAGTCTACGTATGCTAATGGGGGTATAATGTGTATATGATCTAGCGAGAGTTTATCTATACTTTTTTTCAGTGCAGGGTGAGGATGTAAAGGGTAGATAACAGCATAGTTTTCCTTCTTGCTGACCTGTTCAAGCTCTTTTAATATCTCTTCGTATTGTTCTCCATGTATTTCTCGACGATGTAGGGTGAGTAAGATTAGTTTGTTACTCTGCGACCTTAGGGTATTGATTCTATTATCTAGGTGTAGATCAACCATAGGGTTGCCTTGTTCTATTCTCTTTTTGATATGTAAGAGTGCATCTATACCAGTATTACCTGTGAGGAAAATAGATTCCTCATTGAGACCTTCATCTTTCAGATTTTTGACCGCTTGTTCGGAGGGACAAAAATGATAATCGGCTAGCCTATCTATAAATACTCTATTGGTTTCCTCAGGGAATGGTCCCCACTTATTGCCTGTTCTTAGCCCTGCTTCGACATGCGCTAGTTTTATTTTATTATAAAATGCAACTTGTGCACCACATAGGGCACTCAGAGTGTCTCCTTGTACTATAATGAGATCAGGCGTTTGATTATTTATGACCTTTTGCAGTTCCGATAAGAGGTAACTATGTTGCTCGGCTAGGGAGTTGTTATATCGCATCGCCTCAAGGGTAATATCAGCTTTTAGCTTAAAATCTTTCAGAGCGTCAACCAACAATTCTTCGTGCTGACCTGTAGAAACTAGAATAGGGTTATATTTTTGATCTTCAAGTAATAACTTGTGCAGTATTGACACTTTTATCGCCTCAGGACGGGTACCGATAATCGTTAAGACTTTTATCAAATAGTTTGATTTGAATTTTGAAGGTAGGAAATTATTTATTTTTTCACTCACAAGGACTGGTTGCGTTGATTATGCCTCTGAGATGTGCAAATATTTTGATGACCTCATGCCTTTCGTCATTACCTCTGATACTGCTGCTTCTCATTTTAAGAAAGTCGATTATACATTAAAGACCTATAATGGTTTGGTTTCTTTTATCTGGAGAACGTTATTTTTTTATATAAAGATTGGGTCTCTTATAAGATCAATAAAGAAGGCAAACCCTGATGCTGTTATATACTTTCCAGTTTTTCATCCTTGGAATCTCCTAATAAGTCAATCTGCTAAAAGGAATTCGGTACAAGTAATAAGCACAGTACATGATTATAAGACGCATATCGGAGAGGGTAATATGCTTCTGGAATGGATTCAGCGGAAAACCATGTCGTTATCCGACCAAATCATATTCTTAACCGAGAGCGAAAGAAAAAAAGCACAGACTACTACTAAAGACTTGATGGAGAAATCACTGGTGATCCCACACCCTATATTGCCATCAGGAGCATATAATAACTTAGAACATTCGACTCAGCTCAAGTTTTTATTTCTGGGTAGAATCAGCAGATACAAGGGAATAGATCTTATCATAGAGGCGATCAGTAAAAACCCCAAGCTGAATATCACTGTAGCTGGGCAGGGCCTATATGACAAAAAGATGCCTGTGTCCATTAATTATATAAATAGGCATCTGAGCGATAAGGAAATAAAGAATCTGTTAGAGTCGCATCATGTTTTGCTTTTACCCTATATAGATGCCAGTCAGTCTGGTGTGTTAACACTGGGAACGGATGCGGGAATACCGATGATCATATCAGAGATAGAGGGACTACAGGAGCAAGTAGATAGAAAAGCAGCGTACTGGATAGAACAGAATGCGGAGTCATTATCAGCGGCTATGAATAATCTACAATCTGATGCGGAATTGTATAATGAGATAAGAGAAAATCTAAGAGCAAACAAAAAGGAAAAACAGAAGCTGTTCTTATTCAAGCTGAATCAACTAATTAAGTTAATAGACAGTCCAGATATTGCTTAGATATCGCCGACGTAGAATATGGTAGCATTTGTTCGGAATTAGTAGGTCTTGCTGATCTCGGTTTGGATAAGAATTGTGCTAGCCTTTGTTCGTTTTGGTCGTAGTTGTCTTTGTCCAGATTTAGATTTATGATGTCATCATAATCTTCAAAAAACGCTTGTGTCGAATCTTGATCTATCGAAGTTATATTGATGATAGGTTTATTCATATATAAATAATCGACTACCTTACTGGGTAAGTGATAGTCAGTGGTGTTTCCGAAATTGAGTAAGAAATTCATTTTTTTCATCTCAGAAATGGATTGATCTCTTGAGACGAAACCATGAAAAACAAGACAGTCATTCAGATCAGAATATCTAGAGAATATAGGAAGGCTAAATTTATTTTGTAGACCAAAAAAATGAATCTTAATCTTGGCGAATAGTTCTTTGTTGTGGTCTTGCATCTTAGATAAAAACATAAGAAAGTGCTCAGGAGATCTCACACCTTGATAGAATGTGCCGAAAAATCCAAGATGCCATTTTTCTTCCTTATAGACAATGTCGCTGTCGGTTATTCCAGTGTACGCCGAGAACAATGGAGGTATTACTGTTAGCTTATGTGCGCTGCTAGAAAACAAGTCCCTGTACTTTTGGCCAGCTCTAGGATTAGTAACGGATATGGTGTCAGATAATCGAAAGGAGAGGTTTTCTGCATCTATGTTTTTGGACTCGTATCTATCAAAATTATTAACCCAAAATTCTTTAGAATAACAGAAAGGGTCTTGTATGTCCATGTGCCAATGGATATCCTTATGTTTTTCTTTTATACTCTTAGCAATCCAATGTGTGGTAAAAGGTAAACCGACTGAGACAATATGCGAAATGGCTTCTCTATTAATTATTTCCAATGCTTTTTTCGTTCCAGGCTTTAGAAAAAGTTGGCTGCCATCTGGCCAATAGTATTTACGCCAAGTCTTATCTATTATTTTTTCTAAGAATAGATGGTTATTGCTTTTCGTAGATTTTGTTTTGGATTTTAATTCTCCGCGACGTCCATTTTGAGATGGTTTGAGATTTTGGATAAAGTCGTATAGAGTGTTATGGCCTGCCCTATATATCTTGATTCCATGACTATTGACTTCCGTATCAGGGATACCTGCTCTTTTAGTTGTCAGCACTACCACCTTATGACCCTGTTGCTTAAAGTGTTCCACTAATGGAGTCCACCTAAGGGTGTTTGGAGTTTGTGCAGGTGTATAGGGTGTAATGATTAATAATAAATTCACCTAGTGCTTAGATTAATGTCACCATCGGGGAATGGGAGAAAATCCCTCACCTTTAGGTGAAGACT
>JAHDFP010000014.1 GCA_020628095.1 Saprospiraceae bacterium
AAGTCTTCACCTAAAGGTGAGGGATTTTCTCCCATTCCCCGATGGTGACATTAATTTCGGTGAGCTTGATGCCTGATGCTAAAGTCGAAGAAGGTGCATCAATACTTCTTTGCTCTTTAAAATAATCAGCTAATCGACCACCTTCAAATGGAATTTGAAAGATTAGTTCTGATTCATTTCTAGATAAGCCCTTTATTAATGAATATATATACTCATTTCCAGAAATCGAATATCTTGTTTTGAATACACCCTTCTTCCCTTTTGAAGAATTATAATCCATGCAAATACAATTCAGCTCATCGTCTCGTAATTTAAGTCCATCAAGTTTTAATTGATCGTGATAGAATATTATCTAGGATTTTATTTGATTATTATTTAATCGCTCACTTAGCTCCTTTCTCATCTTTTCTATTACTTCTTCAGCCGACATATTGTAATTCACATCAGATGCAAGATAAATTTGACCAGTTATTTCGCCATTTAAATACTCGAGTGCCGCGATAGGCGAAAAATTTCCTTCGCCCTGATTTAGACGATGTATCTTGAAATAATTCGAATATTTTTTCAAAAAAGCATAATTCTCGGAAAATGGTTCTTCCATTAATGGAGTAGCTGGATTCTCTTCTGGATTTCTTTGCGATTGGTATTCTCCTTTAGATTTTCCCTTTTTAAAAAAATTGAATAGTCCCATAATTTTTTGTTTTTATGTTATCCGTAACGTATGCTTATATGTCGGAGGTCATCCCGAAGGGTGACTTCCGACATATAATTGTTACAGGCAGTTACTTAAACTTCCCCTTTAAGGTTTTCCAAAATTTCAAATTACTTCTTATAGTCTTCTTATCATACTTTTCTGATTTCTTCATGGTTGAATGATGAAATATCTGATAGTCACATACTTTTCTTATAGAAGCTTTGGCAATTTTACCATTCGCCACTATCGCTTCTCCAAATAATGACCAATCTTTCTTGCTTATTGAATATGCTTGTTTTAGACTTGGACCAGTTCCAAATATTGAATAGAAAACACCAATACCTAAGAATATATCCGCCGACTCTTTTGCTTGTATTTTTAATTTAATTTCTTCAAGTCCTTGTTTTGAGTTTTCTGTTAATTTGAAATCTTGACTAAAACAAATATTTGTAGATGCTAAAGTCAAAGTGATGTATAAAATTATATTCTTCATGTTTGTAATTATTTGAATTTAGTAATTAGTATAGGCAATATAATTGGCCATAATATTATGTACATATGTTCTACCCCATGTTCTAACATTTAATGTGAATCCCGTTTTAGATATTCCAGTTGCATATACTTCAATTCTCGTGTTATCGTTATGGTCAATATCAAGTAATCGATAATTACAAATAACTTTCGGTTCTTTTTCAAATGTATTTTTTGGAAAATTTATCTTTTTTGAATAAGTCTTATTTGTAGAACTGCCACGTTTCCATCTATCACTTTTCACACCAGGTTTTAAATGACCAGAGTAAATTTTAATATCATCAATTCGATTTTTAAATTTCTCCAACTCATCAAATCCAGCATTAGTTGAGGAACTTAAAGATTCAATCTTATTACTTAATTGGCTTAAAGAAGAATCTACTTGATGTAGCCATTCATGATTTGGTTTTATTCGCGAAGGTATTCTCATAGTAAATACGCCTTCACTTGTTGGAACAATAAATTCTATAGAAGAATATTCAATCCCAGATTCTTTTTGGACACCTATTCTTTTGCATGTTATATTGAAGGCTGTCGGATCATCAATTGTATAAGTGGTATTCTCGTCAACAACTTCAGGGGTAGTGCCATTTACCCTTGCAGAACATTCACAATTTTTAGGATTATAATTTACACCTTCTATAATTACATCTCTACTTTCCCTGATAAAATCAATAGTAAACGATTCGTCCAAAACTTGTGGCCGAATTATTACTCCATTATTTGATAATCGTTTACATTCAAGCCAAGCATCAATTGCTTCTCGGACAATTATTGAGCTCTTTTGGTCGTTAATTATGTCTTTTGTTAAGTCATTTATATTTGTGGAACTAATATTCTCTATATCGTTTTTACTGAAACTACCACTAAATCCAATTTTATCAATACCAGCAGAAGCTTCAGCTGAACTTGAATATTGACTTGACTTCATTTCGTAAATCATTTGAGCAACTGCAGCTTTTTGCTTGGATGATTCTACATCCCTTGAAGCTAATAGTAATACTTGGACGCAATTATCTTGAGAATGCACCTTTAAACTAACAGCAATAAGTGCAATTAAAAAGTAACTAATTTTTGTTTTCATTTTATTGTTGATTTTGTTATTAATTCTAATTACCTGTAACGCCTCGGGGGATATGTGGAGTTTCAAGATAAAAAATCCGAAGGACGTTCGCGACGAAGCCGCGATTTTTTATTTTGGAATTCCATCATTATCCCCTGTTCTGTGACTGTCCCATCGAAGGGAGGATTACTCAGGACTACTCTATAACAAGACACACTTCCCAAAATGTCGATTTTATATTGACTCTCAAGTCACCTACTTGAGTCATAGATTTTGATATTTCTTTTATAGTATAGCCTAGGTGACTTAAACTAATAGTTCCTTCTATTAATCGCCTAGCCCACCAGTATCTATACATTAGTGGCAGGAAGACTAGTCATGTTACCCCCAGCTGCCATTTATTCTTTCCTTATTCTATTATCCTACATAACTACGATAGAAAAGAAACCTATGTAGGTCACCAGAAAATCATCATCCCTTAATCCATTTAATTAATTCGTCCATATCAACGATACTCCAGCTATGCGGATTTCTTTCTCCATTAGACCGATATCCCATTTCTTTTGTTTCTATGAGTTCTATGTTTTGCCATCCTAAGTCGTCCTTAAGATGTTGTGCGGTCTTTTGGATAATATAGGCATTAGTCTGTTCAAAAGGTATCTCTCTGTTTTTGAGATACAATGCTGTATCTGGCTCTATGTAGAATCTGGTCTTGATGTCATTGAGAGCGCTTTTTCTACTATATTGAACTCGGTTCTTATAAATACACAAGTTCTGCCGATTAAATTACAAAGCAGTTCTAGACAAGTCCCGTATCATGATTAACCACACAAAAAGAGAAAAGAAACCCCATACATCAGATTATCAATTATAACATGTATTCCTCTTGTCATATTAGCTAGCTTATCCCTCCTCACAAATAAGGTACAGGCTTACTATAAACGCATTATTTTGGCTATATTGATACTATAGAATAATATCATTTAATTACACAATGAAAGCACCTTGGCTCATACTATTCTTGGTAGTAATCGCAGACAACTGCATTGCGCAAGATATTCCACGGGCCATTACGGAACAGATAGAGCTACTCATAGACGAAGAAAGCGAAGAGATCGACATCGCTAATTTGTATGATCGACTATATCACTACTACGATCATCCATTAGATATTAATTCAGCGAGTGTGGAGGAGTTAACCGATACTCAGTTATTTACAGATATACAGATCAATGATCTGCAGCAGCACCTGACACAGTTAGGGCCGCTATTACACATTGCAGAGTTACAGGCCATACCCTCGTTCTCCACAGAAGACGTTAGGCTGATTAGTCATTTTGCATCCGTGGAAAATAGTCAGACCGATGCATCTGATCTACTGGATATGATAAAGAATAGCCGTCACGAGCTACTCATAAAAGGAGGACAAATATTAGAAACAAAAAAAGGATATATAGAGAACGCGGATGGCGAAACAAAGTATCTCGGTGATCCCTATGCACTGCAGATGCGATGGAGAACAACCTATGGTAATAAACTAAGAATAGGTCTTATTGCGGAGAAAGATGCCGGTGAGCCCTTGTTCGCTGAAGGGCAGACCATCGACTATCTATCTGGCCATATACAGCTGTATGACTATTCTCGGATGATCAAAAACATCATCGTCGGTGATTATACCGTCAGCATGGGGCAAGGACTGATATCACATAACAGTTTCATACGAGGTAAGAGTGCACTGGTGACGCGGACTAAAAAAGGAGGTCGGACCTTAAGACCATATAATTCTGTCTTAGAGAATAATCTGAATAGAGGTGCGGCTGCAACTTTTCGGATTCGTGACAATATAGATTTGACTTTTTTTTATAGTCATCTTAAGTTAGACGGTAATGAGATAACGGATGGAATAGACGAAGAGAATATCGAAGGCACATTTTCTTCGCTACAGCGGAGTGGCTTGCATAGAACCTCTTCTGAGCTAGAAGACAAAGACGCCATCACTAACACATCAAGCGGCTTCTCCGCCAAATACAAATCAAGAAATACACAAGTCGCGCTCAATGGGATCAGCCACCGCTTTGCAGGTAATATTACGAGAAGCGACCGATTATATAATAAGTACGCATTTTCTGGAAACACCTTATCCAATCTCAGCATAGATTTTTCTCATAGAGTCAAAAATATAACCTTATTCTCAGAGACATCGTATTCCAGTACTGGAGGAATGGCTAATCTGACAGGTGTACTCATAGGCTTAGATAAGTCACTCAGTGCATCCTTACTCTACCGCTATTATGACAAAAAGTATAACGCACTACTACCTAATGCATTCGGGGAGTCTGCATCGGTGCAGAATGAGACAGGAATCTACATGGGTATACAATACGATATATCCAAAAAGTGGCGACTCAGAGTCTATGCCGATCATTGGCGACACCCTTGGGTCAAGTACAGAATCAGCCGACCATCCTCAGGCAAAGAATATCTCATACGTCTCGATTATTACAAAAGAAAGAGAATAAACATCTACACGCAATATCTATACGAAAATAAGGAAGCCGATTATACCGATCCCTTCACAAAAATAGTCCTCACAGGAAACCAAATCCGACACCGCATACGTCTGCACTGCAACAATAAAGTCAGCAATACTATCGAACTAAGAACAAGAATAGAATACAGCCACTTTGCTAATTCCATCACTCAAGAAAACGGTCTTATCCTGTATCAGGATTTGATGTATAGACCCAAGTTTTCTCCTCTATCCTTGACGAGTCGGTTTATGGTTTTTGATACTGATGGATATGACAGTCGGATTTATACTTATGAAAATGCCTTGCTCTATGAGTTTTTGATTCCGGCTTATTTTCATCAAGGGATACGCTATTATCTTAATCTCAACTATAGACTAAATAAAAGTCTCACCGCAGAAATAAGAATCACACAAACCAAATACGCCAAAGCCGATCAAATCAAAGACCCGCTCACCAACCGCTACCGCATCGCCATCGGTAGCGGCAACGAACAAATCATCGGAAACAGCAGGACTGAACTAAAAGTACAACTGCGCTATAGATTATAGGTTTCTTTTTTCATATCACATCTTTGCTTAGGGCTTAGGACATTGCATTGAAGTCAATCTGTTTCGAAATAATTATGATAAGTCTCTTTGACCAGTTTTTGTATTTTTTGCTTTAGACGTCTTGGTTTGAGTATGGTGATGGCAGGACCAAAACCCAATAGAAGTCTCTCCAATTCGAAATTATGATGGACACGCAATCCGACAAGGATAGAACCATCCGCATACTCCCCTAGCATCTCTTGAGAACTGTGAAAAGGCTTAGTCATCACATAGGGCGCATTGTACTTATCCACTTTCATTTCTATATTAATAATGTCTCTATCTGACAGCACAGATACGCCGATGGTATCTTTGTAATAGTCATCAGGATCAAAATTATGGTTCTCATAAGGGACAGAAAGATTAAACTCTAAATCTATGATACGATCCAGCGCAAAAGTTATCGTCGCTACCCTATCCTCTTTCTTCCCTACGACAAACCATCTATTATTGAACTCTTTGAGGATGTATGGCGTAAAAGTCACCACAGATGGTTTTCTTGCCTTGAATGATTGATAGTTGATATCCAGCACCATCTTTTTGACGATGGCCTGATATATGGTGTCCAGATGCTCTATACCCTGCAGTTGGTCGTTTTTATCGAGATGTATTATAGGAGATTGTTCTTTCGTTTCTCGATAGACTTTATCCTCCAGTTTTTGTATCACACCATTGAGCTCTGAGAAAAGAGAGAAATTTTTGAACTGTCTGAGCATCTCCATGGACTCTTGTAAGATATCTATGTCTATTTCCGTGATCGGTATATCAGTGATAGAATAGTTAGGCACTTCGTATTTATAATATTTCCTATTATAGACAACTATAGGCGCATTGTAGCCCAGCTTGTTACTGCGCATATTTTGTATGTCTAACTGTACCGTTCTCTTACTCACATAAGAATCCTTTCCTTCGTATTCATAGAGCGCATCTGAGCAAGCGTCGATAAGATCGTCTAGTGTCCATCTTTTCTGATGATTCTGTAGACACTTATCTATAGCAAGGTATCTTATGAGAGCATTCTTATTAGTAGCCATAAGTAGAGAAATTACTTTTTTTGGAGAACACTCTAATCTACGCAAATATATTGCGTAGCAATGTGCATATATTGCGTTAAATTAAATGATTATGAAAATCACAGGAAAACATCTTATTAGTATGGGATATAACCAAGGCAAGTGGTTCAGATCTGCTTTGGAACATATCAACAAAGAAAAACTAACAGGCGAGGCTCTGACAGAGTATCTAGAGTCCGTCAAGCCACAATACATAACACCACATGCAACTGCCAAAGACTATCATGTCAATATAGCCGCAGAGAATGATCTAGAACAGCATAATGTGGATACCGTCTGTCAGAGTATGGACGTCCTTATGAAGACACCCACACTGGAAGTCGGTGCAATCATGCCTGATGCCTGTCCGACAGGTCCAGCAGGACATATTCCAGTCGGTGGTATCGCCGTCGCTAAGAATGCCATACATCCTGCCATGCATAGTGCAGATATATGTTGTTCTGTTATGATGACCTCATTCGGTCATATAAGTCCTAAGGAAGTTTTGGATGCCGCGCATTCTATTACGCACTTTGGACCAGGTGGACGTAGTGATATGTCCAGACTACCCAAAGAAATGACCGACCAGATCAAAAATAATGTGTTCCTAAGCTCAGACAAATCCTTTGAGCTAGCACGCACACATCTGGGTACACAGGGTGACGGTAATCATTTTTTGTATGTCGGACAATCTGAGCAGACGGGAGAGACTATTATGGTGACGCATCATGGCTCACGAGGTTTTGGAGCATATCTATATAAGACAGGTATGAAAACGGCAGAGAGAATAAGAAAAGAGCTTTCGCCAAAAACTCCAAAGCATAATGCCTGGATACCCTATGACACGGAAGAAGGGATAGCCTACTGGGAAGCCTTACAGATTGTGAGGCAATGGACTAAGCTAAATCATGAAACATTACATGACGCCACTGCCAGAAAGATCAGTACAGATATCGTCAATAGGTTTTGGAACGAACATAACTTTGTATTCAAAGACGGTGACAATTTCTACCATGCCAAAGGTGCGACACCCTTAGATAACAAATTTGTTCCTGATTCTGAGTCAGGTCTGAGGCTGATACCGCTCAATATGAAAGAACCTGTCTTAGTTGTCCAAGGCGATACGACAGAAACCAATCTGGGATTTGCGCCACATGGTGCTGGTAGAAACATCAGTAGATCACAGCATCGTCGTAACAACTCGGATCGGACCATAGAAGAAATCTTCAGTACTGAGACTAAAGGATTAGACGTTAGGTTCTATTCTGGTCAGATAGACATTACAGAATTGCCATCGGCATACAAAAATGCAGAAACTGTCCAAAGACAGATGAAAGATTTTGGACTAGGAGAAGTTGTCGATAAGATAATGCCTTATGGATGCATCATGGCTGGGGATTGGCAAAAAGATGCGCCTTGGAAGCGGAGAAAAAGAAAAAAGAAATAACTTTGCACTGTTATGATATTAGTAATACGTCATATTAACTATTTATTTCTGGAGGATAGTCCATGTAAAAAAGTGGAGCAATCTGTGACCAGAGGACGTCAGCGGCGTGAAAAACTGTGATGATACATTAGGTAAAATCACAACTAAAATAAAGCGAAGCGTCCGAATTAATTTTTGGACGCTTTTTTTTTGAAAAAATTTTAAATCTTATGAACAAATAATTTTTGACTCCAAATAAGAATGATTGAAACATAAACAATTGGGAGACAGACTATTGGAATAATGTGCGATTAGCCGCGTGATGCGGCCTGGATTTTCTATGCCCTATATCAAACATAAACAACTGATTATCAATAAATTAAATCGAAAAAATATTTGGAAAATTAAAACGGATGACTATACCTTTGTCGTCGAAATCGAAATAAAAAATGAGAACAAAGACAGACATATTTTTTAGTAATAAAACAATGCAACAGAAGGACATACATAGACAACCCGTGATACAAGAATCATTATGTCTAAGTGAGGTAGATCGCGAACTAGGAATATGTCCGTTGTCCAGAGCAAGATGGCTTATAAGATAGATTAGATAACGATCTAAGATATAAAAGCACTTCTCTGGAAAATCAGAGAGGTGCTTTTTTTTTTGGAATCAAAGCAATACGGTATTGTAACTCAACGGTAGAGTGCCCGACTGTCTCTCGGGTGGTTGCGAGTTCGATCCTCGTCAATACCGCAATAGATTAGCTGAGGAGATAACGGTGGTTGTTTACTCGCCTTGGACGCGAGGGGTCGTAGGATAGTATCCTACTCCTCAGACTTAGGCTCCGTTAGTACAATGGTTAGTACACCTAACTTTCTATTAGGGAATATGAGTTCGATTCTCATACGGAGTACATATTATGATTATCCTGTAGTGTAAGGGTAGCACACGAGTCTTTGATTCTCGTAGTATAGGTTCGATTCCTATTGGGATAACTACAAGACATAAGCGGAGATGGCGGAACGGCAGACGCACCTGGCTTAGACCCAGGTTATTGAGAGTTCGAATCTCTCTCTCCGTACAAAGTGAATAGAAGCGAAATAATTATTAACCAAAAAAGAAATAAATATATGAACAGAAAAATACATCCGATTATAACAACCTAAGATGTGAGGTGAGCAACGGCTTGTCTCCTAGTATTTTGAAAGATTTAAAAAAATAATAGAAAATGGAATTATCAACAGCAGATCAATATTATCTCAAAGCTCTTGATTACTATCCATACAATCTTGAGTGCGCTGTAGAAAATCTTAACTACGCACTCAGCTCTGAAGACAAGCATGCACAGACTAATTGCCTCCTGGGTAAAATATATATGTATTACCTCAAGGATTATGATCGCGCAGGACAGTGTTTTTATAATGCGCTGGTCGGCGATGCCAATTATCCAGATACTTATAAGCACTATAGCCTACTGAGAATCTGGGAAAGAGAGTATGACAGAGCACTCAAGATTATAGCACGTGGCATGACTATCACAGGGATGGACATCAGCATATTGCTGATGCACAAGTCTCTTATCCACGAGTGGAAAATGGAGTTATCGGAAGCAAAGAAATTATTGAAACAAGCCAGGCTTATTTCTACTAACGAAAAAAGACTGGGCAAAATCGATGGAGATCTGAAAAGACTGAAAAAGAAAATAAGTAAGCTCCGCATCGATAAAAAGAGCAAGAAAAAAAGTCAGAGATGATAAATAGAACTATGACAGATTTCTTCTCATCAGGTGTCTTTAGTTTAACTGGCAAAATAACTCTTTGTGACAGAGTAGAACAGGGTTCGAGTCCCGAAGACACCCTTCATTTTTTAATATAAAAATTAAAAAATAGAAATATACCTTATCTGCGCATATATATTGCGTAGTTAGTATTGACCTTTATATTATCAATCAAAGGATTGGTAAAAAAACAATTGAAATAAGAACTAAAGAAATATCACGTAGCGTGATGAAAGAGGGTCTTCTGACATGACCTTAGACACCTGACGAGGGTTTCTGTATAGCCCCGTGTAACCAAAGTTATTAACTTTTGGTTTGACTATCTAAGCCAGTCAGACTACTTCCATTATCAATGGGTCGTGGGTTCGATTCCCACTTATACATTTTGCGTATAATAGCTCAGACGGTTAGAGCAATTGATCTTTTTTTTATTGAAATGCAGGTTCGAGTCCTGCCAAGACTACCTTGTCTTGTGGCGGAATTGGTCTACGCGGTAGATTAAGATTCTACTTCAATTACACAGAGAGCTGATCACTCTACAAAAAAAATGATCCCCGGTAGCGCTGTGTTATATAACTCGTATCTGAGTTATCCTCCGATGTCCTTATACGCTAAGGTCATCATAAGGTATAACTCTGGATAATCAGAACTAAGATCTGAATGAGGCTGGATACCGTAAGGACCAGATGATACCACATTATTGTCAAGTGAAAACTCTCTACAGCTTGGGGATAATCCTGACTTATATAAGGTATCAGAGAATCATTACTAAAAGCAACATCCATCTAAGGTCTGATGAGTCAATGTAATACAGCGCTCCACTTTTTATTTGGAAAAGAAAATATTATTAACAACATAAATCAATAGGACTATGTTACTTATGAATTTATTCAGAAAGAGAGTACAGGCTTACGAAAAAGCACTTGTATTCCAGCATGGCAAACTTATCGACGTACTAGAACCAGGCTTACACTGGGTGAGTCCGTTTGTCAAAGTCATTAAGTATGATGTAACAGAATTGTTCTATCATGCGACGGATCTGGACTTGCTACTTGATGACTATCCCTTATCAGAAAAACTGGACATCATAGAGGTCAGTGATAACCAGATCGCCATCGAATATAAAAACGGAAATTTCAGAAAAGTGCTGGAAGCAGGACGATATACTTACTGGAAAGACGGCCTAGATCTTACGCATCAGATCATAGATCTTAATGCTATAGAAGTAGATAAGAACATAAGCAGGAAAATACTACATCGACCAGAGGTCGCCAGGTATCTGACTGTCCATATCATAGAAAGCTATGAGCGAGGCATCCTGCATGTAGAAGGTCAACTGACTAAGCAACTGGAGCCAGGGGTATACTACTTTTGGAAAGGAGAGCAGAATGCTATCATAAGCAAAGTCGATACTCGTAAGCAACAAGTCGAGGTAAGTGGTCAAGAATTATTGACAGCTGATAAGGCTTCTGTACGGATGAGTCTATTCGCATACTATCAGGTTACGGATATCATGAAAGCTCTCATAGAGACTAAGGACTATTACAGACAGTTGTATGTCATACTACAATTAGGTCTCAGAGAGTATGTAGGTCAGTATAAGCTGGACGAATTACTAGATAACAAGGCCGACATAGGACCTTACATCATGGACTACGCACGTAAGAGAGTAACTACATTAGGTGTAAACCTTATGGACTGCGGACTGCGAGACATCATCCTACCAGGTGATATCAAAGAAATCATGAATCAGGTATTACTGGCTGAGAAAAAAGCACAGGCTAACCTGATCATGAGAAGAGAAGAAACGGCCTCCACAAGAAGCCTGCTCAATACAGCCAAACTCATGAGCGATAACGACATGTTATTCAAACTCAAAGAGATGGAATACATGGAGAAATTCGCAGACAGGGTCGGACAGATCACCGTCAATGGTGGTGGTCGTGTAATCGATCAGCTCAGAGAGTTAGTAGGAAGTAAGTAAAGTTGATTAGTTCTTTTTTTTATTAAGAACCAGTGTTACGAGACTAACCAGCAATCAAAAGTGGTTGCTGGTGGCTCGTCAGAGAATAGCTCTGACAAAAGTAAATATCATGTACAATCAAAGCACCTGCTCTGACTAGGAACGGGCAGGTGCTATATCAATAACCAAAAACTAATAATAAGCTCATAAGGGTTTTACAAAATTTAAAAAGAAAAAGAAATTATGCGAGTACGCAATATGATACGTAAAAATAGAAAGGTGGTTTTTATAACCGACTATGCGAAGGCATGACGATAAGCGTCATCATCTGATGATATGATAAGCCTTTGCGATAGTGTTGTTGCAAAGGCTTTTTTAATTCCACTTGGTAACGTAGCTCATTTTGGTAGAGCGTCTGTGTGAAGAACAGAAGGCCGTTGGTTCGATTCCAACCGTTACCACACTCCGCCCTCTTAGGTTCAATTGGTTAGACTACTTGACTTTTAATCTTGGGGTATTGGTTCGAGTCCAATAGGGGGCACTTTTTAGACTTTGTCGCATAGAGATCGGCAAGTACTATTGACCAGAAGCTATATTGGCCTAGCGGCGGCTTGTTAAGCCGAGGACAGTGAGTTCGATTCTCACCTGGTCAGCAGAGTCAAGATAAGGCAGATATATCAGCCTTCATCTTTTATAATTATATAATTAGTGGGTAAAGCATTATCGGTGATGTGCCAGTCTTCCAATCTGGAGAATAGAGTTCGATTCTCTATACCCACTCTAGGTTAGTTTTTTTTTTTGCCCTTAGTGGATCACTTAGGTCTTCGAAACCAAAAGTGAAAAGTTCGAATCTTTGGAGGGCAGCGATTAGCGGGACTTGTAGCTCAATCAGGTAGAGCAGCGCACTCATACTGCGCAGGTTAGGAGTTCGATTCTCTTCAAGTCCACAACGTGACATCCGCATAGTTTAATGGGAAGAATAAGGGATTTCTACTCCTTTGGTACTGGTTCGAGTCCAGTTGCGGATTCTATAGACTCACTTGGCAGAGCGGTTATATGCACTTGCCTTACAAGCAAGACGAGCCAGGTTCGACTCCTGGAGTGAGTACTTTTTTCTTATCAACTAAGAATAGCAAATTGCTATCAATCATACAAAAGATACTTAGAACGTACAGCCTTGAACTGATCTAGATCTGCCATCCAGCTACTTCTTATCTCTTTTTCGGACTTACCCTCGATAATAGATTTTTTCAGCTGATCTGTACCTGCCAATAGATCAAAAAATGCTCCCTCATTAAAAAACGGCAAATCCAAGTCCTTAGCCGTATCATAAAAATAGATGAGGTAAGAAAGATCTATCTTATCAGGTCGCGGCTTTTTACTTTTGAGGTCCATGCCGTGGCAGAGTTTGTTTTGATGCTTGGGGTATTTGGCGCCAGATTTTGAGATAGGGGTAAACTCATAATTCATATCTATAAAATCCGGGTGACCGATTACCTGAAAAGGGTGGTCTGTCCCCCGCCCTACACTCACCGAGGTCCCCTCAAAAAAACAAATACTCGGATAATGCGCAATGGACAAGGCATTGGGCAGATTAGGGGATGGTTTGATCGGTAAGACATATTGGGTATTGTGGTCATAGTTGAGACAAGGGATGACCTTGAGTCGGCACTGTATGCCATCGGATAACCAGCCTTCGCCATTGATCATCATCGCATATTCGCCTATGGTCATACCGTACACGACAGGCACGCGATGCATACCGACGAAACTACTGAATGCCGACTCCAGCACTGGACCGTCTATATAGTGTCCGTTAGGATTAGGTCTGTCCAGTACCAGTACTTGGATATTGTTTTCCGCCGCCGCCTCCATCACATAATGCAGCGTCGAGATATAGGTATAAAATCTGACCCCCACATCCTGTATATCAAATATCAATATGTCTATATCCTTAAGGTCTTCTTTGCGTGGTTTCTTGAGATCGCCATAGAGAGAGACGACTTCTATGCCCGTCTTGGGGTCTATATTATCCGCCACCTTCTCCCCAGCATCCGCCTCTCCACGGAATCCATGCTCTGGAGAAAATATCTTCTCTACTTGTATACCCAAGGGCAGCAACACATCCACGATATGACGATGACCGATCATACTGCTATGATTGACCACCAGCCCGACTTTCTTAAAAGTTATATCCTCTATATAATCCCCTACTCTCTCAGCCCCCACGATTATCCGCCCATCCTGCTGATCTGACGCCGCCGATGAGCTGACCGCAGGCTCAGACTTACAAGAACTGACAACTAATAAGATAATAAGGGTATATACAAGTTTCATTATTCTGACTTATACGGCTTCAAGATACATAGATATCTTATATGTATTCTATAATTATGCCATATAGGCGAGCCTCTATTATTACAATAGTAGTCATCAGGGGGTCACAATAATTACTTATCTTACTCTTATGGATAGTGTACTAGATCATGAGCAGTGCATAAAATCATAAAAGTTTAAAATAATTAGAGATGAGTTATCAAGAAGCCTTAAGGAGGATAGAAAAAGAAAAAGAAACGAGAACGAGAAAGTTAGACCTAAGTCATCTAAACCTTTATGAAATTCCAAAAGCGCTTGTGCAGTGTGACCATATCCATTATTTAAATTTAAGTGGAAACGAACTTTCTAATATATCTCTCTTAGAAGAGTTATCTAATGTTCTTGCATTATCCCTTTCCTCAAACAAGATTTCTGATATTTCTACATTACATAAAATGTACAGTCTTCAAAAATTAAATCTTTCTTATAATCAAATCATCGATATTTCATCTATCAAAAGCTTGTCTAACATTCAAATCTTATATCTTCCTAGCAACTTGATATTCAACATTTCGTCGATAATAAATTTATCTAACATTGAAGAATTATATCTATCAGAAAATAATATTTTAGATATTTCTGGGCTCAAAAATCTAAATCAACTTCGTAAATTGCACCTATACCGAAACCAAATTTCTGACATATCTGCTCTTCAGGGCTTGTCGAACATTGAAGAATTACATCTCTATCAAAACAAAATTTCTGACATCTCGGCAATTCAGAATTTATCTAATATTCGGAAATTGTATCTTTCCGATAATCAAATTTCTGATATTTCAGCGATTCAAAACTTATCCAACATTGAAAAGTTAGAACTTTCAGACAACCAAATTTCTGACATCTCGGCAATTCAGAATTTATCTAATATTCAAAAACTAGAACTTTCAAACAATCAAATTTCTGATATTTCAGCGATTCAGAATTTACTCAAAATTAAAGAATTATATCTATCAGAAAATCTATTAGAGAAGTTACCAGAGTGGTTACTAAATTGCCAAATTGAGATCAAATATCAGAAATATCGTTCTGGGAGAGCAATTTATATAGGTGATAACCCAATAAAATCCCCACCCATAGAGATCATAGAGCGAGGTAATGATGCTATCGCCAAATACTTCAAAGAACTCGAAGAACAAGGCAAAGACTATCTATACGAAGCCAAACTACTTATCGTCGGCGATGGTGGTGCTGGCAAGACCAGTCTTGCAGGAAAAATAAAAAGTCTGGACACCCCCATGCCCAAAGAAGGTGCAGATCGCACCAAGGGCATTGACATACAAGCGATGCCCATACCTAATCTAAAGCTCTCAAAACCGTCATTCCTGATGAATGTATGGGATTTTGGAGGACAGGGATACTATCACAGCACGCACCAGTTTTTTCTGACCAAGCGTTCTTTATACGTCCTACTTAACAATACGCGCATTAACAAAACAGATTTCAATGATTGGTTGCAGACCATATCTATGTTCAGTGATGACAGTCCGGTGATCCTTATAGAGAATGAGGTAGGTGGCGTCAAATCAAATCTGGACCTCAGAGGATTGCAACAGCACTTCAGCAACATACTTTATGTGAGGACGGCCGATATATCAGATCCGTTAGACTCCAATCTGACTCAGCTGATAGAGGATATAAAGATGGAAATACAACGACTCCCACACATAGGCACCGAGTTACCTCAGCAATGGGTCGCTATCAGAAAGGATATCAAAGAAAAAGCGAAAGAAAACGCCTATATATCTGATACGGATTTTTATCAGATATGTCGTGACAATAAGATCGAGGATGATGATGCCATTCGTCGTTTGGGAGATTTGTTTCATGATCTCGGTATA
This sequence comes from Saprospiraceae bacterium, assembly GCA_020628095.1. Lineage (GTDB taxonomy): Bacteria > Bacteroidota > Bacteroidia > Chitinophagales > Saprospiraceae > RFSX01. The sequence continues at coordinate 15,843 of JAHDFP010000014.1, forward strand.
TTCCTGCATTTCCGTGATGACCGTGTGCTCAAGCGGATCGTCATACTACAAAATGCCTGGGCGACTAAGGGGGTATACACCATACTGGATGATACGATGGTGCGGGATAACAATGGAAAATTTACCGCTGAAGAGGCCGAAAAAATCTGGCAGCATACACCCTTCGCAGGGATGCAAGACGAACTCATCAGCCTGATGGAAAAATTCAAATTATGCTATCGCATTCCCTTCTCCGCACCTACCGCCTACATCTCACCTAATCTATTACCTGTAGAGCATCCAGACACACAGTGGGATTATAACCAAAATCTGGTCATCTATTATGATTACGATTATATGCCTAAGGGGATACTGGGTATGCTGATCGTCGAGCTGCATCGCTATGTCAAAGACATAAGGAATCTCGCCTGGCGCTCGGGGTGTATATTCCATCATCAGAATACAGATGCGCAAGTCGTAGAGACCTATGGCAAAAAGAAACTGGAAATCCGTATCAAAGGACCGCATTGCGTGGTACTCTCCAGCATAATAATCAGCGAAGTCGATAAGCTCAATGATTCCTTCCCGCGTATAAAGGTCAAAAAACTTATCCCCTGCCCGTGCAGCGATTGCGCCAAATCCACAGAACCGCCTAAATATTATGAGTACCCCGATCTTATGCGCAGAAAAGAAAGAGGCAAGGCAACCGCAGAGTGCCCACTCACATATAAGGACGTCAGCATCTCCGATATACTAGAGGCCACGTATGACGAAAGACACCTGATCCATCGGACTATACCAGAACTGATCAAAGAAGGCAAAACCAAAGAGGCCATAGAAGCTCTGGAAGAAAATAATTCTGAGCAAGGTATTCTGCTTATGGCTCGCTATAATGATATAAATAGGCAATATTCAAATGGCGCAATGACGGAGGAAGTACGATCTGCGAAAATGCAGCAAATAAATGATAGTATCATGACTCAGTACAATATGGAGTCCTAACTCAAATTATTACCGACAAGAACAAAAAGTAACATTCTTTACAATTAGAACGTTATTCTATTACATCATAAAAAAAACAACTATGGCTAAAACAACAAAAAGAAGCAAAACGGGTAAAAACTTACCGAGCAAAAAGTATGGCAAAAAGTCAGGCAGGGGAAGAGATAATTTCAAACCCAAGAAATAGCTAATCTCTGAGCTATAAATTACATACTGACTAAAAGAGATTTCTTCATACTTCGCTTTCGTTGATTATTTCTGTCGGAAAAAAACGAACTAAAGCTACCTAGCTGACCGTAAGCCCTACAGGAAATGCTCATCAAAAACAACGCCGATGTCGAACAGATTTTTGACAGGCCAAAGCTACTATTTATTTTTTCACTTTGAGCTTGTCTAAAAATCTTAAGTATTCAGGAATAATACCTCAAGGTCACTCCACAAAGCTGAGATAAAAATATAACAAGAAGACTATCCAAGTCGAAGGATTCTAAGCAACTTGTGGATATGCTCCAAAAAAAATAGAAAGCGGGGGGTAACACTTCTCTTCCGCCCCACTCTACTAAACTGTAGGCACCTTATGACATTATCTAAAAAAGTGAGAAACGATAAAAATTAAATACTAATAAGAAAAAAGAATAACAAATAAGCTAAATTAGAAACGGAAAGAATCTGTTTCACCTTTAGCTGAGAATGCTGATTAATATAACGACCCTATAATGCCCGCAACCTATAACGGATATCAAGCAAATTTTCTGGCGGACTCTGGTATGGACGTCTGCATGCCCGCCCTATCATCTTATGATGTCACTAAGTTAGCCAGGATAGATTCCGACCCAGATGATTATATTATCAAATATCAGAACTATAGCGTCATTCAACATATAGAGAGGAAGTTTCCTCTGGTGACAGCTTGTAATATAAGTGGACCATTATTTATAAAAATAGATAGAAAAGAGGTCGGTGACAACTGGGACAAGGAGGATCGCATCCAGAAAGATTACCAGTGGGGTCAGGAACTCTATGATGCGGAGATGTCTGATTTTGATCGAGGTCATATGACCAAAAGAGAAGATGTCCAATGGGGCCATGACAAAGCGCAAGCCATGGATGCTGCTCGTAGCACCTATTTTTTTACTAACGCTGTACCACAACACGCCCGACTTAATCGGGGGGTATGGAAAAGTCTGGAGCACTATATACTCAAAACAGAAACACTCAAAAATCAAGATAAGATATGTCTTTTTACAGGTCCCGTGCTGGCACAGGATGATCCTACTTTTGTGACGCTAGTGGATGGGCAAGAGGTGCAGTTGCCTGTTTTGTTTTGGAAGGTGGTGTATTTTATCAATAGGCAATCCCAGCTATCCAGAGTAGCATTCCTGACTAACCAGCGCCAAATATTAGAAAAAAAAGGTATCACAAAACCTGTCGTCCACAGTCGCTCCACTGAGAGAAGTGCAAAATATATGAACTACAAAAACGCTGACATCTACCAATGTAAGGTCGACACCATAGAAGAGCTAACCGATATGAAATTTGCCCCTGCCATAGATTCTTACCAAGACGATAGACCGACACGTCTGATCATCCGCGAGGTCAATGTCAGAAAAGTAAACGGTGAGCTAGAGAAAAATGAAAACGACTTTCCAGTTATAACAATTAATAATATAATCCTATAAATCTTTTGTCCCGATGATCAATAAAAATTCCATACAGCAACACCTCAGACAAGGCGAACTACAAAAAGCCATAGACGAACTGATAGTCCTCGGCAAAGAATATGATAGCGATCTGCATAACTTAGCCATCTTACAGTCTGGTCGTCTCGCTTCTCATCGCAAATCTCATAATAGCGGAACGCTCACAAACGATCAGAGCGAGAGTATTGTAAACCGAATCAGACTCGCTGTCAACTCCACAGTCACAGAATCAGTAGATGAGGATTGGCAAGTCGGTGCACCGCAGGATCATACTGTGGAGACGGAAGAAGACAACCCAGGCAAATCCATACTTTTTGTAGCCTCTAATCCTAAGGACACTGACCCCCTCAGACTAGGTGAAGAGATCAATCGCATAGAGAGTAGTCTAGAAAGAAGTAAGCTGAGAGACAACTATAATCTGGAACAGCAGTGGGCTACCAAAATAAAAGATCTGAGACGATCTATGCTCAAGCACAATCCAGATATTGTCCATTTTTCTGGTCATGGCTCTGCCGCAGGACGGATTATTCTGGAAGAAGGCGAAGGCTATGGGCAAGAAATAGACCCTGTGGCCCTTGGTAATTTTTTCGAATTATTCTCTAAAAAAACAATGTGTGTTATACTCAATGCCTGTTACTCAGAAAATCAGGCCATAGAAATAGTCAAACACATACCTATAGTCATCGGTATGAATAATGCCATACCAGACGAAGCCGCCATAGAGTTTTCGGAGGCATTCTATGATGCTATCGGTGCAGGCAACTCCTTTTATTTTGCATTCAAACTCGGTGTCAATGCCATAGAGAAACATGGTCTGGATGCAGAAGATACACCCATACTCCTAACTCAAGATGACATAAAAAAAGCCTCCAAAAGCAAGATGGATGAAATCGCTTTTTTTGAGGAACTGCTAGAAGTACTAGAAGTTGGTAAGATCGCCTTCCAAGCACAAAATAATAATGCGCGCAAATTATTGCATTCGCTCAAAAATAGATTAGACCTACCAGCATACAACCACATCGCCCATCTCTTTGCCCAATGTCATAATCTCATGACCACGGAAGAGAAAAGACATCATAGTGCCATACGTGGATACACGATCAACTTAATCAAATATCAAAATGACCGAACGCTAGAACTACTAGAAGGGCATCCTGAGTATATAGACCGTATCGATAGATTAAAATATCTGAAAAACCATATCACGATATGGAAAAGTAAATACCAATCCCTAATCGATGACCCTACGACTTGTCTCATATATATAGGTGTCGACGAAAAAATAGGATTCCCCAAAAAAATAGAAGACGATATACGAGCGCATATAGACATGCTGATGGGGAATAGTCAATAGCCCATCATAAGCCATACACTTTGCTTAAAAAAAATAGAAGAAAAGACCATAAGAAACTTTATCCTCTTAATCCCTAATATACTAATCCTCTAAGCTACCAATCCCCAAAACACCTAACCCACCACCTGCTCCGCCAGCCAAAAATTAAGATCCGTCAGTCGCTTAGCGTAGTGCATACCAAAATCAGTGAGCTTATACTCGACGCGCGGAGGGACCTCGGGGTAGACTTTGCGCTGTACCATATTGAGTTTTTCGAGTTTTTTGAGGGTGACGGAGAGCATGCGGGAGGAGATGCCTTTGACCCTTTTTTGTAGGGCGTTATAGCGCATGACATCATTGTATGCGAGATTATAGAGGACTAGGATACTCCACTTATCGACTGTGGGGGCGAGCACATCCTGTACGGGGCACTGCTTATTATTGCTGCGGCAGGCTTTGAAAAAAAGATACATTTTTTCGATTCTTTTTTTGAGCCTAACGCGCTGATTATCAGTAAAACTTACCGATCGGTTACTTAGTGGTGTGGGCATAACTTCTTGTTTTTGCGTGGGAGACTGTGTACATTGAGCATACTTTAGATTATAAAGTTACTTACTTAAAATAACTATTATGAATAAAAATGCACTCATACAGGATATAGACAAAAGTTTTGCGGAGGTTATAAGCTGGTACGACAGTCATCCGCAAGAAAAATTTGATACCATCGTCAGAGAGGGTAAGTGGACGGCAGGTCAGCATCTGGAGCATCTTAATATCACCTGGGACGTCCTCCTTAAGGTAATGAAAATGCCCAAGTTTTTTCTGAGCTATAAGTTTGGCAAATGTAATCGTGAGGAAAGAGACGTCGATACCATCGTCGGCAAATACCAGAGCAAGCTACAGGGCTTACCCGCGGTGACGACGAGTCGATTTGAGCCTAAGCCGATACATCATAATGAGAAGCAGAAGTCTATTGATCATTTCAAAAAAAGCAATCAGCGCATCACCAAAAAATTATCGCGATGGTCAGAATCCCATCTCAGCACCTACCTGATACCGCATCCCCTGATAGGGCGTATGACGGTACGTGAGATGATGTCCTGGGCGGCCTATCATAACCGTCATCATCTTAAGACACTGGCGCGTGATTATTGAGAAAAAAGAATAACCCCGTGAAATACCTAATCATAATCCTGATTGCTCTGATAACTGTCTGCTGCAATACAACAACCCAAACAGAAAAAGTCCCAGAAAAGTCTAAGACCGACCAACGGACTTCTCACCCTTATGGGACAGGAGACGTGGTCTACATGGGACACTTGGATCGTGATGGTAATATGTGGTTTGCCACATCACAAGAGGGTATCTACAAGTACGATGGCCACTCATTTACTAACTACAATACAGACCAAGGATTATGTGGTCATGATGTGACATCTATCGTGGAAGATAGAGACGGGAGTTTCTGGTTAGGTACTGAGAATGGTCTTTGCCGATGGGGTGACACTGTCTCCGAGACGATTCCTCTGCCACATTATCCGAAAAAAAGTGATTGGCTGGACAGGTATTATCCTATGATCAATCCTAAAGCGGTCAGCCATATCTTACAAGATAAAAGTGGTGATCTCTGGGTGGGATCTGATTGTGCTGGACTCTATAGATATGATGGACATATTTTCCAATCCTATCTCCAGGAAAAAGGGAATCTAATGCCTGACAGTATGTATCATAATTCTATCTCTGCCATCGCCGAGGATAATGAGGGCAATATATGGATAGGGTCTTTTTCGCATGGTGGGATAAGTCAGTATGACGGCAAGAAATTTATCCATCACGCACTACCTGATGGCATCGGGGACGGTATGATCTCATCTATCTACATTGATAGGCAAGAAAGAATATGGGCGGGTACGAGGAATGGAGGAATATATCTATATAATGGCGAATCATTTTTGCCATACCGCAATATCGCCGGCGATGAAAAAATTGCAATGGCTAAGTTTTTCGAGGATAGTCAGGGTACACTATGGATATCGAGTTATGCAAGAAAGGGTATTTACCAATTGGTCGGTGGATCGGTTGTCCCGTTTGAGGTGAGCGATAGCGATCGATTGATAGACGTGATGTCTATATCGGAGGACGGGCAAGGTAATATATGGTTTGGCGGTCGATATGGGCTCTTATGGAGATGGGACGGAAAAGCACTCCGAGATTATACGGCGCTAAAAAGAGTGAAGTAATCACAACCCTTCATAAACTAGCCCTCATAACCCGTCCTTACTGTCTCTTGAAATAATTTTCACATTTTTTTTTACTAATCTAAAAACAATAATGACACTGTCCTGTTAATATCAGTAATACTAACATTATTATTAAGTTTACTTAATTTCTTTATAACAGGTGTGATTATGAAGTTTACGATTAGGAATCAAGCAAACATTGCTAATAAGTACATACGCTTTGCCAAGTGGAAAATCAGAAAACTGAGTGGCAAATTTGGTGAGGTCCTCTATTCGGACATTTTTATCAAAAGAGTTACCCAGAGTCCCGATCATTATGCGGTCACGGTCAAGCTGGGCGTCCCAGGTCCAGATATCGTAATATCTGCCGACTCTGATAATCTCAAGAGCCTCTGGTCAGAGCTATCGGCCAAGATAAAAAGGCAACTGAGAAAACATAATGACAAAAATCAATAAGAACAAAAGCCGAGCTTTTTTATGTCCGATAAGTTATCGCCGATCCAGCGGTTTACCCGACTGCTGAGTACCGAGAAGAAAGATATTACGCAGGTCTACATGTATGCCTTCTTTAATGGTATCGTCAATCTGTCACTCCCTCTCGGCATACAAGCCATAGTCAATCTGATACAGGGCGGTCAGCTGACGACTTCGTGGTATGTGCTGGTCTCCTTAGTTATCGCGGGTATTGCCCTGACGGGTATACTCCAGTTACTACAGCTACGGATCGTGGAGAATCTATCTCAGAGGATATTCAGCAATGCGTCCTTTGAGTTTGCATTGCGCATCCCACGCATCAAGTACGAAGCCTTCCGCAACTATTATGGCCCAGATCTGGCTAATCGTTTTTTTGATACGCTGACGATACAGAAGGGTCTGCCTAAGATATTGATAGATTTTTCTCTGGGGATATTTCAGGTCATAGTGGGGCTGGTGGTACTGAGTCTGTATCATCCATTCTTTATCATATTTAGCGTGTTGCTTTTGATTATTGTGTATTTTATCATTGCCTCGACGGGGCCTAAGGGATTGGACACGAGTATACAAGAGTCTACGCTCAAATATAAAATTGCCTTTTGGCTAGAAGAGATCGCGCGGAGCAAATTGTCATTTAAGCTCGCCAGCGATAACCGCCTGAGCTTATCGCGGACGGATATGCATGTGGACCAATATCTGGAGGCGCGCGAGAGCCACTTTGGGATAGTCATTAGTCAGTCTATATACCTGATTATCTTTAAGGTGCTCGTGGCAGCGGGTTTGCTTATTACGGGGAGTTTTCTTGTATTCAGCGAGCAGATGAATATTGGTCAGTTTGTCGCTGCCGAGATTATTATCATCCTCATCATCGCCTCTGTAGAAAAAATTATCAAGACGATAGAGTCCATCTACGATGTGCTGACGGCCTTGGAGAAAATAGGTTTTGTATTTGATAAGCCAATGGATAAGCATGAGGGCATTGAGCTGCGTCAGTCAGATGAGCCATTCGCTATATCGGTGGAGAATCTCTCTTATAGATATGATAACGCGGCTAAGAGTACGCTGGATGATATATCCTTTGAGATACCGACGACGATGTCTACGATGATCGCAGGACCACCCAGCTCTGGCAAATCTACACTGCTCAAAATAATCTCTGGTATACTGGAACCATCAGATGGTATCGTCAAGTATAATGGCTTTCCACTGCGCTCACTTAACTTTGACAGGATAAAAGAAGAGATGGGCTTCTGTATCAGTAATGGGGAGATTTTTCATGGGACCATCCTGGATAATATATCGTTACACAGAGAGAAGGCAACACCCGAAAACATCAATCGCTCCATCAGTATAACGGGGCTATCCTCGTACTTGTCGCAGATGCCGCTGGGATTTAATACCATCATAGATCCCGAAGGCAAAAAAGTCCCGACTAACATACAGAACAGAATCCTTCTGGCACGTGCCATTGCCACTAATCCCAAGTTGCTCGTCCTAGAGGATCCACTGGATCATGTCAGTCAGCATGAGAAAAAATCTATTATCGCAGCGCTCACTGATTCTGATAATCGCTGGAAAGTTCTCGTCTCTTCTGTCGATGATATATGGCGGCTCTATGTAGACCATGTCATCGAGGTCAATGATGGCAACTTATTATCTGACAAAAACGATAACAACTAAATTAGCCATGCTCAACATCAGTCCGATATCTGTATCACCACTTATAGACAAGGAAGATTATCAGTCCTATAAAAGTCTGGCTCAGCGCAAGCACTCTAAAAAGTTCTTGCGGATACTCATATTTTTATTCGTTCTGTTTATAGCGTGTATGTTCTTACCATGGACGCAGAACATCAGGAGCAACGGCCGCGTCACCACGCTCAATCCCTATGACAAACCCCAAAACATACAGTCCCTGATAGAGGGTCGCATAGAGACGTGGCATGTCAAAGAAGGTGACCTGGTCATGGTCGGCGATACCATCCTCACACTGACAGAATCTAAGAGTGAGTACCTCGACCCAGAGCTATTATCTAATACCAAAGAACAGCAAAATGCCAAGCTCAATTCTGCCAAAGCCTACGCCAGCAAAATAGAACAACTCAACAAGCAACTCACCGCACTCGATGACCTACAGTCTTCTAAGCTGGACCAATTGCAAATCAAAAAAGAACAAGTTGCCCTAGAGATAGAGTCACTACGACAAGAGATCATCGCGGCGCAGACCTATGCCGATAACGCTAAGAACCAATTAGACAGAATGGAGCTGATGTATAATAAGGGTATAAAATCTCTTACCGATCTGGAGGCCAAAAAATTATCTTATAGAGAGTCACAGGCCAAACTACTTTCTGCACAAAACAAACTCGGCAAACTACAAAACGAACTTGTCAGTCTCGATCAGGAAATAAAAGTCACCATCTCTGATTACCAGCAGAAAACCGCCAAAACAAAATCAGAGATACGTAGCGCCGACTCTTACAGATATAGTCTACTCGGAGAGTCTAATAAGCTACAATCCAAATACAATCAAATCTCACAAAGACAAAACGCCTACGTCATCACCTCACCCATCAATGGACGCATCACCAAGGTGCTAAAAAATGGCATCGGTGAATATATCAAGTCGCAGGATAATGTGGCGACCATCGTCCCCGACGATTATCAGAAAGCCGTCGAGCTATACATAGCACCCAATGATATGCCTCTGATCAAAGAAGGGAAGTCTGTCCGCATACAGTTCGATGGATGGCCGGCGATTGTATTTAGTGGGTGGCCTGACAACTCATTTGGGACTTTTGGTGGGGAGGTGTATGCGATAGATAATGACATCAGCGATAACGGCAAGTACCGTATCATCGTCATAGAAGAGGACCCACAAAAGCCATGGCCTGACCTCATCAGAATAGGATCTGGCGCACGTGGTCTCTTATTACTCAGTGATGTCAAAATATATTACGAAATATGGCGCAAGCTCAATGGTTTTCCGCCAGACTTTTATAACCCCGAGGACTCAAAGAAGATCAAGAAAAAAGTACCACTCAAAAAAGTGAAGTAAATGAAATTTTTTAGCAGAAAACTTATCAAGCCAGGCGACCTCAATGCGCGGAATACCTTATTCGGTGGATCGCTGCTGAAGTCGATAGATGAAGAAGCCAGTATCTATGCCATGACCAAATTAGATACTAAGAATGTCGTCACTAAGTTTATCTCCGAGATAGATTTTGTCAGTTCTGCTAAGCAGGGTGATGTCATAGAGATAGGGTTAGCTTTTGACTCTGTCGGTCGGACGAGTATTACCTTCTCGTGCATCGTCCGCAATGTGTTTACTAAGAAGGTGATACTGTCTATCGACAAGATGGTTTTTGTCAAAATAGATGATGACGAAAAGCCAACGCCTCATGGTAAGACCATAGATAACCTATCGCTGGTAGAAAGCTAACGCATCGGGATGAGTCGTCTTATCTTCATATCAGCCTTCTTCTTTTCTTTTCTGCATAGTGGAAAGACCGATGGTGCAGATACTCTGGATATAGTATCATATCTGGACCTGGTCCTAACTCATCATCCTTTGATACAGAAAGCCCAGCTCTACGATGACATCAGAGACGCCTACTTTCTCAAATCCAAAGGCGCACTCGATCCTAAGGTTATGTCAGATTATACGCGCAAGTACTTTGATGAAACTGATTATTTTACCATCTGGCAGACAGAGGCTAAGATACCGACACGATGGCCTGTGGACTTTTCTATAGGTATGGAACGCAATGACGGAACCTACCTCAATCAAGAAAACACTGTCCCCTCTAACGGATTAATATACGGCAGTATCAATCTAAGTCTACTCAGAGGATTGATCTATGATGAGCAGCGATACCATATCCAGATGGCTGAGCTTAATGGTCTCAAAAGTGAAATAGAAAAAGAACTCCTTGTACGAGAAATCTTACATCAGGCACTATTGACCTATATAGAGTGGACGCAGCGCGATAACGATTATAATACTAACCAAGACTACTATGCTTTAGTCCAAATCAGACACCAAAAAGTCACGGAGCTATATGATAACGGTGACATACCCGCCATAGATACCATAGAGTCGCGACTTAATCTTAACTCGGCCAACAAATTGCTCCTTAAGGCCAACGACCAGCTCATCAAGTCCCTCCAGAAGGTCAGCTTATTCGTATGGGATAACGAGGGCAACCCTATGCAACTCAACCAAAACATTACCCCTATGACTATAGAGGCTTTAGTCGCTGAAGTAGAAGAATTATCGACCGTCATAAACCCCAGACTACAGGATGATCCCCTCATCAGAAAAATAGACAACCAAACCCAATCACTGGAGCTAAACTACAAACTGGAAAAAGAAAATCTCAAACCTCAATTAGACCTGAAATACAATGCCCTTATCAATCTCGGTAAGGATGCATGGAATCCGTCTATCAGTATCAATGATTACAAATATGGCATCTCATTCCTGTATCCGATACTCAATAGAAAAACCAAGGGCGAATTGCGCCTGCAAGAATCGTTCATAGCTCAAAACGATTATGACAAAAAACAATATCTCGGTAAGCTATCCGCCACCTACCAGAGCCTCCTCCTCAGAAAAACGATTAACCAAGAGCAACTCCTCATTGCTCAAGAAAAACTATCTAACAGCACCTTGCTCTACCAAGCTGAAGAAATAAAATTTGACCTTGGCGAATCTTCCATCTTCTTACTTAACCAGCGCGAACGTAAACTGCTCGAGTCCCGTCTAGAACTAATCAAAAATTATTCTGACCTGTCTAAGGTGTTAGCTGAATTGTATTATATCAGGCTGGGGCAATTGTGATACTACAATTTATCTTTTATCTTAGTGTGTATGGTCTTTTTTTGAAAACTGACGTCATGTGATGTCAACTCACAAATAAGTAATAAGTATTATGAAGTCATTATGTTTTCTTCTATTAGTTTCATAGCCAAATAAAATGATAATAACTTCACGATAAGAGGAGTTGCGCTACCGGAGCAAATGGACACCTCCGCGAAACGAAATCTCAAAAAATATTATCCCTTTTTATAAAAGCCTTGTAATCTATTATTTTTAGAAGTTTACAAAATCGAGCGGTGATATATATAATTCGCAAATAGTAAATAAATGCAAATCAAATGACTTCACTTTATATTTTGGCATTTGCTGCACTTGGAGTTTTGTATGCTGCGTATACTAGGCATAGAATAGAATCCAATAGACTAAAGTCATTGCAAAAAAGACTCGAAATACAAAATCCAACTATAGAGTATGACTACAATAGATTCAATACAAAAGACGAACGCGAAACAACAATTATAATCCAGGAGGATAACACGACACTGATAACGGATATACAAAATATAAGCATTGCCGAAGAAACTCTAGTCGCAAAGATATCTTCGCAATACAAAGAAATACCAATAAAACTTGATGTGGTAATTCGACCATTTGAAAAAAATCTATTTGATATTGAGGGATATAAAAACTTCCATCAAGAGGGTCTATTAATTATCTGGTCATACGGTGCTCAGACGAAATTACCCATAGAGCAAATGGAAGAACTAATTTTTCTTAAGGACAAAATTCCAATGGACCCGGGTGGGGTATACTTAAAACTTGACTCTTTTAAAGTGGACAAGGAAGAAAGTTCTATTATACTTAGTGGTTCTTTTGAAGATAACCAAGAGTTTAACTTATCTATCTATTATAGCTCTTATAGATTGAAATTTAGTGCATCGACTAAATCAATTTCTAATTTGAGTAACTTTAAAAATTTTGAAGAGCTGAATGAAAATGAACAACAGTAGCATGGCATATCTCGTGTAGTTCCACTACAGCCAAACCTTACTTTATTATTAGTAAAAAAAATATCAATTATGGAAAACCTTCAATCCGAATTAAGAGAACATTTAGATAGAGATGAAAGTCTGTTATGGACGGGTAAGCCTAAAGCTGGAATAGTATTCAGATCAGAAGATATCTTTTTGATTCCTTTTAGTATTGTATGGTGTGGATTCGCAATATCTTGGCTAGTGATAGCTGCGCAAGCAGATGTATTCTTTGCCTTGTTCGGCGTGCCTTTTGTTATCGTTGGACTAATTTTCGCCTGCGGCAGATTTATTATTGACCCTAAGCATAGAGAAAATACGACTTATGGAATAACCGAAAATCGCATATTGATAAAATCTGGCGTTTTTTCCATAAACATAAAATCACTCAACATTAGGACACTAAGTGATATAGAATTAAGTGAAAAGCCTAATGGGACTGGAACAATTTCAATAGGACCCAAAAATCCATTTATGTTCTGGGGAAGTGGAATAAGTTGGTGGCCAGGAATGAAAATGAACCCTCAGTTACAATTAATTCCTAATGCAAGGAAAGTATATAATAAGATAATCGAGATTCAAAATCAAAGGACCAATTAGAACCAAAAAACAACAAACCAATTTCACCCTATTTCGATTTACCAATTAACCCCATAAAGACTATAATATGATTAAATTTTTTAGAAAAATCAGAAAGCAATTCCTGACTGAAAACAAATTTACTAAGTATCTGCTCTATGCTATCGGAGAAATTGTTCTCGTCGTCATTGGTATCCTCATTGCGCTACAAATTAATAATGCCAATGAACTAAAAAAGACGAGGAAAAAGGAGGTTCAGTATTTGTCAAATATATCTAAGGACCTACAGCTTAATATAGCCGAACTGGACAGATACATCGCTAAGCGTGAAACTCAGATATTGTCTGCCAACTCTATTCTTAACCATTACGAAGGAGAGCCGATAACGGATTATGTGCAGTTCAATAATAACACAATAAATATTTATACCTGGCGCAAATTTTTTCAGAATAATAACACATTTCAGGAATTGGTCAATTCTGGAAATTTGTCACTTATCTCTAATCAGGAAATCAAAAATGTGTTGCTGGAGCTAGAGAAGGTATACAAAGTCACCAAGGATGAAGAGGAACACTTCCGTTTTGACTCAGAAGAACTTTTGTATAAACCTTACTTTGAGAAAATTGATTGCTACCCACTGGTCGAGAATTTTAAGTATCAAATTTCTCAAGGGCAAATCGGAAAGAATATCCCAATCTCCAAAATAGAGATCAACAAAATGCTTAAGGACCTAACTCAGAAAAATGGCTTTGTGATGGCGGCTTTTGAGTTTGATGCGCTCAGGACACAGTTTCAAAACATGAAAAATATATGTAATGACGCCATCTCACTAATAGATGAGGAGATCAATAGTGATGACGCATGATTCAGGCAAAAATCAAATTTTGGTAAGGCTCTGCGCTGTGTAGCCTTAGCCATCCAAAAACATTAGACATGGCTCGACTTGATTCTAATATGACGCGTACGTTTTTATTCTTGACCTTGTGGAGAGGTTTTCTGATGTGAATTTCCACTGACTTAAGATTTTCCACAAGCTCAAGATGAAAAAAGAATGCTACTGGCAACCTATATCTTCCTTGGACTCATAATCCGCATTGGGGAAGCAACTGCCTGAAGGAAGGTCTGCAGGGACGTAGCGTTCCAGATTAGAGTCATAGAGAGATAGAAGTATAAAAGCCTCGAGATTATCCAGTTCTTCGGCATTAAGATCTAAGGGGACAAATTCGTCAGAAAGGTGAGATCTCGGGACACGTGGATTTTCTGGATCAGCGAAGTTTTTATACTCTATGACCTCTCGCACACTACTGAAAGAACTGCCATGACCTAAAAAGTCTACCCCATAAAGATTATATAACTGTGGTGTCTTAAACTTGTAATCATCCTCTGTATTACCTGTGAATCCACCTCGTCCTTTGATAACATTATCATTGACACCCATAGCCAATACGTCAGATCGCATATCTATATCATGCATACCAAGAGCATGGAAGGTCATACTATTGAGTGCTGGTCCTGTATGACAGCTCACGCAGCCTGCGCGTCCAAAAAACAAGATCGCCCCCTGCATCTCCTGCTCTGATAAGAAGCCACTGCCTCTGAGCCATTTTTGGAAAGGTGCCTGGTTACTTACGATAGATCGCTCATAAGCGGCGATGGCGAGTCCGGCCATCTCGTTAGTATATCGACGCTCTTTAGGTATATCATGGAAGACTAGGTCAAAATAGTCCATGTAGCCCAGCTCTGTGAGTACTTCTTCGTTGACCTGTAGACGATGTACGCCCAGCCCTGCGATGGCCTGTGTCTCTACGCCTTCGTAACCGAGTTTGTTTATAGCTATCGGGGTGTTGTCGGCCCACTTATCTTCTGTACCTATATTGACCGCTGTGGCGCCAAACTGTCCATTCCATAACATGTTAGTCTGATAGGCCGCATTGAGCACCGATGGTGATCTGATCGGCTGTACATCTATACTGTCCGGATCATAGTCGGCATCTATTCGCCTCCCTTCTCCATGCATCCCAAATCCCAATCCGCCTTCGCCGATACCCTGCGCGATGCCAGCTTGGAAAGAAGCACCTGCCTGATGACATGAGGCGCAAGAGTAGGTCTTGATACCTTTCTGCTGCTTGTTGGTCACGCCGATGCCCGTCTCATGGAATAACATCTGTCCTAGTACTATTTTGTTTTTAGTGAGTGGATTATTGGGGTCTTGTGGGATGGCAGCGTATCTCGACTCGTCAGGTAACATGAAATAATCCGTGGACCCTGTCTCGGAGGCTTCGCGCAAAAGCTCGCGCAACTCTATATCCGCATTGAAACTGGTGTCAAATCCATCACCATCAGAATTACAAGAAAACAACGTCACGAGTACCAGTAGCATGGTAGCGTGGAGACCTTTAGTAGTGTAAGACATCTGTAAAATTTGTTGAATAAAATGTCTGCCAAAAACATTTGCGCTAAATTAATAAAATTACCTTATATGCTGATAATAAACGGATTACACATATCAGTAATATTTAATATTTAACATTTTTGGTCATAAGGAGATAGGAAAACGGCTTATTATACTATAGATAGTTTAAATAGATAACGATGAGCACAACGGATATGTCGTCATATAAAGCCGTTAATAATGGTGCCTTAACACTCTATAAGAAGAATCAATCGAGTACTAAATCTTAAGGGTGGATTATACATGATGATTTATTTACATTTGTCATTGTCGGATGAGTAGAAAATATGCGATAATAGACATAGAAACCACAGGCGGCATCCCTAAAAGGGATAAGATCACCGAGATCGCCATCATCACTCATAATGGTCAGAAAATACTGGAAGAATACCAATCCCTAGTCAATCCAGAACGATCCATACCTCCTCAAATTACACGTATAACAGGCATCACCAATGATATGGTGGCCGATGCCCCAAAATTCTACGAATTAGCTAAGACGATTATAGAAATGACGGAAGGGGCAATTTTTGTGGCTCATAATGTACGATTTGACTATCAGTTTATCAAAGAAGAATTTAAGTCTCTCGGATATACTTACACCAAGCGCAATCTATGTTCTGTCCGACTGGCAAGGAAGGCATTCCCACACCTCAAATCTTACAGCCTGGGCAATCTGATCAAGTACTTTGGTATAGAAGTGGAAAACAGACATCGCGCCTATGATGACGCACTAGCGACGACGATACTATTCCAGATGATACTGGACCAACATAACACCAAGAAAGAAGCCAATCTATTCGTCACCTCTACACTCAAACAAACACAACTACCCAAAGGACTACCTATCAATACTGTAGATAATCTACCCGAAGCATGTGGAGTATATTATTTTACCAATGATGACGGTAAGATAATATACGTGGGTAAAAGCATCAACATAAAAAAGAGGGCCAAGCAGCATTTCTCTAAGCAAACCAAAAAGGCCAATAAGCTCTTCCAAAGTGTCGTAGATATATCTTATGAGATAACGGGTAGCGAACTGGCCTCACTGCTCAAAGAATCTTATGAGATCAAACAAATACAGCCAGAAATAAATATCATACAAAAGTCAAGGCATTTTGCTTATGCCATCATAGAGGCCGAAAATCCAGATGGTTACAAATATTTTGAGATCGTCAAATCCAATAAAACAGAACTAGCCCTCTCCTACTACAACTCTCGTAAAAGCGCACTGAGACATATCGAACAGATGGGCGAAATCTTTCTGCTTTGCCAAAAGGTCAATAAAGTCGATAAGTCCAAATCCAGTTGCTTTAACTATGGTATAAACAAATGTAATGGCGCCTGTATACAAGAAGAATCTGTCGATGAGTATAATGAGAGATTCGAAGAAAGTCTGGTTATTGTTAATAAGATATTTGATCAAAACTTTATACTCATAGATGTAGGTCGTACTGATAACGAAAAATGCATCTTCCTCGTAGAAGATGGTCATTATCGCGGTTATGGATACACGGATATGGAGTATGTGGCTTACGGCATAGAAGAGCTCAAAGAATGTATTAAATACGAAAAGATAAATCCCGAAGCCGACTTAATCGTCCGAAACCATGTATGGTCTAATCCAGAGCTGGATATTCACTATTTTTGAAAACTAAGTATAAAGGAATATGAAAATTAATTGGTCATTAGTCATAAGTGGTATCATGCTATTATCAAGCTGTGCATACGGACAGAAAAGCAAAGATATCATGACGATAACGGAAGAATTACCGTATGCGGAGATAGGCGATTACCCAGAGTCCATATCAGAATTATCTATCCTCACTAGACTGATAGATGGTCTGGGCTATAGATATTACTGGGCGACGGATTCGCTGAGACAAGAAGATCTGGATTATAAAATCAGCGAAGACTCTCGGCCTGCTGGTGAGACCTTAGATCATCTATATGGACTATCCGATTTCATACTAAATTTTGCAATGGACAGACCTAATATAAGGCCAAGAGAAGAAGTCGAGATGAGCTGGGAAGAAAAGAGAAAGGCTACGCTGGAGAATTTCAAAAAATCGAGTGAGCTTATAGGCGCGATGACCAAGGAAGATTTTGCTGCCTTGGAGATTCATTTTCAGCGTGGCGAAAATACCTCATCAATGTCCATGTGGCACATAATTAACGGTCCTATATCCGACGCACTATATCATGTCGGTCAGATCGTCACTTACCGACGAGCCTCTGGCAATCCGCTCAACCCAAGAGTCAATGTATTTATGGGTAAAAACAGGTCTTAGGTACTAAGATCGTTCTACAAAATCTCTGAACTGATCCATCCACTTTTGAGTTTGCTTTTGGAAGAGTTGCGGTCTGATTTTGGCCATCACTTTCATCATAAAAGAATGGATAGATATATACTCTAACTCAGCATCCCATCGGGTTGTATTTTCGGATAACTTGGCGAAGGTATTTTTCATAGTATTAGCCCCTTGCTTAAATTCGTATAAGCCAGTGAACTC
Organism: Saprospiraceae bacterium; assembly: GCA_020628095.1. Classification (GTDB taxonomy): domain Bacteria; phylum Bacteroidota; class Bacteroidia; order Chitinophagales; family Saprospiraceae; genus RFSX01. Next base: position 33,971 of record JAHDFP010000014.1, read on the forward strand.
ATAAGGCAGATTTCTTGTCTTGATGGTCTCCGTCATTTCGAGAGACCCCTTCCCCATCTGGTAGGCGAGCTTGGATTTGGCGCCAGGCTCACCAGGCACACCACTGATATGCTCAAAACTCTGAAAACCATCCTGCCACTCCTTAAGGTTATCAGGGTTATCAAATAGGTCTATTACCTTGTCTATAGGTGCATTGATTTCTACAGAACAGTTGAATTTCATAAGAGGTTATTTTCCGAGAGTATTGTTTCCATCTGAGCTTGCAACTCCATACACTTTGATCGTGCAGCATCGGCATAATTCTCTCCAGAGCCAGCATAGATAATAGATCGAGAAGAATTGATAATCAGTCCGACATCTTGATTAAGTCCATGCTGACATACATTTTGCAGATTACCACCCTGCGCACCCACACCAGGCACTAAAAAAAAATGATCGGGTACGATCTTTCTGATTTGGCTAATGTAATCCGTCTGCGTCGCTCCGACCACATACATGATATTATCTGCCGTCCCATAAGACGAAGATATCTCTATCACCTTTTCATATAACTTTCCTCCATCTGCTAGACTCAGCTGCTGAAAATCCATACTACCACCATTAGATGTCAAGCCCAATATAATCACCCACTTATAAGGATACTCCAAAAAAGGACTGACAGAATCACTACCCATATAAGGCGCCACCGTCAGAGCATCGGCCTTATAATAATCAAAAAAACTCTGGGCATACATCCTCGATGTATTACCGATGTCTCCCCTCTTAGCATCTGCAATGACTAAGATATCATCGGGTATATATTCTATGGTTTTTCTAAGGGATTCCATGCCTTGTGGACCGCGGCTTTCGTAGAAGGCGGTGTTAGGCTTATAGGCAACCACAAGGTCCTTGGTGCGATCAATAATCCCTTTGTTGAACTCAAATATGGGGTCTTCCTTTGATCTTAGATGCTCTGGGATTTTATTGACATCCGTATCCAGACCGACACACAAGAAACTCCTCTTATGTCTTATCTGTTGGATGAGCGTGGCTCTATTCATACTTAGGGTTGTAGTCCATTGATGGCCTCTACAGCTTGTATCTGAGGATACTTGGATTTGATAGTTTGTTCTACGCCTGCGCGCATGGTCATCGCCGACATGGAGCAGTTCTCGCAGTTACCGAGCCACTTTACTTTGACAGTCATATCATCTGTCACATCCACCACCTCTATATTGCCTCCATCTACGGCGAGATGCGGTCTTATCTCGTCCAGTGTCGCATTAATGCCCTCGATTAATTCTGATTTTACTTCTTCAGACATAATACAAATTTACAATTTTTGGCGGACGCACGGTTTTGTTATTTATTCTGGACATTGACACCAACAATTTGGGTGGGTGGTAGGACTTCGTTACGGACAGCGACCTGCTGTATCGTCTTTTGCACCATATCCATATAAGCCACTCGCGCACTATGTTCTTCGTTGAGCACAATAGGTAATCCAGCATCCCCAGCGACCCTGACATCTGTTATCAATGGCAACTGTCCCAGCAGGACACTGTTAGACGCTTTGGCAAGCTGCTTACCTCCACCTTCTCCGAATATCTTATACTTCCGATCCGGCAAATCATCTGGCACAAACCAAGACATATTCTCCACCACACCTATAATCGGAACATTGATGTTTTGTAATCGGAACATATTCATAGCCTTGATCGCATCCGCGACGGCGACCTCCTGTGGTGTCGTTACGATAATCGCCCCAGTCAGAGGGATAGTCTGCACCAATGTCAACTGTATATCCCCCGTCCCCGGCGGCAAATCTATAATGAGATAATCCAATTCAGGCCAGATCACTTCATTGACAAATTGCTTAATGATACCGCCCAATCGTGGACCACGCAACACCACCGCTTGCTCCGGCTCGACAATATTACCGATAGATATGGTATGCAAGCCATGTGTTTGTATCGGGCTGATACGGTGGCGACCATACATTTGCTTGATCTCTGGCTTTTTGTCCTTGATGCCGAGCATGGTCGGTATAGAAGGTCCATACAGGTCCGCGTCTATCAGCCCGACCTGACCGCCCATCGCCTTGAGACCGAGAGCCAGATTAGTGGATACTGTAGACTTGCCTACTCCGCCTTTTCCGCTGGCTACCGCAATGATATTTTTGACCTGAGGTAGCTTCTGCGCAGATCCCGCCGACGCAAAATGGATATCCAACTTTGCCTGAGGATAGATCCCCATAATAGCCTGCGACAGGGATTCGTGCAGTTTGAACTTTTCCGTCTCTTGCAACCCCTTGATCTTGACGACGAAAGAAATATTATCATCCTTGATCCTTAGTTGCTCTATCATCCGCATGGTGATCAGATCATTGCCCGACTGCGGATCATGTACTGATCTGAGTAATTCGACTACTTTATTATTGTCTATCATCTGGGTATATAACCATTAGGTGTATGTGATGGTTTAAGCATCATCTGATAAGGTACAACATAGTGAATTACTGTAAGTATTGTGAATATTATTTGAGATTTGTTTGGTTGTGATGATCTATCATGAGGTGAGAAAGAATACCAACAACCTCTATTGTTACATCGCGTCTTCCTTGGCTTTTAAATAGCTTTCAGAAGTAAAAACTGGCAATTTGGCTTTAGTATAGTCTTTGGTATTGCGAGTTATTATGGCTTCCAGTCCTTTTACATTGAGTGCAGATGAATACTGGACAGAATCTTCATAATCTTTAAACTCATTTTTTAGTGCTTGTACTATTTCTTTTTTCGTTGTTCCAATGATTTCACAAATCTCAACCAATTCTTCTATTATTTTAATTGTGTCATTGTGCCCAATGTACTTTCGCACTATGTAATAGACATTATTAAGGCTTACTGCTGAAATATAAATTTGAATTTTATCTAATTCATTTAGTTCAAAAATTTTACTTGCAGGATTGGCAAAAGGCTCTCTATCCGTAAAAAAATCAATTATTACATCCGAATCGACAAATACCTTAGACGCCATATTTTTTACTTAACTCTTCTGTCAGAGTTTTTTTATAATCAAAATTCTTTTCGACCTTGATTATACCTCTCAAACGTCTGATTCGTGGGGATAATTGATTTGGCTTAATTCGGCGTTTATTATTGGTGAGTAGTTTGAAATAGTTTTCGACTAAACCTGAGAGGCTTTCACCCTTGTCTTTCGCATACCGTTTAGCCTCTTCTATTACATCTTTTTCTATGGTCAATGTTAATTTAGTATTCATTTACTTTAGCATCTTTACGGCAAGATACGTGTTAAATCACTTAAATTCAACACGTGTTTCATTTTAGCTCTCATGAAAGATAACTTATCTTTGTATACCTATATATTCCGACCATAACATAAACGGAAATATTGTTGGGCATGTTCCGAAAACAAATTGATCTAAACGGAAATTGGTGAAGAGTTTAGGTCGAAACTTTTTCTTTCCTTGCATTCTTTAAGATACGAAATATCCCTAACGTATCCTAAGTATGAGTCGATAGTTTGTCAACAGCCTCTATTGTTATGCTCGGTTATTTTCATCTAAGTACTTTAAATATTCATTTCTCGCAAAAAAAGGATTTCCTGGGTTAAGTTCCTTTAATCCAAATTTGGCTACTTCAACTGCCTTCCTTACATCATTGTTCTTTTTCCAAAATTCGAAAATCATCCAAGTTAGTCTGGCTTCTGTTGTCATAGATAAGAAACCGTTTAGGAGTTTTGAAATTTGTAGATTAATTGATTGGGTTGTATTCAATTCAAGTTTTTCGATAAAATTTGGTTGCTCGGTTAATTTTCTATATATCGGTTCAAAAATTGTACTTGTTTCTTTGAGTATTTGATTCGCAGTTGAGACGTTTTGATGTTCAGTATTTGAATATGGCCATTCATTTCCAATTCTTGTTCTTAATTCACAATCGTAGTATTTGTACTTTTTGGGGTCAATTTTTTCAGGCTCCAGAAATTTAGGTTGTATTCCAAGTTCTACATAACATTTGTCTCCATAATTACTTCCTTGAACACCAATTGCGAAATAGTATGCTTCATTTTCATTTCTGTAATGAAATCCAGACCCCTTAAATCCCAATTCTCTAAGTCCCTTTCCAAGAGGTTTTGATATTTGTTTTTTAAATTCTAAAGAGCTTATCATTTTTTATTTCTTAATCGAGCATAACTAACTTATAACAGGAATTTTTTAACACTTTATTCCTAGATAATGACAATTAAGGTAGTTAAAACAGACTTTTTCTATCTCATTATTTCCTAGTTAATTCTTTCAGAAAAACATTAAAATTCAGTTAGATTAGTTATGATAACTAAATATTTCGTTTTCAGCCTGCAATAAAATGTCCACTTATATTGGCTATTCTAATAAGAATAACCCCAATGCCTAATATTACCCGCCATCTCAAAAAAAAAAACATACACATAATCCATGCACTCTATTTCGGTGCTATTAACAGCAAGCACCCAGCCTTTAGGATATGATTAAGAGCAGCAGACACCAGTTACTTATAAAAAGGAGGCCTAAGAAATATATTATATGTAATTTTGATATGTGATATGAGATAATAGATGAAGGTATACCAAGACTTCTCCGATCTTCCTTCTTTTAGTAATACAATTATAACGATAGGCTCTTTTGATGGTGTCCATGTAGGTCATCAGAAAATCATCAAACGCCTCAAGTATCTCAGCGCAGAGCAAGGCAGAGAGAATGTCGTCATTACGTTCCACCCCCACCCCCGATCTGTCGTCTTCCCTAAGGATAAATCACTCCGATTGCTCAATGATATAGAAGAGAAAATCGATCTCTTCCGATCTTTTGGGATCGATCATCTGGCGATCATGCCATTTTCGGTGGAGTTCTCGCAGATATCTTCGGAGGAGTATATATCTAACTTTCTGGTGAGATACTTCCGACCATCTATGATCGTCATCGGGTATGACCATCGTTATGGCAAAAACAGAGCAGGGGACATCACCCTCTTACAGCGCATGGCTAATAAGTACAGCTATCAAGTAGAAGAGATCAGCAAGCAGGTCATCAGCGAGATAACCATCTCATCCACACAAATCAGGAATGCCCTACTGAGAGGCGACCTATCATCGGCTAATACTCTGCTGCACCACCCATACCCTATCTCTGGCAAGGTGGTACGCGGTAAGCGCGTCGGCCGGGACATCGGCTACCCTACCGCCAATGTACAACTATCCGATCCGCTCAAGCTCATACCCAAAGATGGCATCTATGCCTGCTATATAGATATAGGCGATCAGAGGCATCGCGGTATGTTATACATCGGTCATATACCGACGCTCAATGAAGAAGAAAGCCCTAAGACGATCGAGGTCAATATTTTTGATTTTGATGAGGATATCTATGATCAGCGGATCAGCCTCAAGGTGATGCACTTCCTCAGAGATGACCAAAAATTTGACAACTTAGAATCTCTTAAAAATCAACTGGCGATAGACGAGCAGCAGAGTCTGGAGTACTTTGACGGTCTGTCGGCGTATCAAAAAAAGGCCACGATTGCCATCCTCAATTATAACACAGCGGATTATCTGGAGCGATTCCTACCCTATGTGCAGAGAAGCAGTACGCAGGAGACGGACATTATGATTATAGACAATGCTAGCACGGATGACTCGGTCAAGTACGTCCGTGAGTGGTATCCAGAAATCAATCTTATAGAGCATCAGGAAAATTATGGTTTTGCACAGGGTTACAATCTGGGGCTTATCTACGCCGATACAGAATACCTGATTTTGCTCAACTCTGATGTGGAAGTCACCGATGACTGGTTAGATCCTATCTTGTCTTATATGGATGCGCATCCTGATGTAGGTATTGCCATGCCCAAAATAAGATCGCTGGAGGATAAGTCATCTTACGAATATGCAGGGGCCGCAGGTGGTCATATAGATTATCTTTATTATCCATTTTGCAGAGGGCGCATATTCGATACCGTTGAGACTGACGAAGGACAGTATAATCAGGTGGAGAATATCTTCTGGGCCAGTGGTGCGGCCTTCGTTATAAGGAAAGACTTATACGAAAAACTGGGCGGATTGGATAGTGATTATTTTGCACATCAAGAAGAAATAGACCTCTGCTGGAGAGCTTGGAATACAGGTCATCGCGTTGTCGTGATACCAGAATCTACCGTCTATCATATCGGTGGTGGATCACTCGGATACGATAACCCGCGCAAGGTCTATCTCAATTTCCGTAACAACCTCAACACTATTATCAAAAACGAAAAAGGAAGCTCTCTCTTATGGAAGCTACCTCTGCGTTACGGTCTGGATACAGTCGCAGCGCTCAAGTATATTTTATCTGGAAAATTTGGTGCGGGGATCAATATATGGAAGGCGCAGTTTGCTGTTCTGTTTTCTATATTTAGTACGCTCAAAAAACGCAAGAAGATCAAAGCGTCCTCAGCAAAAGCACATCCGCAGTTACCCATATATCAAAAGTCCATACTATTGCAGTATTACTTATCTGGCAACAAAAAATATAGCGACCTTCCTTAATAATGAAAAAGCAAAGATGGACCATAGAGCACGAAGACGACCACCTCCTAGTCATCAGCAAACCGCCTTATCTGCTATCCGTCCCAGACAGATACGATAAGTCCATACCTAATCTCTATAGCCAATTGCTCACCTATAGAGAATCTATATTCATCAATCATAGAATAGACAAACAGACCAGCGGCCTTATCCTCTTCTCCAAGACCAAAGAAGCCTATCAAGCCATCTCTACCATGATGGAAGAAAGAAAAATAGAGAAGCTCTACTACGCGATATGTCACCATGTCCCTGCCGAAGAAGTCGGACTGATAGATCTCCCACTCGATACAGGCACTAAGAAGGGCAGTCAGGTAGATCAGGATGGCAAGGTCTCCCTGACCAAATATAGAATCATCCATGCCTATAGAAATTTTGCCTACTGCGAGATCAACTTACTCACAGGCCGACAGCATCAGATCAGAGCACACTTTAAGGCAATAGGCTGTCCCCTACTCTGTGACGAAAACTACGGCGCACCACCCGACTTTTACCTCTCTACCATCAAAAGAAAATACCGCCGACCCAAAGACAAAGAAGAACAACCACTTATCTCTCGCGTCGCACTGCACGCGCACGCGCTTAGCTTCGTCCATCCTATGACTGAGCAGCCCCTCGATATAAAGTGCGATATACCTAAAGACATGAGAGCCGTCCTGAGGCAATTGGATAAGAATAATCCGAGCTAAACCTGGAGCTTACCTGTTTTAATATTTTCAGCACTTCACTTCATTTATTTGATAATTTTCATCTATTTGTTAATATAGACTAATAATTTATATCTAAAATTGCATTTTGTTAGATTAACAATGACAATAATATGATAAAGACTCTGTATTGAGCATCTAACAAAAAGAAACCAATAACTCAATTACAAATCAAACTCCATGGGCAAAAGACTCAACTTTATTTTCCTTTTGATTATCGTGATTATCTGTGCTTTTTCGGCGAGCGATTATGGCAGCCTAAGTTCCTCTATAGATAGTGGTGATACGGCGTGGATGTTAGTCGCGAGTGCTTTTGTGTTATTGATGACGCCGGGGTTATCCTTCTTTTATGGAGGGATGATTAATAAGAAAAACATCATCTCGACGATGCTACAGAGTTTTATCGCGTTGGGTGTTGTGAGCGTATTGTGGGTATTGGTAGGATTTAGTCTGGCTTTTGGTGATAGCATCGGTGGCATTATAGGTAATCCGATGACCTATTTTGCATTTAACCATGTCGGAGCAGAACCTAACACGGATTTTTCATCGACGATACCCTTTCTGCTATTTGCCATATTCCAGCTTAAGTTTGCGATTATTACACCTGCACTGATAACGGGCAGTTTTGCAGGGCGTATCCGATTCAGGAGTTATATTCTGTTTATGGTGCTCTTCAGTTTGCTTATCTATAGTCCGATGGCGCACATGACCTGGCACCCCGATGGCCTGTTTAGGAACTGGGGTGTTCTGGATTTTGCAGGGGGTACGGTAGTCCACATGTCTGCTGGTTTTGCTGCGCTGGCTGGGGCACTTTTTCTGGGTAAAAGAAAATCCACTTTTGAGCATCCCGCCAATGTTCCTTTCGTGATATTAGGTACGGGGCTTTTGTGGTTTGGTTGGTTTGGGTTCAATGCAGGCTCTGCTCTTGGTGCCAATGCGGATGCCGTGATCGCCTTCGCCAATACTAATATTGCTTCGGCGACCGCGATGATTACCTGGGTATTCTATGAGCGTATGTTGGGTAGAAAAATGTCCGCTGTCGGCGCATGCATCGGCGGTGTTGTCGGACTTGTTGCCATCACACCAGCCGCTGGTTTTGTCAATATTGGACAATCTATGTTTATCGGTTTTGTCGCCGCCATCATATCTAACTGGTCCATCCGACTCAAAAACAAATCAGGCATCGATGACACGCTAGATGTTTTTCCGAGTCATGGCGTAGGCGGTATCGTCGGTATGTTATTGACGGCGGTTTTCGCGTCGGAGGTCGGATTGATATATGGTGAGACCACTACTTTTCTTTATCACCTCTTAGCCTTGCTTATTACGACTGTGTTCTGCTTTGGTGGAAGTTACCTACTCTTTATGATCGTCAATGCTCTACTAACCATGAGAGTCAGAGAAGATCAGGAAGAGGTCGGACTGGATATGAGCCAGCATGGGGAGCAGATAGAGTGAGGGTGATGTGTTGAAAACATTTTTGTACAAAATATTGTACAAAAATAAAAACTATATTTGTACTATGAAAGCCATCACTATATCAAGCCTAAGATCAAAAATTAAATATTACTTTGATGCAGTCATCAATTCATCCGAGATTCTAATTGTACCTAGGAATAATGACGAAGACGAAGCTATAGTAATAATGTCATTAAAGGAATACAACTCACTACAAGAAACAAACTATCTACTAGAATCTGATGCAAATAGAATCAGATTAATGGAATCAATAGAGCAAGCTAAATCTGGTCGAGTTAGAGAAGTAAATATTGAAGATATACCTGAATCATGAAGATCGTCTTTACCGATTTAGCTTGGGATGATCTTACTTACTGGATAGAAAACGACATTAACCAAATTAAGAAAATCAAGGAACTTATTAAATCTATAAAAGCGACTCCCTTTAACGGAATTGGCAAACCTGAACCCTTAAAGCATCAAATGAAAGGCTATTGGTCAAGACGTATAAACCACCAACATAGATTAGTTTACGCTATATCGGGTCAGAAAAGAAAAGATCAAATATGCACTATATATCAGTGCAGATATCACTACAGAAAACATTTCTAATTATATAAGTATGAAAAAAGTATTCTATTCTTGGCAATCAGATACCAATACGAAGGAGAACAGGTACTTTATTCGGAAAGTTTTAAAAGAGGCCGAAAAGGAACTTAATCATGAAAACGTAAATCTCGAGATTAGAATTGATCATGATACTATAGGCGTACCAGGTTCACCCGACATCCAAAAGACTATACTCGATAAAATAGAGTCCTCGGACTTTTTCATTGCAGATGTGACAATAATTAATTCAGAATCCGACAAGAAAAAAACACCTAATCCTAATGTTCTTTTTGAACTAGGTTATGCCGTCTCCAAATTGGGATGGGAACGAATTATATTAATAATGAATGAAAAATATGGCGTTAAAGGTAAGGCTCCATTTGATATTGCTCAACATCGGATAACAGGCTACAATTCAGAAAGATATAATGAATTACAAAATAAACACTCACTAAAAAAAGACATAAAGACAACAATAAGTCAGCTAAGTTCAAGACCATTACACAATCTAATAGACCTAACCTTTACAAACAAGAAAAAGAGTCTTTACAAAAAGTTTCTTTATATAGATCCCATTAACAGTGATAACAGAGAAAGGCTTAAAAAAGAGAAAGAAATCGAAATCTATCCTGCCTCTATGTTTAAATTTGAGCTGTCAAACTATTCGGACAAAACACTATCAGATTATCATTTAAAAATATGGACGGAAGATGAGGTAGAATATTTTAGTCCATATGATTTAAGTCCTTTCGTAGATATCTCTTCGGGCCCAAAAGAATTTGCTTTTAAGAGGGAAGACGGCTCAATTAAGTTACCACCTCCAGAAAGAACAATATCACCAAATGACACAATATTTTTTCAGGGTATTTATTTCAGACCAAAACTAAAATTAGGGACTTCCCATATGACCATAAATTGGATGATTCTATCAGAGCACAATCATGACAGAGGTGAATTAAATTTTAAGTATGACTTATTTGAGGAAAATATCGAAACTCTTTTTACATCAGAAAAGTATGATAACAAGGAGTATCTAATCCTGAATAAGAATATGTAATCACAGAAATTGTATGGAATGTAGAAAACAAAAGCTACATTTCATATTGGTATTCTATTTACTCCAATATCCACAAATTAACTCCATAACTATCCCCTTCCCCAAAAAACATTAACTCCCCATTTTCTTATCTTAGTCATCAGACTACACTACTGACATGACTATATCATACCTCTACCCCGCGATCATTCTTACACTCCTTACCTTAAGTTGTCCTCCCAATGACAAATCAAAAACCACCACCGACTCCGACGAAGTTACCCTGGGCGAACTACAACATGGTTTTAATCTAAGTCCATCGACTCAGAAAAAATTTGACGAGGGATTACTGCTCTTGCACAACTTTGAGTATGATGATGCTCTCGTCACATTCGAAGCCGCGACGGCGATAGACAGTACGGAGATAATGACGCATTGGGGAGAGGCGATGTGCCATTATAAGGCCCTGTGGAGATTACAAAATACAGACAAGGGGAAAGCGATATTGGCGCGACTCGGAGATACCAGGGAAGAGCGATTGGCATCTATCGGTGATCCCGTGGAGAAAGTGATGTGGGAGATCGTAGAGATCATGTATGGTGAGGGAGAGTTTAAGGATCGTAACAAATTGATCAGAGACCATCTGGCTGAGTTACACGAGCAATATCCACAGCATCAAGAAATCGCGGCATTCTATGCCCTGTCTTTGATCTGGGCGACAGAAAAGTATGGAGATGGTAGTACCGACCTAAGATTGGCTGCAACTATTACTGACAAAATCACCAAAGTCAATCCTCTACACCCTGGCGCGCTTCATTACAAAATACATGCTCTGGATGGGCCGACCTCCGCACAAGATGCGCTGGATGCGGCGGATGCTTATGCCAAAGTCGCGGCTGACGCCGCGCACGCCTTGCACATGCCATCACATATCTATCTCGCCCTAGGAGAATGGGATGGCGTCGTCAACTCTAATCAAAAATCCTATGATGCCAGCGTAGAGCGCATGAAAAATCTGGATATGAAAGACGGTGCACGCGGGTATCATTCTCTAGCATGGTTACATTATGGTCTCCTACAACAAGGCAAATACACTCAGGCAGAAGCAATCCTTAACGATATGCTTACACACGTACCCAAAGACCCAACCAAAGGAGCGCGTGGATACTTACTCGGTATGCAGAGCCGACAACTGGCAGAGAGTGGGACCTTGTCCGCAGAGACCGCTCTGGACGTCGATGTAGATGTGGACGACATCGGTCTGATGGCGAAATCCGTCCGTAGCTTCCTACGGGCACAATTGGCAACTAAAAAAGAAGATACCGATAGAATAAAAGAAGAAATGGATTGGCTCTCTAACCAAATATATATCGCCTCCCAGCAAGTAGAAGATGGTGGTCTGGCCATGTGCGCGGCTGGAACAAGTCGATATGCACCCACAGAAAACTCCATAAAAATGGCGCAGGTCATCCTTAGTCAAATGGAAGGTATGAAAGTCCTAATAGAGGGAGATGAGAAACAGTTCGAAAAAATCATGAAAAAGGCTGTCGCCTTAGAGGGAGAAACTAATTTCCCAGCAGGACCACCGACGATAACCATGCCTGCATTCGAGCAATATGGGGAATGGCTATTAGAAAAAGGTCAATACGCTGAGGCTGTAAAACAGTTCGATCAAGCGCTTATACGAATGTCCAGAAGGTCCAAATCCCTCATCGGTAAAATGATCGCTCTGAAAGCTCTTGACCAACAGGAAGAGATCAGAAAGGTCCAGAATGATCTGGAATCTATATTGGCGAATGCAGATTCTGGGGTACGGCGTGTGCTGGATTATTAAGAAATAAGCGAAAAGATATATAAAAACAAAAAAGCTCATACCATTGAGGTACGAGCTTTCAGTTTTTGTCAGCGGAAGAGGAGGGATTCGAACCCCCGGTACGCGTTAACGCACGCCGGTTTTCAAGACCGGTGCATTCAACCAGCTCTGCCACTCTTCCTTACTCTATAATCACTCGATTGCTGAGTGCGTGCAAAGCTATAATCTATTTGATTAATATAATAGCACTTAGGCTAAAAAACTTCTTCCTATGATAAGTTTTCCATATCACGGATGAGGATACTCTTTCTTTTAAAGTATATCTGGTTTTGTCTCTTCAGATCATTCAGTACATAAGTCACTGTCTGGCGAGATGTCCCAGTATAATTAGCGATATCCTGCTGCGTAAGGCTATGCTTGACAAGCATCTCCAGCCCCACCTGTCTGCCGTTCTGCTTCGCATTATCCTTGAGGAAGTCGATGATTCTCTCTCTGGCATCTTTGACCACTAATGACTCAAATCTGTCCTCCAGATACATCAGTCTCGTGCCCAACATCTTGATAAACTTCTCTGTCAAGGTCCAGTTGGCCTTAAGATAAGTCTTAAAGTCCTGAGAATTGATACTCAGACACACGACATCTTTATCGATGGCTTTTGCCGTATTAACTCTCTGATTACCAGAAGAAAGGTACTCTGCACCGAATAGTGACTTAGGGTGCATGATGGTCTTGATGACCTCTTTGCCCTCTCCTGACTTAGAGATTATTTTTATGGTTCCATTGGATAAGATAAATACATCTTCGGCAGGATCTCCCACTCTATATATTATCTGATGTTTGCTATACTTTTTGACAGAAGACAGATCAGCAATATCTAACAGGTCTTCGTCAGGCAAATTTTCAAATAAAGACACCTCTGACAGGTACTTTATCTTAGTACTTAAATCCATTATCCAGGTTTTAGATTTTCAACAATTAAATAAATGATAGTACATCCCTGACAAGGTATTCTTGTAGGATGTAGAGGTGTGTTGTTGAAAGGTATAAAGGGTGAAAATGGATTGCGGACTGCTCTCCTACTCGATTTTTATCTTGTGTACATTGACACTTGTCCCAGCAAACAGACCATAACCTGTCTCAAACTGCGTATAACTCAGTACAGGAATAGTAAATGGACTCCTGTTAGTGAGATTCTGTCGACTTATAGATCTATGATACTGATAGTAATCATAAGTGACAGTCTTTAGCTCAAAGTAAAGATTTTTGTCTGTAAGGGTATTGAGATCAAGGCCAGATAATGATCGAATAGTGAGTGATAATTCAATCTCGTCTACAAGACCATCAGTATCAATAAGTATGCCATGCCTATGTGTCAGCAGAAAAGATGTATTATCTTCTTGGTCTACTCTGACGATATCCAGATATGTACTGTCAAAGTTACTTGTCTTAAGATAAGGGATCAGGTGATAGTAAGACTCTGGATCAGGCGGTGCCATAACAGAAAACGTGGCATCGAGCAAAGTATTATTGACAGATTGCTCTGCTACGGTCACGGTGCCACCACCAGCAAACTCTCCTGCTAAAGGAACGGTTGTTTCGCCACTCAATTTTGCTATATCCAGATTTCCTATCTCCGCTTCCAGTCTATAAGTCTCTCCTGCCCTTATAATAAGGTTATCAGGTGTATTAAATTGATCACTTGTCGTTTTTCTGAATTCGTAAGGTACCTCAAAACCGTCTTCAGAATTAGTGATAATAATATCATTTCCTACGGCTGGAATCTCTTGAGGAGCTCCATTGATACTAAAGGTGGTGGAGATGCTCATATTAGGCTTTTTGCCATCCTGCAGTTCTGCAAGGACTACGAGACTGGGCTGAGACTCTTCATACTCGGGTTCGTACGGTTCTACACATCCCATAAAGGACGCGAAGCATAATACGATTACAGTAAATCTGAGGCTCATTTGTTTCACATTATTTTGACGTGAAGTTTACATATTGTCACGTCCGATCAAATTTATGATTATCCTCTCTTTATTGCCCTCTAAATGAAGTGTTTTAACATAGATACGACTATAAAAAGTGCCAAAATGCTAGAAGCTGACAGCATATCGGAAAGTCGGCAAGATCGGGATGATCGTCACGTCCTGAAACATAATGTTAGTCAAAGAATTAGGGTCTATCTTGATGTCCCTGTATAGGGGGTTTCTGCGGTCATAGGCGTTATATAGACCGAGGGTAAACGTGGATTTGCCCCATTTGTGCTGACTATACATATTGAAACCCAAATCCAAACGATGATAATCTGGCAAGGTGGCATTATTGATCTCATCAAAGATCAAAACCGTTGTTACTAATCCATCAGGACCTATATCTCTGTAGAATTGGTTATCAGGCAAGGTAATCGGATTACCGCTACCAAATTCCCAGTTGAGCGAGACATCAAAGTTCTCAGATAGTTTGTACACCGTATTGAAATTGATGATATGGCGTCGATCATATCGGAAAGCAAATTGCTCTCCCTCATTAATATCATCAAACTGTCTGAAACTCCAGGATAAGGTATAGCCCAGCTTATAATTGAGCTTAGTACTCTGCTTCTCCAGGCTAAGTTCCATACCATAAGACTTGCCAGTACCGACAGGTACGAGCGACTCCCAGTCAGAATCTGTTGATATTTCTATAAATCCAGTCTCGCTAAATCGAGTAATGTTATTATATCTCTTATAGAAAGCCTCCAGTCCTAGCATACCCACATTCTTCACGCGCTTAAACTGTCCTGCCGTCAGAGTCATAGACGTCTCTGGCGCCAATGCATCCGTCGTCGGTAACCAGACATCAATTGGTACTCCGAGACCTGTATTAGTCAATGTATGGAGAAACTGACCCATCCTACCCGCTGATGCCTTAAAATAGGAATCCGTGCTACCAGAGGTAAACGAGATTCTTGGCTGCGGAATATGGTAAGACTTAGCACCTGTAGATATGATGGTGTGGTTATAACCCAGATTGAGACGGCTCTTCTCGCCTAATCTAATCTGATCTTCTACATAGAACTCCAGCTCTGATGACTCCAGAGTCGGATTGACCAAACTCTCTCTTGTATCTTCTATGGTAAGTACTTGTTCTCTCGGTACGAGTGAGTCACCCACCGTCACACTGGTAAATCCCGGCGTGAACTTGTGTCTCAGATAACCCAGACCAAACTTAAATCGGTGCTTAGGATTAGGTATAAAATCAAAATTAGTACGCATGCCCACGTCGGTAATGCCTGACACATAATAACCGGCGTCAAAGAATATATCTATGACATCGTCCCGATTGACCAGATCATAATATTCCATCCTGTCTTGCTCAAAGGATTCGAAGATGTATCGTGATCTATATAGAGAGACATTGAGGAAAGACTTCTGTGATACGCGCGTATTCCACCTCATAGACATCAAACTATTGCCAGAATCCCAGTACACCTGATCATAATCCTCTACATAGAATGGTGCCTGATCCTCTGGATCGAGTATGTCTATATTGAAATTATCCTTGCCCTTATAGTAGCTGAAATACAACTTAGAGTTACGTCCCAACTGATAATTAACCTTGGCATTGAAATCAAGAAAATATAATGATAAGCTGCCGTTATTATCGAATAATACCCGTGAGGCCGATTTAGTCCATGTGTCGACTATCGTTCTACGGAATGATAATAAGAATGATGATTTTTCTTTGATAATCGGACCTTCTAAGGAGGCTGTCGCCGAAATAAGCCCTATCGATACATCTCCCCTAAAATCTCTCACACTACCCTCTCTCGTCCGTATATCCAATACAGAAGACAACCTACCAGAATAATGCGCTGGGAATGCGCCTTTGTACAAGGTGGCACTTTTGATCACGCTGCTATTGAATATAGAAAATAGACCAAAACCATGTTGTGCATTATAGACGGGTATCCCATCAAAAAGGACCAGGTTCTGATTAGTCTCTCCACCTCTCACACTCATCCCACCGAACCCATCGGCTCCCGTTGTCACACCTGTACCTGAATATGCCAGTCTCATCACATCTGGCTCACCTGCGAGAGGTAGAAAACTGATGATCTTCTCTATAGGCAGTATGTCGATACTCTCTATGGGAGGCTCGTTCTTATCATCCAGAGGGATCAGGGATTTCTCTGCGATGATGATATCCTTGAGTCGGGTCTTTTGTAGTAGTTCTATATCCACGATGGTGTCTCTTGCAAGAGCTACCTCTACTATTCCATCTTCGAATCCCACATAAGATACATTAAGCTCATATAGCCCCCGTGGTAAGGTCAGACTATAGAATCCATACTCATTACTACTCGTACCAACTGATTTGTTCTGCCCGAGATAGATGTGTGCATTGACCATCGCCTCTCCTGTCTCTACATCTCTTACCGTACCTGAGACAGTGACATAATCACTATCAGATTCTTTTTTCTTTTGGTACTGATCTCGCGTGATAACAATCTGGTTACCGATGATCTTATACTTGAGCTTATGCGGCTTGATAAGGTAGTCTATAATCTTGCCCAGCCTTTCCTTTCTGATAGATAAACTGACAATGGAGTCTGCGGGTATGATCTGATCCTGAAACGCAATAACCACATCCGTCTGCGCACTTAACTCAAAGAGGACATCCCTCAGTGGGGTTTCTTCTGTACTAAAGTTGATTATTTTTTCGTCGGGTATAATGCGCTGCGAGACAACAGAACTTAGGGCACTGCACATTATACATACTGTAAGAATTAGTAGCCTCGGTCTCAAATGCATCTCTATGAATACATCTTCAAAAGTAATTATTTTGGATCAAAATAGATGCAAACTTATTACTCGCCACCGATATTGCTGATTTCTATCTTGCGCTGGCTGGTTCTTACGACATCCATAGGTGCGATTCCTTGTACTAATTCCATACAAGCATCTAAGCTACTGGACTTATAATGTGTCGCTGTAAAGTTGATACTATCCGTAGAAGAATGATCTACTATGTCGATATCCACTCCGTAGAATCTCTCTATCATAACGAAAGCCTCTGCCAATGGCGTATTATCGAACTCAAGTATACCCTTGACCCACTTGAATGGGCTGACCTTAGGCAGGTCTACGAGGTTGTATTTTTCTGTTTTCTCATTATATATCAGTCTCTCACCCTCATTGACAGTAATCGTCTCATCACCTGCGACGAATGTCACCTGACCCGTCTGTACATCGACGATACTAAAGTTATCATCCTCAAAGTTCTGTACATTGAACAGTGCATCCTCACTCACGATGTAGTTATCATTATCGAGGCCTATCTCTACGGCACTCTGATCTGGATTATTAAGGTCAAAAAAGCCCTGACCTGTGAAATTATTGACTGATTTGTTATATGATATTAAAGAATTATCTGATTTGTTATCTGTAAGTGACGTATTGACGTCTTTTGGCACGAAATTGGAATTAGGACTAAGCGTTACAGAACTATTATCTGATATGCCAAATGTTTCCGAATCCATCGTACTATTAAGAACCAGATTAGCTGGTCTGTCGTGTGATGTGGTTGATTTATTGAGACCTAAGAAATATGCGCTGATGAATAAGATGAAGGTAAGTAACAACCCGAGGAAAATCCATCGGGACGTGTTTTTAGAAACTGATGACTTATGACCCACCCTATCCACAGTACTATCACTCTGAGGAATCTCATATTTGTCAGCGAAGGCTGCAAATGCGGTGTCGGCATTAAAGGAGACATTCTCCTTGTACCTGGCTGTTGTATCCCATGCGGACTTAAACTGGTCTAAAAGGACGGAATTATCCGAATCCTTAGCCAACCAATGGCTTAAATCCTTGAGCTCTGCCGAGTTAAGCTCGTTACTTAATTTTTTGGAAATCAGCGATATGTAAAATTCTTTGTTCATTGCTTACACCCTATAGACACTAATTATTGAATATCCCCCTATCCTCTTCCAAAATATTTTCAAGATATCTGTAATTTTCTAGCTCAGATCTTAGTATTCTTAGGGCTTTGGACATCTGATTCTCTACTGTTTTGACCGAAATATCGAGCCTTTGGGCGACTTCTTTATAAGATAACTGCTCAAATCTATTAAGGATGAAAACTAAGCGACATTTTTCGGGTAAAGAATCTATAACCCTATTAATAAATGCCTCCAGCTCCTCATATTCCATTCCTTCCTGTGAATTAGTCGTTCCATCTGTCAGCTCATAACTTACCTCATCGGCTTCTATATAGTCTTTTCTGTTTTTTACCTTATTTATTGCTCTATTATACACGGCGCGTCTTAGATAACCTAATAGTGATTCTATTTTTAGCTTATCTCTTTTCTTATATAACTCGAAGAGTACCTCCTGCACGATATCCTCCGCCTGACTCCTTTCTTTGGTTATACGGATGGCTGACAAACACATGGTTTCATAGTATTGTTTGAAGATTAACTCTATGCCTTTAGAGCCATCCTCGTAAAAAATCTCTAAGAGTTGTTTGTCTGTTAAAGCCAATCGGGTTGGTTGTATTTATATATCAAAAATAAAAGTAATATTTAAAGCCTTCAAAATAAATAAGTTAAAACTTGAAAATCCAAAATTTATGCCCAATTTGATGACTTTGATAATTTTAACTTATTTCGTGTAATAATGCCTTATTTTCGTACTCAAATAATTAAAATGAGACAAATATTTGTACTTCTTGCAGCAATTGCTTTGATTTCTGCATGCAAGAGTGACAGTTCTAAGACAAAAGCGCCGTCAAGCAAGGATTTAGAGGAAAACATCAACACTTTGACCAAGTTTCCTAAGTCCGTCGCCTACAATGACGCCATGATATCCAATATGAGTTATAAAGATGGTCGATTTTCATTCGATGTGACGGGATCCAACTATGAGCTCGGCGCTCAGACGCCCGATGCACCGTCTAAGATGTGCGCTAACTCGGCCAAAGGTCAGCATGTACACGTCATAGTAGATAATGATCCTTATGCCGCCAAATACACTTCGGATTTTGAATTTGATATAGCGGATGGTAATCATAATCTATTGGCTTTTCTCAGTAGGTCCTACCACGAAAGTATCAAAACCAAAAAAGCCCATATCGTACAGAATATCACGGTCAAAGACGGCAGCATCGTCGATACTGAGAATATCACCAAGCCTGCCCTATTCTACAGTCGCCCTAAGGGGACTTATGTAGGAAAGGACACAGAGAAGGTCATGCTCGACTTTTACCTCGTCAATGCTAATCTAGGAGAAAAGTACGTCGTAGAAGCCACGATCAACGGTGATAAGTTCCAACTCAATACATGGCAGCCATACTTCCTGGAAGAACTCCCGATGGGCGAAAACAAAATCACCCTAAGGCTACTAGAGAACGGCAGACCGCTGAGTGGTCCACAGACGGAGGTCACGAGAATATTCACGCTCAGAGAAGACCCGACACCAGGTAATTAAGTCCTCCTCAGATGAGGAATAATTATATAACATATTATACTTTTGTAATGCAGTAACTCGTTTACTGACATGGTGGTTGTAGCTCAGTTGGTTAGAGCGCCGGATTGTGGTTCCGGAGGTCGTCGGTTCGAGACCGATCTTCCACCCAGATTATAAGCGAGATAGGTCGGATGACTTGTCTCGCTTTTTTTGTTTTTGGCGGGAGTATCTATTCACTCTTCCATCGATCAGATTTTTGACAAGCCAGCCGCCTGTTATCCATTTTTTTTCATTTTGAGCCTGTCGAAAAATCTTAAGTATTTGGAATAACCGTCTGAAGGTCTCTCCGCAAGGTCGAGATGAAAAAATATAAAAAGAAAGTCAATGCGTATCCAGTGGGCAGAGGGCGTTTTTAGATAAGTAAACTATTGCATTATTAATTGTGCATTACATCAAAAAGTCAAGACAATGAGAAAACAAATTGACTCCGTTTTTCTAAGTCATAACTCAGAGGATAAACCTCTTGTAAGGGAAATAGGAAAGATATTAGAATTACATGGGCTCAAAGTATGGATAGATGAAGCCGAAATTAAATTTGGAGATTCTCTTATCCAAAAAATTTCCGATGGAATCAATAGTGTGGATTGTCTACTAGCCTTTATTTCCGAAAATTCAGTATCATCATTCTGGGTTAAAAAGGAACTTGGCCTTGCAGTAACAAAAGAGATAACAACAGCAGAGCTTAAAGTCATTCCAATTATCCTTGATAATTGTCAAATACCGTTCTTTCTAAGCGACAAACTCTACCTAAAGTATAATGGCTCTGTAGTTCAAACAACAAAAACATTATTGGAATCATTAGGAATAGTTTTTAATTCAACTGTTTTTGATGGATCAATTAACAACTTAACTTTAAATGACTCAGTAAAAAAAGCTATTCAATTAGGTTTGAGGATATTAAGCTATCCTTATAATAGACCGCATCAATACATAGGGTTATCAACTAAGGAACTAAGTAAAGCACTCAATGCAAATCCAAATAAAAATGGAAACTTTCACATCGAAAATGAACTTGCAAAATTAAATATTGAAATGGAGGGAGGTTTCGCATCATTCATTGACATTGATTTAAAACAAACAAAACCTCATACAATTAATCAAAAATTCGATTCAGAAACTCTATTGGGAACATTAAGTATAAACCCATCAGAATTAGAAAAAGTGAGAGAGCAAATAAATTTTCACAGTTATTACGATCATTCAAGAAAAATGAAAGTAGCTGTTTACTATAAAAAAGTATATAATCTGATAAGTGTAGCTTTTAGTAAAGCACTTTATGGATCATAATTTTTTTCTTCCAAAAAAGCACTTCCTTTATGAATTCAGGTTTCCCTTTTGACTATTAAGAAGTAATCTTTATGATAAGCTATGAAATTAACATCTATAGATAAACTGACAGATGAAATGGTTGGCAAAAAAGGGACACCAGAACGTGATATATTCGAGTATGATTTGCACATGGATATTGTAGGAACAATGATAAGAAATGCAAGGATCAAACGAAATATGACACAGAAAGACTTAGGAGAATTACTTGGAGTGCAAAAATCTCAAATATCTAAACTAGAGAATAACACAAAGGATTTTAGAATAGGAACAATACTTCGTGCACTAAAAGCACTTGGTGCTAAGGTAAAGCTGAGTGTTGAATTAGAAAAAGAAGAACTTATTGTGTCTTAAAATTCGTAGAAGACAATAGCAGCAATATTACTCCCTCTACATCTCGACCTTGTGGAGAGATCTCCAGATATGTCCTTCCACCCTCTTAAGATTTTTCGACAAGCTCAAAATGAAAAAAAAGGAGGAGCCCAAATTTGAGTTATGCAAAAAAAAAAAAAAACGTAAAACTAATGGCTAACACACTATCACCCATTAGCACGCATCGACTTTATCGCCGTTTCTATTTGCTCCATATATATCTGGTCAAATAACACGTTATAGGGATCAGTCATGCGCGTCCCTTTTTTGTATAACTCTAGCGCGGCAACAATGCTATTGTTAGCTTTCTCTTCCTTGCCTATAGCACGGTAAGCCAATGCCATATAATAACGGTTTTCCGCTAGATCGTTCTGTTGCATCTGTAGAGCAAGCGCATGGATAGCCCTGTCATACATTTTCTCTTCTAGGTAGATTACGCCGAGATGTAACTGAGCGTATAGGCCAGTATGATGATTTTGGTCACTTAGCTGTGACTCTATGACTTTTATAGCTTCTTGATTTTTTCCCATTGCTTTGAGGCATAATCCTTTCAGGATATTGAGATGATACGTCCCATTAGACGTGTAACCTATATCCTTTCCGTTCATCAGTTCTTCCAGTATAGCAATGTCGGCCAAGGTCCCTTTGTAATCGGCAAAGAACTTATATCTCAGTGACGCTCTCACATGGAGGTAATCATGTGGCGCATACTCCACCGCCTTATCCATATTCTTCTTCCACTCGACGAAGTTACCTGCTTTGATATAGGGTGCGGCTTTCTCTCGATATGGGTAGGCAAAATATGGACATATCGCGATCGCAGTATCCCATACCGCCATCTGCTTCCAATGAAACTGGTAATAATCCTGATTATGCGCTTCTACATACTGACATGCCTGATACTGCAAGGTATCCTTATTCCACAAAAACACATTGCAGTTAGGTTGTGCCAGAGTATAGATCGGAAAAAGTAGGAGTATGGTGAAGACCTTCATAGGCGGAAAATATTATTGCTATACTTAGTTTCGATCTATTAAGTAAGAGACATTCAGTTCATGTGTACTGCCGAATGAGATTCCGAGAGTCTCTAATGAAGCGTTATAAGCGTATCCTATCTTTACTCTTTTGTCCAGGTTAGAATTATTAATCACAACGCCCGCCTCCGCATGTAGCAACTTAGTTGTATTGTAGCCTAACCCAAACCATACATTATTAGAGAATTTATATCTGTAATTTATATCTGCATTGACGGGGATATCATTGACTTTTTTTACCCACATGGATAATTGCATATACGTTTGCTGGCCCATTACTAGGTAATAATTAGCATGAGCATAATAGTGCTGTGTCCTTTTTATATCAAAACCGTTATCGGCATTCCTAAGAGATAAATTAAGCCCAAATAACTGCGGAACACTAATCCCAAAAGAATAATAATCCCCTCTATCTGTCTGCTTATACATACTCAGTCCTACACCGACGTCTGGAAAAACCTTCCCTGCATCTGCCAGTAATAAAGATGGATCTGTTTCTGTCGCCAAAAAGTCTGCTAGGTCTGCTCTATACTGGTTAAGACCAAAGTTAAGACCGAGAGAAATTGCACCTTCCTCAAAAGAGTCCCCTGAAAATCTTATCATGGAGGCTACCCTACCTGTTATTCCGGTTGTCTTAAAAGGTCCCGCCTGATCGTGTATTACATATCCACCATATACGAACCCCGCACCACGCTGAGGGGCATGAAAACTTTCTGCACGTATTGCAAACGTACGTGGTCTGTCCGGTACTGCATTCCACTGGTCTCTATAAGATGTGCCAAATATAAGATCATATCCATCGCGATAATATGAGTAACTAACTGATGACGGATTAATTATAGCCTGATACTCAGAATACTGAGTAAACAGAGGTAGTTGCTGACTTGTCAGTTCTACCGATACACAGAACGTACAAATAATGATTAACCAATACCTCATAATTATCTTATAATAGATCGACTGCCTAAAAATGATTTGTAATCTTTATCATGCATCTGATAATAATAAATACCTTCTGGTAAAGGACTATCTGGATTACTCATGTAGTTGCCTCTCCAGTCATTTTTATAATTAGTTGTCTCATAGACTAATTGTCCCCAGCGATTAAAAACAGAAATTTTAGACTCAGGGATGACCTCGTTTTCTTTGTAGCCTGGAATGACCAGGACCTCATTGACCCCATCATTATTAGGTGTGAGCACGCCTTTGTCATAATTTTTAGATGTGATAATCTCTATGAGCACCTCAGCCTCACTACATTCGTCATCACAGTCTTTAGAGCATATTTCGTAATATAATCTGGCCTCTGGTAATGTAATATCTTCTACGTCTATTTCTATAGTGTAATCATCCATTATATCAAAACTCAAAATATTCTCGACACCATATACCTCAATACTCAAAGAACTAATATCCTCATAATTATCATTAACTAATACCTCGATTATAATATAAGGATCATCCTCGACTGTATAATAATCGTCTTGTGCTTTTGGCGTCAGTACGGATGATATCATTATATCTACTATACTATCGCAACCATTGGACAGAGGAATAATTTCCTGGCCCTCAGGGTTATCCTCTTGGTATACGACACCGTTAACCATAACAAACTCATCAGTACACAGCACTGTGTCTATAAGAGCATATACGTCCTCACATGGCATCACTCTCTGACAAAGGCAATTCTCTGTGATAGCCTCATCAGATGTCTGAGGGTCTCCGTCATCACATGGTGCACCGATCTGATCCTCGCCAGCACAGAACCGATCAAAGTCACCGCTGAAAGGAAGTTGCGGATTATTAGAAAAATCATATTCCATATTACAAAAACGACTGAAAGTCGCTGGGAAACAACCCGACAATTGATTTTCATTTAGATGGATCTGTCCTAAGAAAGGAATGTTTCCTATCTCCTCAGGAATCTCTCCAGACAGATTATTGTCAGCTAACGATAAATAACTCAGGTCTATATTATCGGCAAGCTCTTTTGGAATCCGTCCTGTCAGATTGTTAGAATACAAATTCAAATCCGATAACAGTTGCAAACTGCCGATTTCTTTAGGAATCTCTCCAGTCAGGTTATTATCAGAAAAGTCAATAAGATATAATTCCTCAAGATCTCCTATCCGCGGTGATATCGTTCCTGTCAATTCGTTACCTTGCAAAATGATCGCGGTAAGATTTGATAGATTATAAATTTCTATTGGGATTTCTCCTGTGAGATTATTTCGGTCCAACCGTATATCTGTCAGGTTAGCAATCTGTCCTAGACTGGGTGGTATCTCCCCTTCTATATTGTTATCGCTAAGGACCAAAATTTCTAAGTTAGTTATCTTACCGAGATCTTCAGGAAGAGTGCCACTGATATTATTACTACTCAGATCGATCCATCTCAGTTCTGGCATATCGACTAACGTGGAAGGCAGTTCTCCTGTCAACTGATTGTACTTGATCCAAAGCTCTTCTAAGCTAATCATATCTGATATTGTGCTAGGAATAGATCCTGTCAACTGATTATTGTCCAGATCTAATTTTACAAGCTGCTCCATCAGACCGATTTCGTCAGGCAACTCCCCTATGAGGTTATTACCGAGTCTTTCAATTAATGGGGCCGACGTGCATTGTATCACACCATTGAGATCTAGACAAGTGACACATCCCTGTGCGTCTGTCTCTACTCCGAACCATTGATCGAGCGGATTACTCGTACCCCAGTTTTCACTATTAGTCCACTCTGGTCCGTTAGTCGCATGATACAGCGCCATAAGGGCTATAGAGTCTCTGACACGACAATCGGTCAGTACATCTCCTGCGCAACTACAATCAGCTTGTATAACATCATCGAAAGTCCGCGGATTATTATCGTCGCAGCTTGCACCGATCTCATCCTCACCGAGACATAACCTATCAAAGTCGCCGCTGAATGGAAGTTGTGGATTATTATGAAAATCATGGTCTATATCACAAAGACGACTCAGAGATGCAGGAAAGCATCCAGACAGATTATTATCATATAGATGTAGCCTTGCAAAGAAAGGGTTACGACCTATCCCCTCTGGAATCTCGCCAGTGAGGTTATTCTCAGCTAGTGATATATATGTGAGTTCTGGATGGTCAGCGATTTCTTGAGGAATCTCTCCTGTCAGATTATTAGAGTATAAAAACAAATCCATTAACCATGGCAAACTACCGATCTCTTTAGGAATCTCTCCTGTAAGATTATTATCAGAAAAATCAATGGTAGCTAATTCCTTAAGATTTCCGATCCGTGGAGATATAGTTCCTGTCAGCTCGTTGCTTTGCAAAAATATCGTGTAGAGATTTGTTAGATTATAGATTTCTGTTGGGATTTCTCCTGTGAGATTATTATAGTCCAGCCATATATCTTTTAGGTTAGTAAGCTGTCCTAGACTGGATGGTATCTCCCCTTCTATATTATTATGACTAAGGACCAGTACGTCTAGACTCGTTAACTTACCTATGTTATCGGGAATAGTTCCAGTAATATTATTGTAACGCAAATCTATCCGATTAAGTACTGGTAGATCGACTATCGTCACAGGGAGTTCTCCTGTCAACCGATTGCTTATCATCTTAATCTCCTCCAGGCTTACCATATTAGATATCGTACTAGGAATAGATCCAGTCAACTTATTATAGTCCAGATCTAATCTTACAAGCTGCTGCATCAGACCGATCTCATCAGGCAACTCCCCGACGAGGTTATTACCGAGTCTTTCTTCAAAATTAGGAGCGCAATCTTGCACACCATTCATATCTAGACAAGTGACACATCCCTGCGCATCTGTCTCTACTCCATGCCATAGATCGAGTGGATTACTCGTACCCCAGTTATCACTATTAGTCCACTCTGATCCATTAGTCGCATTATACAGAGCCATAAGGGCGATAGAATCTCTGACTCGACAGCTGGTCGGTATCTCTCCTCGACAACTACAGTCATCTTGTATAACATCATCGACAGTCAGAGGATTATTATCGTCGCATGGCGTACCGACATCTGGATCTGGTATCAGATAACAATACTCTAGATAACACTCAGAAGGCATCGATGTATAATCATCTATGACCATGCCATCGATAATCACACAGTAGGTCTGTCCTGGAGTAAGTTCTGCTATTTTGCTATCGGCTACATTAGCATTAGTCTCTGCGTCGTACCAGTCATAGGTAGCCGAGCTAAGGTCAAAGGTCTTACCATCACGTCTATATATCACAGGCTCTACTTGCACTCCTGCTGGACCACAACCCAATATGCTCAGAGAGTCACCCACCTCTATAGGATATACATTAAGTATATAGACACTGTCACACTGGACTCCGCGATCATCTGTCAGATCAGAACGGCTCATGAGTAATCCGCATACGTTATTATATGACGTATTATCCTGTATGACGACGCCTTCCCATATATAGGATCCGTAAGTCTGACAATCTAGTAGATGGATGTCTATAATCTCTGTATTGGATTTATTAGCTCCTATGAGGTTGATCCTGATTTTCTGGGTGGTCGGGCATCCGCTGTCATCTTCGTCATCCATGTATTCCACATAGCCATCAGGCCCCAGATCATGTGCAGAAATAGCATCACCCTGCCAGTCTACAGAGACGCCATCTATAGTGACCGATGGAGGAAACCAAGAGTCTTCTTCCATGTACAGACGACAGAGGTCATACTCCCCAAAATCTTGAGTAGGGCTATCCAGTATGCTTAGCTCGATGCAGGCAGGCTCACCCGAGACTGACATATCACAATAGGTAGAATATTCCTCCAAGCAGATCACATAGTCACCAAAGGTGGGAAAGTTAAGCAGGATCTCATTGCCTCCATATATTAAATCGTAATCGGTATTACTTCCATAATCTATAATCGATCCTGTTCCGTTAGTACCAGCATACTTAGTCTCTTGCCATCTGACGTTGTTAGCATCAGGACCAGTTATAGTCCATTGCCAATTTGCTTTCAGATTATCTAAATCTATATTATTGCGCAGACCACGGGCAGAGATGAGAACGCCCTCGTTATCGAGGCAAAAGGAATTTTCTGGCAAAGTAGTATTATCAGTTGTGGTCAGACGAGACTCTATAGTAACATCATCCAGATCTGGTAGCTCGTAATCCCAATCCACATCCGCCGTCACCCTTACACCGTAATATATAGACTCACAACAACCATCTATAACCAGGTGATATGTGTCACCGATGACCAGATTATCCACGCTGATGGTTCTTGTGTCGTTACCACACTGCCATTCTTGATAGAAGCAATTGCCGCCGCAGTCTTCGATTATAGATATATTAAGTCCCAAATCCTGACAAGGTGGATTTTCCCAAGATTCCCAAGTGATGAAGGCATCGTCTAGATCAACATAAAATGAAGCTGAACTTCCTCCAGCAACAAACGAGTACATCCAAGGGTTATACAGTCGCTCCTGATAACACCCTGACAAAGGCTGCTCATCTATGGTACCGTTATCTATGGTTGTGTTATTGAGTTCTTGCAGACCACATTGTAGGAATCTGTCACCACAATTGATCTCATAATATCTGTCTGGTATCTCTCTACAGGAGGTCTCAGAAATGACCATACAGTCATTGTCTAATCTAGCACTTAACCTCAGTGAGACCTGATCATAATTATCCAGACCGCCTACGAGATAATAGTTCTGGGAAGGAGCCAGCGTTACTCTGGTAACAGGCAATCTATTATTAATTGTATAATTTGCACTCAACTCTTTGATATCGGGACTCGTTTCCCACTGGAATAATACTCCACCCGCCTCAGGCTCACATCTAAGGTCTAAGTCATGCCCTGGCATAAATGACAGCGACACATTAACTATACTGTCACACCCATTATAATCAGTCAGTGTTTCGCTACCTGTGGGGTTTGCCTCGGAATATATTGTATTACCGACCCTAATATTATCACCCTCACATAGGATCATATCTATTTCTGACACCCAAGATTGAAAAAATCGTAGTTCCACATTGACGATGCTATCGCAGCCATCTGCCCCTTGCATTATTTCGGTACCGACGGGATTGCTCTGATTATAGATGTTGCCATTGACGATTATCTCGTCTTCTGGACATAATTCTTCGCGGAGATCATAAGAAAAAGAGCTGACCTGAGATAGACACAGATCGACAGTACTCGTGCCACATGCTGTGCTGCCTGTTACAGTAATACACTCCATAAAGTCATGAGCCGTCAGGTCTAGGATAACTTCTGTTCCACTGGCATTGATGGAGGTGACTACTGCTCCTGTAGTAGAAACATCCCACACATAGTTATCACCAGAACCAGCCGCACTTGCAATAGAAAACATTTTCTCGTCTAAGTCTGCCGAGCATATCTCTGTACTTCCGATTATATCGAGAGGAGAGAATCCTTTTGTCTCCAGTAGATAAGGACCAAAGTACTGCACGCAATAATCTGTTTCTTCTGGAGTACCTACGGGATAATCGTAATTTTTAAAAACCAATTCGGCCTTTATACAATATTGACCTTCTTCTGCGCCAGATATTTCTATTATCGGCTTACGATTATTTGTGTTACTTTCCACTATAGCTTGCGAAAAATCATCACATAAGACCCAGTCATAAGATCTACATAGTACCTCGTCTGGCCACTCACTAAAAGAGTTATCCAGATCTATCATCTCCCAGGAATATTCCGTGCCACTAGGACCGCATCCGCCTTCTATAATTTGCCCTTCTATATCAGTTGTAAATACAGAAACTTCTATCGGACACTCGCATCGTTTTCCTTCCCAGTCAGTTTGGACATTCTTATCCAAAGGGATTAATTCGTTTTGATAATCTCTATCGATACCTATAACATTACCAGACTCATCATGATACCAGAGATAGCGCTGATACTCCTGATACGCTGTCAGGTCCGCCGCATCATAATCTCTAAACTGACAGTCAAACATATAAAAGGTGTAGCTCGCGGGAGGTTCCTGATCACCCACCGGAATAATCGTCAGGTTCTGCACCAGCTCGCAGTCACAGTCCGCAGAGATCGTTGTAACACTTATCTGATTTTGGTCCAGCACCTGCTGCAGCGTTATATTATCAGATCCTAACCAACCACCACTATCTGGATTTTGGTCAGACCATGCCTCACTCGGATCATATCCCGATCTCAGATCTTCTGTGCATACCCTTATCTCGGCCAACTCTTCCAGTGTTGGTTTTACGATTATGTCCATGCAGGGGTTGCCAACATAATCAGCAATAGAACAAAGATTATTTTCACATGGTCCATACACTTTATTTATGCAAATCGTAAATGCCGTCTCCTCAGTAACCGAGGGCAAGCTCAATAAAGGAGTGGCGAAACCGCCCTCTTCTATCATATTATAAGTGCCATCCGATTCTCCATCAATGGGTGGATCAAAAAACCACCAAAAACAAATACTAGCCTCATCATCGTAAGTATCACCAGGATTATTATGCCCATCACGGAACTCCGTCCACGAGTCCCCATTATGCAATACATTAAATCTCAATTGCTGTCCTGAACAAAAGACAGTAGTTTCTGGTGATGCGCATTGCCCGGCCTCTACAATGACCTCCAGAATACTGGGCAACTGATACTCCTCATGGCCTTCTATGGTAATATCTATGCTACATTCTGCTCCACCACAACCGTCTATAAATATGTAATAATTTTGTCCCACGATTAAGTGGTCCGTGATTATTGTTTTGGCACTAAGGTCTCCTGTACAATCGGTATCCCATACAATACAATTACCATTGCAACCATCATATATTCCCAGCTGTACACCGACCTTACCATCTCGACCAGGGAGGCACTCGGTGGGTTCTACAGTTATGGTCAACGAAGGACTTCCCGCAGTAAACGAGTACCACGACATGTTCTGAGGCTGTCCTCCGCCACATAAGGGACTCGGCTGATCAGCTTGGATAGCACTTCCATTCCACGGTGGCAAACAAGAGGCCAAATTCGTTCTATATAGATCGCATAAAGGAATTGACTGTGAGCAATAATCAACTCTATCACCGCCAATATCTCCGCACGCACCACAGCTTATGTATATGGGAAACTGATATATGAGATCATTCCCGCATGGGTTCTGTACAGTATAAGTAACGATGATAATATTGCCATCACCTCCAGGAAAAATACAGTCTTCTACATTCACCTGTATATCTACGGGTGGCCCATCGCAACCGCCGCCATTGAGATATCCGTAATCCACACCCCATACCAGTTCCTCGGCAAAGGGCCAGCTTATGGGATTAGACTCCACATTACTGGCAACCCACTCTCCAGGAAAACAGTACTCTTGACCGCATTCTGCGCTAGAAAATAGAAGATTTATTTCTTCTGGCAACTTGCTATCGTCTAACCACACGAGCTCATCTGGCGGCCCTAAGGTAATCGTCTGCACTAAAGGATAGGAACCCAGATTAACCTCCCTATTTCCACATAGATCTTCTAGGTAGTACTCTCTTATTATGGTGCCTTCTGATTCGCATAGGACACCAGAGAGGTCTTCTTTCATAAGAAAATCTGTACCTCCTGTCAGTATACTGTGGCAGGCATCCCACATTTGTAGATTCATGGGTGGGACATCAGATAAGCAGGAATATGATGTATCCCTAGGATAATCCCCTCGGACCGTGGGGCCCTCTGTGTCGATCACAGGGATGGTCACCACAATAGAATCTGACGAAAGTTGTCCACACTCATCATAGGCCCATAGCGACACTTCGTAAGCTATATCGCAAGGACCGTTTATAACATCAGGGAAACCAGGCAGAGGATATGGTACTTGTACCCAGCTGAGTTGGTCCGTAGGCTCACAGGAGATACTTATAGTATTAGGATCTGAGGTTAGTTCGTCGATTTTAGCCTGAGCTAACCCGCTATGACGGCCCGCATTACAGCTTATTGTGCTCAGAGTAATGTCTTGTATGGCGAAAACCGGCGCTTGTGGTGGCTCACCACAGACGCATTCGTCGATACGATCGTCAGTGGTATTAGGGTTTCTGTCATCACATGGTGCATCGCGCTGATCACTTCCATTACAAAAAGGTACAAGATCACCTTGCCACGGCAGGGCGGGATTGCCTGATAGGCTGATCTGCCATAGGTCACATATACTATTTGAGTAACAACCTGATAAATTATTATTGTCTAATCTCACATGCATATTCTCCTGATCCGACATCTCAAAATAAGGCACCCAACCCGAGAAGTGATTATTACTCAGGTCTAAACCAGTCAATAAGGGCGTCTCGAAAAACTCAGGAATCCCTCCACGTAGATCATTGTATGCCAGACTCAAAAACTCCAGCTCTGACAATGACAATTCCGGTAAGGTTCCTGACAAGTTATTACCAAATATCCCGTCAGGGGTAATATAACAATCGAGAACGCCATCCAGATCTATACAATACACACATCCGTCCTCATTAAGCTCTATACCATACCATGATGTCATCGGCTCAGACAAATCCCAGCTTGTGTACCAGTTAGGGCCATCTGTACTATTATAAAGACTGACTAAAGCCAAAGAATCCCTTTGTCTATCACATTGTGCATGGCTATAAAAGAAAGACAGGATGCTTACTAAGGTGAGTAGGAATTTGTTCTTCATTACTATATGAATCTAATGGTCTTAATTAATTGCGCTTTCTTTTCGTCTTATTACGCTGATCTAATGTAATCATTTCTTGTCATATTATAAGCTGCCTCGACCCTGATTAGTATACTTAGTCGTATAAGGAATAAAAGGCCTTCTTGAGTTTGATAATCCTCATTTCGGAAAATTATTAATGGGCATAAAATGCGGTGGAGGTGTACATCTCAAAATACTTCTATAAAAAATAATGTAGGGTATAATGTAGAAGAATGGCACTTATAAAATACCTAAAGCTACAATAGAGCCGATACATTAATTAAAGAGACTATATCTTTATTCCAAAATTTATAGACCACTATGAAAAGTGAAATTATAGAACACATAACACAGTTAGAAAAAGAACAGGGAATCCAAATCTTGATAGCATGCGAAAGCGGAAGTCGCGCCTGGGGCTGTCCATCACCAGACAGTGATTATGATGTCAGAATAATATATAAAAGGCCGAAATATCACTATTTAGAAATAGATGAAAAGCCCGATACGATTAACTATTTTCATGGAAAGTTACTAGATATAAATGGGTGGGACATAAAGAAAACACTAAGGCTAATTCGCAAATCAAATGCGACGCCGTTTGAGTGGACGCAATCGCCTATCATATATAAAGAGGTCAAAGGAATCAGAGAGCAAATACTCGAGTTATGTAAAATATATTTCCAGCCCAGACATATCATTAATCACTATAAGGGAATAGCTAAGAACAGCTATCATAGTCAGGACATGACTGGTGAAATAAAACTAAAAAAACTATTCTATGTTCTCAGACCACTTATGGCCGCCAAATGGATCATTAGTCACAGGGAAGTTCCTCCTATGGATATTCCTACGCTGATCAAAATAATAAATGATTCTTCTATTGCTACACACATACAAGAGTTGCTAAAAACAAAGGAAACCGTCAACGAAGATTATGTACATCATATAGATCCATTGATGACCGAGTTTATCTCAAAAGAGTTTGAATTATTGGATGCATTAAAAATAGAGGACTCCGTCGCTGTTCCCTCATCAGACAAACTAAACCAGGCCTTCCTGAGCATCATTGAAGACTAAACTGGACATACAATATCTAAGGGAAAACAACCTCATCCTTCTCGAATGTATCTCTGGGAGTAAGGCTTATAATCTGGATGTACCGACTTCTGACACAGATATAAAAGGTGTTTTCTATTTGCCCAAGAAATGGTTTTATGGATTTGACTATGTGCCTCAGGTCGCCAACGAATCTAATGATATTGTTTTTTACGAGGTGGGTAGATTTTTGGATTTACTAACTAAAAACAATCCAAACATCCTAGAATTATTAGAAACGCCAAAAGACAAAATTTTATTCAAAAGTACTTTGCTAGACAAAATCAAAACAGAGGATTTCTTATCCAAGAAATGCAAAGACACCTTTGGAGGTTATGCATTTACTCAAGTGAGAAAAGCCAGAGGACTAAACAAGAAAATGGTCAACCCGATAGATAAAGTAAAAAAGACCGTTATAGACTTCTCTTATATCTTGAACAAACAAGGGTCCTTACCTCTTAAGCAATGGCTACAGAAACATAACAAACAACAAGAGAGTATCGGGCTAGTCAATGTGCCGCATTTCAAAAACACCTATGGCGTCTATTATGACTATGATAATAGTCTAGGATATAAAGGGGTGATGAAAAAAGAAAGCGCAACGAGCGTCTTACTAAGCTCTGTTGCCAAAAACGAAGAACCCATTACACATTTACAGTTCAACCAAGATGGCTATATAAAATACTGTAAGGACTATAGAGAGTATTGGGATTGGGTAGAAAAAAGAAATGAAAGCCGATACGAAAACAATGTCCAACATGGCAAAAACTACGACTCCAAAAACATGATGCATACTTTCCGTCTCTTACAAATGGCAGAAGAAATATTATCGGAAGGAAAAATTTATGTATGGAGAAATGACCGACAAGAATTATTGAAAATAAGAAATGGCGAATGGCAATATGATGAACTTATAACCATGGCTGACGAAAAAATGAAAAGAGTAGAAAAAGCCTATCAAGATTCTGATCTACCAGAAGAACCAAACTCAGAAAAAATAGAAAACTTACTGATAGAAATAAGAACAGCACTCTACAGATAACCCCACTCACCTATCTACTAATATCTTCTCGACCACCCGATGACCATCATCGAGATCATCGATGACTATCAGGTAGGTACCAGATAAGAGACTGGTCAGTTCTATTTGCTTGGCATGATGTGATGACGTGACCAGCGTACCCGTTATATCCCAGATACTCGCCTTATAATTTGTTCCTGGGTCAGATTCTATATAGAGAATATCGCTGGCTGGATTGGGGAATAATCTGATCTCTGACAGAGCTTGCTGTCCGTCTGTAGCCGTGGATACATTATGACAGAATACTGTCAATGCTTCGTAGCTAAGAGATTCGTTATTGGCCCATGTCTGTGCTGAGATCACTACCCTCCCAGAGTCTAGATTACCGACGGGCGTTTTTATAATATCGGAATACCAGACGGTGCTGTCAGGATCATCTTCGGCATCGCCGAGCACGTTAAGGTAATATACGGAGTCATTCATGATGAGCTTGGCGGCTAAGAAGTCCCAGCAGTTTTCGCATGGACCAGAGGTAGAATTTTCTATATCGCCTGCGCATATGTCCGCACCAAAACCACATTCGCCATGCCATTCCATATTGCCTGACCCGATCCAGCTCAGCCCGTTAGTATGCACCACCATACTTATACATATCGAGTCACAAGAAGAATAGTCAAACGCATGCGCCTCCTCTATTACCGCATCGGTGCCCGTAAAAGTATTGGATAAGTTATCTAGGAGGATGCGACCTGACGCGCAATCGGTCTGAGCGGAAAGTGTATAACAACTTGTAAGCACCGCCACGAAGACGACCATACACTGCAAGAACTTTGCGAACGAACTCATATTTAATTCTTTGGAAAAGAAAATTACTAATAATCGTTACAAAATTTCGTTATCAGAAAAATCATGATCGCCAACCAGCTAGTTAAATAGAAATGTACTGGATTTTCTTTTCTATATAATCTAATAGCAGGAGTGTCATTCCAGCATATTCTCTATTTTTTCGTCCTAACATTGTAGGAGGTATTACCACGTTATAGTTGGTTTTTTATTTTTATAATAGACACCAAAATATTACCTTGGATTAACCTTAATTGTTATGATGAATAATCTTTACTTAGTAGTATGCCTTTCTTTCTTAGTAACAGTAAGTTGCAAAACTGACTCTAACACATTCGATACTGATAAACTGAAAGGAAAGTACAAAGTCGATCTTATGCCCACCTTTGATGAGATTGCCAAAGAAGACGAAATAGAAGGCTTCTGGGGCAAGATGGCCGTGGGATTAACTAAGCTAGCGACGGCATCAGGCGCAGATATAGAGATGACCTTCTACGATAATAATAAGGGTCTGCTAAAATTTGATGGCTTCTTAATTAATTTACTCAATGCCACTTCGGACAAGTCTAACAATAAAATAACTGAATTCAGTTATAAGGTAGAACAAGATTCTATTTTATACATGAAAAAGCAAGGTGAGCCTGATTATAAAAAGTGGGCCATCATCCATACCTATAGCGAACATTATGATTATCTCAAGTTTATTGTCGTCGGAGAATCAAAGAAGGATACTTTCTACTTTGATCTGGCTAAGGTGGACGCTGGGCAATAAGGAAGACAGATTCTCAGTCCGTGTCCCTTTCTGTGACAATTATAAATATGCAAGACTATATCTGGTCAATCAAAATATAAAGTATAAAAGTTCTTATCAATTAATTTATGGATATTGCTTAAGTCCAACTTATCATTACCTGTGATCTTAAAATAGTCTAAATGATCTTGCTTGTCTATCGAAACTATCATGATAGTCCCGAGTACATCATTAGATATGTCATAGCTATAGATTGTTGAATTTTGAAATCTATTATTAATCTCAGGCTTGTAATCTTTTTTTATGTCTGGATTTACCTTCTTAGCCTCTGATCTTAAATACCTTATGATTTCAGTCCTACTCCTATTTTCTATAGGCCTATATTCTACTACAAGGCTATCCTCACTTTCAGTAGGATTTAGCCCATCACGAGTTAACCCGACTGTCTCAAAGTCAATGTGGAAATAAGCTCTCACAAGTTCCTTGTCATCCAAAGAATTAGTCCTAGACAAATCTTCTTCTCCTATAACCAAGGTCTTAATACACTTATGGATAAAACTCTTGTACTTTGACCCTGTATCCTTATGATAAAAGGCGCTAACGGTATATTTCTCATCTTCCAACTCAAAAGCCAAGTTATATTGCACTGTCCTTGTTCTCTTATCAAAAAACTTTACTAACAATCCGATCTCTTCACCTTGATAATAAATCGGCCTTCTATCAGATAGACTTATATCCTTAAATCTCAAGGCGCTATCCGAATAACCAGATGCAAAATCTTCAATACTCTGATAGATTCGTTTCACAGAAATAGAGCTCGCATATTTGGGAGCCTGATACCCTACATAGGAGTCTGCCTTCTTATATCCTTCTGGCTGCAAAATCCATATTCCGTCTGTCAAGTGTACATGTGACTCACTTATCTCATCATTAATATTAAAGCGCCATTCGTTGACACAACCTAAATAAACAAGAAGAATGAATCCGAAGAAAAGCAATTGTTTCATTGGGGCAAAAAATTGTTTTATAATGAAAAGCTGATTAGACCTAAGTATAATCCATCGTTATAAATTTATCCATTTTGATTCATTAAATATAATTCTCGTCAGATATAAAAAAATACCGCTACAGAAAATAATAATAGATCAATGCTAATTACCAACTGAAAAAAAAGACAATCACCACCTTTCTTTCTCCTACAACTTCTCCCATTGCCTAGCTGGATAATATGACAATAATTGTATATTTATGAGGATGTCACCTAGTGGCGTCGCGTAAGAATAGAATAAAGTCGAAAAACCAAACTGTCATGAAAACAATCTTAACATCACTTATGGTGTGTGTTGGGCTATATATGCATGCCCAAGACAATGTCAAAAAAGCCAAAACACAAACTCTCATCCACGAAGTCGTCGTCAATAAGTATGACTTTCTACACAAGGTCGTAGAGGATGATTTGCATGTATTATATCCCAATGCCGTATTCGAGATTGTGGAGACGGCCCAGATAGATGGGACCGCACATTCCGTCATCAAGGCCACCTCTCTCATCAAAATGAAGAAAAGAGAAATTGACGCCAGTGCAGAGAAAATAAAGGAAGTCAAACTACACGAATACTATATCGTCAACTCATCATATCTATCTAATAACACCTCAGAGTACACCCCTCGCGAATGGGACCTCCGCATCGGACTCACTGTTATCCCTGTCAAGCTCTATGCTTTCCATAATGATAATGGCTCATTGGATTTTACGTCCAGCAGTATATCGCAGGGCGCCTCCATCGGCCTGGCCCATCAGTTTAGCAAGCGAAAATCTAACCTCTGGATGATCTACAGTTTCAGTATGAATTTTACCAAAATCACACCGCGACGGGATGACTTTATTAACGATTCCTACGAGGGGAACGACCTCGCTGCCCTATCCCCTGCCCTCGGTGTCAGTGTCAACTATCGGGGCGCAGAATTTGGACTGTTCGTGGGCAAAGACTTTCTACCTGGTACTGCTGCCGCCGACTGGAAACTCAATGGAGAGACCTGGTTTTCGCTGACCATCGGGACGTCATTTAATGCGAGTGTGAGGAAGGATAAGTGATGGGGTGCGGGTGAAAGACTAGGATTTTGCAAGCGTCTTGTCCGCCATGAATATGCATAGAAGTAGGAATTTTAGGCGAACTCAGTAATTAGTCGTTGAAAATGTCTGAGATAAGAAATCGCAATCTCCAAGGAGCACTTATATTGGATATTGAATAAAAACTAATGGCTTTATGAATAAAGCAATCCTAATATTTTTGTTACTCTTTGCTAAAAGTGTGTGTTCTCAGCACTGCAAGTTAAACCTAAGCACAACAAAAAAAATAGAAGCTAAATCATTCTGTAGCTTCACAGCCTGCGACGACTCTCTTGCCATTTACGAACACTTTCCGATTTCTAGAATAGAAGTCAAATCATTAAAACTTAGATGGACTCTATTTGAGGACAATGATGGCACCAATTCCATAGATGATGACTTAGTAACTAATTACATGGGTATTCTTAATGAAGTTTTCGAACCTTATAAATTTAGATTTGAATTGTTTTCTATAGAGACTCAAAGAAACACACTGGTAAATCATGCGAGTATAACAACTTGGCAAGACAGCATATCTTTTTACAAACCTTATGTTAAGCACGCAGAGGATGTCATAAACATTTTGGTAACCAAGGATTTTGACTTTTGGGACGATAGTGCGTTCGCAACATTTCCATTTGATATACCAGAATTAGAATATACAACCTATCCAGAAAGAAGAGGAGTCATTGTAATGAACCAAAAGTTATTACAACCCGATTTTGAGGGATATTTATCAATTATACCTCACGAATTTGGGCATCTGTTCGGGTTATTTCATGTTGACTTTTATAATTCTGAATGTGGCGAATCATGCAACGAATCTGTTAATCTCGACAACACCAAAGTGGCAAAACTTCCATATAACTCTGGTGACTTTATAAGAGACACGCCTCCTATGGGAGAGTCCCGTATATTACAAGAATTAGAAATCTATTGTGACAACCCTATAGATACTGTCATCACAGATGAATGCACAGATCTTCCTTTATATGACCAATTTCCTAACATGACTAACTACATGAGTAATTTCGTAAAATGTCAAAACCATTTTACTGAAGAACAAACTTTAAGAATGCATTGCTTCGTAGAAACCTACTATCCTCAATATATCAATAATGAATTAACCTCTACGACCAAAATTGATGCAGAAAATAACTACGAACTAGTGCCTAATCCGGCAACTAATGTCATTCGTATAAATAGTAAAAATAGCACTGTACCCAAACGCATGAGTATTTATAGTCAACAACGTCAATTAGTTGAGAGGTTCGAAAACATAGAATCACTCTCAATGGACATCTCCTCATATTTTGCAGGAATGTACTTTGTCATTATCCAAGGTGAGAAAGCTACAAATAAGCAATTGCTAAAATTCGTAAAGCAATAATGGCGAAAAATACTAATTCCAAGGATAAATAACTAAACATAGAAAAATACAAAAACCATCTTACACACCAAAGTGTTAGAATAATACCAGTGCTTAAATCAACTTATATAGAATTACTTAAAAGCCACCAAGCAAATTCCGAGGCCATAGATACTCTATGGCAAGAAATAACTACAAATTACAGCAATCAAAATCGACACTATCATAACCTACAACATATAGAAAACCTCCTTATGGAATTAAGGAACGTGGAAGAGAAAATAGACAATTGGAAGGTCATTTTGTTCTCTTTATTTTACCACGACATTATCTATAAAACAACTAAAAAAGACAACGAGGAAAAGAGCGCCATTCTTGCCACAAAAAGAATGACTCAAATAGGAGTCAATAATCGAGATATTCAACTATGCTATCAACAAATAATTGCCACGAAAAATCACAGAGAAAATTCAGATTCTGATACCAACTATTTTACAGACGCCGACCTATCTATCCTGGGGCAGAACTCTAGCGTATATAATACTTATTGCCAGAATATAAGAAAGGAATATGCCATCTACCCAACCTTCCTATACAATAAAGGAAGAAAAAAAGTCATCAATCATTTTCTGAGTCAGGCGAGTATCTATAAAACCACTCACTTCTTCGAAAAATATGAAACTCAAGCTAAATCCAATCTTACTTTAGAGCTAAAGCGATTAGTATGAGGTCAAGTTTGTTGCATCTTCTGTTCCGCCTCAAATTCGCCAATAAACAAGGCTCTCCCAAAAGAAAAAAATAAATATAGCATTCCTATTCCCGCCCCAAAACAGAAATGGAACATTAAGAATAAAGGCAATGACTAACCTGTGAGACCACAGATTATAAAAAAAAGAGTACCTTTTAATTTATTGTTTTTTTGAATTATGGATAAATGGTACTTTGATTTAGACGTAAAAATAATGGGACTGATTTGCGGTTTTGGTGAAGGATTTTTTTATTTGTCTCCCTTGCTTCTTGTCATTTTAATAGAGTTAAATAGGCAATAATAGTTCCTATTACCATGAGTATTAATACTCCAATCTTTTGATATTTGTCAAATTTGTTTTTTCTAATAGACTCAGATTCTATTTCAAATTTTCTATTAAGAAAGGCTTCTTCTCCTTTTTCTTCTAATCTGTATGTGACATATTGAGTGCCATCATTAGGAAAGCTGGACTTGACAAACCCCCCAATAGTGAGTTCCCTCATACAGGAGACTTTAATATCATAAGGGCATTTTAATTTTGTAAGTGTCGCAATCTTAGATGAACTTAAGTAATTATCGTTTGGGTCGTTCGACGTTAAGGACTTTTTTCTCCAATGCTCATATAGAACACTCAAAATGCGATGTTTAATTAATGCCTTATTGCAACAATATTCTTTGGCGATTTTCTTAATCATTAGAATTGTCTATGAGTAGCTAAATGATAAAATAGTTCTAAGCCCTTCTGCATTTTTTCTTTTGCCTTAGATGTTCGATAGCTATTCGCATTAGCATAACCGAAC
Source organism: Saprospiraceae bacterium (assembly GCA_020628095.1). GTDB lineage: Bacteria > Bacteroidota > Bacteroidia > Chitinophagales > Saprospiraceae > RFSX01. The sequence continues at coordinate 74,848 of JAHDFP010000014.1, forward strand.
ATAGTGGCTATATCCGCATCTTTTAGACCAAGTTCTTTCTTAATCTCTTTCATAGGCTTCACATGGTGTTCATGGTTAATAGCTTGCTTTAGATGAGCATTGATACCGCCCTCCAAAATGATGTCTTTATCTGGCAGTTTTATGTTATGCTTTTTCTCAAGCTCTTTGCGCTTTTCTTCTGACAAGTTCATTCCAACTTAATGTTTTATTTGAGTTCGCTAAAGTTACATCGAATCTTGACCCTTCGCTCATTACTCGATTATTATATCTGAATGATGCCTCATTTACATAAGAGGCTAAATGCCAATCAGATATTTTAAAGTAAGTGCCTATGATCGTTCTTTTGAAGTGAGACCAAAAGTTTTCTATGTGGTTAGTGTGAATATCACCTCTTACATATTCACCAGCCGAATGCTGAACGACACCTCTTTGGTATTTCTTATTTAAGGCATTGTAAGCTCTCCATTCGTCAGTATATACCTTTATTCCTTCTTTGACTGTATTAGTTATAATTGGGAGTATTGCAGCACTTGTTGTATTCACAACTGGCAGCGCATATACTTTGCCGTCTCTTTCCATAATTCCCAATACTGGCACTTTAGATTTCGTTGATCTGCCTTGTGCGTTTTTGATCTTTTTATTTGAATGCTTGTTTTTCTCTTTACCTCCTACGTAGGTTTCATCTATCTCTACAGGCTTATCAAAAAACGGTGCTTCTACTTTAAATACCTCTCTTATTCTATGGAGCATGTGCCACGCTGACTTCTGAGATATTTTAAGATTCTTAGCTAACTGATGAGAACTAATACCTCTTTTGTGAGATGTAAACAAGTAGATGCCAATAAACCATTTTAGCAATGGCAATTTTGAATCATGGAATATCGAACCTGTCTTAACGCTAAACTTTCTTGAGCATCCGTAACACTTAAATTGCTTTCTCTTACCATTCAACATCTTTACATTCTTACTACAGCACGTAGGGCATTCTGGCTCACCGTTCCACCTCAATTTTGCTAAATGCTCTTCGCACTTATTCTCTGAATCAAAATAGATAACTAACTCATAAAGACTATCAAAGTTGCGTATGGTATCGAATTGTTTCATGACACAAATATAGGCAATTGCCTATTATTATGCAAATTTTTATAGGTTATTGCCTATTTATTTAACATTTGCTCTTCCTTTTAAAAGAGTAATACTAATGTCTGATATACCAAAAAGAACTTTTGAAATGTCAAAAAGCAAAAAGATTGAATAAAAGAAAATTGCTTGCTGGACTATATCTAATTGATGCGTAAATATTTCTTTAGACTGTAAAGCCCCCACCTTCACGGTCTCACAGGTTAGTCATTGCCAGAATAAATTTAAGTCAAATTCACTCAATACAGCTATAAACATGACTATATAGAAAGACAATAGAATTATTAAAAAAATTGCAACCAACCTTGTTGGCTTCACAATAATTCTTGGTTCAAAAGTATTGATTACTTCTTCACCGATCTCACCATAAACCATTAAATTGGTGCATGGAAATATTCCCGTCCTTTGGAACATACGAGTTTTAAATTCTACTCTATACTCTCCATTTGGCATTCCCAAAAAAGAAAACTTGGAATCCTCTACTTTTATTTTTTCTATAAATTCATCTACACTTTTAGCAGTTGTTTTGGATCTAAATTCAATGGTATGATGTCTAAATAACATGCGATTTATTAGTGATATCCTGACCTCTAATTAGTGAGTAAAATGGAATAAACAAAATCTACAACAACAACTCTCACCCTACCACATACCCCATTGCCTGCTCCGCATAATCCACCCATTGATCTTTATGCGTAAAGGGTAGCTGGACCCATTCTTTCATAGGTCGATTCTTGCCAGACGGGTCGAATAACTGAGCACCATCCAGAGCTAACGCATTTGCGTGTGCATCACCTGTGAGCTTGAAGACCATCTCGTTATCGAAAAAACAAGCGAAGGCCTTTTTGCCGATTTTCAGGCAGGGCTTACCGAATAGTTTTCCTTTGACAGCACCTCCTATGGTGTCACCTATTTGTTCGTATAGAATTTGTGCATCTGTCATAAGATCTATTACTTACATACGTATTACCCCTCTAGCTTAGACACCCATTCTTCCCACTCTTCAGTGGCTTCTTCCATGCGGGTTTCTTTGGCTTTGAGGTCTTTGAGAGCGGGGGCGGCATCTGGCGAATTATAGAACGCTGGATCGATAAGTTTTTCGTTGATGCCAGAGATTTCTGATTCCAGTTTAGTGATTTCTTTTTCGAGTTTGCTGATGCGGCGGTTTATCTTTTTGTTTTCTTCGTAAGAGAGTTTTGGTTTAGTTTTTTTCTTATCTGACTTTTGCGATTTATTAGATAACTCGAATGATCTGAGATCATCAGATTTTCTTTTTTCGAGGACATACTCCAGATCGCCGAGATGCTGTATGACTTTGCGGTCGCGGAACTCATAAGTGATGTCGACAGAGCCTTTGAGGATTTCTCGGTCGTGCGATACAATAATCAGCGTACCTGGGTAATCTATAATGGCCTGCTTGAGCATACGCTTAGAGGCGAGGTCCAGGTGATTAGTCGGCTCATCGAGAATGAGAAAATTAGACTTCTGTGAGACCAGACAGGCCATAGCCAGCCGTGATCGCTCTCCCCCACTCAGCACGGACACTTTCTTATACACATCGTCACCAGAGAATGCAAATGCGCCCAGTGTCTTACGACAGGCGGTCTTGTACTCTGGATCGGCTTCGTCTTCTATGGTCTCCAGAACCGTCTTTTTGACATCGAGGACATCGGACTGGTTCTGGGCGAAGTACTTAAGGTCTACATTATAACCCAGCTCTGCACTACCCTTGCTGCTGGGTGTGACGCCTGCGATGATTTTGACGAGGGTGGATTTGCCCTGACCATTCTGCCCGACGAATGCCACCTTCTGACCACGCAATATCTCGAGGTCTATTTTTTCTAATACGGAGAGGTCACCATAAGACTTGTATAACTCCTTAGTCGTGACGACCACTTTACCTGGCGCACCTACTGTTTTGAACTGTATGTTGAGATGCGTCTGGTCCTCTGTCTCTATCTCTATGCGTTGCATTTTGTCCAGTTGCTTTTTCATGGACTGCGCCATTTTGGTCTTAGACTCCTTTGCCATGAAGCGTGTAATGGTGCGTTCTTTGTCTTTGATGACCTTTTGCTGATTCTTGTAGGCTTGTAATTCTTTTTCCTTGCGTAGATCTTTTTCGCCGAGGTAGCGGCGATAATTCATATTATAGACATGGACTCGTCTATTACTGAGCTCTATGACGCGATCCGCGACATTAGACATGAATTGCTCATCGTGCGTAATGAATAATAACGCTCCCGTGTACGCCTTAAGATACTTTTCAAACCATATCAAGGCCTCTATATCCAGATGGTTATCTGGCTCATCCAGTAGCAATAGATCAGGTTTGGATAATAAGAGCTTAGACATCTGTACGCGCATCTTCCATCCACCTGACAAGGTATTGATCGGCTCTGAGAGTTGCTCCGTCCTGAATCCAAACCCCTTGAGTATTTTGCTGGCTTCCGCCTCCGGGTTGCTGACCTCAGACGTACTTTTTTGGATTTCGAGTTCGGCTATCTCATTGAGTATTTTATTGACTTTGTCCTCATCGGTGACGGTGGTCAGTAGAATGTTTCTTTCTTGGATTTGATGCTCTATTGCCAGATAATCACCAAAACACTCCATACAAGACTCCAGTATCCCCTTGGATTCATCGAGATCAAAGTGCTGCGAAAGGTAGCCAATGCGCGAGTTTTTAGGGATGACGATCTCTCCACCGTCCGGACTTAGTTCGCCATTGAGTATTTTGAATAAGGTCGTCTTTCCTGCTCCGTTACGTCCGAGTAAGGCGACCTTCTCTCCTGGACTGATCGTAAAGCCCACATCATCCAGTAGATGCAAACTGCCGAAATAGAGATTAATTTTTTGTACGGAATACAACGAGTTTTTTAATTGTGGCTTAGATAATTGGGCATCTGTGCGATGACCGAGTATCTATCACCTTTATTAATCATCGCTTGCCTCCACAAGGTACTTGATTTGGTTTTGAATACATAATTAGCATGTATCTCTGAGACCACCCATGAGCCCAATATCAACTCATCATCTAATTGCCTCGGCGACCAACCACTATAACCGATATAGAATCGGATATTATCACGACGGATCATACCCGAATTAATCAAAAACTTGAGCTTATCAAAGTCTCCACCCCAATATACGCCCTGACCTATTTTGATACTATCCTCTAGAAGCTCGCCCACATTGTGCATATAATGCAGGGTATCGGTAGAGACAGGACCACCATAGTAGACATCGTAGTCTTCGTCACTTTCTATATCGGATACGAGTTCTGATAAGTCCATATTGATCGGCTTATTAAGTATAAATCCGATAGATCCATCCGTCGGCGAATGCTCGCACATACAGACGACCGCGCGTTTGAAATTAGTGTCCATCATAAATGGCTCTGCGATCAATATTTTTCCTGGTTCGACTTTAGGTGTGTTGCTCATCGTTAGACATTTTGTATATCAATAGTTCTATCCACTCTTCGCATAAATCCTGACAAGACTTTAGAGCCAAACTCCATGTACCCCTTGTGACCATCAGCCAACATATTTTTCATGGTCTGTGTCCATCTTACGGGACTCGTCAGTTGCTGTATAAGGTTAGACTTGATCTGTGCCACATCTGTTACAGCCTGACCGTTAACGTTCTGATAAATCGGTGCTAGCGGATTATTAAAACTTGTCTTTTCTATCGCTTTCTGCAAGGTCACCTTGGCCGATTCCATCAGCGGAGAATGAAATGCGCCGTTGACAGGTAAGACGATGGCGCGTCTTGCACCTTGTTCTTTGGCGGATTCGGCACATTGTTCTATCGCCTTGACTTCTCCCGAGATGACTAATTGTCCCGGACAATTATAATTAGCCGCTACGACAACGCCCGCCGCATCAGCGCAGATACCCTCGACCACCTCATCATCCAATCCCAAAATGGCTGCCATCGTCCCCTCTGTATTATCGCAGGCTTCTTGCATCGCTAGTGATCGTTGGCTGACCAGAGATATGCCATCCTCCAGAGACAATACATCCGCGGCTACCAGTGCGGTAAACTCTCCCAGAGAGTGCCCTGCTACCGCCAGAGGCGTTATATCTTTTTGCTGTAGCTTATATCTTATTATCGAATTAAGAAATACGGCGGGTTGCGTGACTTTGGTTTGCTTGAGATCTTCGTCAGTGCCCTCAAACATAATCTGACTCAGTGGAAAACCCAATACCTCATCGGCCTCAGCAAACAAACGATGACTCTCTGTATGGTTATCATACAAGTCCTTGCCCATACCGACCGACTGTGACCCCTGCCCCGGAAATAATAATACTGATGATGTCATATCCTAAATATGCTCTTATTCGTTTTACATAATAAAAAACTAAGCTGGTCATACGACCAATGCTATACTTAGTAAAGGTATCTTTTTCTGATTGTCTATTCTATCTATTATGTCTATGACGAGCTAATAGGTATTGGATCACTTACGATACCAATCTCAAAAACTCGTTGCGCGTCTCCGCTTCTTTGAATACACCAGTGAAAGCCGAGGTCGTCGTGCTGGAGTTTTGCTTTTCGACGCCGCGCATCATCATACACATGTGGGCTGCCTCTATGATCACGGCGACACCGAGTGGTTCCAAGGCTTCGTCTATACATTTGAGTATCTGATCTGTGAGACGCTCTTGCACCTGTAATCTTCTGGCAAATACATCCACGACGCGCGGTATCTTACTCAGACCGACGATCTTGCCATTGGGTATATATGCCACATGCACCTTACCGAAAAACGGCAAGATATGATGCTCACACAACGAGTATAGCTCTATATCCTTGACCAATACCATGTTATTATGCCCTTCGTTGAATATGGCATTTTTCATGATTTGGATGGGGTCCTGATCGTAACCTTGCGTGAGGAACTGTATGGCTTTGGCGGCGCGCTCGGGAGTCTTGAGCAGTCCTTCGCGCTTAGGATTTTCTCCGACTGTCTTGATGATACTGCGATAGTGTCTTTTGATAGAGTCGGTGGATTTGGTGTCGTAGGTCTCTTTCTTCTTATAGCTCATGCTGTGTATTGCAAATACAGGTCAATAATAACCACTCTATAACTATTTTCGATGTATTAAGTTCATTTTATAGTATAAATAGAAAACCAGTGCTATTTACATCCGATATTCCGCGCATTTCGTCAAATGATTCTTGAGCTTCACCATTCTATACCTTAACTTGTCATAGTGAATTGGTTTGATTTTAAAAATGCCAACAAAGACCTCATTCAGGCCAATGGGTTTTTGCATTTCAGCTTCTGGCTGCTCACCTTCTTTTTTCTCTTTCTGATAGATAATCAGAATGCCCCGACGTGGTTTAGACTTATCAAAAATCTCGTCGATGTCTCCTTTTACATGGTCATCTGCTACGTGAATATCTACATACTGATACCAGAGTTTTTACAAAAGAAAAAGCCTATCGTCTACGTATTAGCTCTGGTCTTATTCTCGGTGTGTATCACGGCCATTCATTTATCTTCTGGATTATTGCTCTATCGTGACTATTCTGAGGAATTGAGAATGCAGATTATAGATAATAAGAACACACGATTTATCATTACCCTATTCATAGGATTCGGGTCTATGCTCTTTAAGGTGACCAAAGACTGGCTACTGCACCAGCAAGAAAAAGCCGATCTTACTAATCAGACACTACAATCAGAGCTGCGTTTCCTCAAGTCTCAGATCAATCCCCATTTCTTTTTTAATACGCTCAACAACCTCTACGCCCTGACCCTCAAAAAGTCAGATCTGGCACCAGAAATCGTCCTGAGACTATCCGAGATGATGCGTTATATGCTCTACGAAAGCAACGAAAAGCAAGTCTCCCTGGATAAAGAAATCAAATGCGTCACTAATTATCTAGAACTGGAAAAACTAAGACAGGGGCATAAGTTTAATATCAATTTCAACATTGATGGAGAGGTCAAAAATCAGAAAATAGCACCCTTGATGTTTATTCCGTTTCTGGAGAATAGTTTTAAGCATGGGCTTAATAATCAGATCAAATCTGGTTTTGTCAATATAGACATGCAACTCAAAAACGAATGGGTCGCTATGGAAATAGAAAACTCCAAACCACCCACCTACGCCGTAAAAAAGAATGGCAAAAAATCAGGTGGCATCGGACTAGAAAATGTCAAACGAAGACTCAAGTTATTATATCCTCAAAAACACCAACTGAATATCACGGACAACCCTAATTCGTTCAAAGTATCACTAAACATCACCTTAATCTAACTAGATATGATCAAAACCTTAATTGTCGACGACGAACCTCTTGCACTGGATATACTGGAATCTTACATAGAAAAAATCCCCGACCTAGAACTTGTCGCCCGCTGCGAAAACTCCATCGAAGCCAATACCGTCATACAAAATCAGGAGGTGGATCTTATCTTTTTGGATATACAGATGCCACAGATGACGGGAATAGAATTTGTCAAATCCCTCAGCAATCCACCAGACATTATATTTACGACGGCGTATGCGGATTATGCGGTGGAGGGATTCGAGCTTAATGCCGTCGACTATCTTATGAAGCCTGTGGCCTTCGACCGATTCCTCAAGGCCGTCAATAAAGTACAAAGACTACCAAGCGCCACAGCCAGCAAAGCGGCTGGAGATGAAGACTTCTTTTTCGTCAAAGCGGACAAAAAGTTAGTCAAAATACACTTCGACGAAATACTATATATCGAAGGCCTCAAGGACTATGTCATCATCAAAAAAGAAAGCGGACGTGTCATCGCACTGCAGACCATGAAAAGTCTAGAGGTCAAGCTACCGTCTAATTATTTCATGCGTGTCCACCGATCCTACATCGTCAACATCCACAAGATCAAAGCTGTCATCGGCAACGGCATAGAACTGATGGAAGATGGCAAAGTCAAAACGATTCCTGTCGGTAAGAATTATAAGGAGGATTTACTGGGGATTATTGAGAATAATAAGTTGTAGGGGATAAAGAGCTAGAACCAGGATTAGTAGGATTTTCGGGATGACAAGATTTTCACTTGCTAAATAATAATTAGCTCAAAGTTCATGGTTATTGATTTCTGTTCATTTGCAGTTTTTTAATACAAATACCGCAAATGAAGAAAATCCCGTCATTCTGTTAATCTGGAGAATCTTGTTTCTGACAATATTTATAAATTAGGTCACTAAACAATTTCCTCTAATATGGACTATGATAGACTAACTTATAAAATAAATGGCTGTGCCATGAAGGTACATAATACATTAGGTGCTGGATTTCAAGAAGTGATATACCAGAGGTGTTTGGCTATAGAATTTGATCGGAATGACCTAGAATATCAAAGAGAGCAAGAGCATATCATTTATTACGAAGGAGTAGAAGTCGGTACGAGAAGGGCTGACTTTGTTGTGCAAAACGACATTATAGTAGAGCTAAAAGCCGTAGTAGAATTACAAGATGTCCATCTCGCGCAGGTCAAAAACTATGTGGATGCCTATAACAAGCCATTAGGGCTATTACTTAATTTTGGATCGAAGAGTCTGCAATTCAAAAAAATCTTTAATTCCAAGAACAAAAAATGATTGCGTTTTGCCGTCGGGAAAACTCGGGCAATAATCCACCCCCCATCATAACCTAATCATCACCCCATCATACCCCATAACCGTATTAGCAAACACCGTCTGCGCCTCTTGTACCAATGGCGTCACATCCTTATAGCGAGAAGAATAATGACCTATCACCAACTGCCGAACCTGAGCCGCCAATGCAAGCTGAGCAGATTGTATCGTGGTAGAATGACCGCGTGCTTCCGCTTGTTCTCTGAGATCGTCGAGATAGGTGGTTTCAAAATATAATAAATTGACACCTTGTATATGAGGGATAAGACGATGGTCCGCCAAAGAATCCGCACAATAAGCATAGCATCTCGGATCATCAATGGGTAACACAAGCTCATCTAATGGTATCGCAGATAATCGCTCAGGATGATCGCCGTTTTTGAGAGACTTTATTTCTTCTATCGTGAGCTGGTGATCGGTGATGGCAGATTTTCTGATGTTACGTAGGCGTGTCTTTTCCTGAAATTTGAATCCATAGGTCGTAATCCGATGATATACCTCGAAACAGGAAATGGTCATACCGCTATTTTCGAATAATGGGCGTGACTCTGTTATCTCGATAACCTCCAGATCAAAATTAAGATGCACCTGACTGACCTCCATCAGGACGTCTATATATTTCTTGATACCAGTAGGACCATATATGGTAAGAGGAGCGGTGCGTCCGTTGAGATTCATAGAGGTGATGACACCGGGGAGGCCGTAGATATGATCGCCATGTAGATGACTGATGAATATATGGCTGATCTTATTACGCTTGATCTTATACTCTGACAATCTGATCTGCGTCCCCTCTCCACAGTCTATCAAGAAAATATGATTACCGTAGGTGACAACTTGGCTGGTCGTCAACCGACCATAAGCGGGAAGTGCTGAGTTACTGCCGAGGATAGTTAACTCAAAGAGAGTCATCGAGGTTATTCCTCTTCCGACTTGAGTTCTTTTTCTATTTCCTCCATATAGATGAAGTCAATAGACTCTTCGACAGTGGGTACAATCTTGAAAATACTTTCCAGTCTGGATATTTCGATCAGTTTTTTGACACTCGGATGAGATACACCTGTCAATACGAATGTCCCCTGATCACTCCACAATCGATTAGCAGTCAGTATGGCACTGAGGCCAGAAGAGTCCACATACTTGACCTTAGAAAGGTCCAGTATCAGGTTCTTGACTCCCTCATTACATAGGAATACGAACTCCGATTTGAGGTCCGGTGCAATTAATGAATTTAAGTTGTCTTCATTAAGTTGAAGAAGAGAATACTTATCTTGTTTATCGATAACAAACTTCATTAGACTACTTTGAGGGTGCAAATTTAATTTTTAAGGTCGTAAATATTGCATGCGGTATGCCATTTTTGCCATATAGTCTTAAGAAACTCATTAATGAGGCGTTAATAGTGTAGAATTAGTAGCCTTTTTCAGTTAAATTGACGTTTAGTATAGACAGAGTGACAGGATATATGAGATGGTATGATTTTTAAGCATCTTTTAATGACTAAGAACACAAAACATATATAAAATATTCTTAATATTATTGGATTAAGTGATAAGCGCATGAACAGCAAATTTTCGCCAAAAGTCAAGAAGATCATTTCTATCAGTCGTGACGAGGCCATCAGGCTGGGTAATGACTTTATAGGAACAGAACATCTTCTACTCGGTATGATAAAGGACAAAGACAGCATCGCCATCAAAGTCCTGGACTCTCTCGATGTAGATTTGTACGAATTAAAGTATAAAATAGAGTCCTCCATACAGAATAAGCGCGGTGCCAACTCTAAGCTCAATGTGGGCAGCATTCCGCTCAATAAGCACGCAGAAAAAGCACTCAAAGTCTCTTTCTTAGAAGCTAAATCGCTTAAGCAAGAGGAGATCAACCCAGAACACATTATGCTTTCTATATTCAAAATAGGAGAAAATACAGGAGCTTCTATCTTAGATGAGTTTGAGTTAGACTATGCCATCTATAAGAACGAGCTAGAGTATGTAACTCAAGAAGATAGCTCGGATTACTCCGACATCGTCTCGTCTAGTGAGTCCGATCTGCCACCTATGGAAGGGGAAGAAGAATCTTTCGCTCGTAGAAAAGGTAACTCCAAATCAAGAACACCTGTTCTCGATAACTTTGGTAGAGATGTGACTAAGCTGGCAGAAGAAGACAAGCTCGACCCTATCATCGGTAGAGAAATGGAGATAGAGCGTGTATCTCAGATACTCAGCCGTAGAAAGAAAAACAACCCGATCCTTATCGGTGAGCCAGGCGTGGGTAAGACGGCCATAGCAGAGGGATTAGCCCTTAGGATTATACAGAGACGTGTGAGTCGTACTTTATTTGATAAAAGGATAGTGATGTTAGATCTGGCGGCACTAGTCGCTGGGACTAAGTATCGTGGACAGTTCGAGGAAAGGATGAAAGCTATCATGAACGAACTGGAAAAGACACGCGATGTCATCCTATTTATAGATGAGATACATACGATCGTGGGTGCAGGTGGTGCGACGGGATCATTAGATGCGTCTAATATCTTCAAGCCAGCCTTAGCCAGAGGAGAGTTACAAGTGATCGGTGCATCCACGCTGGATGAGTACAGGCAGTATATAGAGAAAGATGGCGCACTGGACAGAAGATTCCAAAAAGTGCTCGTCGATCCACCAAGTCCAGAAGAAACTATAGAAATCCTCAACAATATCAAACCGAAGTATGAGGACTTTCATAATGTAGAATACTCAGACGAGGCCATCAAAGCCTGTGTCAAACTATCAAATAGATATATCACAGACCGTTTTTTCCCAGACAAAGCCATAGACGTCTTGGATGAAGTCGGTGCGAGAACGCATCTCAAAAATATCCACGTCCCTAAGCACATAGAAGAACTGGAAGGAAAAATAGAAGGTGTCAAAAACCTAAAAAATCAAGCGGTCAAAAACCAGCAATACGAAAAAGCGGCTGATCTCAGAGACCAAGAGTCTAAGCTGATCAAAAAACTGGAAGACAATAAGAAAGAATGGGAAGAAGAGTCCAAATCTGCTAAATATCCTGTGGATGAAAACCACATAGCAGAGGTCGTCTCTATGATGACAGGCATCCCAGTTATGAAAGTCGCCCAGAAAGAGAACAAAAAACTGGTCGGCATGGCCGACGAACTCAAAAAGCATGTCATCGGACAAGATGGCGCTTGCGAGAAAATATCCAGAGCCATACAGCGTAATAGATTAGGTCTCAAGGACCCATCTAAGCCGATAGGAACATTTATATTCTTAGGGCCTACGGGTGTAGGTAAGACGGAATTAGCTAAGGTGCTGGCAAGACATGTATTTGACTCAGAAGATGCATTGATCAGGATAGATATGACGGAGTATATGGAGAAATTCTCTCTGAGCCGTCTCATCGGTGCGCCTCCAGGATATGTCGGATACGAAGAAGGGGGACAACTGACAGAGAAGGTGCGCAGAAAGCCATACTCAGTGATCTTACTCGACGAGATAGAGAAGGCACACCCAGACATTTATAATGTCTTATTACAGGTCTTCGATGATGGTCAGTTGACAGATGGTATGGGTCGTAAGGTAGATTTCAAAAATACGCTCATCATCATGACCTCTAATATCGGTGCCAGACAACTCAAAGATTTTGGCCAAGGTGTCGGATTTAATACGCAGGCCAGACAGAGCAGCATGGACGAGGACTCTAAGGGTATCATCCAGAAGGCCATGAAAAAGACCTTCTCACCAGAGTTTCTTAATAGAATAGATGACGTTGTCATATTCAATAGTCTGGAGCAGGAGCACATCTTTAAGATTATAGATATTGCTCTCAAGGATTTGTATAAGAGACTGGACAATATGGGCTACAAGCTATCACTCGTGCCTTCGGCTAAGAAATTCGTGGCGGAGAAGGGATTTGATAAGCAGTTCGGTGCAAGACCTCTTAATAGAGCGATACAGAAGTATATAGAAGATCCGCTCGCTGAGTTTATTCTCAATGAGTCTCCACCGGAAGGTACAGAGCTAAAAGCAACGCTCAATAAGGCTAAAGACGGCATAGAAATAAAATCTACCCAAAAACTTAGCGCAGAAGATGTCGCGTAATGGGGAACTAATGCTGTAAAGTCTTGTTTATTTGATAACTTTATAAGTAAGTCCTGCTGATAAGGGCTTACTTGCTAACATAACTATTATAACTATTGAGGAAAAAAAGAACGCCTTACAAAAGAAAGGAAAAAGACCAGTTTAGAATTAACGATAACATCACTGCGAGAGAAATAAGGCTGGTCGGAGATAATTTTGATAAAGTCAGTGAAATCGCAGGTCAAAAAATAGAATCAGGAGTATACAATACGAGAGCAGCCGTTGCCTGGGCACAGGATATGGGACTGGACCTCGTCGAGATAAGCCCCAAAGCTGTACCGCCCGTTGCTAAGATTATTGATTACAACAAGTTCCTTTATCTCAAAAAGAAGAAAGAAAAGGAAATCAAAAGCAAAACGGCAAAGACCGTCATCAAGGAAATACGATTTGGTCCTAATACGGACGAGCATGACTTTGAGTTCAAGCTAAGACATGCCAAGAAATTCCTCACAGAAGGTGCCAAAGTCAAGGCTTATGTACACTTTAGAGGTCGTACCATCGTATTTAAGGATAGAGGACAGCTTCTTTTGCTACGATTTATCAATGAGCTGGTAGAATACGGAGGCGCAGAAGCCCTACCTAAGATGGAAGGTCGCCGGATGATCGTCATGATATCTCCACTCAAAAAGAAGAAAAAATAAGCCTTCACACCTTACTTTAAGGATATTTTTATTGTAATTTTGCAGCCCTAATGTAAAAAGCGTTATGCCTAAAGTAAAGACACATTCGAGTGCCAAGAAAAGATTTAGAGTAACTGGATCGGGAAAAATCAAAAGATTTCAGGCTGGCAAAAGACACTTACTAAGAAAAAGGTCTAAGAAAGCCAAGCTCAATCTAACAGGTTCTACCATAACCAAGCCTTGTGATGCTAAGCGTATCAGGCTATTGCTCAATATCTAATAAAGAAAGAAATTAATAATAATATACTCTGAGGCCAAGAATCTAATTCCCTTAGACTATATAAAAGAAACATACTATGCCACGATCAGTCAATGCTGTTGCTTCCAGAAAAAGAAGAAAGAAAATCCTCAAAGCCGCCAAAGGATACTGGGGCGCAAGATCAAAGGTCTACACTGTTGCTAAAAACGCCGTAGAAAAAGCATTACAATACGCCTATAGAGACAGAAGGAACAAAAAGCGTGCATTCCGTAGACTATGGATACAACGTATCAATGCGGGCGTCAGACAAGAAGGCATGACTTACTCCAGATTTATCCACCAGATGAATCAAAAAGAGATCGGACTCAATAGAAAGGTCCTCGCTGACCTCGCCATGAATCACCCAGAGGCATTTAAGTCTGTGGTGGATGCTGTGAAGTAATCAGGTGCACTTACTTATACCTACACTCAACTTTTCGTTCTTAACTGGATTATGATATAATGCAGAGTTAATGAGGCATGCTAATAAGTAATATGTGTTCTCCAATTTTTGTATATGCAGGAAGTTGTATTGTAAAGTAGAACGCCATGTCGTCCCCGCGATCCGCCAAACATTCAACTTGGTTAGGCTTCTTTTCTAATAAGTTGCATACGTTTTTCATCTCGACCTTATGGAGAGATCTCCAGATGTGCATTTCCACTGACTTACGATTTTCCGACAGTTTAAAATGAAAACGTATGAAAAGCCTTTGGCCACTAAAATTGGTTTGGCTAAGCAGTTTTTTTTTTAACTGGCATCTTCTCTGTCTAAACTAGAAATCATTTTTTAGACCGTTCATTATCAAGTCTGCGGCAAGCATATTTACGTTCAAGGCTTGGGTTATGAAATAACCCGTGCGCTGATATTACTAATTATTTCTATAATGAGACTTTACCCAAACCTTTTTTCCATTAACCGTCCTATAATGTCCTTTGACATGAGCTCTCCCTGGACTATACGTCGGGCTCTTTGACCTTCTTGTATTCTTGGTAGTGTACTTTTGTGGTTTATTGCTATTAATGGCGCCGATTGATAAAGCATTACTTGTTATAGCACTTCTTGTTTCTTCGTACGATTCGATAAGATCTTTTATAGCTTGTGTATTAGTTACAAATCCACTGTTAACCCATCCTATCACTCCGTCAAATTCTATTCTCAAATAGTTCTCACTATAGGAGTAAACCATAATACGAGTACCAGAGGATATTTTTGCAATTGGCTGGCCCAGAGCACTTGGCGTCTGTCTTACTGTAACGTTAGAGTTTATGACTGCGGGTAATCCATTCTTACTTGCCTTTAACTGTATCTGTTGCTGATCTTGATATTTGGACAAAGAAATTTCATTGTTGACACTGTCCAGTTTCGCTTGTAATGATATTATCTGATCTTTTATGGTGTTTGCTATTTTCTCCAGACTATCAATTTGTACAGAACTGGATTGCGCACTAACCTCGTATGGTATAGCGCATAGACAGCCAAGTAATGCAACAGATAAGATCGTTATATTTTTAATCATCTAGATCAACTTACTGTAATTTTAT
Source organism: Saprospiraceae bacterium (assembly GCA_020628095.1). Classification (GTDB taxonomy): domain Bacteria; phylum Bacteroidota; class Bacteroidia; order Chitinophagales; family Saprospiraceae; genus RFSX01. The sequence goes on from JAHDFP010000014.1 coordinate 90,203, forward strand.
AAAATAGAAGTGTAATCTTACGTCTTAAAGCTAAGAACATTTCACCACTTCCCTACCTCTCGCAGCATAGTAATTAGCCATATCTACAATCTCAGGTTTGTGCTTAATACCTCCCATAAACCCACCACCATGAATCAACATATAGACCGACCTACTATCGAAATTATTATCAGGACGATATTATCACACCAGCCATCTACTGGAATAACAGATTTCCTTATTTCTTCTTTAGTTAGCATGTATATTTTCAAACTAATCCTTTTTCTATTCATTATCAGGCTCATATATAATAGTAGTCACAAGAAGAATAATGTTACCCTCATTTATAAACTATTTATTATTGCATATTCTATTCTTGCACATAACCACCATATAACAAAAACCTATTAATCTCTATAACTACTAAACATACCTTTTAGACTACAGGTATATTCACCTGTATAGCAACCAAACATGTACATAAGAATAAAAAACCACTCTAATAATCTGTAGAACTAATCCTCTCCCCTACTGCCTAATCGCCTCTACAGGATTGAGGCGCGATGCGAGATAGGCGGGGACGATACCAGAGATAATACCGACGACGACGCTGACGCCGATACCGACGGTCGCATTAGAGGCCGTTAGTGTCATATCAAAATCTGACAGTGCTGCGATAAGCTGTAGTATGCCGTAGGTCATCATGAGGCCGACCAGACCGCCGAGGATACATAAGACGATCGCCTCTATCAAAAACTCCAGCATGACGATATAATTTTTAGCGCCGATGGCTTTTTTGATACCGATGATATTGGTTCTTTCTTTGACGGAGACGAACATAATATTAGCGACACTAAACATACCGACCAGCAGTGCAAATCCACCGATGACGATACCCGCTAGATTGAGCACGCTGAAGAATCCCTCGACGACATCATTGAGTGCTGTCATCTCCATGAGTGAGAAGTTGTCTTTCTCCTTAGGTCGCAGGCGTCTATGAGATCGTAAGATGCCAGTGACTTCACTTTTTAGTTCTTCGAGAGGGACGTCATCTTTGGCTTTGATGACGAGAGATCGTCCGATACGGCTTTTAGGACCGACATTGATAAATCGGCGTGCCGTGGTCAGGGGTATCCATACCACCTCATCAAAATTGATAAAATTAAACATACTATCCCCTTCTTCTTTGAGGACGCCGATTACTGTAAATTTCTGACCGAATAGCTTGACCTGTTTGCCGATGGGTTCGAGGTTTTGGAATAATTGTGTGGCGACCGTGTGGCCGAGGATGACCTTGTTGCCACCAGAGTTCATTTCTGATCGGGTGAAGAATCGCCCTTTTTCGAAATCAAGTTTTTGTATATCCTGAAACTCATACAGAGATCCCATAATGAATGCGCCCGTCACCGAGCTGGACTTGTAACTCACCGTCTTACCTCCTGTGAATACATTATAAGACGCCTTACTGGTCAGCTTGGATTTATCCATGAGGACGTCCAGATCCGCCAGCGATGGCTCTGGTCGTTTCATATACTTCCAGTAGCTGGTGCTCCAGTCTTCGTTCCACGGATATTTTTCTACATAGATTACATTACTACCGATCTCAGCGAAGCCTTCCATGACATTAGTCTGTAGAGAATCGACGGCGGATTTGACAGATATGATACAAAAGATGCCTATCGTGATGCCGAGTAACGACAAGAAAGTCCTCAGCTTATTGGCCCAGAGGGATTGGAGAGCCTGGCGAATACCTTCTATGATGACTTTTGCCAATGTAATCATATATTAAAAGTATCAATAATTACTGCTAATCCAGACAATATATAGATGAATGAACTTTATTACTCTTCCAATCATTGTTATAATCATGTAAGAGTGTCGGTAGTCCTTAGGATTTTTATATTTTTGCCGACTTGAAAAAATTAAACTATACAGCTCTGAATGAAGACTAAATTATCAACGTTCAATTTCGAATTACCAGAAGACAGAATCGCTCAGTACCCATCCAAAGAAAGGGACGAAAGTAGACTTATGGTCGTGGATAGAGCCACTGGCAAAATCGAGCACAAGATCTTTAAAGATATCATCGAGTATTTTGACGAAGACGATTGCATGATCTTTAATAATACCAAGGTCTTCCCAGCACGTCTATTTGGTAAGAAAGAAAAGACAGGTGCCCAGATAGAAGTCTTCTTGCTCAGAGAACTGAATAAGGAAGCCCGACTGTGGGATGTCCTTGTCGATCCAGCACGTAAAATCAGAGTCGGTAACAAGCTATACTTCTCTGATGAGGAGGATAATGAGATACTCGTCGCGGAAGTCGTGGATAACACCACATCACGCGGACGGACCATCAGATTTTTCTTTGATGGCACGGACGAAGAATACAAAGAAGTACTGCGCCAGCTCGGCAACACCCCTCTACCTAAATATATCAATAGAGAACCAGAGCAAATCGACTACGATCGCTACCAGACGGTCTATGCCTCAGAGATGGGTGCTGTGGCTGCACCGACGGCAGGTTTGCACTTCAGTAAGAGCCTGCTCAAACGCCTGGAGATCAAAGGTGTACATCTACCTAAGGTGACACTACACGTCGGACTCGGAACATTCCGAGATATAGAGGTAGAGGACCTGTCTAAGCATAAGATGGAAGCGGAGTATTTCCGTATATCAGAGAATACGGCCTCCATCGTCAATAAATCGTTAGCGGGTAAGAAAAAGGTCTGCAGCGTTGGGACTACATCCATGCGTACCATAGAGTCTGCTGTCTCCGCCACTGGCCAACTCAAAGAGGCCGAAGGATGGACTAATACATTTATCTATCATCCATTTGAGTTTAATATAGCTAATGCGATGATTACTAATTTTCATTTGCCTAAAACTTCATTGATTATCATGGTATCTGCCTTTGCAGGTAGAGATCTCATCATGGACGCCTATAACGAAGCCATCAAGGAGAAGTATCGCTTCTTTAGCTATGGCGATGCGATGCTAATTTTATAATTCTGGGGAATTTTTTGGCGACGTAATGAGTTATAGGATTAAGTGTTGTCAAAATCGGATGATGCAGTTGTAAAATATTGAATTTCAATACTTTATACATGCCAAAATTTTTTATTGATAATTATTTTGGCGGTTCGTTTTTTTTAATAGTTTTGCATCGATTTTCACGACCGTTATAACAATTTTATTTTTTACTTTTTAATTCTTTTAATTTATGTATTGGACACTCGAACTGGCACACCACTTAGAAGATGCCCCTTGGCCGGCTACAAGAGATGAACTCATAGATTATGCTATACGTACTGGTGCCCCGCTAGAGGTGATCGAAAATCTTCAAGAGATCGAGGACGAAGGAGATGCCTACGAGAATATGGTCGAAATATGGCCTGATTTCCCTCGTAAAGATGACTTCCTGTTTAATGAGGATGAATATTAGAACGATATAACAATATATTGATACGAGTCGAAAAAGCCTCTTAGATTATGTCTGAGAGGCTTTTTCTGTTCTGGGGAGGTGGTATAGATGTTTTTCGCAATTGCTTGTTGTAGTATAATAAAGAACTGTGTTTAGTGGTTTTAACCAATATGCCGAAGATTATATTCCTACTCTTTACCGGAATCACTTTAAATGCCCAAATCCAAGTGGACACCATTATAACTAATCATTCTAGTTATCTTGAATACGAGCAGGGTATTGTTCTTCATTACTATACACTAAGTAAAGAAGATTACAAAGCGAAAAAAGAAGGACATCATGTAAAAAACTTAAGCTCCAAACTTCTAAAGTCAATAGAGTTAATCCCATATCAAGGCCATTATGTGAAGCCTTCAGACTTTTATTCTTTAAAAGTGGGATCGATAAACTTCGCAATCAAAGAAACGGAGCTAACTTATTTCATCGAAAAATCCGAGTTATTGGATGACATTCATCTTATAAGCAAATTATCCAAAGTACCGAGTCGCAAAAGTTTTGACAATTGGCATATTGCAATTAAGTACCATAATGATAATTGTGAGAGAGTTATAGAACTTAGTAATACTCGCAGCTACAAGCTACCAAGTGATATCGAGTTGGACAATATAGAGTCTTTATGCTTTAAATTTTTTAATGCGACGCAAGAAGAGTTGAATATCTCTTTTGAGGTATTGGAAAATTAAAAAGGTCTATAAGGCAAACAACAATGGAAAAAATTAAGTCCCTCTTCTAGTTACTCCGCCACACCTTCCTTTTCCACCTTCCCCTTATTGGTATTGATAAGGAATACGCCGATGAGCATGATGACTGCCGCGATGACAGATTGGCTGGTGATGAGCTCATCTCTGAACCAATACCCTAAGAGCATGGCGATGATGGGATTGACATAGGTGTTAGTGACGACCTTTTCCGTAGAGACATGCTGTAGCAAAAAATTAAATGCCGTAAAAGCGATGATCGAGCCAAAGATGACGAGATAGATCAGAGATACCGTCGTCTTCATATTCCAACTGACACTGAATATACTTTCCTCTCCTATAACCAAACTGATAAGAACCGTACACAGTCCACCGACCATCATCTGGATACCAGAATTGAGAAATTGCGAATCAGGCAGCTTCGACTTATTGACAAATATAGAGCCCGCTCCCCACGCCAACATCGACAGGAGTATCACTAAGAGGCCCACCCACTGATTAGGGTCATAGATGAGTTCGTCCTGCGATATGAGGAGAAAGATACCCGTGATCCCCATCGCGATGCCCAGAAAGACCTGAAGAGGTGGTGCATGACGATTGACCACCCACAGCATAAGGACCACAATCAAGGGTTCGCCAGCGATAATAAGGGCTGTGATACCAGTATCTATAAAGTTGAGCGCCCATATCGCCCCACCAGTCCCTAAGCCTATAAATACAAATCCTGCTATAACGGCATTCCGCAATTCTAAGCGCGTGGGTCGCTCCCAATGTGGAAAAACGAGAAGCAACAAAAAAATAATCAGCGCAGAAGTAATATACCTAAAACCACAGACCCCAAAAGCCTCCAATTGCTCCAGAGTGAATGCAGCAAACAAATAGGTCGATCCCCATATTATATAAATGGCTGCAAAAGATAGGATTATCAGTAGTGTATGTCGATTCAATTAATGTAGGCTACAGGGTACGATAAAAAAGATGCAAAGTTAAACCAATCATTAACTTGACCTATTATGAAAATGGTTATCAATGACCTCACTTAGTGAAGGCCAATCGTATTTCTTATCGTTTCAATTTGATGCAGAAATAATATGAATATTGCGAGTTAAGGCTTCTGCTTCTCTTAGGATTTATTGTTATCTATCTTGACCTCTTTATACTAAAACTAACTCTGTTAACTCTTTTCCTATTTCATGTAAGCCATCGATTATCCTTTCTACCTGCTTTTTAGAAGGATTCTTCTTTCCATTGACATATTGAGAAAGAAGGGATTCGTTCATTCCTATTCTCTTAGCAAGATGTTTTGAGTTGATTACTTTGTAATAATCGAAGAACTGTTTAAAATCAATTTCAAATGATAGCGCACTTAGTGTAGAAGGTTTCTTTTCAAATTCTTCTTCGTACAGGTTAACTGCTTCTAAGGCGTTCAATCGCATTTCATGAATTGTATCTCCGTATGTATAGATGGGTCGTTTCTTTTCATAAGCAGAGTACCCTGTTTTGCTTCGTTCAATTACAAATTTGTACTTCATTTCTTATTTTTTAGTTGAGCATCCTTTCTGAGCTTATTCTCAAGACCTTTCCCTAACTCGCTACTTCCATGGTTTGGAAATATAATGATGCCTTTCTTTATTGGATGCTTCATTTTGATGTGTGAGCCTTTAATGCTTACTACATACCAACCATCTCGTTTAAGCAATCTAAGGAATTCCGAACATTTCACAATTACAAGGTAAATAATTATTTACCTATTTGCAAGTCCAATTTTGTTGCCATAAGCGACTTTCGGCTCTTTGTTAGTTGCAGATTTTTTTTAGCTAATGGGGCGAGGGATATGTGGAGTTTCAAGGTAAAAAATCCTAAGGAGGGCGCGGCGTAGTGGAGATTTTAATTTTGGATTACATTATATCTCCTGTTCTGTGTCTGTCCGACCGCAGGGAGGACAGACTCGGAACGAGGGGCTTGTCCCCGACCCGTTCGGGTGCGATCTGACCGAAGGGAGGATTGCATCCGAACGGATCGGCTGTATGGGGCTATACGAAGTATGCCCTCATACAGCTTGTTATAGCCAGTGATTATTCAATTGTTACAGCTAAAAACCTTTCTTGATTATTATTGAATCCGAATTTCACTAAAACCTCACCATCTGAATTCGTTGTTAAACATTTTCTTTCTCTTGAATCTCCATTTCTTCGATGGACAACCCATCCTCTACTTTTAGCCGTATATCTTTGATTTGCACTTGTATCACAATATTTTCCATCTGATACAACAGTTAATCTTGGATTTACAAGATTGATCAATTCTAAATGGTAGCCTGATTCTCTTCCGTGATGAGGTGCAAGCAAGATATCGGCATTTTCGACAGCATTTCTGAAACTTTGTCTGCCTAAGAGTTCTTCAAAGGAACAGTTTTCATTGTCTCCAGGAATTACAATTTTACTTCTAGCATACTCTATTACAACAACGATACTATGATTATTGAAATTATTATGATTACAAGTTGTTGGTACAAATGAAGCTATCTTTAATCCACCCCAATTATCAGGATTAGATGTGCGATTTGGGCTGTTATCTTCAACTGGTGAATTATATCTATTATTAATTTCGCAGTACTTTAGAAATTTAGGCTTATCCCTTTCTCTAACTCCTTCCATTACTTCTTCATTTGATAATTGTTTAGGTCTATGAAATACTTTCGGATCCATTGAATCGAAGTTCAATATGTCATCTATGTGATCTAAGTGCGGATGCGTAATTATTACATAGTCAAGTTGATTCACTCCATAATTAGATTTTAGGTGTATGAGTGGACTAAATTCAAGATTATTTCCAGAATAATCTCCCGTACCTAAATCCACCACTATATGACGATTATTTGGTGTTTTTATATATGTTGCATGCCCATTTTGAACGTCCCAAAACATTACTGTGCATTGACTCATACTATGTTTTTATTAATTCGTTCTGAAATAAATCCTGTTTGTTTTCTATAGGCTAAAGTGAATATTAGGAATAAACCAATTAGGATTATCCATTCTATATTGTTTTGAATCCATGGGTATTTGGTTAGTGATTCGCAATAGAACTTTGAGATGATTCCCAGGAGAAATAATGCAGTAAAAGTTCTGTACATATTATTTTCCGTTGAAAGAGTATTTAGTTTCGGATCTTTTTCTGACGCAACAATGAATTCTTTATACTCTTTATAAGTTACTACTTTTATCAACTTATATATTGGAGCAATAATTAGGGAACCAACTCTACTTATGAGCATACCAATAAAGTAGTATAGAAAGCCTCCAATTAATAGGTTTTCTTGAATTAAGTTAATATTACAAAGTTCCGATAGTAGATAAACATATACGACACCAGGCAATAGGTAATTTAAAATGTTGTATTTGCCTACTTTTTCAATTATGTCTTCAATCATACTTTATTTTTTTCATTGGCTATAACTACTCTATAAGAAGACCTCTCCTCCCAATATATCCCTTTTACATATTCCACAAGAATATAAAGCTGACATATTAGCAATAGACATGTCCTTTTTATATTATCACTCCATAATCTACTGCACTGATAGACTTTGCTTTATAATTTAATTATAGGGTGCATATATTACATTAATGTTTTACAGACTACCCAGCGCATCCATACATTACAGTATTAGAGTTCACAAGCCCCATAATGTTACCCTCATTCGTAAATTATTATTAAAGCGTTATTCTGATCTTGTACATAACACCCTATTGCCTAATCGCCTCAACAGGAAAGAGGCGCGATGTGAGATGATTACTCTACAAAATGACATCAATAAGACTGCAAAAACGTAACAAAACACCGCAAAAAGCATGAAATTGACTGGTAAAAACGTTAAATTCATGTTTCGGGTATAGAAATTGCCACCTACAGAGTGACGATGATTACATACACTCGTCTCAAATTAAATTACCGATAGTAATACTTACAGGGAAAACAAAAATAAATCCTATCAGATGATCAATTCTGAAACTAAGAAAGTATTATACATAGAGGATAACATAGCTGACATTCGACTTTTTGAGGAGGCCATCTCACATCAGAATCTGGCCATCGACCTCAACTACGTGACAGATGGACAAGAGATGTTGGATTACTTTGAGAGAAGCAAGCAAGGACATTATAGAGACCTTCCAGAACTCATCATAACAGACCTTAATCTCCCTAAAATATCAGGCCAGAAAGTCATAGAAGTGATCAAAGCCGATCCAGTCTATAAGAGAATCCCTATTATAGTATTCACCACGTCTAATCTCAGCCGAGATATAGAGAAATGCTACGAGTACGGAGCTAATGCCTACATGCACAAGCCCCTGGATATAGATAAGGTATTCGATACGATAGAACTGATAGATAAGTACTGGCTCAGGACGTGCCTTCTGATCTCTAATCCTCTCGCAGAGATGGCTGTCGAAAGGGTCGCCTACGAATAGTAGATCTTTTTATTATAATAGTTGGTGGAGACACCACTATGGACCTCTTACTTATTTCAAATATCATACTTAGCCACGCTTGGTTCCTATACCAACAGTAACCTAGATCAAGCCACTACAAATTAAACCTCACCAACTAATAAATAAGACCAAAATCACGTTAGGTAAGTAATCTAAGATAGTAGAATAGTTATTCTTAGCTTTACACTTATGAAACTGCGTTTTTCCCTCTTTCTTATGTTTTGTTCGAGTCTGGTTATGGGACAGGATGAGCATTTTTCGCAGATATTTGCGATACCTATCCACCTCAATCCAGCCCTGAGTGGTGCCTATGACGGCACTTACAGGATGACCGTTATCTACCGTGACCAGTGGAATAATGCCCTGGAGAGCCCCTATAAGACATTCGCGGCAGGAGGTGACACCAAGTTTACCATTGGCCCTAAGACCAATTCCGATCATTTTGGTATGGGTTTGTTTTTTGTGAGTGACCGCGTGGCACAGTTCCAGATGAATAGGACCAAAATATCTGGTTACATGGCCTACCACAAAAAACTGACCGAGCGTAATCCCTCTTATCTAGGTGCGGGACTCAAGGTCGGCGTTATACAGCACAATGTCAACTATGATAATATCAGTTTTCAGGATCAGTTTAATCAGATAGATGGGTTTACGCTGGAGACCGGAGAGACGCTACCACCTAATAACATCGGCGTATTCGATACCTCGCTGGGACTTAATTATTTTATAAAAACAGAAAAGTCCACCTACTTTGTAGGCGCAGCCTTTCATCACCTGACACGGCCTAATATTTCGTTTTTTGCCAGATTACTCAATCCTAACCCCAGCTTGGACCTAGACCAAAAATTGGACAGAAAGATAACGGCGCATCTGAGTATAGACAGATATATTAACTACAGCCTATCCATCCAGCCCCGTATCGTATACCAGCAGCAAGGCACTGCCAGCCAGATAGACGCTGGTCTCAATGCCGAATATACGCTGGAGTCACGTCGTACGGGATTGATAGCGGGATTATGGCTGACAGCCGCCAATGATCTGGACGGAACACATCTGGAGAACATCACTCCCTTAGTAGGTATAAGACATGGACAGTTTATCATCGGCTTATCTTATGATGTTCCGATGAGAGATACCTTCGGTGGTCCATTTGCTTTTAATACATTTGAGTTATCGATCAGATTTACAGGAGAGCACAGCAACGAAAACTCTTTTTGTCCAACCTTTTGATAGGGACGATTGTTTTCACTCTTGTATAATACCAATGTGTCATGATGTTCTATAGATTTTTCTTTTTATCTCTTATTACCACCTTATTATGTGGATGCGTACAGGTGTCCAATCCTTACACACATTTACCGCCAGGTCAGTGGCGGGCAATATTTAAGATAGCCGATACGGATCTCTCTCAGGGAGGCGAGATCGCCTATGACGAAAGCAAGAAGATCAAAGACTATTTTGAGTTGCCATTTAATTTTGAAGTGGCTTACGAGGGAGACCAGATGATTGCCCACCTGATCAATGGAGAAGAAAGAATCAAGATAGAAGACATCCACTTCGGAAGGGATAAGTCGACGGCTAAGGACACCATTCAGTTTGGGTTTACCAGTTATGATACGCGGATAGATGGATTTTATGAAGAAAACTTTATAGAAGGATACTGGAAAGTACCTTATCGTGGAAAGTATAGCATTCCATTCAAGGCTAAGTATGGACAATCTCATAGGTTTAATATTCCTGAGAACGAGTCAGAGGTCTATGACTTTGATGGAGAATGGGAGGTTGTCTTCGAGTTTGATAAGCCTGATGACAGCTATCCTGCCATAGCCGTTATCGAGCAAGATGGAAGGAATCTCACGGGTACATTCAAGACAGAAACAGGAGATTACAGATTCCTACAGGGTAATGCCTATGATAACAAAATGAAGCTCAGTGTATTCGATGGAGCGCATGCTTTTCTATTTTCTGGGACAGTGCAAAATGATACCATCTATGGTGAGTTCCGCAGTGGCAATCACTACAAATCTAACTGGATAGCGCATCGCAAAAAAGCAGACAAACAAGTCTTACGCGACCCCAATGATATGACACAATCCACAGCGACCACTCCCATTGCGTTCGGCTTTCCTAACACTGACGGAAAAACCATTAGTCTCAATGACGCATCATACAAAGGCAAAGTAAAACTCATCAATATCATGGGCACCTGGTGCCCCAACTGTAAAGACGAAATCATCTTCCTCCAGGAAGTCAAAGAAAAGTTTCCAGACCTAGAGATCATCAGTATTGCCTTCGAGAGATACAAAGACCCGTCTGTCTGCCTCGAAAAAATAAGTCAGTACAAAGAAAAAATGAAAGTCGACTGGGAGATGCTATATGGTGGCTATGCCAGCAAATCTGAGACAACCAAGATACTGGGATTCGTGGATAAGATCTATTCTTACCCTACTCTACTGACGGTGGATGAGAACGATCAGATCATAGATATACACACGGGATTCTATGGTCCAGCGACTTCTGAGTACCAATCATTCCGCACATCATTCATAGACAAATTAAGCAATCTGAGTATCTAAAAAATCATGTCAAAAACAATACTTATCACAGGCGCGACTTCGGGTATCGGCATGGCCTCCTCCAAGGTTTTTGCTAAGAACGGCTATAACCTCGTCATCACAGGTCGCCGAAAGAAAAGACTGGAAAAAATCAAAAGCAAACTAACCGAAAAATACGGCATCCAAATCCAAACACTTTGCTTTGATGTACGCAACAAAAAAGAAGTGTCTAAAGCCGTCAAAAGTATAAAACCCGCCTTCCAAAAAATAGACATCTTACTCAACAACGCTGGACTCGCAAAGGGCTTTGCGGATATAGACGAAGGATCACTGCTCGATTGGGATATTATGATAGACACTAATCTCAAAGGGCTACTCTACATGACAAGAGCCATCCTACCCCGTATGGTCAAATCCAAAAACGGTCATATCATCAATATCGCCTCCACCGCAGGCAAAGAAGTCTACCCCAAAGGCAATGTCTATTGTGCCACCAAGTCCGCCGTCGATGCGCTGACTAAGGCCATGCGTGTCGACCTGCATACCAAGGGTATCAAAGTCAGTCAGGTCGCTCCCGGTCATGTGGAAGAGACAGAGTTTGCTTTGGTACGATTCGATGGGGATAAGGAAAAAGCAAAAATCTACGAAGACTTCAATCCCCTCACCTCTAAGGATGTGGCACGTATCGTCTATTTCGTTGCCACCCAACCGCGACACGTCAACGTACAGGACATACTCGTCATGGGCACACAACAAGCCAACAGTAATTATATAGACAGATCAGGTAGAAAGTAAGGTCTTCTTGTCACAACTTCCCTATATTAGCAATAATCATTATATGTCAATAGACCACAATCCATGATAATCAGATTACTTATCATCTCCATGATGATAACCGTACACAGTCTATCCGCCCAAAAAAAATGCAACCTATCCCTTATGCTCGGCATGTCCAGTCATGGCGGCGATGCCAATAGCTGGGGACGGCACGGCACTCCCATCCTCAATATGAATAAGCTCGCCGCAGGCATCAATCTTTCCCTCCCTATATCTCACCGATTGTATGGACGCCTACACTTCCACTCCACCACCATAGAAGGTGATGACCGCTCCCTCATCGACAAAGAACTCTGGGGTCGCAATCACGCCGATAGAGCTTACATGTATCGCTCTTCTATCCATGAAATCGGTGTGACGCTGCATTATTTTATCAAAAAAGATCCCATCGACAGACGTATCACCAATAAAGAAAAAGTCAAAATCAGCAAGTGGTCATCATACATTTTTGGTGGCTTTGCTTATGCCCTCGTCCTAGACGATCACGACAGTCGGCACTGGACTAACCCTCCCGCCCACAAGCTCAACGACGTCCTCCTCGACAAGACCTATGGCTCTAAAGGGGGCATCCAGATTCCCATCGGCGGTGCTATCCGCTATGATATTCGTGATAACCTATTTCTTGATTTCTTCTATAGCCTACGACTCCCTATCTCCGACTACATCGACGGCATCAGCGAAGCGGGTAATCCTGACAAGAATGATGCGTACCAGTTCTGTGGTGTGATGATGGGGTATCGGTTTGGGGTGGAGGGGTTGTGAGATTGGTTTGGAGGTTTTTGGGTACTGCCGTTTAAAGGTTATGAAGTTGTGTTTATAGTAGAAATAGATGTACCTTTTCTGTGAAGGTGTTTATATACACTAGTTAGGCACAAGCTAACTAAATGCAAAATGATTATTATCAAATTCGAGATATAGTTCTTTGTGAGAAAAATAGGAAAGAATATTAGCTAGATGACATGAATAATGTCATTGTTCAGATTGATTTGGTACATAGTATAGAGAGATGAGATTCTTAAATTTATTCTTTCTTTTGCATGTAAAATGACGTTTGTTATATCAATCCACGATTGACAGCATTATAAAGTATTAAATAGAATTATAAAAAGCCGAATATGAAAAAAGAAACATGTTTAAAAAGAATCCAAGCAAGACTTCCAGATGATATTATTGTGGAAGATGAAACTCCATTTGAATTTACAGATGACGAGTTTATAAGTATACTATCATGGGTTAAGTACTTTAATGCACACTATAAAGAGTATGCAAAAGAAAAACATCCAGATGTAGAGTTTCCTATAATTTCTAAACGACTCCGACTTGATTTTGGATTATATCGTTTTCCAAGTGACATAGAATCGAATAGAGGTAAATATGTAATTTATATCTCACAGAATGGAAAACTAATGGACGGTACAGTAAAGAAAAATCTAACAATAAAGGAATTAGTTAACACATGGCAGCTTTGATATTAAGATAAAAAGCAATTAAAGCCAGTGCCTAACAATGGCTCATACGTAATGTTTTTTGCCGCAGGCGCAACACAAAAAACACTACGCATAGCCGAGACCGTTACCACTCATATAAAATGGAAAAAGAAGAAATAGAGATAGCATTAAGGAAACCAGCCATCATATTTGAAATTGGTGGGTTCAGACCAAGCGAATCAAATTCAGCATCTTGGATTGGCAAGGTTATACTCTGCGCTGAAGGTGAAATATGGCCAAAATCAAACGGTAAACCGATGATACCAATTTGCCAAATAAATTTTGCAGAGCTTCCAAACAAAGTAGAACATTTAGCTGATGTTGAATTGTTGACATTGTTTCTCGATGCAGATAAAATACCAATGGATACACCAAACGGACAAGGTTGGCTATTAAGAACGTATCCCAGAATTGATGAATTGGTTGAAATCGAGAAACCAGAAATAAATTCAACTGTAAAACCTTTTCAACTCAGTCCAAAATCAATAGAAAACGATTTCCCATGTTGGGAAGATTGCCCAATAGAGATTCCTGAGAATTTCGATGAAGATTATTATGATTTATTTCCAAATCAAAATGGCTTTAAAATCGGAGGATGGCCAACATTAGTGCAATCTGAAATATATTGGGCTCCGTTTAATGAACATCCCGCAAATCCTAAATATGTTTTTTCAAATTGATTCAAGTGAAAAGGCAAATTTATATTGGGGAGATAATGGAGTTGCATATATCGGAAGAGGAACAAAAGATGAACTGAAGGATGAATGGACATTTAGTTGGCAATGTTATTAAACAGTAAAATAAGAAACTATGCCTAACAATAGAGGCTGTTGACAACCTATTGACATATACTTAGGATACGTTAGAGGTATTTCGTATCTTAAAGAATGCAAAGAAAGAAAAAGTTTCGTCCCAAACTCTTTACCAATTTCCGTTTAGATCAATTTGT
>JAHDFP010000030.1 GCA_020628095.1 Saprospiraceae bacterium
CGACTTATAGTCGAAATCAAATCTACCGGCTTATAGACGGTAGTAGTTTAATTATTCACACTTTGAGAATACAATTGGTGGGATTTATGGTTTTGAGCAAACCGAGATAAGGAATGAAAAAATTAATATTCATCGTATAAAATTGGATGCAAATAATATGCTGGAGCTTGACAGCATTATACTCAAGAAAATAAATTTATCAACCGAAAATTTAATAATTCCTTACTCCAAGTCTATCGAAAACATAGAATATGAAGCAAGGGAAATTATAGAATGGCAGAACTACAATAGTACAATTGCTCAGATCAAGGGAAAAGTTTATGATACATATGGATTATATTTTATAGCTACTGACTACAAAGAGAATAAAGCGGAATATCAAAATAATGAAAAGTTAAGAATCAACTTTAGTGCAATTGGATTAGGGATTTATGATAGAGAAGAGACCGATCAAGAACTTAAAATGGCAAAAGATGCATGTGGCTATCTGCCTTATGCTGATATGATGCACTTGTCATGTTTCCATTTTTATGGAGAAATTGTTGGTGTTACAGAGACAAAAATTGATAGTGAATTAGATGACAAGGTTTATTTAGTCAAAATGCAGTTGACAAGATCTCCAGATGATAAAATAGAGCCGTTGATCCTAACACTATTTTATAATAAACTAAATGTCCGTTGTAGTGAACTGCAAAAAGGCAAATTGGTTGCCGGTGTGTTTCAGTTATTAGGTGAAATAGAACAATGAAAATGCAATCCATGACATACGATACCAGAGCATAGCTTTCGGCTGCCAAGGGTGTCATTGATACGTTAGTGTTCATTAGTCCTCAAAAATGAAAAAAAATGAAAATAGACTACCTAATAATATTGATTGGAGTTATTGCCCTAAATTCTGGATGTTTTACATATAGATCTTATGTACCAATAGACTTAAAAGAAGTAGACCTAAATGTACCAATACATATTAGTAATATTTCTATTGAAGATGATAGAAATACAATTTCTAAAGAAGATGACATAAAAATTCCATTTATGTCAGGGCTAAAAAGAAAGGCTTGGAAACATCATCCTAAACTAACTCAAGAGCATAAGAATCTAATAAATAATACTATCTATAAAAACTTCAATTCAAACTCAACGGACACAGCTTCAATGATAGTGAAGATTAAGTATGCGTGCAAAGAATTTGAACAAACTGGAAAAAGTGAAATAGAAAGTGTTTATCTAAATATAGAAACAAGGGTGCAATTGGAATCACTTCAATTAATGACTGTTGCAATAGATACTTTTCATTATGAATCCATGGATGCTTCAAATAAGCATTTTGAAAAATTCTACCAAACATCTTTACGTAACAACTTGGTAAGATGTATGTCGGGACTAAGAGATCAATTCTACAATTCGGAAGTAATGGAAGCTGAATGTTATGATACTGCTTATACCAAAAGAAAGTTCGTAAATAATCTTGCGATAACTATAACTGGAAAGAATCCAATTGAGCAAATAGAGATGCCAGAAAAATTTAATAAAGAAATATCCCAAAATTGGAATTTCAAATTTGCAACAGACAATAAAGGAGAACTAACTTATATCCAATGCTTAAATGAATATTCAGACAATAAAATAGTTGAACTTAAAGAAATTATGAAATACCTGTATAACTTAAAACTAATTACGACCAATAATGGTAATTGTTGGAATCTGAAAATAGCAAATCAGGAACATTAACAATAGAGGCTCTTGACAAACAATCATTCCAAACTTAGGATTCGTTAATCTGAATTTGTGCCTTAAGGAATGCAAGGAAAGAAATAGTTTCGTCCTAAGATGTTTGTTATCTTCCGTATAGATGAAGTGATTCCCGCGCCGAACTTCGCGTCGATCATACCTTCTACTAAATACTAAAGAAGCATCTCAACTTAAACTCTGTTTATAAGTCAACCAAGAATATGTATTCGCATAAGATGCTTTCAGGCTTAGATCCTGTTGCTTTCGCTGCTTGACTTACCACAGGCAGGTTTAAAGTGGTACTGGTTGGTTATTTTGAAAATATCGGTTATGTTCTTAATATTATCTTACATTGTCGAGTAGATAAAATTAAAAACTGGAAATGGATCAGGCAGATAGCAAAAACTTGGAAAAGATAGGTGACAACAAAAAATCGGACTACGAAATTTATGATACTAAAAAAGAACCGAAGAAGTCCTTTGGAGTCTATCTGAAAAATCAGAATAGACTCATCATGAACTCGATTTCTATTGCTGACAAAAAGGCGGCTATACTCATCAGAGTTAACACGGCTATAATTTCTGCGTTGATCGTGTTTGAAAGTTATTTTGAGGGTAACGCAGCGATCAATGACCGAATTATACAAATACTTATAATCGGTCTTTCTGTTTCATTGATGTTTGCGCTCTTGGCAGCGAAACCTTTCAGTTACACTATGTATAATGTCTTCAATAAAACAATAAAGAAGAAGTATCCACACCTAGAAGAAAACAACTTTATGCTTTTTGAGGTTCCTGACTTTGATGAATACGAGTTGTCGATGAAAAAAGTGCTAAAAAGCCAAAATCTACAGATAGGAAACCTGACAAGGTTCAACTATTTTATGAGCAAGAGTATATCAAAAAACTATATGCAACTGGAGATTGCTTATTCCGCATTTCTGCTGACGTTTTTGATCGTTACCGTCCTCTATGTCAAAGCAAGTTACTTTTAAAAAACAATAATGGTAGAAACGCTGGATAAGAACGGGCAGAATATCTGACCCGTTATAATGTGTGTTTATTCTGGTGACTAAGTCTCTGTATTCTTTGTCTCGACCGTGAGACTATTTTATAGAATACAATCCTACAGCTACCTTAGTCGTGGAAAACTCAGTTGCACTTGCAAAATGAGCTGCCAGATTCTCTTTGAACTTATCCTCGATAGTCGCGTCGAACATGTTGTGACTGGACCAATAATTCCATACTTCCTCGGCACTCGGGAATATGACCTCATTTTCAAAATATGATTTCTCTACATTACCAAAGACTTTCTGAAATAGCTCTGGTCCTTCATCTTCCATAAATGGTGCTGAACCCTCGCCAAATACTACGCCCGCTTTTTTGAGAAAATCCTTCATGCCCTGATTATTTCTGTAGGCTGGACCGCAGATGAAAAAGGCACCCCCATTTTTGAGTCTGTCATAGATCTGTGTTAGCACCTTCGTTCTATCTTGACTATAGTAAAAAGCGTAACTGCTCACTGCAAAATCAAATGTCCCCTCTGGCAAGGTCATATCATCAAATTTGCTGCATATCGCTTGCAGACCAGAAGAAAGTCCAGCTGCCTCAGCACTATGATTGAGCGCATCTATGGATGCATCACTCGCATCGACGGCCACGACCTCACATCCTTCCTTGAGTAAGGCCAGGGATTGCTTGCCAAAACCACAGCCTATATCTAATACACGGGGCTTGTTTTCTAGGCTAAACCGAGAAAAAATCCAATCATTGAGTTCTCTTTTACCATACTTATCATGTGCCTTTACACGCGTATGTAGCGCCGTAGAATCTGTGTCAAATTTTCCGATTTCTCCCATAATGTTATTTTGACCGCAAACTTAATATTATTATTAAATTTTAGGGGTATTGATTGTGATTTCAAGGAGGTGTATTACGTAATTTTCACACTGGAAACTATTATAGTCTTCCTCCTTTGTCTGAAAATCGAAAATGAAGAAAACTCAATCAAATTAAAATAGCGTAGGAGTATATGGTATCTAAAGGAGCCAAGGGAAAGATTATAGTTAAGGTGAATTAGTACTAGTGCAAGGTAAAATGTTTAGCAGTTGTGATGCACCGAAGAGTAAGTTAGTTAATTTAACATGGTCTTATTGGATGAATAGACTCTATTCAGTTTATTAATAGCAATTAGATTAGATATGGTTTGCGCTCGTAGATTTGTTACGAGATGAATATGAACGTTTAGCCATAATTAGTACTAAAGGTGATGCAGTGGACCGTTTTCAATTAAACTTATCATAGAATGTCTAAATACAAACTATTTGATTATATAATTGGCAAGATCGCAGGATACCTAATTATAATATTGGTTTTTGGGTTACTATATGGTTTATACTACCTTATTAAAAGCTAAATAATTGCAATAATAAGTTTGAAGATCAGGTTTAAATCCCAGTGTTTTCGCGGCCTGACTTAACGTCAGGAGACAGGTTTAAGATGCGCGGATATAGGAAAACAATGGCATCAATAAAGCAGATAGAAATATGGTGAAATACTTGCAATTGAATCATGTTACACTTCACCCCACCACACGCACTCGCTCCACGGTCGTATTACCCAGCACACTGACAAACCAATCAAGATAATCATAGTATAAAAAACTAACTCTTTGGTAGGAGGTGTCTTTGAGTTTTTGGAGGCGGTCAATGGCTTTTCTGGTATCGTCGTCTATGCCGAAGTTCATGGCTTTGGTGCCTTTTTTGAGATATTGGAATATGAGGTCGGTGGTCTTGTTAGATTGTTCTGTACTGCTATACTCTGTTCGCAGGGACTCTATTTGGTTGCTGACATATTGGAAATTATTGAGCCGGTAGTGGCAGAGGGTGCTTAGTAATTTGGTGTATGGTTTTAGTTGTTTTCGGAGATGTAAGGGGTTGTCTGATAAGATACGGTTGAGGTAGTCGAGTGATTTTTCGTATTGGCCCGTATAGGAGTAGGCGACGGCTATCTTGTAGAATAAGATATGACTGCGGTGGACATCTATTTTGTTATCATATATATTAAGTTCTTCTTCTATCGCATGGACTGTTGCGTTGAGCCTGGTGTATTTGTTTTGTATGATGTAATAATTGAGCTGTGCATTATAGAAATAGATGAGATCCAGCATTTTGTTTCTGGAGTTATAGGTGTCGATATATTCGTTACGAAATTTTTGTAGTGACTTGAATGTTTCGTGGTACAGCTCTGGTTTTCTGGTATGATACAAAGAGGTGAGGGTATAATGTAGTCCTTTGAGGTAGAGATCGATGTCTCGTATGGTTTTCTGATTTTCTAATGCCGAGACCCATAGCAAAGCATGCCTGTAACATTGGTCAAAATCCATCGTGGCATAGTTATACCATACATGGCACTGGTGCCAGTAGATTATGCTATACATGGTGGTTGCCTGACGCTCTTGCGTTATGCTGGAGTCAAAGAATGCTTTGTATAGCAATTTGTCTTTTTCGTGTCTGGCGAATCCTGTTTCTATATAGAGGCCTTGCATTTTGAGACTTAGATTGAGCAAGTATTGTTCTTGCTGCATGGAGTCCGTGATGCCATCTGAGAGAGTCAGCAGGTCTTCCATTTTATTGGTTTGGCTACGGCTTCTGGTGATGTGTCTGGACTCTATTCTCTTGACGAACTCTATGATCTCATTGAGTAGGTGAGGGTAGAGGTTGTGGTCTATTGTGTTTTTGAGTTTTTCTAGTAATTGTAGTGTCTGATGATTCAGTCCCTTGTCATAGAGTATGTGAGCGTAGTCTATTTGGTTTCTGATCTGTAGGTAGTCATTGCGATTGCTAGTGACCAGTCTGAGGCTTTTGAGTATTTGCTCATAGAGGCTTCTTTTGAGGTTGGTGAGTTGTTGGTTGCTTAGTTTTAGTTTTTTGATGGAGGGGATGAGGTCGTCTATCTGTGGTGTCTTATCTATAAGGTCAAAGAGCTTAAGGAAGAGCACGTTTTTGTTGCTGCTTAGCCGACCAGCATAGAGCTTGAAGTGCCTCTTTTCTGAGGCATTCATACTTTTTATAAGTTGAAATAAATTATAAATATTGCTATTGGGCATAACACTAATATATTTTATAAAATGTTGATATTCAGTAGGGTATGGGTGTATACGATTATTTGGACATTAGAGTTTGAAATTAAATAAATTTTTAGGATCAGAAAACCTAATATACATTCGCCTCAAATAATACAAAACAACCTATACAATGAGTAAATTAAAATGTGAATACATCTGGTTGGATGGCTGCGAGCCAACGCAGATGATGCGCAGTAAGACCAAAGTCATAGACGCTAAGAAATACAAAGGCAAACCAAGTGACCTTCCTGTATGGTCATTCGATGGATCAAGTACTAATCAGGCACCTGGTGGTTCTTCTGATTGCCTACTTAAGCCAGTGAGAGTCTTCGAAGATCCAGCAAGGACTAATGGACTACTGGTTATGTGTGAGGTGCTTAATCCTGACGGCACGCCTCATGCATCTAATGGTAGAGCAACCATAGATGATGACGATAATGATTTTTGGTTTGGATTTGAGCAAGAGTATACTTTCTGGGATTTGGATCATCATACGCCGCTTGGTTTTCCAGCGAGTGGTTACTACCCACCTCCACAGGGTCCATACTACTGCTCAGTCGGTGCGGAATATGCTGTCGGAAGAGAAATAGCAGAAAGACACTTAGACCTTTGCCTAGAGGCTAATATCAATATAGAGGGTATCAATGCAGAAGTGATGAAAGGGCAGTGGGAGTACCAAATATTCGCTAAAGGAGCAAAAGAAGCTGGTGACCAAGTATGGATAGCAAGATATATCATGGAGCGTGTCGGAGAAGAATATGGCGTAAGAATTAATCTACATCCTAAGCCTGTAGAGGGAGACTGGAATGGATCAGGGATGCACGCTAATTTCTCTAACACTAAACTGAGAAAAGGCGGTAGCAAAAAAGTATTCGAGGATATCTGTGAGATGTTCCGTCCTAAGGCGGCCATCAAAGAAGCCATAGCCGTCTACGGTGCGGACAACGAAAAGCGTCTGACAGGTAAGCACGAGACACAGTCTATCAATAAGTTTTCTTATGGTGTATCTGATCGTGGTGCCTCTATCAGAATACCGATCGCGGCGGTAGAGAATAAGTGGAAAGGATGGTTAGAGGACAGAAGACCAGCATCCAATGCAGATCCTTATAAGGTGGCCTCTGTTATCGTCAAAACGGTCAAAGGCGGATTCAAGAAGTAAGAAGTTATAAAGGAATAATTTCCTGTTCAATTTCGGAGGTCTTTTAGATTTATTCTAAGAGACCTCTTTTTCGTTGAGGGGTTCGTAAGTCTTAGAGATGTAGAGCATAATCATCCCACCAAACATCAAGACCAACTTAGTCACGAAACCAAATGGCGCGGGTAGACTTTCTATCCATGAGAGAAACGAATAATTCATCCCCACCAGAGTCAGTACTATGGACATAAATCCTATAAGGAATAGCGTAAATCCAATCAGCGTAAAAACATTTCTTTTGTTCATAAGTTAGATTATTTCCTCTAAGATGATAGTCAGATTTTGGTATATAATGACCTTCCTTCTCTGTCATAATGAGCACTCGTCATAGACGTTTCATGCCATAAAAATAATATATATACAAACATCGTTTTATGGCTTTGGTTTATAAGCTATACCTACGATTGATAAGTGCGCCTCACTATTTTATAAATAAAAATTTTAGACCCATGCAACGTTTTGACCTTGCGGTGCTAATAATGTAGTGACAGCAATAATTAAATAGCTTATTTAAAATAAAATATACTTAGTATGAATACGATGAAATTATTAATCAGCTTTCTATTCTTGAGTCTTATGTTCGTGTCTTGTGATAGAGACAATGTAGACGATATAGATATAACAGAAGAAACTGAGATCACTGATCCTGAAGGCGAATTAGTAGATGTCAATCCACTCGTCGGCAGAAGTGGTGGTGGATCTGATGACGGATTGGAGCTGGAGTGTCTGACGATATTATATCCTTTCCAGTTAGTCGATATAGATGGAAATAATATATCTATAAGTGGCCCATCAGATTTTGAGAATCTATCAGAGGTCGAGGTCATTGTCGATTTTGTCTATCCGCTTAATGTCAGGCATGACTTAGACCAGGAGGTGACTGTTGATAACTCGGAAGAATTGGGTGAGTTATTTATAGAGTGCTGGCCGGATTTTGAGGACTTTGATGAGGAGACACGATTCCCTGCCTACCTTATCAGTGACGAGACCTCTTGTTATGAGTTATCATATCCTATTACTCTAGAAAAAGTTGACGAATCACAGATCACCGTTGGTGACGAAGACGAGTTTGTGGATGCCTTGTATTCGGATTTTTACTTCTTTGTTTTTCCGTTTTCTCTCATAGACGAAGATGGTGAGCTTGTGGAGATCACGGATCAGGAAGTTTTATTTGATGTACTGATTGATTGTAATGATATTGATTTTTCTGACTCTCTGGATTTTTCTTGGGATAATGCGGATTTGGCTTGCTTTCAGTTAGTATTTCCATTGGATGTGGTACTGAGTGATGGGACGGTCGTGACAGTAGAAAATCACGAAGAGTACTGTGACCTTATGCTCATCGGGACCATATCAGATTTTTCTTATCCGATTACGGTATTAGACGAGGATGGAACATCTTATGTCCTCAATGATATAGATGAGCTCAATGCGCTTATCTCAGAGCACTGTGACTACTGGTGGGATGTAGGATCAGACGGCTTTTTCGAATTGCTTATTCTGATATCTGGCACGGAAGTACAAGGGCCTGGGATACCTAATTGCTATGACATTAATTATCCTATAGAGTACACTGATAGTGATGACCAGACCATAGCCATAGACTCGGATGAAGACCTGATAAATCTTATATCTTCCGCAGAGTTTGGTTTAGATATAGAGAGTCTGGTGTATCCGATAGATGTCACGCTGATATCAGATCAGAGCGTCAGTACGGTTAATAATTTAGAGGATATTTTTGCTATCCTAGAAGACTGCCAATAAGCACATCGAGTGACGGATATCATCACATGATAAGTGTAGAAACGATAAATAGATGTATAACAAGAGAGCGCACAGCCTTGAGGGAGACCTACGAGGCGTGCGCTCCTTATGTATATAGCATTATAAAATCATACATATATGACGAGCATCTGAGAAAAGATGCCATGCAAGAATCCTTCGCTAATATTTTTCATTCTATAGAGCGATTTGATCCTAATAGGGGATCGTTCAAGTCTTGGATAGCGAAAATAACGGTCAACCAGAGCATATCTTTACTAAGAAGTAGAGGCAAGCTCAAGCTGTTTGTTCCCATAGAGGGTGCACATGAGGAACTCGGGTATAACGAGGAATCGATAGAAGAAATGTCCAGAGAAGAAATCGAAAACCTATTACAAGAGATGCCGACAGGTTACAGGGCGATATTCTTACTTAATATAATAGAAGGATACAATCACACAGAAATAAGCGACATGCTCAATATCACAAAGGAAACTTCGCGATCTCAACTATCCAGATCGCTGCGATGGATAAGAAATAATTTAGTCCAAAAAGCAAACACATATTTCTATGGCTAAGAACGATCATCTCAATAAGTTGCTCAGGCAGGAAGAAGACCTACCAGACTATCTTAAGTGGAATAATGTCGAGAATAATATACAATCGAGATTACAACAGTTAGACGCGCGGACCGAAGAAGATGAGGACTCAGACAATAGAATTATTGTTTTTCTCATTCCCTTTTTATTGGTAGCAGGTATATTGCTGTGTGCGATATGGTATCGACAGATTAATGATAAAGATGGACCAGCCCAAGTATCAAATGCGATCTCCAGAGATCAGGGTGTGGCTGATTATAAGCATAATCAGATAAGTGAATCTGATGCCACAGAATCCACTTATGTATTTAACTACTCAGAGTATGTCAAAGACTATAATGAATCCAAGAGCGTCATCTCTTACACGGATACGGAAACCGATACCAAACAATCCCTAAGTGATATAGCCAATGAAAGTCTTTATTCAAAAGCAATAACATCCATTAATGCTAAATCTTATCATGCCTCAGATAATGAACGGAAAGGCTCACGAACCGATGTGAATAATGAAAATAAGAGAGCTGAGAAAACGCTAGATTCTGCTAACAACAATCTAATAAACCAAGTAGCCAGAATCGAAAGAAATAATATCTCAGTCATCGGTGCAGGGTATGATTTTACTGATTATCTAACCCTCGGTACAATTGCACTAAGTCCCCAGCCTGCCGAGGTCGGAAGTGGTATAGCCTTAACCCTTTCCGCAGATATGAATTATATCCAACCCCAGATCAATTCTATAAATACAGACAGGAAGTCCATCTCACATACAGGTCAGATTAATTATGGAGCGACGGCTTCGATTATTTATAACCTTAATGATAATTGGTCCGTGACCGCGGGGATTTCGGTGCAGGATTATGTGAGTCGATTTGATTACCAAAACCAGTGGGATACAGATGGCTCCTATGTAAGGACTGTTCCAGGCAGAAATATTTATACGGGAGAGGTGCTACAATTCCTCAGAGAAGGTAAGCTCGTGACGATGACTAAGAGAAACCTCATCCACTATAACAAATATCGGAGTGTCTCTATTCCCCTAGCCATTAGTAGGAATCTGACTACAGGGAAATACAGGCTCAGCGCAGGAGTCGGGGTCAGGTATAATCTGATCCTGGATGCCCAAGGTAAGTTTAATAGCGCGGCGGGTATGGATTCTTTAGAGGATGTCTTTGAGCTAGAGTCTGTGGATTATTTAGATCATAGTGGATCATTAGACCCTATGGCGTCTCTTCATGTTAATAGGAGACTGGGGTCCAAGATGTTTATCGGTTTAGGTATCAATGCGACTTTTTCTAGTGCTAACTGGACTAATGATCCCTCTCAGGAAATGAGACCGACCTTGTGGCAGTCGAGTGTGGTTTTGGGTTATAGGTTGTAAGAGCATATTAGAGAAGTCTTATTTCTTATTTTTAATCAATCCATCTTTTGGCTACTTAGCTATATCCAATTAGCTTTGTAATAGTGAAACCTAATCCAGAACTGAAACTTATAGAGTGTCCTCGTGATGCCATGCAAGGCATACATGAGTTTATTCCCACAGAGAAGAAGGTCGAGTATATTAATACATTGCTGAGAGTGGGTTTTGATACCATTGATTTTGGCAGTTTTGTTTCGCCTAAGGCCATTCCTCAGATGAAGGATACGGCGGCTGTGCTGGCTGGATTAGATTTGTCAGAGACATCAACTAAGTTGCTGGCTATAGTCGCCAATCTGCGCGGAGCTAATGATGCGGTCCAATATGACGAAATTACCTATCTGGGCTACCCCTTCTCTATATCAGAGACTTTCCAGCTACGTAACACTAATGCCACCATAGAAGAATCGCTCAATAGAGTCTCGGATATACAAGCCAAATGTCTCAAGCATAACAAGCAATTAGTCATTTACGTCTCGATGGGCTTTGGCAATCCGTATGGGGATGTGTGGAATGTGGATATCTGTCAGAAATGGGTAGATCAGCTTGCCTCGATGAATATAAAATACATCGCCCTCTCTGATACGATAGGTGTGGCGACGCCGGATTCTATATCCTATTTGTTTCATAATCTGATTCCGCCTTATCCAGATGTCGAGTTTGGGGCGCATCTGCATACGCGTAAGGATAATTGGCTACCCAAAGTAGAAGCGGCTTACAAGAATGGCTGTAAAAGATTTGATGGGGCGATCAAAGGGTATGGTGGTTGTCCGATGGCTAAAGATGATCTGACGGGTAATATGCCGATGGAGAATTTGATTTCTTATTTCGAAGATGAGACCAAGTTAGATATGGAAGCCTTTGGGCAAGCGATGCAGTTGTCACAATCCGTTTTCCCGTAAGGGGAATATTGCATAATTTAGAATCGAAAAATTAGCTATTAACTATTGATATTCAAAGATAAAGAGGAGTTTAAGCAAGTGTTTCTGGAGTATTATAATCCTCTTTGCAATTATGTCAATAGTAAAATTTTTGACGAAAGTCAGTCCGAAGACCTCGTACAAGATGTCTTCCTCAGGCTCTGGTCCTCAAGAGAGGATATCGACCTCCAGGAATCCATCAAGAGTTATCTCTACAAAGCCTCCCATAACAAGGCTATCGAATATCTGAGAAGCCAAAAGACCTATGAGAATGCCATTGCTCAGCAAAGCCTATTGTCGGCATCAGACGACGAAAACGCCAAAATGCTGGACATATATATCAAAATAGATAGGCTCAAGAAGTCATTGCGACATTTACCGCCTAAATGCAGAGAAGTGTTCAGCATGCACCGATTTAATGGTTTAACTTACGACGAAATTGCACAGAGCCAGAATATTTCTGTCAAAACGGTAGAAAATCACATGCTCAAAGCAATCAAAATACTGAGAGAAAAAGTACAGAGGACATAATATAAAACACCGCAGCGATAGATGGATTTAAATAAGATTATTCTGAAAGTTCTAAACAACGAAGCCACTAAGGAGGAGTATGCCATCTTAGAGTCTTGGAAAAAAGAATCAGAGGATAATATCGCGATACTAGAAGATATAAGAAGAGGAGACAGTGAGGTAAATCTCCCCTACACGGATTACGATAGCGAAAGCGCCTGGAGTAAGGTAGAGCCGCAACTAGAGAGCCCGTCTGGGTCTTACTGGAGATACGCTCTTATAGCTGGTCTTTTGTTATTGGCTGTTATCGCTTATGTCGCATTTGATAATTATAACGAAAACCGACTCAAAGACTATCGCACGGATGATAAGATAGAGCATATCGTACTGCGGGATGATTCTAAGGTATGGATCAATGAGCAGTCATCCTTAAGAGAAGTAACAGATTTCCAAGGGGAGGAGCGTAAGGTCGCATTGGCCGGTGAGGCATACTTTGATGTAGAACATAAAGAGGCTATTCCATTTATAATCGATTTGGGAGGCGATAGACATATAAAAGTTATAGGTACAAGTTTTAATGTGATCAATGTCGAAGAAGATTTTGATCTGGCGGTGTACTCAGGTATGGTGGAGTTACACGTACTGGATAGAGTTATCGAAGTACCTAAAGGACAGCGTGTTAAATTAGTCAATGGCTCCTATGTCAAGCTCAAAAACAAAAGCCAGAATCTTATAAGTTGGAAGACCAGAAATTTGGTTTTTGATAATACACCACTGAGCAAGGTGTTGCAAGATATATCGAGGCATTATGATGTCACCTTTGATAAGAAAGAAGGTGTCAAAATGGCCCAGTGCCGATTAAGATCTAAGTTCTCCGATGAGCGTATAGAGGATGTACTGGCGGAGCTTAAGACAGTCTTTGATATGCAATATGTATACACTCCTGATAACCGCAATATCCAGATAGAAAGTCTGAAATGTAACTAGTATGCGACGCGGTCATATTATAATATGTCGCGTTGTATATCTCCTGCTTTTGATAAGTGCTGGAAGTTCTCTGTCTGCACAGTCCCTTAGTTTCTCAGAGCCTCAGATCAAGTTAGAATCTCTCATAAGGATTGTCGAGAGTACCACCTCATTTTCGTTTAGCTATAATCCTAACATCTTAGCTGCTGACCAGCTTATCTATCTTCCCAAATCTGAAATATCACTCGATGACCTGATGGATCTCATAGATCAGCACTATCCCTATAATACACACATCGACAGACGCCTCAGCAAGATCATCATCACAGACGATGACACCTATAGAGTGAGTGGAGCAGTGGTGGATTCTTTGTCAGGAGAGCGTCTACCGCAGGTGATTATAAGAGGAGAAGCCAATAATCTGGTCGCCACTAATGACCAGGGCTTATTCCATATAAGTGTACCCAAAAATAGCAGACAACTACAGCTCAGCTATATCGGTTATCAAAACAAAACCATCAACCTTGCCAATGTAAATCCCAGTGCCTTACTGGTCGAATTATACACAGACAACATTCTCATAGATATTACCATCAAGGATACACCCATCGCCAAAAGCTACTTGAGTCCCAAGTCGCAAGAAGACCCCTCTGAGGTCCGAGATGCTTATAACCTGGGCGGTACAGGAGATTTGTTTTCTTATCTGCGTACTAAGCCTTCTGTTTCTATAGGTGCTGAAGGCCAGAATGGACTCAGCGTGCGCGGAGGAGCACACGATCAGAATATGCTACTGATAGATAATATCCCGATCTACGAAGCTAGTCATCTGGGCGGTCTGTCCTCTATATTCCTCACCGATGCCATCAAGAGTATCAATTTCTATGACTCATCTTTTCCAGCTCAGTATGATGGCAAACTATCCAGCGTCGTCGATGTCAAACTAAAGTCAGGCAACACAAAAAAAATACAGAAATCCCTCAGTCTGGGTATAGAAGGAATACAAGCGCATGTGGACGGACCGTTATCTGAGAAACTTACATTCAATCTTAATGGAAAATATAGCCTGTTCGGTCCTGTAGTGAATAGGTTGCTGGAAAATAACCTGAGTCTGGTAGAGCCTGATCTGCTGTATTATGATCTCTACGGCAAGATGTCTTATACCCCTTCGCCATCGACGACGATTTCTCTTAGTTCTTATGTGGGGCATGATAATATATCTCTGCGAGTCAACCCATCAGAGCTTAATATCAATGTCCAAGATTTCAATAATGTGGAGTGGGGTAATCGGGTACATTCTATGGGAATATCTTCTGCCCTGGGCCGTAGATTTTTCCTGAATGCCAACCTGGGCTACTCCCACTATAATTACCAATCTCAAGGGTCTTATCGGATCGAGTTCCCTGCCGTCGGTCAAGGGACTATCGTTGAGGAGTTTGCCATTCTATCTAAGACTGACATACGCGATTATGTATTCTCTCCTCACTTAGAATATTATAAAAAGAACAAGGGGAAAATCAGTTTTGGTATCAATGCAATATGGCATCAGAATCAGGCACAGATCATAGAAGAAGATATATTCTACGAAGAAGTACAGACCATACCGATCGTAGATAGTCTATATAGCACCATAGAGTCAGGCATATACATCGAGGACCAATCCTATCTATCAGAAAACCTCTTACTTACCACGGGCATAAGAGCCAATCTATTCCTCAACGAAGAGAATAACTATACGAGTATCAATCCAAGAATAAGTCTGTCCTACTTCACCGATAGTCTACGTATCACCTTAGGTTATGATCGGATGAATCAATTTATACATCTCTTATCCAATCCTGGACCTGGTCTCGCATCGGACCTTTGGGTGCCCTCGACGTCGGTTGTCAGACCGCAGGTGTCTTCTTCCTTTTCTTTGAGTATGGATTATAGAAGTGGGTATCATCATGGCGGCGTGGCCTTTTATTATCGGAGTCTTAGTAATCTGATAGAGTATGACAATCCGTTCGATATTATATATTCTTATGTCGTAGACAGAGATAAGTTTAATATAGAGACAGATAACCGTAGCTGGGAAGAGAGAGTATCTACGGGCAGTGGTCGTGCTTTGGGGATGGAAGTCTATTACAAAACACAAGTGGGTAAAATGGATGTGGATATGAGTTATGCTTATAGCCGATCATTTAGAGAATTTGATAATATAGATGACGGGGCGTCTTTTACCTATAAGTTTGATAGACCGCATAATCTGCATATCAGATCTCTCTATCGTCTCAGTAAGAGTAGTCACGTGGCTGTTAATTTTGCTTATGCCTCTGGTAATACCTTTACACTGGCTAATCAGGTCCAGATGAGCCCTGACGGCGGAGAAGTGGTCTCAGCCAAAAGTCGCAATAACGAGCGCACCCCTTTTTTCAGTCATCTTGATCTAGATTATGGTTTTACCAAGTCTTTGTCTAATGGTCATCAGATAAGCGGTCGCCTAGGTATCTATAATATTCTCAATAGATATAACCCTTATTATCTCTACATAGAAGAAGATCCTAATGAGTCGGTGCCTGCCCTCAAGCAGCTCTCTTTATACCCAAGATTTCCCAGATTCCACATCAAATATCAGTGGTAGAAAGACCGTTAATTTGATTTTACAGCAAAATGACGTAATTTAAAGGATCAAATGAAACCTTTCTACGTCATATTAAGCCTCCTGTTATTCGTCTCTTGTGAGACAGAGGTAGATTATGACTATTCTGACTTTGAGCGAGAGCCAGTGGTTAATTCTATACTTTCCACAGATTCTGGATTTAACGTTGATCTTCATTGGACTAAGTCGGTGTTTGATGATGCAGATTTTCAGCATATAGAAAACGCCAGAGTCACGATGCACAATGTATCATCTAATATATATTCTCACCTGAGTTACAATGGAGATGGTCAATATGTAGCGGATAACAAACCAGCAGAAGGTCAGGAGTATGTCTTATATGTGGATATTGGAAAGGAAAGGTTATGGGCAACCACACAGATACCTCATAATCTGGACGCCAACGTAAAGGTAGAAACGGACTACAAAGATGGAAGTTTCAGCAGTTTCTCTATTGACCTAGAGATATTGGATAACCCTAATGAAGAAAACTTTTATATCTACGAAGTGGTCAAAAGAGTGGTCGGATGCCATGAGGCAGACGAGGACAAAGTAGGTGATAACTTAGGGCAATCGGATAACGGGTCTGACGATACTGAAAATGGTACAGTTGATGATTCGGGCCAAACCAGAGATTCTTCAGTAATCGCCGCACCAGGTATAGAAGATTATGAGACTATAGAGTCTTATACTAATCAGACAGATTTTGAGTCCAAAAATCTAAATGCGACCTCATTTGTATCGGATAGAGACTCAGAATTTGATGATAACAACAAGTTTACCACCTCTATAGTCTTGACTAAAGAAGAAATAGAAAATGACAACGATAATAGAAAGATAGAGGACATAATCTTAGAAGACGATTCTTGCGAAGAAGAACACATCGAATATGCCCTCAAGATCATGACGGTATCGGCAGAGTTATTTGATTACCTAAAGTCTGTAGACCTCTCTAACCAACAACAACGAGTCAACACCAGCAATACCATCCCTGTCAATATAGAATCCAATATAGAAAATGGCTTGGGTATATTCGGTGGTGTGAATGTCCAGATATTCCCTATACAGTAGACTGTATTTCTCTTCTTACACTATATGTTCTTACTTTCGCTTGGGCCTCTCGGTATATTTTTAGCATAACTCCATATCCTTCATGTAGTCCTCATATATATTGTGTAGCTTTACATCCCGTAATGACTTAATCTGATAATCCATGACAAAGTATATTTTCGTTACGGGCGGTGTCACTTCTTCCTTGGGTAAGGGAATTATATCGGCTTCTCTGGCCAAGCTCCTTCAGGAAAGAAAATTCAAGGTGACTATCCAAAAATTTGATCCTTATATCAATGTAGATCCAGGCACGCTTAATCCCTACGAGCATGGCGAATGCTATGTCACTGATGATGGGGCGGAGACCGATTTGGATTTGGGTCATTATGAGAGATTCCTTAGTACGCCGACATCGCAGGATAATAATGTGACGACTGGACGCATCTATCAGACGGTCATAGAAAAAGAGCGTGAGGGCGCATATCTCGGTAAGACAGTTCAGGTAATCCCGCATATAACAGATGAGATCAAGCGCAGAATCAAACTCTTAGCAGAGAAGCATGATTTTGATATTGTAATCACGGAGATAGGGGGTACGGTAGGTGATATAGAGTCGTTGCCGTATCTGGAGGCTTTTCGTCAGATGAGAAGAGAGTTGGGTAAGGAAAATTGTGTCTGTGTCCATCTCACCCTCATACCATATCTCAGCGCAGCCAAAGAACTCAAGACTAAACCCACTCAGCACGCCGTCAAGCAATTATTGCAGGCGGGTATCCAGCCAGATATATTGGTCTGTAGAACAGAAAAGAAGCTAACTAAAGAACTGAAAAACAAAATTTCACTATTCTGCAATGTAGATTATAAGTCGGTGATAGAAGCCATAGATGCGGATACGATCTACGATGTGCCTTTGCTCATGCTTAAAGAAAAACTTGATGCGCGTGTACTTAAAAAACTGAAACTCAAGACCAGCGGGACAACACCAGAGCTGGTGGCGTGGAAAGATTTTCTATGGAGACTCAAAAATCCATCGGAAGAGGTCAAAATAGGACTTATAGGCAAGTACAATGAGTTACCTGATGCTTACAAGTCCATCTATGAGGCATTCGTCCATTCTGGTGCGCAAAACGAATGTCGAGTGCAGGTTGTACCTATCCATGCGCAGATGTTGGAGTCTGATGACTTAGATCCCTATCTGGGAGATTTGCATGGGATACTGGTGGCACCTGGGTTTGGAGAACGCGGTATACAGGGTAAGATAGCAGCAATAAAATATGCTAGAGAAAAGAACAAGCCTTTCTTCGGGATATGTCTGGGTATGCAATGCGCCGTAGTCGAGTTTGCTCGCAATGTCTGTAAGATGAAGGGAGCGGCCTCTACTGAGGTCAAACCAAAAACCTCGCACCCTCTGATACATTTACTTCCCGACCAAAAGAATATCACCGATATGGGAGGGACGATGCGCTTGGGATCATATAAGTGTAAGTTGTCCAAAGGCTCACTTATACACAAGGTCTACGGTCGCATAGAAGTCAATGAAAGGCATCGACATCGCTTTGAGTTCAATAATGCGTATCAGGATAGATTGCGTGAGAAAGGGATGGTGTTCTCTGGCATCAACCCAGAAAGTGATCTTGTAGAGATTATAGAGGTCAAAGACCATCCGTTTTTTGTCGGTGTACAGTTCCATCCAGAACTAAAGTCTACCGTAGAAAAGCCGCATCCGATTTTCGTTGCCTTCGTCAAAGCAGCTCTGAAATACAAGTTGTCCGATGAGAAAACTTAAGCTGGACGAGCTCAATAGACTATCTGTCAGTGCTTACAAATCTATAAACAAACTGCCCGTCACTGTTGTACTCGATAACATCAGATCCGCGCACAACGTTGGGGCGTTTTTCAGGACATCAGATGCACTGGCCATATCCAAAATAGTCTTATGTGGTATTACTGCAAGACCACCACATAAAGAAATCAACAAAGCAGCCATAGGTGCGACAGAAACGGTCTTCTGGGAGTATCATAAGCACTGTCATGAATACCTTGAGACTCTGGACAAAAGCATTTATCATATTATGGCGATAGAGCAAACCGATCATTCTGTGAAGCTGGGCAACTTTGACATTAGGGCTTACAAGGATAAGCACCTTGTATTAGTCTACGGTAACGAAGTAGAGGGTGTCTCAGATGAGGCCATAGCTCTTGCCGACGAGTCAATAGAGATAGAGCAATATGGGACTAAGCATTCTTTTAACGTGTCCGTATGCGCTGGAATATCTCTGTGGGCAATTACGCATCAGATGAGAGCACTGGCAGCGTCTGATTAGTTTTTTTGTTTATTTCTTTGAGCACAACAATGGCACCGATCATGGCTGGTATAAATACAAGAAAACTGCGTTGCAATAACGTAAATGAGGCGAGGTAATCTTCGCTAAGGATGCCAGCCATCAGCCCCGTGATGCTTATCTCTGCTATGCCACTGCCACCTGGACTGGGAGCAAAATACAAAAGCAAATAGACGATGGCTTGGATGGCGACAATGACCCAGAAGTCTGCCTCTACACCGAATGCACAGATAATCACATATCCTAACAAATACTTATTGAGATACAAGATGACTGTAATCAAAAAGCTGAGGACCATGAGATAAGGTTTCCTCCTGAGTAGTCCAGTACATTTGTTACGATAATCGACCATCGACTCGCTGGCCTTATCGCCAAATTTGATAAGTTTTTCTTTCCATTTATTATTAATAGAACCTAAGACGTAAGACAGTTTTTTGACAAGCCAACCGATGGCTGCGGGAAAAATCAAAGCCACAATGACTACGACAAATAAGGTTGTGAATACACTAAATCCAAATTTGGCAAGATGCGTTATGAATCCACTCGGTATATTGTCGCTGATAATGTTATATGCAATCAGACCTGATAAAGGCAAGAAAAGCAAGGTAGATATCCAGTTGACAAAACTGATAGTAACACCATCAGCTAATTTGACACCATTTTTATAGAAGATGTATAATTGTGCGATACCACCGCCCGACTGAGAAGGTGTGACCGCTCCCATAAATACATTAGCCAGATTAGCTTTGAAAGCGATCCATTGTGACGCGCCTGGATAAAGCTCTCTTACAAAAATATGATTACGCCAGCCACCTATTAGTATATCCAAGGCTGTAATGACTAGCGCTAACAGAATATATTTCAGGTCTATTTTGCTCCATATCTCTAAGGTCTTACCAGTGTTAGTATAAAGGAATATGGCGGTCATTGTCGTTATGGAAATGACCATAAAGTACATGATGCCTTTTTTTATAACCCGAGGATTAAAAATGTCTTTTTGCTCTAATTGTTGATCTTGGTCATCAGACATCAGGAGTCGAGATAGTTTCTTATTATATGGTACACCTCCGTCGTACGGATCGGCTGTGGAAGGAGCTCTGGTTTGTTTATCAGGATGGGTACGTAGAGGTGATCTTTGTGCAGAGAGCCATGTGAGCCAAGATGTTCTGGTATTTCCCAGAAGTCTCTTAGATCATATCCGATATTGGCACTGACGACGACATCACCAGACCTTTTGCTGCTGAAAAGTTGCGCAATTTGTACCAGACCATCAGGATAGTCACTTTCATAACAATAATCAAAGGCCTCTTTATGATCCAAGTAATTATTAGTATCAGGTATCCCCAAGGGGTTAGCTGTCTGCGCTGAATATTTTACCTTATTATCTTTCATCTCTATCAGTCCTTCGCCTTCGCTATTGATGATAGAGACACTTTGCTTGTCTGATCTCACAAGAATAAAATCAATAGCAGGATTACTGACAAATGCATCGAGCGCTTTGCCATGTTTCTGGTATAGCGCTTCTTTGTGATACAGTCCTCTATGATCTAAAAAAGATACACTGGCAAAAGAATTACCTGATATGAAAACTGCCACCTGAGGAAATAGCGTAAATATAGTCGGGTAGGCGAGTGTGCGATATCCTTGCTTTCTGAAAAAGCTGGCGACATCAAAATGCACCTCGGTCGATGTCAGACCATGATCGCTGGCCATGACGATCATCGTATCCTGGTATTTGTTTTGCGCCTTTAGCTTCTCCACGACCTCACCTAGACTTCTATCGGCGATGGCGTAGGCTTTCTCAGTCTCTGGATGATCGTAATGATGATAATGTGAGTCCCAGTCTACACTCGGAAAGACAGCGAATATAAAATCATAATCCCGATCCAATCCAGCCATCAACTTCTCATGACCAAGCTCATCGACAGGGTGATGTATTTTTTTGAAATGAGCGCGCGTGTAGAGTTTTGATTTACCTTTTTTGGTCAGGTTGTTTTCTTCGGCGACACCTTTGGTAATCATATTATAGACATTCAGTCCTTTCTCATACGTCTCAAAAAGAGACGGATAATCGGGATTCATGTCATCATTGAAGTATTTGGCTTCGTAGCCGCAGTAACTGCGCATGGCATTACGTCGCCATCGCCCTTGAGAAAACTCCTCTTTGTCAAACCAACGGATACCTGTAATGTCATGATCTCCAGGAAAAGAACCACATAAGAAGGGCAAATAAGCGGGACCTGTCGTAGAAGGGAAACAGGTTGTCCCCCGTGTGTAAGACCCTTGATCGACGAGATATTTTTTGATATTCGGTAGTTTGCCTTGGTCGATCAGCTTATTGAGTATGTCAGGGCGTGCACCATCGACAAGATAAAATATGACGCTTTTATTCCGGTTCATTTGATGGATGCAAAGCTATAAAAATCCATATCTCTATTACTTATAGCGACTAGCTAATAACCTTCAGATGAGGACTATCTGTGTCTATTTTTTATAATATCAATAAAGAACATCTATCTACGACGATATAACCCTCTTTTAGTCTTGAGATAATCAGGTCGTAGCGTCAGCCTGAGTCCTATACTGAACTGATCTAAAGCACTTTGTATCTCAGGACCTTCTTCTACTACGGCCTCTACGAGTTCTATGGTTGAGGCTTTGACAGGAATATTTCTGCCATAGGTGGCGTGAGGTGTGAGAGTCATCAGCTCATTGATCCCAATGTCTAGTCCTGCTCCGATACCAAAACGAAAGGTCACCTGACCATTTATTTCTTTAGATAGATCTTCGGCAGGTGTTTGTACAGGCGCATAATGCATCGTTTCTACATTATGCATAACTAGACCAGTATTTACAATCCAATGAAAACCTTTACTTAGGAGATTTCCATCCTTAGAGAAGGTGGGGCAGTTGCAATCCCCACTAAAATCCAGAGGATATATGTGTGTATTGACCCCTAATCCAAAAGAGGTCCGTTTTGCACTATTGAGACCAATGGCATTATTGACATTATCATAGAAAGCCGAGGTCGGGGCATAGGTAAGCTCAGGTAAAAACTCTACGCGCTTGTTTTTGAGTCTCAGCCAGTAGTTGACCCCGTATTCTATACTGGTAGATAAGACATCTTCTACATTATCAAAGGCTTTGTTCCAGTCTTTGGAGTCATTCAGTTGGTATCTTGCCGTAACGCCAAATTGTCCTGAAAGAGATATAGATAGACTGCCAATAAGTATAAAAGTGCAAAATATGTTTCTCATAATCTTGGGTATGAAGTAATAACGTCTCCCTTTTGATTCAGATTATGATTTTAAGCTAATTATCTTTACGATCTGCATGAAAACGAAAAAAAATAAAAATAAAGTCAGCGTCATCACGTTGGGGTGCTCTAAGAATCTGGTCGATTCTGAGAATCTCATCACACAGTTACAAGCTAATGAGTACAATGTGGAGCATGATACGCACTCGGACGACAGCAATGTATTGATTATTAATACTTGTGGATTTATAGATAGGGCTAAGCAAGAATCTATAGACACCATACTGGAAGGTGCTGCCCTCAAAGACGCGGGCAAACTCGAAAAACTCTACGTAACAGGTTGCTTATCAGAACGATATAAGGCCGATCTGGAAATAGAAATCCCGCAGGTGGATGCTTATTTCGGCACCTTAGAGCTCCCAGGCTTATTACATAAGCTCAATGCAGACTACAAGCATGAGCTTATCGGTGAGCGATGGACCACGACACCACAGCACTTTGCTTATCTCAAGATCTCCGAGGGCTGTAATCGGACCTGTTCTTTCTGTGCGATACCGCTTATGAGAGGTAAGCACATCTCACAGCCTATAGAAACCTTGGTCAAACAAGCCAGTAATCTGGCCAGAAACGGAGTCAAAGAACTCATACTCATCGCCCAAGAACTGACCTATTACGGACTGGATATCTATAAAGAGCGGGCCTTACCTCGGTTACTCAAAGCCCTTTGTAAGGTGGACGGCATAGAGTGGATAAGATTGCATTATGCGTATCCCAGCAAATTCCCTATGGAGATCATAGAGGTGATGTCTCAGGAGCAGAAAATCTGTAATTATCTGGATATGCCCTTACAACATGCCGCAGATAATGTCCTCAAGTCTATGAAACGCCAGATAACTCAAGAGGAACAGATTGCTCTTATCAGAGACATACGATCTATTATACGAGACATTGCCATGAGGACGACGATGTTAGTTGGTTTTCCGGGAGAATCGGACGATGACTTTCAGCAATTATGTGATTATGTAGAGCGCATGCAGTTCGATAGGCTGGGGGTATTCAATTATTCTCATGAGGAGGGCACATCTGCTTATGATATGGAAGACAATATCTCAGATGACCTCAAAAACGAAAGATCAGCTCGGCTAATGGAGGTACAGGAGAATATCTCTTTTAAGAAAAACCTTAGTAAAATAGGAAAGACCTACAAAGTGCTTTTCGATAGAAAGGAGGGAGAGTACTTCGTCGGAAGGACAGAGTCAGATTCTCCAGAGGTAGATAACGAAGTGCTGGTCCAAGCAGCAGATTATGTCCGTGTTGGTGATTTCGCGCAGGTCAAGATAACCAATGCCGAGGCTTATGATCTCTATGGCGAAATTGTCCGCTAAACATTTACGACCTTTTTACATTTAACTAAGTGTACAAACCATCAGATGGAAACCAATTCTTTATTCTCTAAAGCGATACATCCCTTCAAGCTGGCCTTGGCCGTATTGATATTTTGTTTGTTGAGCTTTGGGGTGGTGTCTGCGGGATTGATAGGAGAGGGACCGATAGTCTATTGGGAAGCCGCTTTCATCAGTTTGTTGATATTTGTAGTCTTCAGCAGTGTCTTAAGTTTTTCTTATCCTGATAAAGGCAAATACTTTCTTTATAGTATCATCAGTTTTATAGCTAT
Source organism: Saprospiraceae bacterium (assembly GCA_020628095.1). Classification (GTDB taxonomy): domain Bacteria; phylum Bacteroidota; class Bacteroidia; order Chitinophagales; family Saprospiraceae; genus RFSX01. Next base: position 24,183 of record JAHDFP010000030.1, read on the forward strand.
CGCAGGTCTAGGTGGTGTGTCGGCACATTATCTATCAGGTGTTCCTATAGACGAAGCGGGTTCTTTCAGATGGTTGTATATTGTTTTTACTTTCACCTATTTAGTTCTGCTAAGTATTGTCAACTTGATGTTTACCATCATCCAATTGGCAAAGAAGCAAGACGCTAGGCTGCGAGGTGAAGTAGAAGATTCATAAATTTATAATAGTAGATATCTAATATGAAATTTATCCTGACCGTGACATCTATCCTTTTCTTTTTGTCTTGTACTACTAAAAATCCCTCGTTGCAAGCACAGGACACTAATCATAGCAAGTACGAAAAGATTATAAAATCTGATGACGAATGGAAACAAGAGCTCAATGCTCTGGAATATAAAGTACTGCGTAAGGCGGGTACTGAAAGAGCCTTTACAGGTGACCTCTGGGATCATAAAGAAGATGGCGTCTATACTTGTCGTGGCTGTGCCTTACCACTATTCGACTCTAAGACTAAATTCAAATCAGGTACAGGGTGGCCAAGCTACTATGAGCCTATCCAAGCCGATAATATAGAACTGGATATCGATTACGTCATCGGTTATGCACGTAAAGAAGTCCACTGTGCCCGATGTGACGGACACCTAGGACACGTCTTTGATGATGGTCCTCAGCCTACTGGACTTAGATATTGTATTAATTCTGTGTCGTTGGATTTTGTGGAACGGGAAAGGGTGGAGAAGCCGTAGGACCAATGCTAATTATTAAGCCATTTTAAATTGAGTGGTTCTAAAGAATCTTATAAAAAATTAGTTCAGGAGCAAATTGATCTATACGGAAATCTGCGAATAGCTTAGGGCGAAATTTCTTCTTTCCTTGCATTCCTTAAGATACTAAATACCTCTAACGTATCCTAAGTATGTGTCGATAGTTTGTCAACAGCCTGTATTGTTAGGCACAGTATTCTTTCTACAAATTTAATGAATTGCACCAATTCCTTA
>JAHDFP010000031.1 GCA_020628095.1 Saprospiraceae bacterium
CCACCGATTCTAACAACAATAAAAAAGGTCGCACGCTGTATGAAAGAATAAGTCCGCCTGACAACTATAAGAGAATAAAAGTGGAGGATGGATCATTCGCTGATTATCTAAGACATATTCCACTCAAGCCATACGGTCATAAAGCACATTATTACAATGGCGACCTGAAGGAAGGCAGTTCCGTATATACGGCAGTCCTAGATCTTGAGATAGGTGATAAAGACTTACACCAATGCGCAGATGCCGTAATGAGACTTAAAGCAGAATACCATTGGAAGCGTCAGGAGTATGATAAGATTCATTTTAATCTAACCAACGGACACCGCATAGACTATGATAAGTGGATGCAAGGACAGCGCATACTAGTCAAGGGAAATAAGACTTCCTGGAAAGATGTGCAGCAAGCCTCTAATAGTTATCAGGACTTTTGGGATTATATGGAATTAATATTTATGTATGCAGGCACGGCATCACTAGAAAAAGAACTAATTCCAGCAGATATAGCTAGTATGAAAATAGGCGATGTATTTATAAAAGGAGGATTCCCAGGCCATGCCATGATCGTCATGGATATATCTGTAGATAAAGCCACTGGACTGAAAGCATTCCTCTTAGCACAAAGTTATATGCCAGCACAAGAGACACAGATTGTAATCAACCCCAATGACCGTGATCTAAGTCCTTGGTATACTATAGAAGATAAAAGTGATGAGATTGTAACGCCAGAATGGACTTTTACACAGGGGCAACTCAAAAGGTTCAGGTTAGGCTAGACTATAAGGTAATGGTCCATGCCGCCGCAAAACCAGAAGTCTTTTCGATATTCTTTCCAGTCAGATCAAAAGCACCATTGAGTACTATGAAAAAGTTATCCTTCATCTCAAAAGCGATACCTGGATAAAAAGTGAACTTATTTTGGTCCAAAATGTCAAAGTTGCTATACTGATAAGATATAGAAGCCATAAGTAAAACCTTGCTATCTCCTAGGTACTTACCAGCATCTACATACATGAAAACATCAGAATTAGGAGCTTCTGCCGCTTTGTCAAAATAATTTTGCCATTGCAGATTGGCATCTACAGAAAAAGATTCTGAAAACTCGTAGGTACCAGAAACACCCATTATATAAGTACTAAGCTGATCCGCTGACTTATTATTTTTATCAATAGTCTGAATGCCATAAGGCATATTAAGCCCAGCTTGCAACCCGACTCCTAGCTTTTCCTCTGTTAGTAAGGCATATTTAAAGGACCAATTACTAAATTCATTAGCTATAAAAGCCCCCACTTCCCATCTATCATCTAGGGCATAAGCCATTCTAAGACTCATACTGCCTTCTACCAAGATACTATCTGGCGAACCAAAGAAGTCTAAGGTATTGCCTTCATCATCCCACGTCGACTTAGTCCATGTGATGCCATAATTAGGTTCGAACTCTGCTTTCCCTGTTTCTATAGCCTTATGATTGATTGCGTTGATTTTAGTACCAGCAACACCGCCTATCTGAGCATTAAGAAACCAAGGAAGCAATAGAATAGTCACAACAATGCTCTTCGATCTCACTATAATTATCTGTTGAGAAGTAAATTTAATTTTTATCTATTAATTAATACATCTGACAGGTCATCTAATCTATTCTTTGCTAGAATGGGAATTGTCCCATCCTCATCAAGCCATCCGTGCACTCCACCGACATACTCCATACCCAAATACTCCGCACTACGGATAAAAGGCGTATAAAAATCTGAGTGTATATCGGCACCATTAGAGCAACTGAGCACAGCCATACCCTTGCCTCTTAAGGCTCTGCCAGTATCCTTCTCGATATAAAGTAAATCAGATATTCTATCGAAGAAAGTTTTCATTATACCACTCATAGTGTACCAATAGACAGGAGAAGCAAACACAATCAGATCATATTGAGCAATTATATGTCTTATCAACTCTAGAAAATCGTCATCTCTATTATTGAAATCGTAGTCAAATTCACCGATTCTATAATCTAATAGATCTATAATATCACCACCTGTCTTTGATCTTAGATACTCCAGAAGTCTGTGAGTATTTCCTAGAGGCCGAGCACTACCCTGAATAAATACAATATTGGACATATATTACAATGAATATATAAAGACTTATAGTAAGGCTAGATAGTATACCTGTAAAGAAACTAATGAATAAAAAATGAAAGAACTATTTATCAGTAATTCCATAGACCTTTTTAAGTACTACAAATCTCTTGGTGATAAGACTTTCGCTCAGGTCAGGGAAGAAGACTTTTTCGTGATCCCTGATGAGGCTGGTAATAGCATAGCCGTCATCGTACAGCATCTATATGGGAATATGAAATCCAGATGGACGGACTTCAAGACTTCTGATGGCGAAAAGACCTGGAGAGACAGAGATCAAGAATTTGAACTTTACCTAAATACCAAAGAAGAAGTAATAGAAAAATGGGAAGAAGGATGGCAGGTATTATTTGCAGCCTTAGAAAGCATAGAAGAAGCCGATTTTAATAAGTTGGTCTATATCAGAAACAAAGGTCACCATATTATAGAGGCTGTACAGAGACAACTTGGCCATTATGCATATCACGTAGGACAAATAGTTATGATAGGCAGGGGACTCTCTCATAACTGGCAAAGCCTATCAGTTCCAAAAGGAAAATCAAAGGAATTTAACGCCAAATCATTCTCCAAAGGCAAGAGAAAAGAAAACTTTACAGAGCAATTTCTGCATCCCGATCAAGCTAAATAGAAATCTGAAAGAACATTGAGACATAATATTAGTCCTGAGGTCACTTTTTTCAGTCACCTTTTTTCATCCCTCTAAATCTCAAATGTCGGCTATCCTTCAGAATAAGAACCCATTCTTATGTATGTAGTGTCTATGTAGACGTTTTTGCCCGAATAAAAAAAATTAAACGTAGTGGGGGCTGGCCATTTTCCTGTCCTTATATCAAACGTGTTAAAGCCATGAAAACAATTTTAAACTTAATCCTCGCACTTTGCATAACAACAGCATTATCTGCGACAGAAATCAATAAAAAATCAAATCTTATATTCTCTACCAAAAAAATAGAATTGAGAATAGACCAAAAAGTAGACGAACATTTTTTCCAGAAGATGTCCTTCGATATCAATGGGAATTCATTAAAGATACAGACGGCAGAAGTGATTTCTATTGTTCAAATATTTGATAACAATGGGAAGATGCAATATCAGTTACCTGTAACTTCCAATAAGCTACAGATCTGTAAAACTCTTTTTGATAATGGAGACTACAAAATAGGATTCATACTGGAAGGGCAATCAGATATTGTTTTTTCTGACCTAAAAATCAAAGAATAATCAATAACCATAATTATTAAAACCAATTGACTAACAAGAGATAGAATATTAAGGGTGTAAAGTCAACGGGCCAGTAGAGAAAATCTGCTGGCTTTTTTTTGATTTTATTAAGAACTTATAAGTCGGCTTCGGTTTACATTTGACATAAATATAAGCGATCAGATATGCGTATATATTGTTGTCTTGTTGCCCTGCTTATCTCAGGCGACATCATAAGTCAAGCAAACTGGGAACTTGTCAAAGAAAAAAACGGCATCAAGGTATATACTCAAAAAGTAGAGAACAAACCACTGGAGGAGGTAAAAATCATTACCCAGATCAAGGCTCCGGTTAATAGAATAGTGCAAATATTAGAAGACATCCCTCATCATACACAATGGATGTACGGCACTAAAAAATCAGAGTTGATCCCGCACAAGGACAATAACGCAACACATTATTACCACTACCAGATCATCGATATGCCCTTCCCCACTAAGGATAGAGATGTTGTCGTGGATTACTTACGCGAAAACAAAAGCGACGGAAGCACCTTTATAAGATCCATAGCTAAAGATGGCCTCATTCCTATAGACGATTCCTATCAGCGCATCACGCAATTTTTGTCATCATTTGATCTAACACCTTTAGATGAAAATAATACGTCAGTGGAGTACTTCCTCTCTGCCGATCCTGGAGGCAACCTCCCTCATTGGATAATTAATCTTTTTACCACCAAAGGACCTTACCAGACGATGGTCAAACTCAAGGAAAGAGCAGAAAAGAAATAAAATGGTCTAACAGAACCAGTAGGCCTTACTTTTAGGAAAGGTGCATATTCTTTGCTTGATTTCGTTTTGTTCATCCTCGTTGGCAACGGCAATTATAACTTGTAATGGTGCATTTGGATTAATCTCTTCGCTATCGTACATCATCCTACCATATATACTTTTACCTATCTTCTTGGCATTGTTGCACACCCAAGTAAAAGGTATGTTTCTCTCTATCAATCGCTTGCTAATTTCTTTTCCCTTCTTCCCAGCACCCCATAAAATAAGACTATCACTAGCCACATAATCCACTTCTACAAAATAATGAACCTTTAGATCTAAGAATCTATTATCCGCATAATGCAAATCCGTCCGTGAGGTTCTAGTCGGATAATCGCGCCAGTAATGTATTATTTTGTTCACTCCCTTTACCTTATAGCCAGCTCTTCTCATCCTATGGCAAAGATCATAGTCCTCAGGATAGACATCATTATCAAATGCTCCACATAAATCGAGATCTTCTCTACGCATCATCCAGCAAGGAGATGGGATAACGCATTCCTTATATACTTCTTCAAAATTATTTTCTGATAGGGTCAGCTCGTTGAGCCATTTAGCATACTTCTTATAACCGCCCTGGACATAATCCTCTGGAAAATACTTCACTAATCCAACTGCAATTTCTCCTCTACCAGTAATAACAGACATCATAGACTCCAACTTATCCTCAGACATTATATCATCAGAGTCCATACGTGTGATAAATGCACCCTGCGACTTTCCCAAAGCCATCCTAAGCGCACTTATAATTCCTTGACCAACATTTCGATAAACCCTAAATCTTGAATCCATCCGAGAATACTGTTCTAATATGGCAGACGACTCATCTGTGGAATTATCATCTATTGCGATGCACTCCCACTCAGCCATTGTCTGATTAGCAATAGAGTCTAAGCAGTCTATCAAAAAACGGGCTGTATTCTTTACTGGTAGTAATATGCTAACCATAAAAGATGATATATATTACAGTATAAAAACATATAAGCTATCCTAATTAACAATCATATCGGATGAAATATCGCAATATAATATTTGTGATTTCATTTTTACTCCAATTACCAAGTGTATACGGACAGAGCATTAATTATAAAAACTTCAGAGTACAAGATGGCTTACCCAGTGATGAAGTATATGACCTGGAGGTCGATTCGCTTAACAGAATATGGATAACAACGGATAGAGGTGTCGCTGTATACGATGGTAATGGTTTTAAAATATATACTACTGACGACGGATTAGCCGACAACACCAATTTCGAAATCTTTAAGGATAGTAATAATCGCATGTGGTTTAATGGATTTAGTTCCGCTATATCTTACTACGAAAATGGTGCGTTTCACGAGTATGAGTACAATGATGTTATAAAGAATTATGTGGTAGAGTATGAGGGCTATTTTATTAGTGAGATAAGACAAACATCGGATTCCAAGTTCACCTTTTCTCCTTTTCACAATAAGAGTGCTATTCAAATAATATCAATAGATAATCATGAACCTATCATAGAAAGAATTCCTGTGAAAATGGGCAATAATTTTAAAATTACTGATTCTAGCTATCACCTTATTAAAGAACAAAAAGTACATTTCGCATTAAGATCTCTGACGCTTCGTTCTAATGTTCTCATCGAAGAACTCCCTCTTATTATTAATACTAACAACGAAAAAAAGTATCTCTACAAAACACCTTTTTCGGTAATAACAAAGGATGAGCAATACAATATTACAAGCGAATATACTTTTGATGTATCAATAGAAAATCTATATCTGGACAAGTCAAAAAATCTTTGGGTATGTACTTCTGCAGGTGTCTATTATTTCAAAGAAGGAATACTCGAACAAAAACCTACAAAGTACTTTGGTGATTATCGAATCTCAAGTATCAAGGAAGACTTAAACTCTAATTATTGGATAAGTACGAACCAAAACGGAATATTTCTGATACCAAACTTTTCTATTAAAAAGTTAGAGACTGCCAATGTAAAAGAACTCGAAAACCGAAACTACGTTTCCGTCAAAAGAATGACAAATCATTTACTTTTTGGCAGTAACAAGAGTATGATTATGTATCTGGACAAGGATCTGAATAAGTATTCTCATTTCATTGATCTAGATAACCAAAGTGTTCAAGTTAAAAACTTTAATCCATCCATAAATCCAAACGAGTTAAATATCGGAGAATATCTACAAATAAGTGACAGCGAGCATTCTCTTAAATTCAATTATATTAAAAATCCACTTGGAAAAGTTCTCGGCTTAAAGAATCTATTACTTGATAATGGTGAGATATTATATTTCAGCAGATCCGGAATGCGTGTTCTTGATAGGAATCTAAAAGACACAACCTTTTTTGATGCGTGGCACAAATCATTAACCAAAGAAGCAATAACCAAAGTAACTAATTACATACAAGATAGAAATGAAACAATCTGGTTTTACTCCTTGGACGGACTATACATTATTAAAAACTACAATTACGACACACCAATAGAAATAAAATATAATAACAAATCTCTGGGAAGAATCAGTGACATTAAATTTGACAGTAAAAATAATATCTGGTTATCAAGTATCGGTAACGGTATCTATTATATAAATGACGAAAGCATTATCAATATAACCACAAACGATGGCCTAAAAAGTAATCTCTTACATGATATTATCCTAGAAAATGACTCTACGATATGGGTAGGAGGAAATAAAGGCATAGATAGAATTATTATTGACCCTAATGATGTACCTAATAGTCCTGTGGAAATTAAAAATCTTAATGAAAGTCATGGCATTAACTCTAACTACATACATGCTATAGAATTATGGAATAACTACCTATGGGCGGTTACTAATGAAGGTATCTGCTATTTTGATCCAGCTTTGATGGATTATCCATGCAGTTCTAGCAAGACTTATATATCTAATATTATTATAGACGAAACAAAGGCTAATCAAAATAGTCTGCCTGATCTAAGAAGCAAGAGAAACGATATTATAATAGAATTCAATAATGCCGCTAATAATAATCTCGACAATAATGGATACAAATATCGTCTTGTAAAAGACAATGAAGAAGAAGCTTCCAATTGGGTCGAAACCAATTCTAAAACAATAAGTTACTCTGATCTCTCCTATGGCGACTACACCTTTGAAGTTACCTCCAAAAATACATGTGGAGAATGGAATACGGACTGCAGCAATATGACCTTTGTAGTTGACCCAAGATTTAACGAGACATTTCTTTTCAAAGTGCTACTCGCGTTACTAACGTTACTATGTGCTTATCTTGTTATACTTTTCCAAAGACGACGAATCAAATTAGAGGAAGCAAAAAAACGAGAACTCAACGAAGCAAAACTTAAAATGCAGGTGGCGGAATTAGACGCACTAAGAAACCAAATCAACCCTCATTTCGTCTTCAATGCACTTAATTCCATACAGAATTTCATTTTCAAGAATGATCCCGTCAGTGCCAACTATTACGTTACCAAACTATCCAAATTATTAAGAAATAGCTTGCAATACACAAAATTGGACTTTATTTCGTTAGATAAGGAGATCGATTTTCTCAAGAACTATATCGAGTTAGAGATGATGAGATTTCCCGATAGGTTCACTTATAAGATTAATATCGATTCTGACATACTAACGGACGAGGTCATGATTCCTTCACTGCTATTACAACCCATTGTAGAAAATAGTATCAAACATGGCTTTAAACATTTAGAAGCAAATGGTATCTTAGAGATTAACATAGATAAAAAGGGTGCTGATTTGTTAAAATTAGTTGTTAAGGATAACGGAAGAGGTATAGACGATACTTCTGTCATTAGGTTAAACGAAGAACATAAGTCTATCGGCGAGGACATTGTAAAAAACAGGATAGAATTACTTAATAAATCAGAGTTTGGAAACAGAGCAAAAATCAATATAGAAAACAAGCCTCAAAAAGGCGTTGGATATAGAGTTATTATAGAATTACCCATTAAATTAGAATCATGATCAGAACTGTGATCATAGAAGATGAATTGCACAGTCAAGAACTTCTACAATCAATACTGACAAACTATTGTGAAAACATAGATGTTATAGGAACCGCGCAATCCGTGGAAAAAGCAATAGAGCTTATCAAAAAAGTCGAACCCGATCTTATCTTTTTAGATGTCGAAATAACAGGGGGGACGGGATTCGATATACTTGATGTCTTTGAAAATCCAGACTTCAAGGTCATTTTTGTTACAGGCTATGAACATTATGCCATCAAAGCCATCAAATGTGCAGCACTTGACTACATACTCAAACCTATAAGTATAGAAGAAATTAGAAAAGCCTTGAGCAGATATGACGAATTGTCCAAGGAATCAAATACAGTTTCGCAGAACTTCCTCAAACATAACGTACGAAAAAGTGATATTAATCAACTTCTGATTAATCAAAACAACAGGAGCGTCGTCATCGATTTTGATGATATAATTTACTTGAGTTCTGATGTAGGTTATGTCACATTCAACCTGATCGAAAATAAAAAAATACTAACTTCTAAGTCGATGCAATATTATAGTGTCGTACTGCCGACATCTGATTTTTATAGAATACATCAGTCCTATATTGTTGCTCTGAGAAAAGTTATAGAATATACCCCTGGAAGGTCAGGCGTGGTTATAGTAGAGGGCGGAGAAGAACTGCCCATTGCTTACCGCAGAAAGTCCTCCTTTGTTAAGAAAATAAAGGAATTGAACAAAAATTAGTGAATTACAGACGCGTATATAAATTCAATTAACGCGTTCATCCAATTTCAAGCTAGTATTCTTTACAATTTAGAAATCATGCAATATTTTTCGATTTCGCATAATGACGAATTCACTAGCCTGACTACGACACCTTACATTAGTCCCAAAATAACTCTGATTTTCCCAAGGCGGGAGCATCAGGGTTATTTATATTCTTAAATAGGGGGACATCGACTTTTAACGTCTACATCAGTTTTTTAAGATTGAGATAATCTAAGAAATAAACCACTCTTAGGGATAAGCTATTATTCTGAAAGTAGTTATCAAAATTTCCGAAACTATCGAAATAACCTATATCTCCGATATCGATCATTTCTCTGTCATGTCCACCAGCAATACTATTTTTCCAATTGAGAAATAAGTCACTCCCTGGAGCAAATCTCCATCTGAAATTCATGTCTATCGTGAAAAAGTTAAACTCATAATCTCTGTTTCTATCATAGTCAAAATCCGCAAGGGTTCCATCCTCTTCTAAGGCATGAAAAGTCTGATAAAGCGCTCGATCCCAATAATGCCTAATACGTGTATCCAAAGTCATCAAATGATTAAACTTATACTCAAAACCCATTAAATTTTCAATACTGAGGCGATCTCTTTGACCCATTATTATCTCATCATTAGCTCCAAAATCTACCCAGCCAGTATCATCATACTGTATACCATACTCTGAATCCAAATAAACAGAAAGCCTATCATTAAATCTATATCTAGGATTGAGTCCTATTTCATATCCCCATCTACCCTCTTCCTCTAAGTTATAAGCAAATACAAAGAGGCTAAGGCGGAGTTTTTTCCTATTATCCGTTCCTACCCATATACCCGCGTTATAAAATGTTGGATTCTTAAGATAACGCCCTGGGGTGCGCGGCTCAAAATAATCGTATCTATCAGGAGAAAAATTAGCCCACATGTTAAAGTTCCAAAAACCCTTAGACTGCATCCAGAAGCCCGTATTAAAAAACATACCCGTGAATGCATCAGGATCTATAACTCTGTTATAATTATAGTTAAACCAGAAATTGGCTCTATTGAATTGCCCAAATGGCTCAAAGATTCTATAAGTACCGCCAAAACCAAAATTTCTTTCATTTGGTGCTCTGAGGAATCCTAGATCATTAGGATTATAATCTGGACTCTCTTCTGAGTATCCTATCCAGTAATTGATCTTACCAGATATTTTGGCAAACTCTAATTCCATTTTGTGGCCGACATTATTGTCCGCTTCTGCGAAGGACTGCACGCTCACAGCACCCTCTCCGTAGATGGAGTAGTTTTGTTTTTTATCCTTTATATCGAACTCTATTCCAGTCACATTGGCATCATAAAACTCACGTCCCTTTCTGAATACATTCGTATTGATAATAGAAACAGAAGAATTATTTTTCAGATTCTGATCAAAGACGGTGACATTATAATTAGTCAGAGGTTGCGTCAGAATCTCACGTACCTCATCATTCTCTGTATTACGGATTGTGGCATAAGTCGGCGCTTCCACCGCATTAAGAAAACCAATGGCCAATCCTTTTTTGTTCCGACCAGATATTTTGGTCGTATTATAGAGTTGAGGTACTCTTTCGTTGCTTTCTATCATCTCATTTTCGGCAATTTCATCTTCCACTGCCCAGTAATTTAATGGATCGCCTCCTATTCTTCGGGTATAAAATATACCTGCTTTATTAAATAATTCGACACCCTCAGTAAAAAATGGTCTTTTCTCATCAAATCGGATTTCGAATGGAGATAAATTGACCACATTATCGTCTGACTCCACTTGTCCGAAATCAGGTATAAGCGTCATGTCCAGCGTGAATGCATCATTGATACCATATTTGACATCCATACCACCGTTATATCTGAACCCCATATTGTTAACTGGTGTACTATTTACATCCTTATTATGTAGCGCGTAGGCTGAAAAATAAGGCGAAAATGATAACCTAATCGGAGGTTCTATATCTTTTATACCTACTAATAATCCACTCTGAGTAAATACACCATTGACTTCTGGATCCAGAGGACTCCATAGGCTCATCATATTCTTTCGAGTCTGTCTGCGTGCAAAGTTGATAACCCATTCTTGACTTTCCTTTTTGGGAAATCGAAGGGCCGAGTATGGTATTTTCATCTCGCAGGTCCAGCCGTCATCACTCAGCTGGACACCGCTAAACCATACAGCATCCCAAGAATCATCTTCACCTCCATTATTCGATTTCAGGGCATCATATTGCACGCCTGTCGATTGTACGACGAATGTCACACCATCAGTTCCATTACCATAAGTATCTATTATAATAGAGAATAAGTCAGTATTACCTACATTATCTCTTTCTGATAATTCGGTCATAATACTATCACGGGAGACTTCTTCCATAAGCGCTGACACATAGATAGCTTCGTCATCATAGAGGACTCTTACCCAAGTATTTTGCTCTGGAGTTTTTCCATATTCTGGCTGTGTGGTGGTAAAATCAGTGGCGATCTCTGCATCCTTCCAGACCTCCTCATCGATGTGACCATCTACTTCTATAAGAGACGATACTCTTTTTGCCTCTAGGGTCTTCTGAGCGTTACAAAATGGATAAATAAGAATAGAAAATAGAAATGTATAAAATGATACCCTCATATCAAATTTGGTTTCTCGAATGTAGATTAAAGAATGAAGTCAATTAACAATTATTAGCCGAACTGGTAGATTACTAAGACTAATCGGATTATAGAGATTCTTAAAGCAGACGGTTCGATTATTTACTTCTCAGATATATGTTCTCGTAGGTTGCTGTTATGAGTAAGTCTACACCTCCACTATTTGTCTTTCCTATAATCTTAGACCCTGTCCATCCTGTTTTACCACTCTTGGTTTTGTCCACGTCTATCTCTAGGTCACTATAGATATTTCCATAAGTTGTTGAGAGTTTGACATTGGATGAGGAGGTTTTCGGTATGGTTATATCGACATGCTCATATACCGAATACAAAGATATAGATCCCTCCTGAGATAAAGATGCAAAATCTGACTCAATAGTCCCATAGACAGTCTTGACCGCCATAGGACCTGTAACATTGCTCAGATAGACATCATGATAATTAGAGGAAACATCTAGCTCACCGCTAATATCTTCTATATAAAGCTCGTCACCAGACCAAGAGGAATGCTCATACCTTACATTCATAGAAGAAGGGATTTTGATAATATAATCCGTATCGTCGCCACTGCCACAGGAGTTATAAGAACTTTTGACCTGCGTAATAATCACGCGACCTTGCTCATTGATTACTGATAGTCCTAGATTAGTATTATCTGATTTGCCATCTACGATGACCAGCTTTAAGCCCTTAGAGCGGTCGTCATGATCTTCATCATCATAGTCGCTGCTTTCTATGATAATTTCTGCGCCATCATATCCTTTGATAAGAACATTATCGACATCCTTAAATGTGACCCAATCTGACATAGGATCAAAAGTATATTCCTGGCTGTAAAATGTATTTAGTGTGGTTAACATTAAAATGAGTGTAGAGAATAATTTCATTGTAACCTTTTATATAGTTGTAAATAATATTTTCCTAATAAGTGTTTTGTACCAAATGTATCTTACCTGAATAGGCTTCGTCCTTGACGAAATTAAGCGCGTTCCTATCCTGTATGATGTGGTCAAATGTCTGTATGGCATCCTGATGATCCATCTGCTTAAGCAATTGGATCGCCGCAATCTGTACCGATGCATCATCATCCTGAGAAGCCGCATGCATAATCACTCGTTTTACGTTAGTCAACTCTTTATATGGACTGAGAGCATCGAGCGCCGCCAGCCTTACATGCGGACTTTCATCTTCTTTGGCCGTCTGGAGTAAGACATTGATTATATCATCACTTTTATCTTGCATTTGGTGCGACATATTGACGGCGCGCACTCTATGACTAGTGGATTTGGCCTTCAATAGATCCATCATTATATCTTGCTGATGGGCGTACTGATCTATAATCTCTCCTGACTTGATGTTAAGTCCGATAAGTAAACCGACTCCGAGTATTATTATAAATATGGCTGCCTGCTGAAATCCTCTTCCCATCAGATTAAAAGTCTTAGGACTTTGAGAAATCTGAGGACCTTCGTTTAATCCAGCCGCATAAGAATTTATAAAACGGTCAAAGTTTTTTTGTAATGCCGCAGATGGCGCGGACTGAGGACTTACATCTACCTCTTTTAGTATTTGACTATACTGACTAACTGATGACCTGAGTTTTTCATCATTTTGCATCAGTAGCTCAAATTCAGTTCTTTCTGACGAGGACATCTCATCATTGAGATAATCTATAATCTGATCTTCTATAGTAAGAGGGCTCATAGCTTTTCTAGTTGTAAGTATTCTGCTTTTAATCGTTTTATTGCTCTATGGACTTTGACTTTGATTGCTGACTCGGTAACACCCTTCATCTCGGCAACTTCGGCATATTTCATTTGCTCAAACCGTGTCAGCCATATTACTTCTCTCTGATCACAGGGCAACTTATCGAGTGCTCTATGTATCTGAGCGATTGACTCTTTTTTATCTATCTGGCTATAAGGATCTTCAGTATCCTCTTTTCCAGAGGAATACAGTTGATTCCTGTTTCTATGGGATTTTTCTTTACGGAAATGATCATTCATTACATTAGAAGCAATCTTATATAACCAGGACTTGAATGAATTATCGGTTTTATAACTGCTTCTATATTTGATTATCTTCTCGAATGCTTGCTGCGTCAAATCCTCACTAAGCGCACCATCATAAGTGGTACGGAAATAATAGTTATATAAGCGCTTATTATATCTCTCGAACAGCACTCCACATTGCTTAATATCACCGCCAGCAACCTTCCTCATTATAATCTCATCTGTCAACATCCGATGTTTTTGCGCTTGTTTATCTTTATTACTTAACAGAATCTTAATAGTTACATAATACCTCCATTTGACCTCCTCTGACAGGTCCTATTTGTCTTGATCAGACCCTATTTCGCCATTTCCACTCTATAAAATTAGCACGTCTGCAACTAATAAATGTCGGCTACCTAGCAAGTACGAGTACCTTGTATAGGTCTTGTAACGTATAGTGGTAATCATGTATATTTTATCCCCTTGAGTTATGCCCTAAAATGATAGCATCTTTGACTCGGAATTATTTAAAAAGGGTGTTATGAAAGAAAAATGTGTCCAAAAAGTTGGACGCATTTTCTTCTTTATAGACCATGATTAATCTATTTTTGCGTCATCTACTATCTATAGTAACGCTGATCCTTCTACTATTCCTTATTATCAATAAAATTACATTATGGATGCCATTTGCTGGGAGTGTCTAGGCTTCATACTAGGATCGAGCATTGTAGGTTTGCTTTTTGGCAGATTATTATTCGGTGCTAATAGAAGAGAACTTTTAGAGCTTCAAGATGCCAATCGACGAGATAAAAATGATCTCAATAAAATAGTCAAAGAATACAACCAATACAAAGCCACAGCCACAGAAAGAAATACCTCAGCAGAAAAAGAAATCAGTCTGCTAAAAAAGTCTAACCAAGAGATGTCCAACAGCATAGGAAAAACAAACCTAAGCCCTCTCGACAAAGAAAAATATATAAAACTGAAAAAAGAATCAGACCAGCTAATCTCAGAAGTCAATGATCTAAAAAGTCAACTAGAAAACAGTAGTTCTCAAGAAAATATTACTGCTCCACTCAATGCCAAAATAGATTCTCTCAAACTACAATTGAAAGACGCACTCATAAAAATCAAAGAACAAGACAAACTCATAAAGCGAGCAAAAAAAGAAACTGCGTCTCTATCCACCGAAGAAAAGGACACATACATCGCACAAATAGAAAAACAAAAAAAGAAAGCTAAAAAATATAAAAAGGCGATAAAAGAGCTAAAAAGGAAATGAATTGCCTAATAGGATTTAATCTGACCTAGATAATCCTCAGCTTCCTTTATATGAGCTTGTTGTTTTTCTACTGGCATCTTATCATACATACGCACTAGCATACCTAATCGCGGATTACTCAAGAAAAAATCTCGATTGACATGCATGAATCTCCAGAATAATCCATCCCATATCTTTTGCCAAGGACCTTTTTTGTAATCACTCATTTTGAGAATGTAATTGCTGCCACTGATATAGGGCTTAGTAGACATCAGTCCACCATCGGCAAACTGACTCATCCCGTAGACATTAGGCACCATTACCCAATCATACGCATCAATAAATAACTCCATAAACCATCTATAGACCTCATCAGGATCAAACTCACACAATAACATGAAATTACCCAAAATCATAAGTCGCTCTATATGGTGGCAATAACCAGTGGCTAATACTTTTTTGATAGTATGATCCACGGGAAATATTCCAGTCGTACCATTATAAAATGAGTTTGGAATTTTTCTGGTAAAACCCCAGAAGTTTCTGGTCCTTTCTTCGGTCCCTTTACACTCATATACGCCCCGTATAAACTCTCTCCACCCAATAATCTGCCGTACAAAACCCTCCACAGAATTTAAAGGAATCTCTGTTGAGCCACTATAATCTATAGTCTTTCTGATTATCCCTGCAGGAGTCAGCAGTCCAACATTAAGCATAGGGGTCAACACGCTGTGATGTAGGATACTCTGAGATTGTACTATAGCATCTTCGTAAGGGCCAAACTCTAAGAATCTTTCTGACAGAAAATTGTCAAGCCATTCCTCCGATGAGCTATGATCTATCGGATAATATGGCTGATCAGATATTTGTCCTGGATGATCAGAAAATTCCTTATTGACATAAGTCACGGCCTCGTCATGGTACTTATTGCGATCAGGAAATTGTATGGGTGGTGGAGTTTTCCCTTTCGGATATTTCTTTCTATTATCTGCATCATAACTCCACTTTCCGCCTAGTGGTTTACCATTCTTATCGAGTAACAGCTTGTACTTATTCCGTTGCTCTATATAAAATTTGGTTTGGAAAAACTTCTTCTTTTCTGATCTGAAAAATGATTTATTATCCTCTATTGTATTCAAGAATAATGGAGATGCATATTTAGTTAGTTCTATTTTATATTGCGCACATCCACTCTCTATTCTTTGGCCCAACCAATTATCAGTAACATCTACATAGTGTATTTCTCGTACGTCTTGATCTTTCAGATATGGTATTAGTTGCCTTACATCTGATATTTTTTCATGAGATTCTACATATCTCACTTCATGTCCTAGCTGTTCTAAGTAACTCTGATATGCCTTCATAGAGGCTCTATGGAAAACAAGTTTTTGTTTATGAAACTTGTATTGTCTAAAAAACAAAAAACTTTCTATCAGGAATGTGGTTCTCTTCTCCCTAAGGAGAGGATTGTCCGAAAATAGTTGGTGAGGAAAGATTAAGTTAACTGATGACATTCTTAGATTTGTTTCTGCGACATCTTTGACTACAATACTTTACCTCTGTCCAGACCTTTTCCCATTTTTTTCTCCATGCAAAAGGACGCCCACACACAACACAGACCTTACTTGGCAAATGAGCTTTCTTCATCGCTCAGGTTAGTTATTAGTTTTAAGGTCAGGAAGCTCTTCTTTCCGTGCATACGGAAAAGAATTAATGCGCTCCAGACTATAATAACTATTCAGTCCAGAGATACCCACTGATTTTGACCTTTGCAGGTCCATATAATATTCGGAGGAAAGAAGATTATCATCGGTTATAATATGAGCTACCTCTCCTATTATAAGAATAGTATTATTAAGCTCTATCGGAATTATTTGCTTGAGTTCTAATCCAAACTTAATAGGGCTCTCTGCTACAAAAGGCGCTGAAAAACCATCGGCATAATATTCCTTAAAATCACATTTTTCAAATTCTGTTTCAGACTTTGAAAATTTAGCAGAAGTATAATGTGCGTGTTCGATCTTGTCTACAGGCACATGATTAATCGTGTAATAGCCAATGGACTTTATATTTTCTATGGTATGTCGTTCCACCTCACCTTCAGGACGCGATATCATTCCTACTAAAGGCGGATTACTTCCTAAATGTATAACTGAACTAAAAATGGCCAGATTAGTATTACCGTTCTTATCGCAAGTCCCGATAAGATTAGCAGGTTTGATACCCGTGATAGAGTTGATTAAATTGATTCTTTTGATCTTATCTAACTCATTAATCCCTTTCCTGTCTATATGTATTTCTGACATGTCCACTGTTAAGAAATACATTAAACTGGAAAGGGCTAATTATGTTTCTGAAAAGACCAATTTCTATTTATTCTTTCTTCCGAGTCTTTCGACTTTATCAAGCCACCTTTGGCGAAATTTATCTGTAGACAGTCTTAATGGGCCTATGGCAGTAATTCTGACTTTCTTGACACCGACGAATTTCATAGTAAGTTTTTTCATGGCATGATGACTTGGGCTAGAATTGATTAACCGATAGAACCACGTAGGTTGATCCATTGTACAGATTATTCTTGTCGACTTACCAGTTAGGTATTTATCCCACCAGACAGAACCTTCTCTCTTTTTAAAAGCAAATCCTGGTAAGAATACCCTATCCAAAAATCCTTTCATGATTGCAGGAACTGATCCCCACCATACGGGATATATCCATACCAGATGATCCGCCCATTTTATCAATTCCTGCGCCTCCAAAAGATCAGGCTCTAACTCCGTTCTTTTTCTATAACCATATTGGAGATTAAGATTAAAGTTTAACTCTCTAATCTTAATCTCTTTTAAAATAGCCTCCGTCTGTTCTACCCCCTTCCTATATGCCGCTGACAAAGCATAGTTATAACTTTCTTTGTCAGGGTGACCATTGATGATTAATATTTTCTTGGGGTTCATGATCTATATACATTACATTATTAGATATTCTACTAATATAAAACCCTAATGTGCAATGGTGCTAAATATCAAACCTATCTAAGTTCATCACCTTTGTCCATGCTTTTATAAAGTCCTTTACAAACTTCTCTTGTGAATCCGCGCACGCATAGACTTCAGCAATAGCTCGGAGTATGGAATTAGATCCAAATACCAGATCCGCTCTTGTTCCTGTCCATTTTATTTGTCCAGTCTTTCGAGACTTGCCTTCAAATATTTCTCGATCTTGATCCGTAGCGGACCACGCCGTATCCATGTCCAGCAGGTTGACAAAGAAATCATTGGTCAGTAAGCCTTTCTTATCTGTAAAGACCCCATGCTCAGCATCATTAATGTTTGCGCCAAGTACTCTGAGGCCACCGATAAGTACGGTCATTTCCGGTGCAGTCAGCGTCAGCAGCTGCGCTCTATCCACTAAGAGACTTTCTGTAGATACCGAGTATTTTTTAGGCAGATAATTTCTAAAGCCATCAGCCGCAGGTTCTAAGACTCCAAAAGAAGTGATATCCGTTTGTTCTTGTACAGCATCCACTCTTCCTTGCGAAAAAGGAACTCTCGATGGAAAGCCAGCATCTCCCGCTGCCTTTTCTATTGCCGCACTTCCACCAAGGACGATCAAGTCCGCAATAGAGATTTTCTTGTCGAAGTTGTTTTGTATGCCCTCGTATGTGGATATTACCGCAGCAAGCTGCTCTGGATTATTGACTTCCCAAAATTTCTGAGGCGCCAATCTTATTCTTGCTCCATTAGCTCCACCACGCATATCAGAACCTCTGTATGTAGACGCTGAAGCCCAGGCTGTAGAGACCATTTGAGCTACCGATAATCCAGAATTGAGGATTTGTTCTTTGAGTCTAGTGATATCCTCATCCGTCAGTTGGTCATTAGTATTTGTAGGTAGTGGATCTTGCCAGATAAGATCCTCTGCTGGGACTTCAGGACCATGATACCTTACTTTAGGCCCCATGTCTCTATGTGTCAGTTTGAACCATGCCTTGGCGAATGCCTCTTCGAAGGCATCAGGGTTTTCGTAGAAATGGCGAGATATTTTCTCATAAGCAGGATCAAATCTCAAGGATAAGTCCGTGGTAAGCATAGCCGGTTTTTGCATCACACTGGAATCATGAGCTAAGGGGACATCCGCTGCGCTGTCTTTAGCAACCCATTGGTTTGCTCCTGCAGGGCTTTTGGTCAATTCCCATTCATTTTCAAAAAGATTTTTGAAGAATAGGTGGCTCCATTGCGTAGGCTTTTGTGTCCATGTTACTTCTAGTCCACTCGTGATCGCATCACCTGCTATACCAGAGCCGTGACCACTTTTCCAGCCTAATCCTTGAAGTTCAATAGAAGCAGCTTCTGGCTCTGCACCTACCAGAGCAGCGTCTCCAGCACCATGCGTCTTTCCAAAGGTATGACCACCTGCAATCAAGGCGACTGTTTCTTCATCATTCATAGCCATCCGCGCAAAGGTCTCACGAATGTCTCTGGCAGCAGCTATAGGGTCAGGATTGCCATCTGGGCCTTCAGGGTTGACATAGATGAGTCCCATCTGTACGGCAGCCAATGGATTCTCTAAGTCTCTATCTCCAGTATATCTCAGATCACCAGCTTCCCACTCGGTCTCTGATCCCCAGTAGACATCCTCCTCTGGCTCCCATACATCTTCTCTTCCTCCAGCAAACCCATAGGTCTTGAATCCCATAGATTCTAATGCTACGTTACCCGTCAGGATCATAAGATCAGCCCATGATATCTTATTACCATATTTCTGCTTGATCGGCCATAACAATCTTCTCGCTTTATCCAGATTACCATTATCTGGCCAACTGTTGAGAGGAGCAAAGCGCTGCTGTCCTGTACCTCCGCCTCCTCGTCCATCACCTGTCCTGTACGTACCCGCACTATGCCATGCCATCCTGATAAAGAATGGACCATAGTGACCAAAATCTGCAGGCCACCATTCTTGAGAATCGGTCATGAGGTCCGTGAGATCCTTTTTCAGGCCTTCGTAGTCTATACTTTTAAAAGCAGCTACATAATCGAAATCCTCATCCATCGGATTCGTTTTGTTGCTGTGCTGCTTGAGTATATTTAGCTTCAGCTGGTTAGGCCACCAATCTCTGTTAGTGGTTCCTCCACCTGCAGTTTTATGATTCTGCATTGATCCATTATGGAATGGACATTTACTTATGTCTCCTGTATTGCTATCCATTGTTGAAATTTTTTCACAAATGTCGAACAATACCTACATTTATAATAACTATACTTTCTATATAACTATTGATAATGTCAATATCAAAAACGCAGATCGAGTACGTAATAGCTTTAGAACAAACGGGCAATTTCAGTAAGGCGGCAGACAAGTGCTATGTAACGCAGAGCACATTGAGCACGATGATCAAAAAGCTCGAAAATGAAATTAATATTGTACTATTCGATCGAAAGTCCAAGCCCATAGCACTCACCAAAGAAGGGATATCCTTATTGCCACAATTCAAAATAATAAAAAAGGAATATGAATTATTAGAAGAGCAGATACAGGCAAGAACTAAACATTTTCATGGTACATTCCGGATCGGAATCATACCGACGCTTGCCCCCTTCCTACTGCCTTTGTTTCTGAATGAAATGATTCTGAAATACCCAGATGTGAATTTTGAAATCCATGAAATTACAACCACCGAAATAATAAATCTCATCAAGCAGAGAGACCTCGATATAGGTATCCTTTCTCTTCCCATAAACGATGAAGAACTTATAGAAAAGACGTTGTTTCATGAAGATTTTTTGGTCTATGATACGCATAGCGTGAATCAAACGCATAGAAAAAAATCGTACAAGGTCAATGAAATAGATGCGAATAGACTCTGGTTACTAGAAGAGAGCCATTGTCTCTCGCTACAGATAGAAAATATATGTCAACTGAAAAATAAGGAACGAATAAATAATAATCTAGTTTATAAAAGTGGTTCCATACTATCATTGCTAGAACTTGTAAATACAAATAAAGGCATCACCCTCTTACCAAGGTTAGCCACACATAATAGTTCGGTAGTGAACAAAGAACACCTTTATCCTTTTCATAACCCCAAGCCTGTCCGGTCTATTGGATTTATTACACATCCTAATTTTGCAAAATATAAACTCATGGAAATTTTGGAAAAGCAAATTCTTAAGACGGTGAGACCACTACTAAAAAAATTGAATAATATAAAAGTGATCAATCCGAAGTAGGAGTTAGTACGACGCACCATACTATCTTAATCATTGGTAACATTGAATATTCCTAAAACTTAAAATTAACCCCACCTGTGATACTGATGCCAATATCATCTGCAAAATATCTTTGCCTATTGAGATAGTCTCGATATTTCACATTAAGGATATTTTCGCCTTTGATAAAGCATCTTATCTTATGCTTTGGCGTAATGAGATTAGCGGAGACTTTAAAGCCTAATAAGTTATAAGTAGGTGGTGGCGGTGCAAAATCCTGACCAGCAACAATATTTGTTTGTTCCCAAACCAATCTATTATTAAGCTCTATTTCGGTTTCCGCAATATTGATATTGTCAGAGAGCGGTAAGGACTTATTAAGGCGATAGGTAAGACTTCCATAAAAGCTGTTGGGCGGTATAAAAACTAGGGGCAGGTCATTAGTGGTATCCTGTCCTTTGATATAGCTATATCGCAATACCCCAAAAATAACACGGCCCACGGTAAACTGAGACGCCAGATCAATACCGTATATATTAGCGTCAGTCTGCTCATATCTGAACACTGGAAAAGCACCACGGATAGTCAATCTGAATTCGTCTTGCGGATTGAGGAATATATAATCCTTAAAGTGTTGGTGATAAAAAAGAGCACTTATAGAAAAGTCCGTATTAGGTAACCATTTATATTCTAAGGAGTTCTTGAGTACCCTTTCTGTATTCAGCCGTGTATCACCTTCTTCTATACCACTGACTCCTTGATGCAGACCGCTGCTATACAGTTCGTTTATCGCTGGATTACGGGTTGCATATCCACTATTAATGCCTATCGTATGAGATTTGCCAAGATCAAACTCAGCAGACAGCAAACCACTAACATTGAGAAAGTTATTCTTATACCGAATAATCCTTCTTGGAAGATCTCCACTTATCGTCGGCACATTCTGATATTCGTAATCATATCGCAGTCCGACATTGTATCTCACCTTTTCTTTGCGCCTAGTCAAGGTAGTAAAGAGACCCGAACGCCACGATTCATAATCCGGGATCAACGGTAATATACCCGTCTCTGGGATGTTCTCGTTATCCGTAGCAATCGTTTGATTACCGAGCTTAAGTGTCCAGTCCTCATCAAAATTATAAGTGTATTTGATCTCGGAATTAAGACTTAGTTGCAAAAGGCTCATGGCGGGCCTGTCGGTCCGTCCTCCACGTCTGACATCATACTCCTGACGATCATTGATTTGTCCTGCGATTATTATGTCTAATACCTGATGGTCGCTTATCAGATATTTGACCTTAGCCTTTATAAGGTGGTGGGATACATTCTGTCTAGGTGCATCCAAGTCGTAGCTAAAATCAGGCTCAGTAAAGAAAGGAACATCTAGACTCAAAGCACTTTCTAAATCTGTCAAATTGCCAATATGAGACCCTCGGAGCACACCCAGTTGCGTATTAAATGTACTGGCATAAAAATCAAAATACAGCCTTTCGCTCCAGGTCTTTTCCAGTTGAATAGCAAAGTTGATTTCCTGTGTACCTGTATTATTAAGAAAATAATCTGGCGTTCTCTGATCTCCATACTTTTTAAAAGTACCATTAATGCGCCACGCCAATGAGGGCGAATACTTTCCTAATCGTGTATTGATGGAATGGCCTCTTCCGTTGGTATCATAGGAGTAATTAATTTGTCCATGTAGATGATGTTCCCTGTCTATACGCTTTGGCTCTACCAGGATAACGCCACCTAAGTTACCACCCCCATACTCTATGGCACTTACGCCCTTGAGCACAATAATCTTGTCTGCCGCGAATGGATCTATCTCAGGACTGTGGTCATTGCCCCATTGCTGTCCACTCTGTACGATGCCGTTATTAAGTATTATTAATCGATTACCGTATAGACCCTGCACGACAGGCTTGGATATGCCGTTGCCGTTTTTGATAAGGTGGACACCCGCTTCGTTTTCTAGTATTGCAGATAAGTTTTTATCGGGATTGTCTTCTATGGTCTTCCTTGTTACTGAGAGGTTAGGCTGACTTATAAGGGATTCCTTTTTGCCTTCTACCACAACAGTGCTTAGGGAGGTGGGCGAATGGGATAACTCTATCGTAATGATCGTATCACTTTCGAGATCTAAGTGAATTTTGTCGCCTTCGCATCCGATATGAGAAAAAATAATATGATACTCACCAGCGCAAATATCTTCTAATAAGAAACTGCCATCATCTTCTGTAATGGTTCCAGTCGCAGTTTCTTGTATTAATACATTGACAAAAGACAAAGGCTCTTGAGTTCCCTCGTCTAATACTTGACCTCTTATTGTCAGGTTGCAGTCTTGCGACTGCCCCTGAACAATAATCGTTAAAAAAAAATGAAGTACTAAATATTTTATGTTCTTATTGGACATCGACGTTGAACGTAACCTCTATGTCTGTTTCGCCGCCAGCATTGGCTATATTTCCATCCGCAACACCATCCGCAGATTTGTTTGGCTCATGTCTCAGAGTGACTGTAAGAGTTCCTGACGCTGCATCTCCTGTGGTCAATGTTGTGCTCAACCCGATAGGATTGCCATCAGCATCTTGGTCATCATAACTTACAGTAGCTACATTAGAATCAAAAAAGAATTGGTGCTCTTCGTCCTCCTCTTCTATTTCCTCTGTAATATCTTCCGCAGGGGATTCTGTTTCGTTAAGCAACTCTATAGACCCTGTGTAAGTGGTATTAGCTGTAAGTACACCAGACGTGATTGTCGGCGCAGCGGCACCATCTCCATCTAAGTCTTGGAAACTAAGCGTAACTGTATTACCACCTGATACTAATGTATAAGTCAGTGTTGTAATAACTTCTTCTTCGTTTTCGATCTCTGGCTCATCATCACCGCAAGATGTAAATAGCAATGATGCGAAAATGATTAAAGTAAAATATTTTGTTAGCTGTAACATAACTGTTTAATTTTTTTGTGCCCCAAATGTATATACTTTTTTGCAACAATGTTGCATTTATTGTGAAATTATTGAATTGATTAGTAGTCTTATACTCTACTAGGTCAGTTATTTGATTGGTGACTTTGTATGAAGAAATTATCTATGTATGGAGTAAATAATTAGGGTATGTTCAGAGCAGGAAGTCCTTAGCGTTTATTATAGTATTTCGCGATGAGACCACAAGAATTAAAGTAACTAATGATTGGGCATGAATATTAATACAATAAAAAAGTTTATTATTTAAAGATCTTCTTTTCGAAGAGGTCAATCTACAGGAATAATTGATCTACATCAATTGAGATTCTTCATCATCTAGCTTTTGTCTTGCTCTTATGTAAATCTCTTCTTCTGCATTATCTTCATATTTGACATGCCTTTTAATTAAAATAAATAAAAGTTTTTTCACTTCCTTTCCATGGATAGCATTCAGGTAAAAGTTACTCAGTAGGAAAATTCTTTTCTTCTTTAATAGATTAACTTCTTGATCGTAACGAACTACTATGTCAGAGTCATATTTGAAATATTCAGTGGCGTACCTGTTTTTATTCCATACCCACCTCTCCATATACGACGTTCTGTGCGATTTTATCAATTCACTATCAACTATTCCAAGAGACTCATTTAGAACAAATAGGATTAAAAGTTTTCTTAGAAGCTTTCTGATATCTTGGAC
The DNA here is from genome assembly GCA_020628095.1 of Saprospiraceae bacterium. Taxonomy (GTDB): domain Bacteria; phylum Bacteroidota; class Bacteroidia; order Chitinophagales; family Saprospiraceae; genus RFSX01. The sequence goes on from JAHDFP010000031.1 coordinate 24,707, forward strand.
CTTTACAAAGGTATCTTGAATTAATTTTTCAATTTTAATAAATCCAAGAATTCGATTTAAACTACTACCGTCTATAAGCCGGTAGATTTGATTTCGACTATAAGTCGACTA
>JAHDFP010000015.1 GCA_020628095.1 Saprospiraceae bacterium
CGACTTATAGTCGAAATCAAATCTACCGGCTTATAGACGGTAGTAGTTTAATTTTGGAGATGAAGTGAGTTCCGATGGTTTTGTAACCTATAATCGAATGAAATTTGTACCTGATGATATGGAGCCGATATTTTTCGCTGGAAATAGTAAATGGAAACAAACAGGAATTAATCCCGAAAAATATTTGGGAAAAGAAGTCAAAGTTGGATTGGTGTTAGATGAGAAGAAAATTATTGACCACTCAATTATTTTTCCAACACCATTGAATCCCTCTATTAGCAATGCGGAACAAAGTTCTGAATTGGTACATTATGTGGAAGCGGATCGAAATAAGATAGAATTATCATGGAATACAACTGTAGGAAATAACGTCGGTAATATCCTTGTTGTTATGAGATTTGAAGGTTATACTAGTGATGATATTTTGGGTAAAAAGTATGAACCATTCACCAAACTGTTTCTATTAGAAGATGACGGATATCAGAAATTGAGTCAAGAACTATTTCAAGGCATTCCTACAAAAGGATTAGTTTCCTTTGAGTTTTTAAGGGGATATTGGGATGATTCCTTCAAAGCCTTAGATGATAACAATTTTAATATTAGGATATTTAGTACTTCATTACTTTACACTATTTTGGAGTAGAGAATCATATGACACTATCAAACTTATCATCAAAGGAATATTTGCCTGATCCTAGTAAGTAGATGGATGCGAATCCAATGAGATAAATAAAAGCGGGTTCTTTAGATGATTCGTTGCCATACATGAACCAAGGGTCCTGACCGTGAACCAGAAAAATGGCTACTAGCATGGTAATGATCAGTGGCAGAGAAAATAAGCGTGTCTTATATCCTATTATAATAAAAATACAGGCAACAAATTCTGCAATGACGGCTAATAACAAGGTTATCTCGGCAGAGAGACCTATGAAAGAAAAAAACTTAATTTCTTCTCCTGATAGATATAGCTTAAGCTTTCCCAGACCATGTCCAAGCAACATATAAAAGCCAAAACCAAGTCTAAGTACTAAGGCAGCGAGATCGGGATATTGAATAGTCATCTTAGTGATTATCCGCCACAGACGATACGTAACTGAGAGACTTGCTTAGACCACCAGTCCTTTTGCTCCTGCTCTTCTCCGTCATCACAGAAGTCTGTGATCTCCAGTATAGTCTGTTGAGTTATATCAGATTTATACATTCTATATTCCAAATATTCGCCCTCGTCCGAATCTTCAAATTTGAATCTTAACCTTTCCTCCTCTATGTCATCCACTATATGTGCTTGTTCTTCATCTCCTTCCCATGAGAAAACATATTCGTCCTCAGTCACATCGCACCCTTCACTAAACCATAACACCAGACACTCTGGAGCCGTCAGAAATTTATACAGGATGGACGGTGAAGCCTTGAATATGAACTCCATGTCAATTTTCACTCTATCCATTAAAGAAATATTTATTTGTAATGATTTGGTTATCAAAAATATGGGCAGAATATATGATAATTTTTACGAAACAAAAATATTTATAAGAATTATTTGTAATCAGAAACTTTTTTGGTCAAAAATAGATTGAATACAAGCGTAAACTATAGTACATTTTGCATTTGATTATTGCGTACAATAGTTATACTTTTGATGCTCAATTTTCCTTAAATACCTGAAATATAAATAGATGCGGCAATTAAAGATTACTAAGTCCATAACCAATCGTGAAAGCCAATCATTAGAAAAATATTTACAAGAAATCGGGAAAGTTGATCTCCTCACTCCAGAGGAAGAAGTAGATTTAGCAAAGAAAATCAAGGCAGGAAACCAAGAGGCATTGGAAAAACTAACCAAGGCCAATCTTAGATTTGTGGTTTCTGTAGCCAAGCAATACCAGAATCAGGGATTATCATTGAGTGACCTTATTAATGAGGGGAACTTAGGTCTTATTAAGGCTGCCCAGAGATTTGACGAAACGAGAGGATTCAAATTTATCTCTTATGCCGTATGGTGGATTAGGCAATCTATCCTACAGGCTCTAGCTGAACAATCAAGAATCGTAAGATTACCTTTAAACAAAGTCGGCTCTCTTAATAAAATCAATAGAGCCTTCTCTGAGTTAGAGCAAGAGTTCGAAAGAGAACCATCATCTGACGAGTTAGCGGAATTATTAGAGATAACGGCGGATGAGGTGGAGACAACCCTCGGTGTTGCGGCGAGACACGTGTCTATGGATGCGCCTTTTGTCGATGGAGAGGACAACTCTTTGCTGGATGTATTGGAAAACTCTGGTACACCAGGTACAGATAAGAAACTAGAATACTCTGAATCCCTCAGAAGAGAAATAGAAAGATCACTGAATACTCTTACGGAGAGACAATGTGATGTCATTAAGCTATACTTCGGTATAGGCATAGAGCATCCGATGTCACTGGAAGATATAGGTGATAGATTTGGGCTAACGCGTGAGCGTGTAAGACAGATCAAGGATAAGGCTATCAACAAACTAAGATCTGCTTCTCGTAGCAAATTACTGAAGCATTACCTAGGATAATACAAGTACAGGCTTCTACTCCTAATTCATATTAAGTGGACGCTTGAGACTATTATGTAGTGATATAAAGGTCTCTGTCCTTTGTATTCCCCCTATTTGTTGGATTTTGTCAGATATAATTGTTCTGAGATGATCTGTATCACGACTTATTACTTTGGCAAAAATGCTGTAAGTTCCCGTCGTGTAATGCGCCTCTAAGACCTCATCTATTTCACTTAGTTGTTGAGACACATTATCGTACATTTTACTTTGCTCTAAAAATATACCTAGAAAGGCTGTTATATCATAGCCCAACTTAGAGTAATCTACATTGAGCTGTGTATTGAGTATAACACCAGCATCCATCAGTTTTTTGATTCTGACATGCACAGTTCCACCAGAAATAAACAATTCTTTCCCTATCTCGGCATAGGTTTTTTTGGCGTCCTTCATCAGAATTGATAATATCTTTAGGTCGGTATTATCAGGTACATAACTTTTCTTCATCTTAATGGGAAATATTTGCGATTATCGTTCTAATAGCCCTAAAAATAGATATGTTTGTCTATTATCCAGACTTATTAGCGTAATCTTAACTTTAAACTACTATCCATAATCTATAAATGAGACCAGTCCACGAGCCTCAACAAAATCATATTTTCTTACCTCTCATTGCCGCAATCGCATGTGCCATCGGATTAGTCGCGGGTTACAAAATCAACTTTAGTAATAACGATTTGGCTCTCATAAAAGTAGAAGAACAATCTCAGAATCTAGGATCAAAGACGGGGCAGATAGAAGAAATATTACGTTTTGTAGAAACTAATTATGTAGAGGATATAGAAGAGGACGAAGTTGTGGTAGACGCCATAAATCATATCCTTGAGCAATTGGACCCTCATTCTAATTACATCACTCCAGAAGAAGTAGAGGAGTATAACGAAAAGATGGATGGTGAATACAAAGGGATAGGCATAGAAACTATTAAGCTGCGCGACACATTCTATATCTCAGGTATCAACGAAGCTGGTCCAGCCTATAAATCAGGTCTGAGAGTAGGTGACGCCATCATAGCCATAGATGACAGTATCATCTCAGGAACTAAGACGGAGTATACTGTCATGAGGAAAATGCTCAAAAGAAATACAGATGAAGACATCCAAATAAGTTATTCCAAGCCAACTACGGAGAATACGGATATCATCAATCTCGTACCAGAAAATATAAGTATTCCCTCTGCTAATCATCTCATCATGGTAGAAGATGATGTCGCGTATATCAAAGTGCTCCGGTTCAATGCCAATACCTATAGACAATTTATGGAGTCTATAGAGTCAGTCGGAGAGGAGTTATCTCCGCTCAATCTGATTATAGACCTCAGAGATAACCCAGGCGGTTACTTACCTGAAGCCATCAATATACTATCTCAACTTTTCCCAGAGAAAGGCAGATTACTGACTTACACGCAAGGTCTGAATAGAAAAAAGAGAGAATATCTTACCACGGGCAAACCATTTTATCAGATAGGCAAGATTGCTGTTTTGATTAATAGTGGATCGGCCTCTGGTAGTGAAATATTAGCTGGTGCGATACAGGATTGGGATCGCGGATTTATCATTGGGGAACCATCTTATGGTAAGGGACTCGTGCAGGAGTTGTTTCCACTTAATAATGGTGGAGCACTTCGATTGACAGTAGCTAAATATTATTCTCCTAGCGGCAGACTCATCCAAAAGTCTTACGATAATATCAATGATAATTTCGAGGCGGATACTTCATCTCATAGGACCAAGTTACTCTCACGTCAGGTATCAGGTGGTGGCGGCATCGTCCCTGATTATGCCGTGGCAGATTTATATAACGATTATTGCTTTCGCTATTTTGATTATATAGATTATTTTCTGATTGATCTTATGAGGAAAAATGACACCTATGAGCTGTCGGATATTTCCTTTACCGATGAGGCATTGACTTCTTTTATAGAATCAGAGTATTACGAAGAAACTGATAACATCAGGGAAAATTGCCTGTTGGAAGCAGAAAGATTCATTAATGCCCATTATAAAAGAATGAAAGGCTCGGAGCTGGATTATCTTAATATGGCGATGATAGATGACCCCATGATCGAAAAAGCTCTATCTATTATTTCTGATAGGAAAACCACACTGGCTTTACTCTCTGATAAAAAATAACTCGCCTTCTTCGTTATAGCTTATAAGCATGCTTGATTTGCCATTATTGTCAGTAGAGCGTCCCGCTCTGAAAGTATAATCGACGGATTTTAATATTTGACCTTCTATATCTTCGTAATTAGCTGGAGCAGGTTCTCCCTGCACGTTGGCGGATGTAGAGACGATGGGTTTTCCCAGTTGTGATATGACGAGCTTAAGAGTTTCGTCTCTGACGACACGTATGGCAATGGTCTTGTCATCAGTCAACAGATAGTGAGGAATTTTCTTGTTGCCCTTATATATTACACTTACGGGCCTGCGGTGATGATATATAAGGGTTTCTATTCTGGGGTGGATAGATTCTATATAGGTTTTAAGGGTTTTTATAGTATCGACTAATAAGATCATCTTCTTATGTCGATCCCTTTTTTTGATCTCGAAAATCCGATTTACAGCCTTTTCGTTCATGGCGTCACAGCTCAATCCCCAGATCGTATCGGTCGGGCAAAGGATTACCTTTCCCTGCTTCAATAGATCACATACTTCGTCCAAATTATCTAAGTGGTTTTCCATAAAATCTTATAGAACTGTCTTTCGTTACATTAAGGAGTTGTTACTTAGGTGTTTTTACTTTTGGAATAAACGATATATCATTAATTTTAATTTTATACAGAATGTAGATTTTCTCTTTCTAAGCCAACGTTTTTCTATAATTTGAGATAATCTATTATACAAGACATAGCATGAAGCATAAACGCAACTTCTCCAGACTTTACCTTGCACTCACAATCCTGTTGTTTGGCTCCATGAATGTGCAAGGTGCTCACATAGTCGGTGGTGAGGTGTATTATACTTTTGTTAGTTTCAACGCGGATACCACAGAGGTGACGTTCAGGATTGAGATTCCTATGTACCGTGATGCTTTTAGCGGTGGTGCTCAGTTTGATAGACCGCCAGATGGAGCTATGTTCGGTATATACAGGCAAAGGACGCCTTTGGACTGGTTTTTTATAGATCGTGTAGGTCCTATAGATCATGGACCTGTCAGCGATGTCGTACAAGCAGATGATCCCTGTGTAGAAGAACCCAGTAATGTAGGAGTGCAGACCGCAGTCTATTCTTTCCAGTATACATTCGAGATTATCGACGAAAGTTATATGATCACTTACCAGAGGTGCTGCCGTAACGAGACTATAACTAATATAAGGGACCCGGGAGACACGGGGGCAGTTTTTGATATAGAGATAACCCCGGAGGCACAGCGATTAGGTAATAGTAGTCCTCAGTTCAATGAGTTCCCGCCTATATTTATATGTCAAGGAGCGGATATAGGATTTGATCATTCTGCGATAGACAGAGATGGAGATGTATTGAGATATACTTTTTGTGCGCCATTTGAGTCTGGTGGAACCGTAGATGCTAATACGGGTAATCTTGGATGCTGCGAGTGTGTAAGACCTAATCCTGTCGATTGCCCACCTAATTATGGCAATGTTACTTTTCTTCCTCCTTATACCGCACAAGCACCTATGGCTGGCAACCCACTTGTGACCATAGATCAGGTGTCCGGTCTGATAAGTGGCGTCCCTGAGTTATTAGGCCAATTTGTAGTAGGAGTTTGTGTGGAAGAATTTAGAAACGGCGTAAGAATAGGCACGATACGGCGGGATTTTCAGTTTAATGTTGTGCCGTGTGTCCCTAATGTGGTTGCAGATTTTGCCTATGAAATTTTAGATACCATTGCCCCTATAGCTGGTGATTGCAAAAAGTTTGAGATAAACTCTTGCGGAGAAAACACTATCCGAATACTTAATGACAGTCAGCAAGAATCTAACATATTCGAATATCACTGGACGTTTTTTAATCCAGATGGATCAGTGCTAAATGATGTCGTCGGTGGGGCAAATGTCAGAGATGTTGATGTCACTTTCCCAGACATAGGGGAATACACTGGTCAGATGATAATCAATGAGGGGTCAGACTGCTCAGATACGGCTTGTTTTTTTATAAATATTTACCCCAGTATAGATGCAGATTTCAGTTTTGAATACGATACCTGTTCTGCAGGCGAGGTTAGTTTTTTTGATCAAAGTATAACAGGAGCTGCTGGCGGAATCACTGCATGGCAATGGAACTTCCTAGATGGTAATACGAGTAATCAACAGGATCCAATGCATGAATTTGACCGTCCAGGTATTCTTCCTGTAAACCTAACTGTGACGGATGACAATAGGTGCTCAGACGAAGTTGTACTCAATGTAGACTGGAGACCTGTGCCTAATCTTATCATCGTAGAGCCTTCTACTTTTGTGGGTTGTAGTCCATCTGAGATATTTTTTAATAATCTGTCCAGTCCTATTGACTCTACTTACGAGATACTATGGGATTTTGGTGATGGCAATACCAGCGATCAGATAAGTCCAACACACGTCTTTAATGATCCTGGCAATTATTCTATTTCTCTGACCATAAAATCCCCAGTAGGTTGCGAGACATCTGAGAACTTCCAATCATGGATAAGAGTACTAGAAGGACCAGAAGCCGACTTCGCATTCTCACCAGAACAACCTAATATTTTCAATAATACCGTATCCTTCACTAATTTATCTTTGAGGGATGGCGCATGGCAATGGAACTTTGGAGGAATAGGCTCATCCAGTGACGAAAATCCGACTTATACCTTCCAAGACACGGGTGTCTATGAGGTCAAGCTCACTGTTTTTCACGAAAGAACAAATTGCACGGATACGATTAGTCAAATAATAGACGTAGAGCCTATTGTAAAATTCTTTATGCCAAACGCATTTACACCTAATAATGATACATCCAATGATTTATTTTTGGGTAACGGTTTCTATGATGGTTTGGCAGATTTTACCATGTCTATTTGGAATCGATGGGGGGAACTCGTCTTTGAGACAACAGACCCTCGTGACGGCTGGAATGGTCAAAAGAATAACAGCGGTAATTTTTCTCCGCAAGGGGTATATGTATATAAAGTCAGTTATATTGGTCCAAGGGGAGATAGAGAGAATCTGGAGGGGCATGTAACCCTGATCAGATAGTAAATATTGCTAATACGAAATGTAAATCATTGCCCAAGAAAAATTGCAATAGTTAATATTTATTATCATATCTTTGCGCTCCGATTATAGATCGTAAAATCACGCATCATGGATTTGATATCATACGTACACGAGCAACTTACTGAGAAGAAAGACCTTCCTAGCTTTAGACCAGGTGATAATGTGGCAGTGAGCTACAAAATCAAAGAGGGCGCTAAGGAAAGAATACAAACCTTCAAGGGTGACGTAATCCAAATCAACGGCATAGGCTCGACTAAAACATTTACAGTACGTAAGTTATCTAATGGTGTCGGTGTGGAAAGAATATTTCCTTTTAACTCTCCTATAATAGACACTATAAAAGTCCTCAAAAGAGGTAAGGTAAGACGAGCTAAACTATACTACCTAAGAGACTTAGTAGGTAAAAAAGCTAAGATCAAAGAGAGAAAATTCGTCAAAAAGTAGGCTGTACTAAAAGCCTCTATAGTTCTTAGCCTCTTTATTACTCAGATTTTTCCATATCATCTTATCCACTAGCTTAGTAGGCAACCACTTGGATATAAGGCGGAAAGCTATTTTATTTTTAGTTACGAGATAACGTGGTTTGGGGTTTTTAGACTCCAATATATCATAGATGCACTGGGAGATGACCTCTGATGGTAAGGCGTTTTTTTCAGTATTGGCGATGATTTTGTCCGCCTTTTTGACCATAAATCCATAATCTGTATCCTCATACTTTTGTAGCGCGCCTTTATTCTTGCTCCATATTTTAGTTTTTATTGGTCCTGGTTCTATGATGGAGACTTTGATATTATAGAGCATTAGCTCGCGTCGGTAAGCATCAGACATGGCTTCTAAGGCATATTTCGAGATGCAATAAGCACCCATAAACGGAGAAGTAAAGAGACCAGATACAGAGCCTATCATGATTATTTTGGAAGGATCGGTCTGGTTATTCTTTGTTATCAAGGGCAAAAATACATTAGTTATATACTGAGCACTTAGCACATTGACATCTAGCTGCCGTCTCAATTCATTATTATCCAATAAGGCCAATGGTCCGGGAATGGCTAATCCCGCATTATTAATGAGTGCGAATATCTCCCTGTCTTGTATTATTTCTTTTACATCGGTGAAGCTCTTGTCTATGGCATCCTCATCCGTCACATCGAATAATAGACAATCGAAATGTTCTTTCCACTGACTTTTAAGTCTATGTTTGTCTTCGGCTTTGCGGACGCTACCGATTACATGATACCCTTTGTCGATGAGGTATTGGCAAGTATCGTATCCTATTCCAGAAGATACTCCAGTTATAATCACAATTTTTCTCAAAATGAATTAAATTTAAAGTGCACTTATTCGATTAGTAATAATTGCAATAAAGCAAGAAAATCTAAAATACCGAGATTGACGCGTGATCTGAAATACTTGTTGGCATATATTGTTCCGCTGACTGCGGCATTGGCCTTATTATTCCGAGGATCATTTGCTTTTTTCACGGTTGTTGTGGTATTCGTTTTGATACCTGTATTAGAGATTTTCTTTCCTCAGAGTACAGATAATCTACCTCAGGAGGTCAGTGAGCGAAAAGCAAGCATGATTTTCTTTGATTGGCTGTTATATCTTAATATTCCTATAGTCTATGGGTTGTTGTTTTACTTTTTGCATGTTCATAGCCGGTATCCTCTGTCAGGTATAGAGATCGTAGGTCTTATCTTCTCTTTGGGTATATTCTTAGGGTCCAATGGTATCAATGTCGCTCATGAGCTCGGTCATCGTGATGAGTGGTATCATAAAGTATTTGCTGCTTTATTATTACTTCCTGCCATGTACATGCACTTTACCATCGAGCACAACCTAGGACACCACAAAAATGTAGGAACTAAAGAAGACCCGGCCACAGCGCGTTTTGGAGAACCACTTTATACTTTTTGGATCAGGTCTATGAGTATGTCCTATATTAACGCATGGAAAATACAGCTGAAATTGCTCAAGCAAAACAATAAGGCCTTCTTAGACTTAAGTAATAAGATGATGTTATTTACACTTGCGCAGGTGTTATGGGTCGTAGGATTATACAGCTTATATGGAGGATGGGTTACTCTTTATATGATGATTATCGCTCTGGTTGCCGTGCTATTATTAGAGACGATTAATTATATAGAACATTATGGTCTGATGAGAGAACGGATAGGAGAGCGTTACGAGCGTGTAAGACCTGAGCACTCGTGGAATTCTAATCATGAACTCGGTCGGATATTATTATACGAGCTGACAAGACATTCTGACCATCATTATATATCTAATAAAAAATATCAACTACTAGATCACCATGACGAGGCGAGGCAATTACCCTTTGGTTATCCAGGGAGTATGCTATTATCATTCGTACCACCGTTATGGTATAAAATAATGCATCGTAGAATAGAAGCTAGATAAGAATTATGAGAGGATACTATATTATTTGCATAGTGATAATCAGTACGATATTTTCGTGTAAGACGGATAATACAGAACCTATATTGGTGGAATCTATCCAAGGCAAGTGGCTGATAGAAGAGGCATTTCGTAATAATAGAAAGACAGATCTCCTGAGAAATGGCTATTTCGAGATAACGGATTCTACTTTTTCTACCAATATAAATCCTCAGGGAATCAAAACATCACGATATACATATATAGACAACAAGATTACCATAAGAGAAGAAGAGGAAGAGCATACAGTCTATAACGTGGAATACGCCACGGAAGATACTCTAAGAATGAATACCTCTTTTGGTCATTTTGATTTTAAGTTCATGACCGTCAAGGAGAAGGATGATAAATAGATTCATCATCTGGTTGTTTTTAGTTTTTGGCGTTACAGAAACATCTGCTATAGAGGTAAGTATTAATTATGCCGTATTCCAAAGTAATGAGACGGCTTATCTAGAATTATATACCAGATTCTTTGGTGAGACAGTACAGTTTGTGTCTATTGATAGTACGGATCAGGTCCAGTCTTCCGTAGAGTATCTATTACTTATCCGTAAAGAGGACAGCCTACACATAGCCGAAAAATATATAGTCAATAGTCCTATGACTAATACCTCAAGTGATTTTTGGGATAGTAAGAGGTATTCTTTACAGGATGGTTATTATGACATTTCTCTACAACTCGTAGATCTTAATAATACATCTGATACCTTAAGCATTGATTGGGATATATCAGTCGTATCTGTGAACGGTAAGATTCATTCTTCGGATATGTTATTATTATCAGAAGTGCACCCTGATAATGGTACACAGAAGTTTTGCAAAAACGGGTTTTGTTTCGAGCCTTTATCTTTTGGGCTCATTGGTCCTGATAACCAGACGCTTATATCTTATCAAGAACTATATCAGCTAACTACGGAGATTGATAGCCAATATTACGTGCAATATTATGCTCAAAGTCTCGATAGCACAGGGCAAATCATAAAGACCTTTCCTTCTGCATATAAAAAGTTAATTGCTCGTGAGTTTGAGCCATTATTGCTGGAGTACGATGCGAATACGCTCCCTTCGGGCAATTATAGATTTGTAACGGAAATCCGTATAAAAGACAAGACACTCATCAAGAGTAGTAGCAAGTCATTCTCCGTATATCATCCTCAGGTCGACTATCAATTGAAGTATCAAGGGGATACAAAATTTGAAACTGCCTTTGTGCAATTTTTGGATGGTGATGAGCTGGATTATGCACTAAAAGCAATTTATCCTCGGGTGGGTAACACCATGACAGAGGCGCTTAATGTCATTATAAAATCAGAAGATCTCCTAACAAAACGCTATTTCCTTTACCATTTTTGGTCGGGATTTTCGGCAACTAATCCCAAGGAGGTATACGAAAAGTATATGAAAGTGGCTAAAGCCATAGATCAGAGATATGCCAATAATGTTGGTTATGGATTTGAGTCTGATAGGGGTTACTATTTCTTAAAATACGGAAGACCTGATGATATCGTTTTTGTAGAAGATGAACCTTCGGCACCTCCTTATGAGATATGGATATACAACTATATGCCTGAGACCCAAGAGACGAATGTGCGCTTTTTGTTTTATAACCCTTCCCTAGCGAGTAATGATTTCATACTATTACATTCTACGTGCAGGGGAGAACGAAATAATCCACGGTGGGAAGTCGACCTGTATAGCGATGACTATAATGCCACGAGTGAACATTATATAGATGCGCGAAGGGTTAATGAGGGATTTAATAGAAATGCCAGAAGATTCTTCTCTGATGCCAGATAATAGAAACTTGCTGAGTGTCGCTTTATTACAATTACATATAGAGTGGCATAATCCCGAGACTAATCTCAATAGGGCAGAACAGATGATGGGTGGCGTAGAAAACAAGGACGTCATCCTGCTGCCAGAGATGTGGGCAAGTGGCTTTACTATGAAGGCCCATCATTATCATAGTTATACAGAGTCAGCTCTATCAGCTATGCAGAAATGGAGCAAAGAAAAAAATGCCCTCATTATAGGTTCTCTTATTAAGAAACAAGCCGATACCTATTATAATCGTCTATACGCTGTGAGTAATGGAGAGGTAATCGCACAATACGATAAAAAGCACCTATTTGCCTATTCTGGCGAGGATCGGTTTTTTGACGCTGGAGCGGAGAGAAAACTAATAGATTATAAAGGATGGAAGTTGTCTCTTAACATTTGTTATGACCTTCGGTTTCCCGTCTGGTGTCGCAATGTGGATGATTATGATGTCAGCCTTTTCGTGGCTAATTGGCCTGATAAGCGTATCTCTGCCTGGGATAGCCTATTGCAAGCAAGATCTATAGAAAACCAAGCTTATGTACTAGGATGCAATTGTTATGGCGTGGATGCCTGGCACAACAATTACTCAGGACATTCGGCTATATATGGTTATGATGGTGCACAATTAGATTACCTAGAGAATAGGGAAGGTGTTATCCATTATGAGCTTGATAAACAAGCTTTGACCCAATTCCGAAACGAACTACCGTTTCTCCGAGATCGCGATAATTTCATATTACAATAAGACTTTGGATAAACTCTATTTCTTGTATGACTAATAATGTCTTTGTTAGTCGTTATGGCAAGGAGAAACTTGCCCGATAATATGTACTTTTGGCTGGCTTTTATGCCTTGGTTTATGTAATGACCAATAAGAATTAAAAAAGGATAATTAGAATGATAAGAATTATCAGTCTTGTTTCAGGTATTTTACTTTTTGGCATCTCTGTGATGATGGCGCAGGAAGGAAGTATACGTGGTCATGTCTACGATGTGGATAGCGGAGAACCTATTGCTTTTGCCAATCTACTCGTAGATGGTACCGATAAAGGAACGAACACTAATGTGGAAGGTTTCTTTACGATCAACGGTGTCAATGTCGGAGAGTACGACCTAAAAGTTTCTTACATAGGCTATGAGGAAAAAACCATCAAGGTCAAATTTTCTAAGTCCAACATAAATTATTACAAAGTCAACTTGGCCGAATCAGGAGTCAGTACAGGGGTGGTTAACATCAGTGCCGATAGACAGCAGGCCCGCTCGGAAGTACGCATCTCCAAAATACAGGTTAGCAAAAAAAGAATCAAAGCCTTGCCATCTACTGGTAGTGATGCGGATATTGTCCAGTACCTACAGGTCTTGCCAGGAATTATATCCACGGGTGACCAGGGAGGGCAGCTTTATATCAGAGGAGGGTCTCCCGTGCAGAATAAGATATTATTAGATGGATTGACCATTTATAATCCCTTTCACTCGATAGGTTTTTATTCCACCTTTGAGACAGAACTGATACGCAATGTGGATGTATTGACAGGAGGATTTAATGCTGAGCACGGAGGACGTATCTCTGCGGTGGTGGATATTTCTACAAGAGAGGGTAATAAGAAAAAAATAGGTGGTCAGCTATCGGCGAGTCCGTTTATGGTCAAGGGGCTGATAGAAGGACCTATCATTAGCCTCAAAGAAGACGCAGGAAGTGCGGCGTCATTCGTATTAACTAGAAAGCAATCAATTATAGAGAATACCTCGACAAGTCTTTATTCTCATGCCAGTGTCAATGATTCCATTGGTTTACCATTTGCTTTTAGTGATACTTATGGAAAGCTGTCTTTTGTGACGAGCAATGGAAGTAAGTTTAATCTATTTGGATTTGATTTTGATGACGAATATAATAACCCTTTAGTCTCTAAGATAGGATGGAAAAATAGTGGAGGTGGTTTGACTTTCGATATATTGCCAGTAACTAGTTCTCTTAAGTTTGGAGGTATTGTTGGTTTTTCCAAATATAATATCGGGATAGAAGAAACGAATTCTGATCCTCGGCGTAGTCTAATAAGAGAATATTTGTTGGGTATTGATTTTGATTATTTCGGATCTGATTTTTCTATCAATTATGGTATCGAAGTAAAGAGTATCAGAACAGAGTTTGAGTTTAAAAACCCTTTCGGTGTGACGTTAACTCAGGAGCAAAACACGACTGAATTATCTGGATTTTTCAAGTATAGAAAAGCATGGGATAAATTGGTCATAGAGCCAGGCATCAGATTTCAGTATTATGCTTCGTTGGGTAACTTTTCACCAGAGCCAAGATTGGGTCTGAAGTATAATTTCTCTGACGCCACTCGATTTAAAGCTGCAGCAGGAATATATACTCAAAATCTAATCTCTATATCTAACGAAAGAGATGTGGTCAATTTATTTACTGGATTTCTTTCTGGTCCTGAGACACAATTCCGAGGTCTCGATGGCAATCCTGTCGACAGCAAGCTTCAAATAGCTAGGCACTTGGTTGCTGGTGTAGAGCAGGATCTTACAGATAAAATACAAATTAATGTAGAGGGCTATTTCAAAGATTTCTCACAATTAGTCGTCATCAATAGAAACAAAACCTTGCCTTCGGATTCTGAATATAGCGTGGAGGAAGGAGAGGCTTATGGTATCGACTTCTCTCTCAAATATGAAACGCCGAGCTGGTATATCTGGTCTACTTACTCTTATGGCTTTGTTAAAAGAAATGATGGTGAGCAGATCTATCCGACTATTTTTGACAGGCGTCATAATGTCAACTTTTTGGCGACATATACATTCGGCGCGGATAAGGATTGGATGTTGAGTGCCAGATGGAACTTAGGCTCTGGTTTTCCATTTACTAAGACACAAGGATTCTATAATCACCAAAGATTAGAAGATGGTATCGACTCAGATTACCTGACATCTAATCCTGAAGAGATCGGAATAATCTATTCTGATGAGCGTAATGGTGGTCGATTACCTTACTATCACCGCTTAGACCTTTCTGCTCAGAAAACAGTGACTTTCTCCGATAATATCAATATGGAAGTCGTGGCGAGTGTAAGTAATACTTATGATCGGGATAACATATTCTATTTTGATCGTATAAGATATGAGCGTGTGGATCAGTTACCGATTATTCCTGCTGCGGCGATCAGATTTAACTTTTGATAGAAGCAAGAGTCTCTTATTTTTGCCACTCAATTTCAAAAATTAAATTAGATGATAGAAGGATTTGAAAACCTAAGTGAAAATCAATTTACAACATTAAAAAAGAGCGTGTCATGGATCACTGTCCTGATAGCTGGTGCGGATGGCTCTATAGACGAAAGTGAAACGGAGTGGGCTAAAAAACTTACGGAAATACGAGGATATGCCAATCCAAGTCTGCTCAATGCCTTCTACGATGAAGTAGGCAAAAATTTTAGCGAAGAACTGAAGTCTCTAATGGATCACGTCCCCTTTGATACTAAAGATAGAACTCAATTACTGACTAGAAAGCTCGAAGAACTTAACGCGATCCTTCCTCTTTTGGATAATCGCTTTGCACTGGAATTATATTTCTCCCTTAAATCTTTCGCTAAGCATGTTGCTAAATCCACTGGTGGATTCTTGGGCTTTTTCAGTATAAATAAAGAAGAAGCCAAGTTAATTGAACTGCCTATGATTACGCCTATAGAATTGGCAGAAGAAGAAGAGTAGGGCAGACGTAGGATCATAATAGAACTTTTTCCTTATACCATATCGTTAATATACCTCTATGAAAAGTGAAGATAATCCACATGATTCCAATATAGTCTCTATCGCTCTCGATATCAATGCGCAGCCCGGACTTATCTGGGATATTATCACTAATAAAAAATATGCGAAAGAATTAGGGAATGTATTTGATAAAAATGCCTTTGTCGAATCTGATTGGAAGTTGGGATCTGAGGTGCAATTCAAATATGAACCTGATCGTTTAGTCTGTACGGGCATTATAGGAGCATGGATAGAGAATCAATTGATACGAGTGGATTATGATTTTTCAGGTTTTAAGTATGTCGAAAAGTACAGTATAGAAAGAGGAGAGTCATTTTCCACACTGGCAATATATGCAGGTCCTTAAACCGAAGATTTTGAAGCTCAAAAGCTGGTTTGGGGTAATTGGCTGGCGAAGGTCAAGGAACTTAGTGAAAAATAAAACGAATACTAAGACAACAGACGCGGACAAGGTATAAGCTGCACATCTGTTGTCTTAGTATTTATATGTAGTAAGTTTTTTATTTGACAAAACGATAAGTCGCCTTCAATAAAAATATGTGTGAGGCATTCTCATCTATAATTTGGTCGGTTAGGGACTTGATGACATTATCCACTCTATTTCCGTACATAGAATTATTCATAGTCCAAACTAGGAAAAATTCTGAACCAGGAATGTATTCCCATCGCAACACAAGATTGGACCTAAACTGCATATAGGAAAAATCTGGATTTTGGAGTTCGTAATCTTTTGCACCATTTAGATTGTGATCTACGAGATAGCTGTTGTTTTCTTCATTGTAACTAATAGATTCGTCTTGGTATAGCTCTATTTTTTTATTTAGATCTATGGAGGTCGCGTCTTTCACGTATTTATAATTGGTGTATCCACCGCTAGTCACATAAGGTTGTCCGTAATATTGGATGCTTAGATTGGGATTGACTGTATAGTTTATTCTGAGAGAAAGATTTACAGTTTCTCTATCCAAACTTCCAAGGATATAGGCTTGGCGATCATCTATTGTCTTTTGGGTAACGTATTGTAGGGCATTGAATGATTGCGAGTAGGAGGCTTGTAATCTGAGGCTAAGGGCATTGACAGGTTGGTAACTGACCCCTAACCAAGCTTCTTTATAGGATTGTGTATTATCCTTGGCGTTTTCATAACTCATTCCCCAATTGAGAACCACCGCTTTTCTCCCATCTGATCTGGCGTTATAGTAAAAACCAACCTTTGGCATAAATCGAAATCGCGGCCCACCTCTCAGTTCCGCATAAGAATAGGAGGTTGGTGTATAATTGATTCCAAATCCAGTATAATAGAAGTTCTTGAAGTTAAAGTGAGAATTAAAATTGAAAGCAGTTAAGGTGCGATTACCTCCGAAGTCATAGGCGAGCCATTCGTTGACATTGATTTGTATACGATTGAAAATAGAAAAGGGTTGTAGCCAACGGTAACCCATCCAATAAAATTGTCGGATATCATCGGATTGTCTCTGGAATCCTAGATCATTTAGTTCCAGTTCTGGAGATCGCCATGCGATTCCTCCTTCTCCTATAAGTCGACCATTGCCTGATCTGCCTAGCTTGATATGACCTCCTGTACCAGTAAGACTGGTACGATCGGTATCCAGCGAAAGATGGTCTGCATCTTCTCGCTGGAAGAGATGTCCTATAGAACGTTGTGTATTTTCTATAGCGGTCGTCGAGCCACTGACATGGCTAGTCACCATATTGCCAGCCACATACCAAGACCTTTCTTTCCATCTATGCTCAAAATCTATCCCTGCGGTGATGGCAGACTTATGAAGGAAATCAAGATTATCCTCCATCTTTCTTTGAGTAGATGTGAGTATTCCACCGATCTGACTATTACGATTATTGAAGTCTTTTTTGAGTCTTCCGACAAAGTAATTAGTCAGGGGTTCTACCACCTGCATAGATCTGTCTCCTTCATTATCTATGATGGCATATTCTTTATCGGTGATACTTTCTAGTATACCTATGGACAGACCATTTTTGGTTTTTCCGCTTAACTTCGCCGCGCCCAGTATGGTAGTGTTAGTCGGTACGTCAGCGATGTCTCCACATTGTGTTGTGGGATAGCCCGATGGACTTTTGCCAATACGACGCGAATAAAATAGATTATCGCTCCAGAAGGTATTTCCAGCCATAGACCGAGATAACCCATAATCGAATATGTTATTATTTTCTACAAAAAATGGCCTTTGCTCTCTGAAGAATATCTGGAAACCATCCAGATTAATAGCGGCAGGATCGGCTTCCACTTGCCCAAAATCGGGATTGACAGTCAGGTCCAGCGTGATGTCATTTGTTACTCCGATTTTCGCATCTAATCCTGCGGCTAACGCGGGCTTGTTCTTTTTGAAAGGATGATCGCCAGGACGATTATCTACCTCTGACTTAATGACTGTGTACGGTTGTATCTCGACTTGTTTCTGAGGCTTAATATTTCGGATTCCTTCTAGTGTGCCAAACTGGCTTACAAGCCCTGGCGCATCACGCGGTACGAATTGCCACATAGACCCTTCTTGTTCCCGGAACAAATATCTTCGTACCTGCACACCCCATTTCTGGTCAGTGGATTTGGAGAATCTCAATTGGCTGAGTGGGATACGTAATTCGGCCATCCATCCTTCTTCATTGATAGAGGATTTAGCAAGCCAGATGGGATTCCAGCTTTCGTCCCAGCCCATCCCGTCGTTACTTATCAGTTCGTCGCCCTTTACCCCAGCGGCAGAAATGGTAAACATAAATGCGGTCTGCTTATCATTATAACTATCGAACCCTATGGAAATACGATCACCTTCAAAGCCATCTCGGCGTGATAACCTCTCTACGATTTTATTTGGTTCTGTATCAAAACATTTAAAGGCCACATAGATGTACTTTTGATCACAGACTATTTTGAATGCGGTCTCTTGATGAGGGGCTTTTCCTGAGTCTGGAAAATCCTGTGTAAAGTCTGATTCCCAGTTTCCGCTTAACCATATTTCCTCATCTAATATGCCATCTATTGTAGGTGTCTGAGCAGCGGAGATCATTATGGCTTGTGCGGTCCGTTGCGCAATAGTATCTTGATCTTGGGCGCTCAGTGTCGATAAGCTAAGGACATAGCAAGCCAGTGCTAGCAATGGGTATCTCATTGTAGTAAAGTTTGTTAGATTAAGAAATTTCGAATTTTTGCTTTACGCCAGTCTCTTTTTAGTGATGGATTTTGTGTTTGATATAATCCTCTAGTGATGGCATTGTATAGCCTTTAGATTTGACATCTTTTATATATCGTGCTGAGACACCATGTATTTTGGCTTTTTTGATAGTCCTGAAATTAACGCCATCTAATCCCAATGACTTTATTTCTTTTATATAGCGTCCATTGATACTATGGATTTTTGCATTGACAAAATCATCAGCACTTAGATCTTCAAACCCCTGTTCTCTTATTCCTTCCACGTAGCTTTTTGAGACGCTGTGTATTGCAAACTTCATTAGCTGATCGTAACTTAGATTATCGAAGCCTAATGATCTGATATCCTTGACCTGGGATGGATTGAGTCCATGTATTTTGGTTTGGACCATGTCATCTGGAGATAGGTTGTCGAAGCCTAATGACCTTATACCTTCTATATGCTTTTTGTCTACACTATGTATAGCAAAGGTCTTAATCATCTCAGGAGAAAGATCTCCATATCCGAGGTCTTTGAGTTCTTCGACATATCTTTTAGTGACGCCGTGTATTTTGATATTAACCATATCCTGTATGGACATCTTCCCAAAACCTAGTTTTTCTATTTCCTTCATTTCGTCCATATCGACGCCATGTATTTTGAGAGAGGTTAGCTCCTTGAGTGTCAGATTTGTATAGCCATAATCTTCCAGTCCCTCTATGAGTTCTTTGTCCACCCCATGTATTTTGCAAGACATTAGTTCTTTGACCGAGTAGCCATCAGGAGATACAGTTAGTATTTCTTCTGCATATTTTTTATCTACTCCATGTATGGCGATTTCTACCATGCGATCAAAATCAACAGTCTCTCCAGCTATCTCAAAGACGCCTTTTAGGTCTTCATATTTTTTTTCGTTATTAATAAATATGGCACGCTGAATCAAGTCTTGTTTGTTGAGGTGTTCGGTGTCTTTGGTTACTTTGGTAATAAATGCCTTCGTGCTATTGCTTAAAAATAGTTGGAAGAGTAATGGGTCATCTGCGTCGTCTACACCCAAGTTAGTAACGAAATCTAAAAAGTTTTCGTCGGCCTCAAAATTGAATTTTCCATGACCATAACCATCATCAAATTCCCCTTTCAGTACTAATGTGCCAGGATCACGGGTGATCTTAAATATGCCCTGTTTTACCTCATCAAAATTTTCTATTTCGTTCTTGTAAAAGCATTCATTCATTGTCCAATTGCCACCATTGCGACTAAAGGAATTATTAAGATGGAAACATACATCGTTAGACTCGACACTCGCCTGCCAAAAACCTGGCTTCACCTTCGACTGATCTAAGCTCTTGAATTTTTGTGTAAATCGTGACGGTCCTTTTTCTTTGACTTTTATGCTTACTTTGGCATCCTTGTCTTTGACTTTATTATTTTGATATTGTTTGCTATAGACTTTGCTTTCTTCAGCTTTGCTTTTTTCTTGTGCCTTTGACTGGGCAAGTTCCTGTGCTTTAGATTGTGCTTGTGCTTTTGGATTAGTGGTGGATAATTTGGTTACTGTTCCTGATTGTTCACTATCATATAGCGTTGTGGATTCTGGAATAGACTGTTCTTCTTGCAGTTCTGATGTGTTAAGTGATGGATCATCTCCTTTGGTTGAGTTAGTATTTACATTAGTGTTATTGACTGCATTGAGCGTGATTACAGAGAAGCCTAATAGAGGCAGAATGAATAAATATTTCCAACTAGATCGCGCGGAAGATTTTTTAGCGTTCATCATTATTATTCTTGTTTTTAGTATTGATTGATTATAATTTGTTGTGAGGCTGAGGGCATGTTGAGGTACGGATACTTTCAATAGGTTCATCTGATAAGACTCCCTCTCTGTACCTTTTCTGAGCATGGTGTCGTCGGTCAAAAATTCCAAGTTATTAGTAATCTCGCGACGTAATAGCCACGCAAATGGATTGAACCAAGCAATCATGACTATTATCTCGGCGATAAGTTTATCTATGTAATGAGCCTGTCTGACATGGATCTTTTCGTGATTCAGTATTTGGTCATAAGTCTCGAATTCGTACATCGTTGGATTAATGAATATCCAACTCATAAATGAAAATGGCGAAGTCTCGGTTTCCATCTCATAGATCCTGTAGTCATCGTCCTGTATGAATTCTAATTTGTTACGTGTCAAAATGATCATGACAAACTGAATCAAAAAGGTCAGGACAAAAACACCTACCCCTATAAGATATATCCACCAAAATAATTTGCCGTAATCTATATTGCTGAGTAGCGATGTTTTAGATTTTGTCTCGGATCGTTCGATAGGAGAAGATGTCGTAGAGTTATCCACTACGCTATTTTTTTTTCCTTCTGTGACAGCCGATTGGTTTATTGGATTATCAGTGTTAGTTATGCTTGTGTTTTTATCGGCTATGATTTCTGCTGTAGTCTCTTTCTTAAAAAGATCATCCTTGATGGACATCCACGCTGGAATACTTATAAGTGGCAAGACCAGAGCCAGAACGACAGACCCTATCAGAAAAATACGATTGAGCTTATAGAACGTTTCTTTTCTGAGTAGTACCCAATAAAACAGAAATACTACACCCAGTAATAATGAGCTATGCAGGAGATAAGAGATCATGATTTCTTGTTTTTGATGATTTTCATAATATCCTTGAGTTCTTCTTCGTCTACGTTTTCGCTTTTAGCGAAAAAGGCGACCATATCAGAAAAGGAATTATTAAAGAAACTGCCAAGTACGTCTTTAACGGCTTTGACTTGATAGTCTTCCTTAGGAACCACGGCATGATAGCGATGCGACTTACCAAAAGCCTCATGACCAATAAAACCCTTCGTCTCCAGTATACGTACCATCGTCGATACGGAATTATAATGGGGCTTTGGCTCAGGGAGCTTCTGGATTATCTCTTTGACGAAGCTGGGACCGTTCTCCCAAAGAACATGCATAATCTGTTCTTCTCTATGTGCTAATTTCTTCATGTCTATGAATTATATAGCAAACATATAACTAATTAATTAGTTATATAACTAATTCGTTAGTTAATAAACTAATAAATTAGTTTAGCGTACGCTAAGTGACTGTTAATCAGTGGAATGGAATTAGAAATAAATGTGATATTGTTATTTTGAAAGTGAGGATAACAGTATGGAAAATGGCTATTAACTTATGAATCCTGATAATTGATGCAACATATTAATTAGCTTCTTCTTCAGGATTTTATAAAAATTGCTATGAGATACGAATTAGTCCAAATGCTAATCGGTGAAGAGCTTGGGGCTAAATTTTTTCTTTCCTTGCATTCCTTAAGATACGAAATGCCTCTAACGCATCCTAAGTAGGTGTCAATAGTTTGTCAACAGCCTCTATTGTTATATGTCGTTTTTTAATTCATCAAATTTATTATCTATTAGGAATTCACAGAATTCTTTTCTTTCAAACCCTTTTCCATGTTTATAATGCCAATGATGATAACCAAATTCAATATCATACATTTCTCTGGTTTGTTTAAATCCAATTCCTATGACTTTACCTATAAATGAATTAAAAATATCTTCACTTTTGGTATGAAGAGAAATCTTTTTGTGTTCATTTAAGGTTAGATTTGTTTCACCTTCCTTGGAATGGATAACTATATCGATAAATCCATTTTTAATTGTGTTTTCTGAGTTAGATTCTAAGAATTCTAAAATTTGTTGAGCTTCAACAAAATGTTTGTTAATGAATAGTTGTCTATCCAATTCCTCCCAATGATTACAAATCCAAATCCAAAAACCATCAATAGAATTTAGAAATTTAATAGTTAAGTTAAAAACGTGTTCCAAGTTGCTGTCATCGATTACTAACTCAAATTCGAATATTCCATCTTCATTTTTTGAATAAGCAACAAACTGCTCTTGGATTCTTTCTATTTCATATTCACCTTCTTCTGTGGAAAAAATTACACCTTCAGGAGGATTAAACATGCACTCATCATTCGGATGTCTTTTAAATAAATTTAAGGCTTCCATCATTTTTACCGAGTCAGAAAGTTCAACCAATTTATTCGGATATTCAAATCCCTCCAAATTGTCCACTCTTTGTGCTTCTATAAATTTTAAATTTTTTAACCCTTCATTGAAAGCTAATGGTTTTATTTGATTGATTGCCTCACCAATTCCATCTGCTTGGCAATAAAAATTTGTGAATGCACCGCAATTTTCGTAGTCAGCTTCAACAAAAAAGTACCATTCTTTATCTGTTTTCATTTTTGTATTCTAATGAGAGATAACGGCAGTCTGTGCAACTACCTAAGATAAAGATATGAATAAAACGTTCTTATACTGTGGTGGTGTGTGGAGTGTATTATTTGCTGGATTGCTAACATGGCCCATGAAGCATGACAAGCACGTATAGCTAATAAAATGCGTTTTAGAGCCATTATGAGCTCTTTAATACCTATAATTTACTAACGCGTTTTAGGTTATAGCATAGATGTATGATAGAAAATTCTGTCGTCACATTTTCTATACCTTTCATTACCGTATAGGTATAGCCGTACTGTCGTTTTATTGTGCCAAAGGGATGCTCCACGATAGCTTGACGTCTTCGGTATTCGGTTTAGAGTGTTTTAAAGGCAATGGGGTTTTCCTTTCTAAAATTAGCTATCGTTTTATAACTTGGAGTTTGATTATTGAGGCCTCCCATCCGTTTACGGTTCGCTCATTTGAATGTCCTTGTGGACATTCACTCCTGCTTTAAGCAGGAGATCATTCATTCATACCACAGTTCTATATTTCGTTTGCATTCTGCATGCAGTTTGCGTGAAGAGCACACAGAGTTAAGATAGCCATAGATATAAATTTTTATCAACGTAGAACAAGCATAGGCTGGTCTGCCTTCATGCTTATCTCCTTTTATTATAAATCCTAATTTTTGCGGATTAACACTTTCTACAAAGGCATCAATGACACGTACTAAATTGTCTTGCTCAATTTTTTCTTCTAATGAAATCATCATTAATTGAGAGCGAGATGGAGAGATGACCAGTGGCATACGAACTCTTTTCTTTGCTCTTATTAAGATACGAAATCGAACGATTATATTATTCCATTTCTCGGAGTTTTTGCACAGTCTGACGGAAGATGATATGTGGCTGTACGAAGTATGCCATCATATATAGTGTTACCAGCTTTTTTCTTTTTTACATTATCCCACTTGTCAATTGAGTTTCATCAAATCGCCAAAGGAATTTATTTGCTTTTTCTTCATTCTGATTTATAAATTCAATTGTTTTTTGTTTAATTAGTTTCTTGACATCTCTCTTAATCTTATCGTCAATTAAACTCTCTTTAAAGCTTCCGCCATAGATATAGCCCTTACCCTTTACAGTACAAACCAAGATAAGTCCATTATTGAATTTTTTCTTTTTGATTTTGTGGTTTTCAAGCTTAGAGTCTTTTACGTGTTTTCTGCAGCCACTTATTAAACCTTCAAGGATTCCATCAACCAAAGAACCTCCACAAACTGTATGTATCTCATTTGCAAAGCTTGCTATTTGAGTTGGAGGATGCCAATCTGTGCGATAACCAAGGAATATTTGGTATACATTATCATTTATTTCGCCTTCAAATTCAATTTCAAATTTAGGCTTTCCTAATGCTTCAATTTTACATCTTTCATAGATGTATCTTATTCCTTCTGGATAGGAATAAAATGATTGATTCAAGTATTTTTTGGATTCATCGGAGATTAGTATTTCTGATTTTCTATGTAGGTAGGCCATTTGAGTTGCCATTTCATTTAGGTGAACAAAATCAACTCTTTTAATAGGAAACACTGTTTGGTCAAATGACCACTTTATTAGAAGTTTATTCTTTTCTCTTTTCTTAATATTGAGTTTATTAGACAACGCTTTTAGGACACTGAAATGAAAGTTGTCCCTTATGTGTTCTGTTTCAGTTGTTGGATTTAACATTAACTCTGTAAAGTTGGCATCTGATTTTATGACTATTTGATATTGATTGTTGTTAATAATGGTGAAATGAAAGAATATTTGTTCAGTATTCATTTGTTCAACCGAGTCAAGAAAAATCCCTTTGACCAAGTTTATTAGTCCTTTACTGCCAACCCATCCTAAATACATTCCAGGTCTTTTCCTAATGGCTTCTTCTCCTGATAATTGTTGAATTTTTTCTTTCATCTAATTGCTGGTAACGGATAATTATATCCTCCGTGGCGACGAAGGAGCTATGGAGTGATATATAGTGTTAGTCATAGTCCTTTCTTTAGAAACTAAGTCTCTCCTTTAACTCTCTTAATTTTTCAACTTCTAAATTTTCCTCAATAAGATTTTCTATTTTCATTCTAAGTATTTCGCTATCAGGTTTTCTTTTTGTCATTTCGAGCTTTATACTGTTAATGTCAATTAGGTAATCTTTGTCAATTCCATCTTGTTCTTCTAATTCCTTTTTGATTTTATTTATTAGCTTTTTAATCTTCTTGTTTTCGAATTCAATTGGATCTCTGACTTTTTCCCATTTATCGATAATTTTCATTATTCCCTTTTCCTCGAGATATGACTCAATTTTCTCTTGATATTCATCAGAAAGATTTTCAAAATATGAAATTCCTTTTGGTGTAATTGATGAAACAGTTCCACTTTTTTGAGGAAAGTGCAATAAGTAACCTTCAGCTCCTAACGTGTTCATTATGTCTATAACATCTCTTGACTGATAGCCTGCATCAAGCATTTCTATTGGCCAAAAAGGTGTTATTGCAAATTTCGGATCTGCTTTTTTAGTAAAATGGTATATGCCAATTACGTGATCTAAAAACTCTTTATACTCCATATTTATTTATCAATTTAGTCTTTTTCAATTTATTGTTCATAACGATTAAGTCAAATGTTTCATATCCTTTGTAATATCCAAGTAGTGAATAATTAATTTTCAAATCGTTTGCTAACGCTGCAACAATTTCAAAATCATACCCTTGAATTCTTAACGTTACTTTATAAACATTCAATTTTGTTCGTGAGTTTCCAAATATTAGTGGTGTAGTATCAAATGGCTCTATATTTTCAAATAGCTTCTTATTTCTTTGATGGATGACAGAAATTGATGCTCCTGAGTCAAATATAAAACTCTCTGAAAATGGATATGATGTTACATTATATTTTGGAAATGTAATGATAGCAGGTATAATCGGGAAATAGCTTTTTGAGCACTTGGTTTTACTCAAAACATTTGATTGGATTCTATATTTTTCTTCTATTTCAATTCTCATTTCTCAGATACTGACTAAAGGTTAAATTGTTTTGTTGATTTTGAGTGATTTATATATGCGAAAATTAACAAATATTATTGATTTATCAGTTAGCATGATTAGTTTACTTCCCAATCTGAATGAGTAAAAATTGACATATTCTTCTTTCTATTTTTTTGGCGGCTTGGGGAGGCAGGGGAATTATGACTAACGGATCGGCTATATCGGGAGTGCTGACGAAGGAGGCATTCCCTGATCATAGCATGTTATGAGCTGGCTTTTTTCTTTTTTGTCCACATTACGTAAATATCGAATATTATGTAGCTTGAACCTATTATTCCAAATATTAACAAAGGCCCAATTGATTTATCGTGATTCCATATTGCTATTCCAATAGCCCAAAAGCCTAAACTAAAGATATAAGCTATTATCCTCTTTAAAGTATTTTTCAGACTCCATTCAGGTTCATTTTCTATTCTATCTTCTTCTTCCTTTAGCTTCTGAATTACTGTTTCATTTAAACTTTCAATTTTGTTTGATATGTAATAGTAGTTCAGAAATGTATTTCTATTTTGCTTATTGACTCCGAAGAAATCTGGAACCGTAATAAAACCTAATTCCATCATACTATTTATTAATACTTTATTCTTTTTTCTTTCAATTTTTATTGTTTGGGAATCTCTACTTTTCCAAGGATTGTAACCAGTAGCTACTACTTCATTCTCTTTGAAATAATCGATTCGCCAATTTAGTTTATTTGCTGCAGCAAGCACTGAGTCTTCAAATTCTTTATCAGTTCTTTGCTCGTTGATTTCATAATAGTTGAGTTCTCGCCATTTAAAAATCCCTATAATTAGGCTAATCAAAATGAATATTATTTGTGTTCCTACGGAGAAGGTGTTTACTGCTGTTTTGCCACTCAATTTGTAGAACAATTCAAATGCTGGAAACATTAAGGGAACAATGACAAATGAATAGTGCCCTAAAGTTTGCCAGAAACTTAGAGCTACTCTTTTATCCGATTTAATATGATGACTATTTTTGTTCATCGTGCTTGCTCATAACTATCCTATATACACACCTTTTTTAAAAGGTACATCTATTTCCTCTATAAACCCACCCTTCTCTCCTAGAATTATTGGTATAGTGACTCTTCAGAAGGTACGTTATCTAATTTAAAGACTATTTGCAAGAGTGGTCTAAATACTTTAATACTTTCCATCCCCAGTTATCCACCCCTGTGGATAACAAAATAACCATTGCATATCCCGATTATATATCTTGATGTTTTTATAAGTAAGAACCTAATCTAAGATGATAAATTATAGAGATGCACGGATAGATGCGTTGGCGGTACATTATGTAGGCAACCACATGAACCAAGGGAAACTCTACCTTTCGTCAGAGGTCGCGGAGATCAGAGATGAGGATGTAGAGCGGAATCTGCTGAGTTATTTTTGTAAGAATTTTAGGGAACCTGCCTTTTATTCTTTTCAGGCAACGGAGGACTCTTATGTGCAGAATGAGATGTATAACGTGATGAAGCCCTTGTTTGATAATCCGTCTTTATTATTAGATCAGTCGGTGACGATAGCTCAGAGACTCTATGATGCCACTCAGAATGCAGCGATCAAAGATGGTGACCTCATGGTGGCTTATATCAGTGATCTGATAATAGAGGATGAGATGACTTCGGCGATTGCAATATTTAAGTCAGAGAATAAGGACGATTATATAAAGCTGCTGAGGCAAAAAGACAATTATCGCATCACCAAAAATCAAGGCATCAATATAGGCAAGCTGGACAAGGCTTGCTTAATATTTAATACGGAGGCGACGGAAGGTTATCGCATACTGGTGACGGATAAGAAGAGGCTCAACGGAGAGGCGTATTACTGGAACGAGAAGTTTCTGGAGATCTCGCCACGCTCTGATGAGTATTATAATACGGCCGTCTACATACAAGCGACTAAGTCATTTATAGATGACCAAATGTTTGTGGAAGGGGGATTCGATAAGGGGGAAGAGGCGACCATGTTAGAAGCCTCCAAGCAGTACTTTGAAGAAAACGAAAACTTCAATGAAGAAGAATATCTACAAGCTGTTTTCCATGATGAGGATAAGATAGATGCCTTTGATAATTTCAAAAAGAACCGACAGCTTAACCTGCTTAATCATTTCGATATCTCTGATCAGGCGGTCAAGAAAAATTCTAACGTATTCAAGTCCGTCATTAAGCTTGATCGTAATTTTCATATCTATGTACACGGCAATAGGTCGATGATTAGTCGAGGAGAAGATGCTGATGGTAGAAAATTCTATAAGCTATACTATAATGAAGAGGCTTAATCGTTAAGATTATATATTATAGAATATGCTTATATGTTTTAGCTTTGTGATATTATGAGAAAAGAGGTCCTTAACACTATTATTGGCGTTGTATTAGGAGCTGTACTTTTATACTTTACTCTGAGGGGGCAACCACTTCAGGAAATCTATGACAACCTCAAATCTTCGCGACTAAGTTATTTGTGGTGGTCCGTTGTGGTCTTATTATTTGTCTTTGTGTTTCGTGCCTTGAGATGGAATGTGATGTTGGACAACATAGGATACAATATCAAGAATACGCACATCCTGTATTACACTTTATTCGGATATCTGATTAATACATTTACGCCCAAGCTCGGAGAGGTCCTGCGATGCACAGCTTTGCACAAAGATGCAGATATTCCTGTGGCTAAGAGTTTAGGTTCTGTTATTATGGAAAGGGTCTATGATGTGCTCATTTTGATTATTGGATTAGTCGTTATCGCTTTAATGGAATCCAGGAGATTGGGGCATTTGTTTTCTGAGATATGGACGTATCTGATGGATATTATATCGACTAATCAGACGACAATGATCTTGGGTGTGGTTGCGTTGTTGGTGTTGATGGTATTAGGTGTCGTTGTATCTCGAAAGCTAAATCTATTTGATAAGGTAAAATCCTTTGTTACTGATCTATTGACTAGCGTCAAGGATAGCATACTGATGAAAAACTTCCCTAAGTTCTTATTGTACACAGTGATTATATGGGTGCTACTGGCAATCATGAATTTGCTATACATGAAAGCCATACCACAGACTGATGGATTGACATTTTATTTTGCGGTCGTGGTTCTTTTTGTCGGTGCTATAGGGTGGGCCTTACCAACACCTAATGGCATTGGTTCGACGCATTTTATTATTCTACAGTTATTTATTGTTTTTAATCTGGACGAAAGTGCGGCCGTCACGTTCGCTGTATTATCCAATGGTATGATACATATATTCTCAATCATTTTTGGATTGATAGCAGTGGCTATAAGAATGGTGAAAGGAAATAAATGGCAGCCTGTGGGTACGAATGGATTAGCGATAGACCCAATATCTAAATAAAGGAAAGCTTACAAATATTCCAGCCAAAGTGGCAATAATTATTTTGGAGAATAAATATTGTATTCCAAACATATTAGCCAAGTAATGCATCCCCAGAACATTAACACCCATGATTATTATACTGGCAATCAAGTACTTAAAGGCCTGAGTCCAAAATGGTCTGTCTGTCCTCTCGAAGGTCCAATATCTTCCTAGCAGAAATCCAACAATCGCACCGACTCCTGTGGCTAGAGCGGTAGATACTAATAAGGCTCGCTCTGCATTGAGATCACAAAGGTTTTCGAGTATTTTTGATTCTTTGGTGATAAGGAGAGTCAGGAAATCTGCACTCGTTGCACAGATAGCCGTCATCTGTGCTCTCAAAAAGGAGACTAAGAAAGGGACTTTATGCTCCGACATTTGGCGCTAAGTAGATAATGGCATGCAAAGCGATGCAAGCATAGATTCCTGCTAATACATCGTCCATCATAACACCAAGTCCCCCCTTGACATTATTATCTATCCATCGGACGCCAAGCGGTTTGAGTATGTCAAAAAATCTGAATAGTACGAAGGCAATGACTATCGTTTTCCAGTTGATCGGAATCCAGAGAAGAGCAATAAGATAACCTACCAGTTCGTCTATCACGACGCGAGATGGATCATCACCCCATGCTGGAATAATCATATCTGTACTGAATATGCCTATAGCTGCTAACACCGCAATGGCTACTAATAGCACAGGCGTAGAAACAGGAATGTCTAATAATAACAAAGCGGACATGGCGATGACCCCCGCCAGAGTACCAAAAGTACCTGGCGCTAGAGGGGCATATCCCATACCTAAGACCGTGACTATGGCCTTATGGATTATCATTGTTATTCGTAGTCTTGACCGAGGTGGGTAATTATTTCTTTACCGCCGATGTACCTCAGAGTATTCTCTAACTTGTGGAGCTGCTTGAATATATCATGTATCGGATACCTGTTCTTAGGCGCTTGTGGCGACTTGAGATAGAAAGATAACCACTCCTGTATACCAGACATTCCTGAGCGCTTCGCTAGGTCTAAGAAGATAGCCAAATCTAATACGATCGGCGCAGCGAGGATAGAGTCACGACATAGAAAATCTACCTTGATCTGCATCGGATAGTCTAACCATCCTTTGATGTCGATGTTATCCCATCCTTCTTTGTTGTCTCCGCGTGGAGGATAGTAATTGATACGGACTTTATGATAGAAGTCTTTATATAATTCTGGATATAAGTCTGGCTCTAATATCTGTTCTAGCACACCGAGCTTAGAGACTTCTTTAGTCTTAAAGTTGTCTGGATCGTCTAATACTTCTCCATCTCTATTACCGAGTATATTGGTAGAAAACCATCCATCTACACCTAAGGCTCTGGCCTTAAATCCTGGTGCCAATATGGTTTTCATTAAGGTCTGACCAGTTTTGAAATCTTTACCTGCTATCGGCGTCTGCGTTTGTTTAGATAACTCGACTAGTGCCGGTATGTCGCATGATAGATTAGGTGCGCCATTGGCGTAAGGTATTCCCATCTTGATGGCTGCATAAGCATAGATCATACTTGGAGCAATCATCTTGTGGTTAGACTTTAGTCCTTTCTCAAAGGCTTCTATGGTTCTATGTACTGGACCTTCTTTGATGTATATTTCCGTAGATCCACACCATACCATCACTAGGCGATCGCACTTATTATCTTTTTTAAATTTTGCTATGTCTTTCATGACCGCTTCGGCAAGTTCCATTTTGGTCTTACCTTTTTTGACATGAGTACCGTTTAGTTTTTTGACATATTGAGGGTCAAAGACGGCTTTCATGGGCTTTATTTTCTTAAGACCCGACTTCAGTTTATTGAGAAGATTGATATCTAATACATCTGCATGCACAGCTGCATCATACATATCATCTTTGAATATATCCCAACCTCCGAATGCAACTTTCTTTAAGCTTTGCAGAGGAACGACTTCTTTGATAAGTGGTTTGTTCTTAGATGTTCTTTTGCCAAGTCGGATTCTGCCCATTTCTGTAAGAGATCCGATGGGTTGCGCCAATCCTTTGTTGACTGCCATAACACCAGCCATGAATGTTGTTGCTACAGCACCCATACCTGGAAGTAAGATGCCTAATTTACCTTTGGGAGCGGAAGCAATGCCTTGTTTCTTTGCCATAATTTTTAAAGTAGTTTATTTTTTATGCACCAGTCCAATGTGATGTCCAAGCCCTGGCTCAGATTATATTGGGGTGCGAAGTTAAAATCATTTTTTAATTCTGTTATATCTACTGCGAAAGACCTTGCAAAATATTCTTTCACCTTATTCTTGTTCAATAGTGGAAATTCGCCTTTTAGTTTTCCTGTCCATTCGCTCACTGCGGCGATAGCTTTCATGGCTGGAATAGGTATCCTGATGCTTATTGTCTTTTTGTCAAGTTTTGATTTGAGAAGATTATTGAGCTCATTATGTGGATAAGGGATGCCATCACTGACAAAGTATGCCTTATTGCGCACTGATGAACTAAGCGTATGTATGACCAGGCGAGACAGATCTTTTATATATATGAAGGTCTGTAATTGTTCGCCTTTGCCTATGATAGGTTCTATTCCTTTTTTTATGGTTTTATAGACTTCGACCATATCGACATCTCTGGGTCCGTACACAGCAGTAGGTCTCAGTATGATCGAAGGAATTTTCTTAAATGATTGCACGAACTGTTCTGCTTGCAACTTGGATTCTCCATACCAAGTGACAGGGTGCGGTGTCGCATTTTGATCCAATATTTGATTGAGTTGTCTATCGGCTGGACCATAAGAAGCAAGACTACTTATCAGGACCAGTTTTTTGGGTATGACATTTTCTTCTATGAGGATGCGACATATTTTGCGGATATAGCCCGCATTTATCTTAAAATAAGTTTCTTTATTAGGTGCATTAGTTACACCCGCATTGAGTACGATATAATCAAAATGATGCGAAGATAATTGCTCCCTAAGATTGTCTTCATTTTCAAAATTGTAATAGACAAAGTTGATTCTGGGATCTTGGAGGTATTGTAGGTTACTAGACTTGCGCACACCAGCATATACACTATATCCCTGCGCCAAGGCGTCCTCTACAATATGACTGCCTACAAAACCATTACTTCCTGTGACCAGAAGTTTAGGCATTAAGCTTCTTTGAGATTATAGTTATATAAGCGATATGTCTTGTATTTCTTTCCATTCAGTTTTTCTGCGGATGCCACCATCTCGGCATTAGACTCTAATATCCAAGAAGCCTCACCACCTAAAAGCTTCCTCTTTTTTGCCTCCAGTATATTTTTAGCAAAAAATATGGCTTCTATTCCTTTTCGTCGATATTCTTGTTTGACACCAGTGGCCATAATCCGTACGCAGCTTACTTTTTTCTTGTTGAGTAATAGCTTGAATACATTGAATGGGAAAAGTCTACCTTTTTTGAATGATTTAGTGATTTCATTCACATCAGGAATAGATACTGAAAATCCAACAGGCTCGTTATCTACCTCTGCGATGTACATGAAGTCTTCATCCGCCATAAGTTTGAGACCTGAAGCCAAGTGAATCCACTCTTCGTCAGTGAAAGGCACAAAACCCCAGTTTTTTTCCCAGGCTGCATTATAGATGTTTTGTAGCTTAGTAATCTCCTTTTTGAAGTCTTTGATACGGATATTACGGATGGTGATACCTGTACGAGCAAGCCTTTCTTCCAGTAATTTGGACAGTTTGATTGATTTTTCTGAGACCGCCTCGGTATATATCATAAAAGCGAAGAGGTCCATCTCCTTGGTAAGACCGCATTGCAATAATAGATCGTCATAGTATGGCTTATTATAAGTCATCATGATCTTAGGTGGCTCATGAAATCCATCTATGAGGAAGCCCGCCGTTTCGTTAGTTGTGAGATTAGTCGGACCTATCAGGGCATCATAATTTTCTGCGGCGAGCCAGCTTTTAGCTGAACTAAGCAAAGCTTGTAATACTTCTTTATCGTTGATAAACTCTAAAAAACCAAAAAATCCCACGTTAGAGTCATGATATTGGTTGTAGCGAGGGTTCTTTATAGCCGCTATTCGACCTACGATTTTATCATTTTTGTAAGCCAAATAACATTGTGTATCCCCATAATTATAAAAAGGATACTTTTTTTTATCAAACATTTCCTTCTGAGCAATGAATAGCTCTGGTACATAGTTAGGGTCTCCCTCATAATGCTCATGAGCGAAGTCGATAAACTGGCAAATCTCTTTCTTAGAGTTTGCTTCCTTTATGGTGATGGACATTTGCCTTATTTTATGACAAGCAATTGTTTATTTCAGGTAAGATGCAGGCTGGTATTCTGGTGATACATCGAATACACCTATTTCCTTTGATATTTTGTACATTTTTTCGACGGACTCATCTATCTGACTACGCGTATGTGTCGCCATCAGGGAATATCTTATCAGCGAAGATGAGCTCGGTACTGCTGGAGATACCACAGGATTGACAAATACACCATCATCCAATAACATCTTCGTCAAATTAAATGTCTTGAAATCATCACGGATCATAATAGGTATGATCGGTGTCTCTGTATGCCCTGTATCGAAACCATGCTCTTTAAGAACCTTCATGGCATAATGGGTGTTATCCCATAATTGTGCGATGCGCTCTGGTTCGGATTTGATAAGGTCTATAGCTGCGATAACAGACGCCGCATTGGCAGGTGCTATACTAGCTGAGAAGATCAGTGATCTCGCATTATGCTTGAGATAGTTAATAGTATCGTGTGATGCTGCAATAAATCCACCTATAGACGCTAGTGATTTACTGAAAGTGCCCATGATCAAGTCTACCTCATCTGTAAGACCAAAATGATCACTCGTTCCTCGTCCTAATTCTCCCATAACGCCCAATCCATGAGCATCATCTACCATGACGTTGGCATTATATTTTTTCGCCAGCTTCATAATTTCTGGCAACTTAGTCAAGTCGCCTTCCATACTGAATACACCGTCCACAGCTATGAGTTTGATCTTGTCAGGCTCACACTTCTGTAAGATTTTTTCCAGCGAGGCCATATCATTGTGCTTAAACTTGAGCACTTTGGCAAAAGAAAGTCTAGAGCCATCTATGATACAAGCATGATCTAACTCGTCTATGATTATATAATCATGTCTACCTGGTATACTAGAGATTACTCCCAAGTTGACCTGATATCCTGTAGAGAAAACCAGTGTCGCATCTTTCTGGACGTAATCAGCTAATTTTTCTTCTAGCTCTATATGTATGTCTAAGGTACCATTGAGGAATCTTGACCCAGCGCAGCCACTACCATATTTGTCTATGGCTTTTTTGGAGGCTTCTTTGAGTTTAGGATGATTTGTAAGCCCCAGATAACTATTAGAGCCAAACATCAGAGTATCCTTACCATTGATTTTTACTACTGTATGCTGTTCGGATTCTATTGTTCTGAAATAGGGGTAGAACCCCATCTCCATCACCTTTTGAGGGATGTTGTAAGAAGCCATTTTTTTATTCAGCATAGTTTTTATGTTTTAGGGTCAGAAAGTAGATAATTGACTGTCTTTTTGTACCAAAGAGGTGCAAATTTACCATTTACCCATGATTCTGTAAGTAAGATACCAATTATACCGCAAGAAATTCCTGCTAGCACGTCCAAAATATAGTGATGATTACTATAAATTGCTCCAAACCAGATACTTATCATACTAATAACAAATAGGGTAGAGAGCCATTTATTCTTGTATTTGAAAGAGTAGTAACTTAGAATCAAGGGAAAGGCGGCATGCATAGAAGGCATAGCTCCAAAGGTATTAGTACTCTGACTATACATATTCTGGTATAAGTCTAAGCCTATTATCTGATCAAAACGAGCCAATCCTGCAGCACTCGGAGGGGCATTATGTATAATTTGGGCACCATATTCAAGATAATACCATGGAGGAGCAGCAGGATATATGATATATCCTATAAAGCCCAAAATATTGGCTATCAAAAAACTCATCCAAAAATCAAATAGTAGCTTCTTTCTATTCGAGAAAAAAAGAATAAATCCAAATATGAAAGGAAAAGGCATCCAAGTAATATAGAAACTACCTGATATGACATCCATTAATGTACTAGAATTTGCGTTGAGATGCTCGCAGGGAATCATGCGACTTACTCCCTCGCCGATGCCGAATAATTTTTTTTCCAAAAGGTACAAATCTTCGTTATGTATAGAAAAAAAATCAGTCCTATGAAGCACCTTCAGAGAACTATAGCATATCAAGTAGATGTACAAAGGCAAAAAACCTAAAGTCAGTTGTCTAGTCCGATAACTGATAAAGCAAAGCGCAACCACTACCACATAAAACATAATCTCTGTAGATCCGACACCCACAAACAACCCGAACCACAACCAATACGGTACGCTCAATACCCCGACAGGGATAAGCCACTTACTACTAAATCTATCAAAAGTTAAGGCGTTATTCATAGATGGATTTACAACACTATTCGCTCGTAGACAGCTTGTTTATTATTACAACCGAATAATTCTATATATTTCACCTGTGGGAAAATGCCAAATTCGTCGGCATAGACGTAGATATTCTTTAGTTCGGATATGCTCCCATTTATATTACAATAGGTCGCGCTATGTCCATTTTCTTCTTGACTTACGAAAAACTTTAACTTCTTGTAGGAAGTCATACAGCACTCGTAAGTTGTGTTGTTTATTTTTCTGGATTTGTATCCAAATGCCTTTTTCTGAATATTGTTAAGCACGCCTTGTGACCCGTCACTGGAATAATTAATCCAGTTGACATTGATAGGGTAATCTTGATTGATTAGTCCATCAGGGTTTTTATTAAGAGTGTAGACTAGCGTGTTTTTATTGAGATTTCTTTGGATAAAAAAAAGAAGATTGTCGACGTCTTTAGGTACAGGGTAATCATCTGGCAAACCTGATTCTCCCTTGATGACAAATTGAGATTTAGTCAGATCGGTGTACATAATAGATTTCGGTTAGGTTATAAAGACGAAATTAAACGTTTTCTGTTGCCCTACAGTTCTTTTTGTCAACCATTTTTTCTTAGCTCATTGGAAGCATGATTAAGCCTTTGGATAGCCGTCATATTAGCCGAAATAGCTAAAAAGAATATAGCAATACTGAATATGGAAATTGTTTCGAAAAGAGGCTGATTGAGCCAATCTACATTATATGTATAAGCTCCGCCCATAATAGACGACAAAATAGAGGTCGCTATACTAGAAAAAGCAATGAGTAATATCCTTTCTGGTCTCTGCATAAGACCGACGCTGGCATCCGCATTGAGACCTTCGGCTCTTGCTCTCGTATAGCTGACCATAATAGAGCCTATCATGGCCATAAAACAAAATATAGATGTAAATAGGTAGTTCTGTGTGACAGTGTAATAACAGAATCCAAAAAACATAAATAATTCACTGTAACGATCTATCACAGAGTCAAATAAAGCACCAGAGGGGTGCGCGGTACCACTTAGTCTGGCCAATCGGCCATCCACCATATCCATAGCTCCTGCCAATAAGATAATCCACCCAGCTATTCCTATATACTTATGGTTATCTCTATCTCCGATCTCCGCTCCATATATAAGTACCGCAGCAGAGCCGACCGTCAGGAGCAACCCAAACAGGGTAATCATATTAGGTGTTACCTTGAGTTTGATAAGGACTTTGATTATAGGATCCATGACCTTATAAGCCAGTTCTTGTCCTTGTTTTTTTAAATCATACATCTTTTATACGGTAACTTATTCATCCGAAATTTAGACTTTATTATCTCAAATCTTAAATTGTGATTGTGTTTTTTAGACGAATGAGACACATCATTCTTTGTACTAAGACTTTATAGTCTTTTTTTAAACCAATACGATGAAATCGAAAATTGCAGGATTGGGTAAATATCTACCCAGTATCACTATGACCAATGATGATTTGACCAAATTCATGGATACTTCTGACGAATGGATACAAGAGCGAACAGGAATCAAAGAACGACGATATGCCATAAAACATAAAGAAACGACCTCTACGCTCGGTGCCAAAGCAGCTGAGATTGCCATAGAACGGGCCGGAATCACTAAGGAAGATGTTGATTTTATAATTTTTGCGACCCTCAGTCCTGATTATTACTTTCCTGGGAGCGGTGTATTACTCCAGAGAGAATTGGGTATCTGTGATACGACCATTGGGGCGCTGGATATAAGAAACCAATGCTCTGGTTTTATATATGGTCTATCTATAGCTGATCAATTTATCAAAACAGGCATGTATAAAAATATCCTTCTTGTAGGTGCAGAAATGCACTCTATGGGATTAGATTATACCACACGTGGTCGAAATGTCACTGTGATATTCGGGGATGGCGCTGGAGCAGCAGTTATACAGCCTTGTGAAGACGAGGGCAAAGGCGTACTGACGACCCATCTACACTCTGATGGAAGGTTCGCCGAAGAATTAGCTATGAAAAATCCAGGGTCACATGGCGGTTATCATCTGGAGGATGCGACAGCTTACGAATTTCCAGATAAAGATTCGCCAGGAGATATTTTTGTGACGCAGGGCATGTTGGATAATGCCTTATTATATCCCAACATGAATGGTCAATTGGTATTCAAAAATGCCGTGGTCAGATTTATGGAAGTTATACAAGAAGCTTTTCAGACGGCTCAATTGCCCTTATCAGAACTAGATATGTTCATTCCACATCAGGCCAATCTTAGGATTAGCCAGTTTGTACAAAAGAAAATAGGGCTGACCGACGACCAGGTATATAATAATATACAACGATATGGTAATACCACCGCAGCATCCATTCCTATCGCATTGACGGAGGCATGGGAGGAGGGCAAAGTCAAAGATGGCGACCTCGTCTGTCTTGCGGCTTTCGGTAGTGGATTTACCTGGGGAAGTGCCCTCATCCGCTGGTAGGGGTCTATCCCCTGATAAATTTTTCCCCTGCTGGTAGCTTGCATTGAGCTTGTCGAATGTGGGGGTCAGGGGATGGATTGTTAAAGTGATTTTTAAATTATATGGACTATGAAGCTTGATATATTGGCTATCGGGGTACATCCTGATGATGTAGAGCTTGGGTGTGGTGCGACCATTCTCAAGCAAATTGCACTTGGATATAAGGTCGGAATACTCGACCTGACACAAGGTGAATTAGGAACCCGAGGCAATGCCAAACTTAGACTGGAAGAGGCAGAAAATGCAAGGGCGTATGCGGGGGCGTTAGTCAGAGAGAATATTGGCTTAGCCGATGGATTCTTTTCTAATGATAGAGATAGCAAAATTAAGATCATCCAGATCATAAGAAAATACCAGCCAGAAATCATTCTCGCCAACGCTGTAAAAGACAGACATCCAGATCATGGCAACGCCGCCAAGCTCATCTATGAGGCTTGCTTCTTATCTGGTCTACTCAAAATAGAAACTCAATGGGATAATAAGGTGCAAGAGAAGTGGAGACCAAGAAAATTATTCAATTACATTCAAGATTTTGACCTTGTACCTCATGTCGTGGTCGATGTATCCGATTACATAGAACAAAAAATAGAGATGGTACTGCATTTTCGATCTCAGTTCTATACCTCTGACAAAAACGAACCTGAAACACCTATCTCTTCCAAAGATTTTATTGATAACCTAAGAGGTCGTGCCAGGGCGCACGGACGGCGTATCGGTGTCAAATATGGCGAAGGATTTACTTGCGAGAATTTTATAGGTACAGATGATATAATGAAAATATTATAGAGTCAGGATTGGTAAAACAGAGAATAAACTTACTCTGGCTTTTTGACGTCTATTTTTTGACCATACTCTAAGGCTTCTGTGTACTCTACAGTCCCTAATCTGATTTTGATAGGCCTTTTGGCTATTGCGTTGATTTTGTTTTCCAGTTTACACATGACTCCCAGATGGTCCAGGTAGGTCTTGTTGTATTTTTTGACCATAGAAGGGGGCTTAGATATCGTATCGTTTTTTAATAGTAATTGGCTTTTTGTGACAATGGTATGACTGGGTGCTGCATTCGGGTTATTTGTAGATATGTTCTGCGCATAACCAGTAGTGGTTGCAATGGCTAAAAGAAGAATAGCAATATATCTAAAACTAAATCTTATCATCTTATCGATTTTGATCGAGCCACTTTTTATATTTTTTCAGTTCCTTTTTTGACATTTCATATTTGATGGTGTTGTCATCGTGATTAGCTACAATTTCTTTTCCTCCACAATGCTCAAATGTTATAAGACCATTCTCGGTATTAAACTTAATAGGAACATACGAGATATTGTGCATTTCATCTATAGTCTCTCCATTTTTTACTTTTGGATACCTGTCATAATAGTAAACAGAAAAGCTAAAATGACTGCCATAATTGTAGTTTGCCGCATCTGATATAGCGATAGCCTGCCCTGGATATACTTTGTCTCCTGGGTCTACCAAGTTACCTCCAACTTTAAATTTAGAGTAACTCGCCGTCGTTCCATCTTTATGTTGTACACGTATGAAGTTTTTTTCACTTGTAAAGCTTACTTTTTGTTTTGATTCGGAATTATCGATACTATTCTTGACTTTGGTTACTGTACCCATTCGTGCAGCATAAATAGTGTCTCCTACATTCGTTTTTACAGATAGACTATACCAGTTTCTTGGTGGATCAATTCCAAGATAAGAATCCCACGCATAAGAATGTTTATCTATTATGGTGCTACTTTTATTCTTAACTGGAAGCAAGTAAGGGTAATCAAAGTCTGGTTTTTTCTTGTGGTGACCATTATAGCTTTTCGTCTTATACTTAAATTTTGGTCTAGACAGTTTTGTTATTGACCTTACTTCACATAAGAGATTTCTTCCGGGCTTTACACTTGTGATAAAACCACTGTCACTTTTAGAACAGCTACCATCGGTAATATATTCGAATGTAAGATGTATTACTCGATAACCATAGTATTTGTTTTCTGCATATATTTTATAGGACGTGCTTCTACCGTCCCATTCTCTATAAGTACGAATCTGGGCTTGGATACTAGAAGTGATTAATGTGAGTATAGCGATTAATAGACACTTGTTGTTCATGGATTGATTTAGTTTTTTTCTACAGACTAAAATAGATAAAAACAAATTGGGTATCCACTATATAAAGTTTTGTAAGGTTTATATTCTAACGATCTTTTGCGTATATGATTTATTACCTAAAATGATATTTATAATATAGATACCTGGATAAATATTAGTTGTTTCTATAGAGACTTTTTCATTACAATTAATTTTTTGAGTTGAAACTATTTTATTATTTATATCAAGGAGAATTATTTCTGCGTTATCGCAATTATGATTAGGTAACGTAAGGTTCAATTCATTTCCAAATGGGTTTGGTGATATAAAGATCTCCTCTGTCAGAGGCTCTGGAACAAGGACGGAAGCGACTTTTGTATGATTCTTTCTACCATTATTCAAATGTTCTGTTATCTGATAGTAATATATTCCATTGTTAGTTATGTTGGCGTCTGTCCAGTTCATATTTGTCAGAAGTTCGTTTTGTTCTAATTGACCTATGAGGCGATATTCCGTATCGGACACATGTTTTCTTAGAATATCAGATTGGATCACCTTATCAGAAGACGGACTCCATTTTAGTATAATGTCTCCGCTGTCTTTTTGCCATTGAGCGACAAGGTTGTTGTCGGCAATATCAAGAGTTATTCTATCGGTATAAATATGACCGTAATTATCAGCGATATAGATATTATGTAGATAGTCAAAATATAAGAATTGATATTGAAGAGAAGTGATAAGTTGATCCCCGATAAATGCAGAATTAATGGTTGCGAAATCGTCATAAGTATATTTTATAGTGTCTCGGTTACCTAACTTGAAAAATACATCATCCGAACCTTCTATAAATCCATAATGAGATATATAATTAGTGGTTTCATGATATTTAGTAAAAGTAATTCCAAAATCATCACTTCGATAATATTCCCAAAATCTATCGGTAATGGTTCGCTCGTATTTAATAGCCACGATTAGTTCACCACTTCTTTTTTTCAATATGTATATGTCATCAATATCATATCTTGATGGCAAATCGGCTATGGGTAATTCAATATCTAACGAATCCAATGCGCCTGCTGATAGATCATATTTTCTCACTACAAGTTCAGTAGGGAAAGTATTGAGTTCGTAAGTAATTAGTTGACCTTCGTAATACACATAGTCGCAAAGGCCACAGTCAATGGTCATCCAATTTTCTCCACTATCGACAGAGATATTAATATTATCATAGAAATACTCCTGGTAGATTAATATTTCACCTGATACGATTGTTTTATCAGGGCAATAAGTCAGAGAGTCTACTATTTCGCCTGTAACGTTTTCCGAATAGCACTCATAATCTCTTGAATCTTCTTGTTCGAAATAGAAATGACCGTCCAAAGAAATATAATCCAGTTCGTACGTGCGGCGGTCATCAATGTCAATTTTTTTCCATGTCCTATCATACTGCCATATATGATGGTCCTCTGTTATTACAAATAGACCATCATTATATGTAGAATACATTTTATCAATCCGGGTATGCGTCATAGGAGGTATGATATAACCAGCGATATCAGATTGGTCGAGTTCCGCAAATTCGTATGAGGTACTATATTTTTTATATAACCGATCTTTATGCATTACGCTACTGGCGATTTCTTGTTGATTTCTATTGTAAAGTGCATAATTCTGAGCTCTTTTGTCGAATGGCTCAGAATAAGCCTTATCGATAGAACTTGTATAGATATAGTCTTGGTTTAAAAGATAAATGGAATCTTGATAAACGTGATTAAGTGAGGCCCACATTCTTTCACCGTCACTATCTAATAAAGGTTTTTTGTTCAAATCCGTCAGGTCTGGATTATATCTATAGATAGTATCTTGTTTCCAATGTAAACTAGTAAGTCTGAAAAAATATACGTAATCGTCCGTAACTATTAGGTCACTTGTTTGCTCACGATTAAAGACATAGTTAACAAGATTCATCTCTTTATCATACACTGCGATATCCAAGGCTCCTCCTCTATCATTAGCAAAATATGTAAAGGAATCGGTTTTATAGAATCTGGTTTTGCCCCAATAATATCCCGAAGGTGTAGGATTGATTATGGAAAATATCAAATTATCAAATGAACCATCATAAGCTCGGAATAATGACCCAGAAGCGAAGTATATAGTGTCATTGACTACATCTACACTACAAGAACCAGAGGCAAAATTGTACTCGTTCCAGACATTATTACCATCTAATGTAAAAATTGTTCCTGAACCACTATGAAATATTAATGTTCCATCGCTGAGTTTTTTAATTTCTTCGACACGGTAAGGAAGAGGAAAAGTATCCCACGATATTCCCTGATCTACTGACTTATAGCAAAAGTCCCAACTATTATATTTTGGTATGAGATATATGTCATCTTCTACGAAAATCAAGTCATCTATTGATGTTTCTGGAATCGAAGGAAGCTTGGTGAGGTTAATTTGCGAATGGATGTAGGGTTGTAAGCATAGGACTGATAAGACAGTCTTGATCAATACTGATAGAGGTTTCATTTTGTTCTACTTTGTTTTTAAAGATATGATTTTACAAAACCAAAAGAAAGGATGTCCTTCTTAGAGTAATGTTTTAGTTTCTCTTTTGACAAATAGCAGAATCAGATAAGTATGCCTCACCCTCTTTTCTTACTCCCCGCATATATCTCAAACTTATACAACTTGGCCTCATCACCGCCATTATCTAGGGTGTACTTTTTTGAGCTATGCAATCCAAAACTTTTCATGGCATCTTTGCGAGTGGTAAAGATCCATGCTTGTGATCCTTGCCAATGATTTTTGAGATGATCACCAGTCATTTTGTAAAAGTCATCCAATCCTTTTTGCTCGACACGTTTGTCATAGGGAGGGTTTATAATGACGTGGTGCGCTTCATGGGCAGAAGTTTTAAAAAAATCTCTTTGGAAGACCTGTACCTTTTCCCTGAATGGGAGTCTTTGAAGGTTTTTCTTCAGGTCTCTTACAGCAAACTTGTTATAATCGCTGCCTTTAAATGCGCACTCAGGTTGTTGGATGCGCTCATCGGCCGATTGTTTTATGGCTTTGAATATCTCTGGATGGTAGTCTGCCCATTTTTGGAATCCAAATTCCTTTATAAAATAGCCAGGAGGTAGATTGCTTGCCATCATAAGGGCTTCGCTGACCAATGTGCCAGAGCCACACATGGGATCATAGAATGTATCTTGTTGATTCCAATCAGATAATAGAATGATGCCAGCAGCTATCACTTCGTTTAACGGAGCTTTGTAAAACCGTTCTTTATAATTTCTAAGGTGCAAGGATTGTCCCGAGCTATCCAAGCTGACAATCAGTTTTTCGTCACTTATAAAAATATGGACTTGTGTATCAGGATTTTTAGTGTCTATGGATGGTCGATATCCATATTTATCTCTCAAATGATCTACTATCGCATCCTTGGCTTTGTA
This sequence comes from Saprospiraceae bacterium, assembly GCA_020628095.1. GTDB lineage: Bacteria > Bacteroidota > Bacteroidia > Chitinophagales > Saprospiraceae > RFSX01. The sequence goes on from JAHDFP010000015.1 coordinate 44,261, forward strand.
AGTAACATATCGAGAATTTTTAAAAACGGGACTATTAGCTGCTGCACGTATCGCTAAGGTATTTTCTTCTTTGATATATGGATACCAATCTATAGAGTATACGGCATCATACAGTTGATCCTCATTGCTTACCTGAAATTCTTGGATTGGAACCAGTACTCTTATGGCAGTCCTTACTTGATAATTACACTTGTATAATTGCGCCCAACTCCCTTCGCACTCGACGGCACGTTTTGATATTTTAATGTTTTGAAGATTTAAGTCTGCAAGTTCTTTTGCTAGTACATTTTCTAAACCTTGAAGAGTGGTAACGACAATTTTCATAGTTAAGTTTGGATCACGCCAACATTGAATTTTTCTATTGGTGCATGATTAGCCACTTCGATAGCATTGGATATGAAGGTACGCGTATCACGAGGATCTATAATGGCATCTATCCATAGGCGAGAGGCCGCATAATAGGCCGTTGTCTCTTCATCATACTTGGACTTAATGCGATCAAAGATTTCCTTTTCCACTTTTTCGTTGAGTTCTTCTCCTTTTTTCTTTTTGGTGGATACTTCGATTTGCGTCATGACCTTGGCGGCTTGTGCGCCACCCATGACGGCAATCTTAGCCGTAGGCCATCCGACTATAAATCTTGGATCATAAGCCTTTCCGCACATGGCATAGTTACCTGCACCATAAGAGTTACGCATGACGACTGATATTTTCGGTACGGTACTATTAGATACGGCATTGACCATCTTGGCACCATCTTTTATAATGCCGCCATGCTCCGATCTCTTGCCGACCATAAAACCAGATACATCATGAAAGAATATAAGAGGAATTTTTTTCTGATTACAGTTGAGGATAAACCGAGTGGCTTTATCCGCAGAGTCGGAATATATAACACCGCCGAACTGCATCTCGCCCTTGGCGTTTTTGGTAACTAATCTATTATTAGCCACGATACCCACAGACCAACCATCTATTCTGGCATAAGCTGTAACTATGGTTTCTCCGTAGTCTTGTTTGTAATAAGTTAATTTGGAATCATCGACGATGGCCTCTAGTATTTTGGTTGTGTCATAGGGCTTTACCGCTTCTTCTGGAAAATTTCTTAGTATCTCTTCTGACTTAACTTTTGGTGGCAGGGATTCTGCTCTGTCTATTTCCGCGAAAGGGTAGTGTCCCATGTTAGAGACCAGTTCTTTGATTTTGTCTAGGGCCTCATGATCGTTGGCGCATTTGTAATCGCATACACCAGATATTTCTGTCTGGGTCGCTGCACCACCGAGTGTCTCTTTATCTACGGTCTCTCCGATAGCGGCTTTGACCAGATATGGTCCCGCTAAGAAAATAGAGCCTGTGCCCTCTACTATAATAGACTCGTCAGACATAATAGGCAAGTAGGCACCTCCAGCAACACAACTGCCCATGATAGCAGATATCTGAGGTATACCCATGCTAGACATCTTTGCATTATTCCTGAATATCCTTCCGAAGTGCTCCTTGTCAGGAAAGATATCATTTTGCATAGGAAGAAAGACCCCCGCACTATCTACAAGATATATTGTAGGTAGCCTGTTTTCCATAGCAATCTCTTGTGCTCGGAGATTTTTCTTACCTGTCATAGGAAACCAGGCTCCTGCTTTAACCGTCGCATCGTTGGCGACAATCATACAGAGCCGACCGCCGATTTTGGCTGTACCAGTGACCACACCAGCCGAAGGCGCGCTACCTTGCTCTTCATACATACCATAAGCAGCCAAAGCACCTATCTCTACGAAGCTATCTTTATCTACAAGATAGTCTATCCGCTCTCTTGCGGATAGTTTTCCCTTACTCTTCAGTTTTTCTAGTCTCTTAGGTCCACCACCTAATTTTATCTTGTCGAGTGTCTTATTGAGCTTTGCCACTTCGAGCTTATGGTAGTCCTCGTTTTTATTTAGTTCTAGTTCCTTTTTACTAATGCCCATGAGTTAATTAAGGTCTATAAGAATCCTTTTTCTTTCATCCAATCGTCATTGTATAATTTACCTACATAACGACTGCCATGATCATGAAATATGACAACGACAAAATCATCACTGGATAACTGCTCTTTCATCTGTATAAGACCTGCGACAGCACTTCCAGCACTATAACCGAGTAATAATCCTTCTTCCCTGGCAATTCTTCTTGCCATAACAGCTCCATCCTTATCCGTGACTTTCTCAAAATGATCTATGATATCAAAATCAATATTGGCAGGAATGATGTCCTCTCCGATGCCTTCTGTTATATAAGGATATATCTCTTTTTCGTCAAATTCTCCCGTCTCATGATATTTTTTAAGCGCAGATCCGTAAGTGTCGACACCCCAGATTTTTACATCGGGATTTTGTTCTTTGAGGTATTTGCCTGTTCCTGATATTGTACCACCAGTACCTACGCCAACGATCATGTGGGTGATTTTTCCCTCTGTCTGTTTCCATAGTTCTGGTCCAGTGGATAGATAGTGGGCTTCTCGGTTAGATAGGTTGTCGTATTGGTTGCACCAGACGGAGTTAGGAGTTTCTTTGCTGAGTCGCTCTGCGACGCTGTAGTATGAGCGAGGATCATCTGATGCTACATCCGTAGGGCATATAATAACCTCTGCTCCTAGGGCCTTTAGTATATCTGCCTTTTCTTTGGATTGTTTGTCCGTTGTTGTGAATATGCACTTATATCCCTTGACACAAGCGGCTAAGGCTATCCCCATACCCGTATTACCTGAGGTACACTCTATAATTGTACCTCCTGGTTGTAGACGACCGTCTTTTTCGGCGTCTTCGACCATCTTTAAGGCCATACGATCTTTGATAGAATGTCCTGGATTGAATGTTTCTACTTTGCCTAGTACCGTACAAGGCAACTCACTACAGACCTTATTGAGCTTGATAAGTGGAGTATTTCCAATGGTCTCAAGTACATTATTGAATATCATTCAGGTTATCTTTTACGCTGATTTCACTATAATCTGCGCAAAGATAATCTTATTCGTAATAGTAAATCTCTAATGAGAATAATGTATCGTGAGCACCCAGGTGTAGTGCCAATGATTTGGTCAATATGATATCAATATCATCGGCATATTGATTGGGGTCGAGCTGTCCTACAACAGTGGCCTGTGCCTCTATTCCTGTCAACGGATTTTTGAGAAAAACAGTAGTATTAATAGGAAGAGTCTTATGAAAGGTCAAAAATTCGGCTTCCGAATCACCGGATTTATTCCAGTAGCCTATGGCTCTTTTTTGAGACTTGAGTGTGCGTAATTCTATCTCTATAAGGTCAGATTTCAGATCATCAAGCGGAAGCCACGTTATATTAGTCGGGAAATGATAGCTTTTATTTCGCGTAGACCTTAATGATTTAGTAACGAGTGGAGGCAATATCTTGTAATCGGCTTTCTTGGTAGCCGATGGAAGAGGAGTCACTTCTTGTTTCTCTTGCACTATTTTTTTGATAAAGGTTATTCCGTTTTCTTGTACTGGCTCTACCTCCACGGTCTTTTCCTCCTTAGTTTCCGTGGTGTTCGCAACAGTCCTGTTATTCTTGGAATCCAACCATCCGACAATAAGAAGCTGACCTGGGTCAATGACAAAAGAACTTAATCCATTTCTTGCAATCAGAGATTCCACAGACTGCCCAAAATACCTTTTTGCAATATGGTAGAGTGATTCTCTTTTTTTGACGCGATAGCTTATGGCGGTTGATAATGAGGATGGAGCGATGATGGACTTGTCTATTTGCTCATTTTCCAATGTGATTTTGATCTGTGATCCTACGGATATGATATCATTTTGCTTGAGGTTGTTGTGACTGAGCAGTCTATCTATGGGCTCACCATATATTTTAGATATTCTGTAGGGATTCTCTTTGGCTTGGACGGTGTGAAAATGTATGATTTGACCTTGTGTATTCACCTCCACTTCTATAGAAGTAGGAAAAGGGGATAACTGCGAATCACCTTGAGCAAATAGGGTAGTATGATACGTTATATAAACGAGTAAAAGACTTAAAATCGATAATCTGGGCATTCAAATCGCGGTTAACCAAATACAAACATATAATAAAAATATGTAATGTATAAATCTTTGTATTTGTTTAACTTAGATTTAAAATAAAAAATACCCTCAATCATTAGAACTGAGGGTATTAAAGTCAGGAACAATTATTTATATCAATAAGGTTGTGTATGCTTAAGTATAAGTAGTTTAAGAGCTTCTTACAATTGCAAAGCTTTTCCTATGAGCATGATAATACTGATGACCAGTATACCTATGCCTATTGTATTGGATACATAGAAGAAGGCTTTGTCTGCTTTGTTTCTTGCGGTGTTTTGCATCATTTTCTTTGGTTTTTTTAGAAACTGATTTTCAAAGTATAGAAGGTAAATGCTTCATTGATCCATTTATGCCAGCTCCCTTTGTTAGGCAAATTGGATTTTTGAACGCCCATCCACGCCGCTTTTAGAATATGTTGTGCACTTTTTACAACAGGAATTTTCATTTTGAGTCCGTTATTTTAAGAATTAGAAAATTGGATAATTATGAAAGGGAGGTCAAAGGAAAATCTCAAAAGGTAACGCTTGAGTAATTAGCGTAGTTGCTGTTAAGACATGTAGAGGCTATGTATACCCTATGTAGAGGATAGATTTTTTTACTTTATTTAGGCTTTGCTTAATAGAAGGTAAAGCAGCCGACACTTTTGAGGTCAAAAAGTGCTCTTTTCTAGCGTTTTTCAGTTTTCATATTGAATACTGCGGACTTTATGAACTCATCATTATTGAGTACTTCCATGATACTTTCAGGCGTATTTTTCTTGGGATTGTAGGAAATAAGCCACATATCCAGACCATCACTTAGCTTTTTGATGATACGGACGCCGTGTTCTTTTCTCATATTATCAAACCATTTGGCCAATTGAGGGCCGCCGATAGTCGTTATAATGATTTCTGATTTGATCTCTTGTTGCTTAGGGTCTTGCTTTTCTTCAGAGCTTGGTTTTTCTATCAGAGTCCACCCTTCTTTGATCATGGCTATTCTCTCCAGAGAAAACTGCAGCTTATGCAAGATTTCTGGTCTTTCTCTCTTACCCACTATTTCCTTAAGTACACCATCTTTTTGGTAGGCCATGCTGACACTCGGCAAATCAGGGATGTTGCTTTCGTAGTAATCCTCTAATGTATGAAAACCTGATTCTTCAAACTGCGCTAGTATATCTTTATAGATGTCTTTAGATAGTTGCTTACCGTACTTTCCCATTCTATCGACATTGTTTTTCCCTTCGAATGTGCAATAGCCCTTATCATATATCTTAATTGTGTAGACCGGGCAACTACCGAAACAAGCTCCTTTGGACATAGATATGATCGCCTCATCCTCCGATAAAGCTTTTGGATCTGTAACGACCTTCTGAGTATTACAAGAAAATAATAACAATAGGGTCATAGGTAGTAAGATACGTAACATGTCCAGATATAATTTGCCCAAAGATAACGATCGATATGATAAAAGTATTATTGCGAGGACTAGACTATTTCGCCACCACAACTGCTCCCTGCGCCTGCTGTACAGCCATAACAGTGCTGATTGGTTTTGATACGTCGGGATGATAATTCTTTCATATCAAACTGCGAGATATGAGTGGAATTACCCTCACATTTCAAGTCCAACATTTGGTTGAAATCACAATCATAGAGATAGCCATCCCAGCTTACAGAGATCGTATTACGACACATCAGACCATCTACAGTGGCAGGATTATATGCTTGTATGAGGTCATTCATATATTGCTCATAGTTGTTAGTCTCTATGAGAAAATCCAAAAATCTACTTATAGGTAAGTTAGTAATGGCGTACAGAGAATTAAACTGGATATTATACTTTCTTAGTAGCTGCCTTTTGAATTCGGCTTGTAAATTTTCTTGCTTATCAGGTAAGAAAGCCCCAGCAGGATTATAGACAAGATCTAGCAATAAGCCTGTACCGTCTATTCCATAACCCACTTCATTGAGTTTTTGCAATGCCGCTATCGAATCTTCGAAGACACCATCTCCTCGTTGGCTGTCCGTTCTTGTCTTAGAAAAGTAGGGTAGAGAAGAAACAACATGGATATTATTAGCTGTAAAAAAATCAGGCAGATCATGGTATTTAGGATTTGCCATGATGATGGTAAGATTGCACCGCACCATAACCTTGACACCAGCCTGAAAGCATTCTTCTACGAACCATCTGAAGTGTGGATTCATCTCGGGTGCACCACCAGTAATATCTACAGTAGGTATTTTGTTTTCTTTGATAATATTAAGGCATACTTCCAGAGTTTCTCTGTCCATATTTTCTTTCTTCTTGTCAGGTCCCGCATCGACATGACAGTGGGCGCAGGTCTGATTGCAGAGCTTACCTATGTTGATCTGAAATATCTGTAACTCACCTGGTCTTATGGCATCCAACCCAGTGGTTTGTTTGACCTGCTCGCTAAACGGGACAAAATCATACTTTTCTGATTCTGGATTAGATAGTATTTCTAGCTGGACAAAGGTGTCCGATAATCTGCTCTGGCGTGAGCTTAGTGATTTGCTGCGTTGCTTGACGCCCATTACATCAATTTTTGCTTGACATGATTCATCATTTGTACGCCATAGACAAGGGTGGCTCCTCCTTTGATCGCAGCCGATACATGGACCGCTTCCATCATCTGTTCTTCATCCGCGCCTTTTTTCAGACAGTCAGAGGAATAAGCGTCTATGCAATAAGGACATTGTACAGCATGCGCCACAGCCAAGGCAATCAATGATTTTTCTCTAGCAGTCAATGCACCTTCCTCGAAGACCTTTCCGTACCAATCAAAAAACTTCTGACCATATTCTTCCTGAAAATCGGTGATTGATCCGAATTTTTTCAAATCCTCAGGATCAAAGTACTTTTTATCCATAATCTAACTAATTATCGTGAATGTAGCTCAAACCTCACATTACGGGTGAGGATTATATATTAATTGTTAAAGTGAGGACAATTATAGTATAATCTTTCTTTAGTACACCTTATCATGGCTTGTAAACTTTGATTTGTCAATTCATTAGTTTACGCTTATGTTTATAATTATATGAGGGCAAGTTACTCTTACATTATAATATTGATTCTATTGCATTGCTCAGGATGCGGAGAGAACGGGTCAAGACCTAGTGCGGATAAGGAGAATAAGGGTGTCGATATGAAGATTACGGTTTCGGCTGGAGAGCTTCTGGCAGATTATGACAAGTTAGCCATTCCTTCGTTTTTTAATCTTGGACATATCATAAACTATTCAGGAGCTAAGAAACAGGCTATCCATCTATCCAAGAGTATTAAATCAGGTCAGAGAACTCAAGCCATCCCTGTAGCGTTATTTCAGTTTAGAAGAAAAGGAGTTGTCCAAAAATATATCATCACAAAGCCCGAGACAGATACCTTAGAAGATCTGGATGCTTACACACACTTTATGTCTTACGAATCCGAATTAAAAACATTAATAGAAAACTGGTTTAGAGTACAATGTGATCTGGGCGAATGCGATAACTTTTCTTGGTCCAATGCTTACAAGGCATATCTGGATATGAACGAACCTAATGAGAAGACCAAAGGGTGAAGCAGGTAATTATCAAAGAACAAGGAAAGTCCTATACTCTTATCATCACGCATAAGATCTCAGATATAAAGGCAGAATGGAATCTACTCTCGGGACAACATACTTATGCTCAGACGGATTACCTAGAGCTGCTGGAGAATAATGGTCCCAAAGGATTTGGGTACGTCTACGTCGTTGTCAAAACTGTGAGTGAGGTGCTGGCTACTTATTATTTTCAGCACAAAACCATCAAGCTGTATGAAGATTTCAGAATACATTCCCATAAAAAAGATTTCTTTTCCAAAACAAGAATCAAAGTACTCAAGCAACTCTTCAAGCTCATCAAGCATGATATTCTGATCTCTGGAAATGTCTTACTGACTGGGGAATATGCTTACTCTAACTCAGCCAATTCTCTTTCTTACATATACGACCGCCTTACCGAGAGCGCATGTCTGTATATCAAAGAGGTGCATAATAAACGTATCAAGACTATCCTGGCTAAGGATTTTTACATTGATAACGAGGTCAAGCACATAGATTTTCATGGAGCTAAATATGCCAAAATCGAGGTGCAACCTGATATGGTCTTTAAGGTTAATCCAGAATGGAAAGATTATCAAGACTACATAGGAGCCGTTAGGTCAAAGTATCGTGTTAAATTCAAAAAGGTCAAAAAGAAGGGTAATAATCTGAACATCAGAAAATTAGATGAAAGCGATGCCTTGACATATAATGATCAGATGTACAGTATGTATAAGGATACTGCGGATAGAGCCACTTTTAGCCTTTTTCTTCTGCATGAAAATTATTTCAGCACCCTTAAAAAAGTCTTGGGAGACAACTTATCATTGTTCGGCGTATTCTTGGAAGAACGTATGGTTGGTTTTTTCACCTTCGTCAAAAATGGAGATGCCGCGGATGCACATTTTTTGGGCTATGACGTCCATCTTAATTCTAAATACCAATTATACTTTAATATCCTCCTCAAACTTGTAGAGGAAGCCATACTTATCAAGGCGAAGTATCTCAATCTGTCTCGAACGGCATTAGAAATAAAAAGTTCCGTCGGAGCCGAACCCTACAGAATGAATGTCTTTCTCAAGCATAGAAACCCGCTACTCAATATTATATTGCCGACCTTACTTAAATATACCGTACCCGAAAACAACTGGGTACAGAGAAGCCCTTATGGTAAGTAGCCTTAGTGATTATTAGAGAAGATGCCATTGAGCTGTCTGGCGACTTCTACTGAATAGAAATAGTCCTGAGACTTTGTAATATCTTCCCATTCTACCAAGTAATCAGATCTGAGCACGTCTTTTCTATTGGATTCGTTATAGATGAGAAAGATACAGGTGCATATCACCGTAAGCGACGCCGCTATAGACAACCAAAATTTCCATGCGTCTTTTTTTCTCCTATGAGTTAGCTCTTTGTGAGAATTGAGCTTATGCTCGATGCGATCCCAGACCTGCTTAGGAGGTTGGACCTTAGCATCTCTGGCAATATCTGATATGTGATTATTTTCTATGGACATGACTTAGTTTCTTATGGAATAGATTCTATGTTTTTTTTTATAAATTTCTCTGAGTTTCTTCTTGGCTAATATTAGTTGCGATTTAGATGTATTGATACTAATGCCTAATTGTTCTGCGATCTCTCGGTGCTTATAACCCTCTATGACGTAAAGATTGAATACTGTACGATACCCCGTCGGCAGATCATCTAAGAGTTCTAATAATTCTTGATAGCTTATATTGCTGATTGCCGTACTGTCTTGTTTGAGATCATAGGCTTTTTCTATTTCTACGTGCAGATTAAGGTTGTTGTTTTTTCTGATTTGCATCAGACATTCGTTTACAACGATACGTTTCATCCATCCTTCAAAACTGCCATTGCCTTGATACTGATCTATCTTGCTGAATATTTTATAAAAACTCGTTACCAAAAGATCCTCCGCTTCGACATTGTTTTTCATATATCTCAGACATATCGCGTAGAAAAGACCAGAATATTTCTCGTACAAAGCCTTCTGAGCACCGGGGTCTTGTTTTTGGCATTGTTGGACGATATGTACTTCTGATTGCACTTAATGAGTTAGTTATACCTATGAGATGAAAGATAAAGGTAAAATGGTGTATTGTAAAGCAAATAAATTTCATTTTTGCATACTAATAAGATTAAGCACAACAGAATTAATAAAGGATTATGAGCGATAGTACGAAGTATAACCCAAGTGCAGTGGAAGATAAGTGGTATGCGCACTGGGAGAAGTCAGGCATTTTTCACTCTACGCCAGATGATAGGGAATCTTACACGATCCTTATTCCACCACCCAATGTGACTGGAGTACTCCACATGGGACACATGCTCAATAATACGCTACAGGATTTATTGACGAGAAGAGCAAGGCTACAAAACAAAAATGCTTGCTGGGTTCCAGGTACAGATCATGCTTCTATAGCGACGGAGGCCAAGGTCGTAAGAATGCTCAGAGAAAAAGGGATCAAAAAATCAGACCTCACGAGAGAGCAGTTTATGGACCATGCTTGGGAGTGGACCGACAAGTATGGTGGTATTATACTTAAGCAGCTAAGAAAGCTTGGAGCCTCGGCGGACTGGGAAAGAACGGCTTTCACGATGGATGAGACGAGGTATCCGATTGTCATCAAAGCCTTCGTGGACTTATACAATCAAGGTAAGCTCTATCGCAAAAATAGAATGGTCAATTGGGACCCAGAAGCGCAGACGGTATTATCTAATGAGGAAGTCATCTATAAAGAAGAAAATGCCAAGTTATATCATGTCCAATACAAAATAGACGGAGCAGATGATTACATAACGATCGCTACGACGCGTCCTGAGACCATACTAGGAGATACAGCTATTGCCGTCCATCCTGATGATCCAAGGTATCAGAAATACAAAGGCCAACAAGCTATTGTGCCGATGGTCTATCGTACCATTCCGATCATCTTTGATGAGTATGTGGATATGGAGTTTGGTACGGGTGCACTCAAGGTGACACCAGCACATGACCCTAATGATTATGACCTAGGACAAAAGCATAATCTCGAAGTGATAGATGTACTCAATGATGATGGGACGATCAGCGAGGCAGGAGGTCTATATATCGGCAAGGATAGAATAAAAGCCAGAAAACTTATAGTCAAAGATCTGGAAGCTTGCAGCGATCTGGTCAAAGTCGAGGACCTGACGCACAATGTTGGGCGTTCTGAGAGGACTAATTGTGTTGTAGAGCCTAAGTTGTCCTTACAATGGTATGTGGATATGAAGGCTCTTGCCGCTCCTGCACTCGATGCGGTAGAAAATGATGAGGTCAGGTTTTATCCAGAAAAATATAAGAATACTTATAGGCACTGGATGACTAATATCAGAGATTGGTGTATATCAAGGCAACTATGGTGGGGGCAGCGTATTCCCGCTTACTATTATAAGGACAAGGTCTATGTGGAAGAGACTGCGGAAAAGGCATTGGCAAAAGCGAAGAAGGACTTTCCTAAGATTAAGCTCAGTGATCTTAGACAAGACGAAGATGTATTGGATACTTGGTTTTCTTCTTGGCTTTGGCCGATTTCCGTCTTCGATGGATTTAAGGATCAGAAAGAGTTAGACTACTATTATCCGACGTCGGTATTAGTGACAGGCTGGGATATTATATTCTTATGGGTTGCGCGTATGATAATGGCGGGTTATGAGTGGAAAGATAATTTTCCTTTTAAGGATGTCTACTTTACGGGGATGGTAAGAGATAAGCAGCGACGTAAGATGAGTAAGTCCTTGGGTAACTCACCTGATCCCTTAGAGCTGATAAAAAGCTATGGTGCAGATGCTGTCAGGTATGGTATGCTTTCTTGTTCGCCTGCTGGTGGAGATTTACTTTTTGACGAAAAATTAGTAGAGAATGGACGTAACTTCTGTAATAAAATATGGAATGCGCAAATGCTTGTTTTGGGATGGGAGGTCGATAGTCAGATAAAGACACCTAAAGGAAATACGTTAGCTACCGAATGGGTGAGAAATGCAATGGCAGAAACGATAGTTGCTGTAGAGAAATCTTATAAGGAGTATCGTATATCGGAAGCTCTCATTACGTTGTATTCTTTTATCTGGAATGATTTCTTTTCTTCCTATTTAGAAATGATAAAGCCTGCTTATCAGAAACCCATTGATAAAGAAACTAAAGCGGCGTGCATAGATATTTTTGAAGAGATATGTGTTCATTTGCACCCTTTTATGCCATTCATAACTGAAGAGATATGGCATAATATTAAATCAAGGAAAAAGGGAGAAGACTGCATCGCCACGCACTATCCAGCAATGAAGGAGAATATAGATGTGGCAATAGTAGAAGATGTCAATTTGCTCAGAGATATATTATCTAACATCCGCGATATAAAAAACAAAAAACAAGTCAAACCAAAAGACACTGTAGAACTTACCATAGTCAGCAACGACGAAATAGATCGTTGCCTCCACAGAGAGGGTTATGTCGAATTACTTAAAAAAATGGGCTTTGTAGAGAAGTTAGATATTCTGAAAGATGACAAAGATGTAAAAGGAATCGTATTTATTTCTGGCAAGACTAAAATAGCCGTTGAGCTTAATCTTGTAATAGACAAAAAAGCAGAACTGCAAAAGGCGAGGGAAGAGCTAAAGTACCAAGAAGGATTCGTCGCATCAGTCAACAAAAAATTGGATAACGAACGATTTGTATCTAACGCCCCTGCCGCCGTTGTCGATAAAGAAAGAAAAAAGCGTAGCGACGGATTGGCACGTATCGAAGCATTGAAGAATATTATCAAAGACTTAGAGACAGACTAAAAAGAGGATGAATAAATTGCTGTTATGTCGTTCTCTAAAAAGGATATCAGAAAATGGTTAACAGATCCCACGGTATTTTCAGTGGGACAAGAAGAGCCTCACGCGCACTTTATCCATTATGATAATAGAGAAGATGCGATTGGTCTAGGATTTGAACAATCACCATATTATTTGTCGCTAAATGGACTGTGGAAGTTTCAGTATTCCGATAGTCCAAATGAAAGACCTCAAGAGTTTTACCATACCGATTATAACGATCAGCATTGGGACGAAATAGAAGTTCCGTCTAACTGGGAACTAATGGGATATGGCGTACCGATATATGTCAACGACCGTTATCCTTTTCCTGCCAATCCACCGCTCATTCCAGAAGAAGATAATCCTGTAGGGTCTTATAGGAAGGAATTTAGGATTCCTGATAATTGGAAGGGTAGACGAGTCTTTTTGACTGTTGATGCGATTAAGTCAGGAGCTTACTTTTGGCTTAATGGTACACTTCTCGGTTATAACCAAGGATCAAAGACACCTGTCGAATTTGATATTACGCCGTATCTAAATAATGGAGATAACGTATTGGCTATAGAAGTCTATCGTTATAGTGACGGTTCATATCTAGAATGTCAAGATTTTTGGAGACTCAGTGGGATAGAAAGAGATATCTATGTCTGGAGTGCGCCGTCTTTAGCTATTAAAGATTATCTATTTACGACAAGCTTTAGCCAAGATTATACAAAGGCTGTAATAGACTTGGTCGTAGACATCAGAAGTGGTGACATGGATGAAGGTTTGGATTATAGACTTAGACTGGAGCTGATAGATCATCGTGGTGAAGTGTGTCATATTAAGGAAGAATTAATATCTGATAATAGGATTGCGCTCTCCTTGACATTAGATCATCCGATATTATGGACTGCTGAGACGCCGCATCTTTATAAAGCCATTATTAGTATTCATGATAAGGATAATAAGCTCATAGATATTACATCGCATAACCTAGGACTAAGGGAGGTCGAGATATCCAATGGACTGCTCAAAGTAAATGGAAAAGCTATTACTCTTAAAGGTGTCAATAGACATGAGCATGACGCATGTCATGGTCACTTAATCACAGAAGAAAGCATGATAGAGGATATAAGACTAATGAAATCTGCTAATATCAATGCTGTCCGCTCAAGTCATTATCCAAATGACCGCAGGTGGTATGACCTCTGTGATCGTTATGGCTTATACGTCATAGATGAAGCCAATATAGAAGCGCATGGCATGGGCGCAAGATTCCAAAAGCCCTATGACGAAAGTAGACATACGTCAGCCTTAATTCAATATAGAGACGCACACATTCACAGGGTCAAAAAGATGTATGAGCGATCAAAGAATCACGCATGCATCATTATCTGGTCAATCGGAAACGAAGCAGGTAATGGTGATAATATGGTTGCGGCATATAATTGGCTAAAGGAAAAAGAAAAGACGAGACCTGTGCAATATGAGCAAGCGGGAGAAGATGATAACACAGATATTGTCTGTCCCATGTATCCTAAGATAGAGCGTCTTCAGGAATATGTCTCTAAGCCTCAATCCCGACCCTTTATTATGTGCGAGTATGCACATGCGATGGGGAACAGTGTTGGCAATCTGCAGGACTACTGGGATGTCATCAAAGCACATCCACAATTGCAAGGTGGCTTTATCTGGGACTGGGTAGATCAGGGGATTAGCAGCGAGGTAAATCATCCGTTACAGAAATATAGACCCAAAGAAAAATGCTGGCTATACGGTGGAGATTATGGAGGCGACGATATACCGAGTGATGGAAATTTCTGTATTAACGGATTGGTGTTACCTGATCGCAAGCCAAGCCCCGCTTATTATGAAGTTGCGTATGTCTACCAATCCATTGAGGTAATTGCTGACAAGTTAGAAGAGAAAGTATTTAAGATTTGTAATGAATACGATTTTATATCATTGTATAATTTCATTTTGGAATGGAGCATAATGGAAGATGGTTGTAAGATCGAAGGTGATTCTATAGACCGATTAGATGTAAAAGCAGGAGAATCAGTATCCATTACAATACCTTGGAGTTTCGATCGAGATCGCACCAAGGAATACTTTATTAATTTCTCATTCAAAACTAAAAGAGCACATAAGCTCATCCTGGCTAATCAGGTTTTAGCAAGAAAGCAGTTTCTTTTATACGAATCGAATGACTATATGTCGCAGCTTGCGACTGGTATTTCGGATGACTTGAACTATGAAGAACGGGAAGACTCCATAACGATCAGAGGGCACGATTTTGTGGCGAGTATAAGTAAAGAAAATGGACGATTACAATCATATATTTCTAAAGGTAAAGAACTAATAACCCAAGGTGCTAAACCAAATTTTTGGCGATTTCCAACAGACAATGACCGGGGAAATCAAATGCCAGAAAGATTGAATTGCTGGAAAGAGGCTTCCTTAAATGAAAGTAATTGTATTGTATCTGTAACGAGACAAGATGATGGAGTGGTTAATGTTGTGTCTCAATACCGATTAGAACCTATAGGTGGCCTTTATATCCTTACTCATACATTTAATAAGAAAGGAGAAGTAAGAATAAATGGACGTATCAAATCAGAAAAGAAGAACTTACCAGAACTGCCAAGATTTGGCTTTAATCTGAAAATACCAAAGGTTCTTAACCATGTTATATGGTATGGTCGCGGCCCTCACGAAAACTATTCCGATAGGTATCGTTCCGCTTTTGTCGGTCGCTATAAGTCTATTGTGGAGGCTTTGAATCATTCATATATCAGACCGCAGGAAAGCGGAAATAGGAGGGAAACGAGATGGCTGCAGTTGATGGATGACAATAATGCAGGATGGGAAATTAGGGCTAAGACTTTATTTAGTTTTTCCGCTTCGCAATATGATTTACACGACTTATACGGGGCCGAGGAGGTAAATTATGAAAAACATACGTTTGATTTAAAAGAAAGAAATTATATTACTGTCAATATAGATCTCGGACAAATGGGCGTCGGTGGTGATGATAGCTGGGGTGCACATACACATGATCGATATAAGTTGTTTTATAAGGATTATGAGTTTGAGATAGTTTTGATTCCTATCAATAAAGACAGATGACATCTAATATATCAAATATTGACATAGCCATAGTCATAGGCTATTTTTTACTGGTACTGGCTATTGGTTTTTTTATTGCTAGAAAGACTAAAACTGGTGATGATCTCTTTTTAGGAGGTCGGTCCTTCGGATGGGGACTGATCGGTTTGTCCTTGTTTGCTTCTAATATTTCGAGTTCTACCATTATAGGCTTATCAGGAGCCGCTTATACGACAGGTATAGCAACATCAGTATATGAATGGATGTCAGGTATACCGTTGATAATTGCGGCACTCATATTTGTACCCTTATATCTGAGGTCACGTATTACTACGATTCCAGAATTTTTAGAAAAACGATTTGACAGAAGGTCTCAGTTGTTTTTTTCTGGGATAACCATTTTTAGTACAATAATGATAGAGACTGCTGGTGCTTTATATGCTGGTACGTTAGTCTTACAAGCATTTTTTCCAGGTCTCATTATGTGGCAGACGGCACTTGTATTGGCACTTATAGCCGGGATATATACCGCTTCGGGAGGACTCAAAGCAGTGGTCTATACGGATGCAATTCAGGCGGTTATCTTAATCTTTGGATGTAGTATTTTGACTTTTATCTTGTTTCAGAAGGTAGACTTTGATCTGGCGCGCGTCGTGGCAGCAGCACCACCTGAGCACTTTTCCGTCGTCAGGCCGATGGAGGATTCCAGTCTTCCATGGTTGGGTCTATTAGTAGGTGTTCCATTTTTGGGTTTCTGGTACTGGTCTACTAACCAATATATCGTGCAGCGTGTACTAGGCGGTAAAGATATCCGTCACGCCAGATGGGGTGTCATACTCGCGGGTTTTCTCAAAATTATTCCATTAGGTGTCATGGTTATTCCTGGTGCGATTGCATTGACTCTATATCCAAATATAGAGAACGGTGATGCCGTATTTCCTTTTTTAGTGACTAACGTGCTGCCTGTAGGTCTTGTAGGACTTGTCTTAGCTGGCTTGATTTCTGCGATTATGTCGAGTGTTGATTCTGCGCTTAATTCTTCTTCCACTTTGGTCGTTTATGATTTCATAATACCGAACAAGGAAAATATTACTAATGACCAAATCGTAAAGTATGGACGTGTCACCACAGTTGTATTTATGATCTTAGCAGCTCTATGGGCACCTCAGATTGCCAACTTTACAGGACTATGGGATTACCTGCAGCAGATGTTTTCTATCATCGTACCACCTATTGTTGTCATATTCTTAGTCGGTGTATTCTTTAAGAGAGGAAATGGGCATGGTGCTTTTTGGACTTTGGTATTGGGTACGGCAATAGGCGTTCTTTTGTTCATACTAGGAGAGATGGATATGTGGCCATTACACTTTACTGTCAATGTCGGATTTATGGTACTGGTGAGCACCATTATTTTTATCTCGGTCAGTCTTATGACCGCACCACCGTCTAAGTCTCAGGTGGAAGGATTAACCTACAGAAAAGGACTGGTTATGGATGGAATGGAAGGTTATCCTTGGTATCAGGATTATAGATTGTATATGGTAATACTTGTCGTGTTGATATTGTGGATACTAAGGATTCTGTGGTAGAAATAGTGGATTGAAAATGACTTAATTGGGTTACGCTTTTCTTCTGAAGTAGGGCAGCCTGTAATAAAATATGGATTTACGAACTGCCGTTATTTTCATATTAACCCAATCGAACAACTATAAGTGCAAAAAATAGTAACTCTTATATGCCTGTCATTAATGGTCTCTGGGACATTGGGTATATTATTTATAGATCCAGTTAATACCTCTGACACCAATGCATTTATCGGATTATTAATACTCTCTGTAATTGGATGTGCTGTCAATGCCGAATATGGTCAGAGCTTAACCAAAGGAAATAAGGCCTTAACCATCTTCTTCCCCGGTTTATATGTTTTGGTTTTTATGATAAAGTTAAATCTTATAAAAGGGAAGTTTTATCCAGTGATTTTGTTTCATCCTCTACTTGTTGGTTTCTTAGTTTTCGCAATTATTATTTATACTTCATTTAAAGTAAAGAGCTATTTACAACTTGGCCTACTTCTTTCATTATTTTATTTATACATCAAGGGTCCATATCATTATGCTATGGATGCCTATAACATTCATATCACACAGAGGGATAGGATAAGTTTTAGAATAGAGGAGGAACAGCCGCAAGCTGCAGAAGAAGCTAAGATTACAGTTGATAATTATAAGTTTCTTAACTGGAATAGAGACACGATAATCTTTGACACTTTGTCCAGGCCTTTACTATTAGAGACATGGGCGGAGTGGTGTGGTCCATGCAAGGTTGCTATTAAAGAATTGCAAAGCAGTTTTGATGTGATGAAGCCAGAGTTAGATCATTATTACATTTACGTCCCAGGAAGGCATAAGATCAGAGAGGATATGGTATTTGAGTATGACCTAATAGAAGACAAAGAAAAGATTCTTATTGATATATCCAGTCAGTTCTCTAAAGGAAATAACCTTAGAGATCTTCCAGGGTTTTACATGTTCGATGAGAACGGAGAAAATGTCTTAAAAGAGAATGGTTATCATAACAGAATTAAAGATCAACTTCTCTCAAACATTAAGAGTAACATTTAGGATTAGATAATATTATTGTCTTATGTCGCCATAAGCTCCATCGGTCATTTATCACCTATTTCTTACGGATGATTTTATATTTTCGGTCTTTCGGATAAAACTTATATAGACTGATTACATGGAAAGACTTATTACTCTAATATTTACTATTATTTTCTCCTTTGCCTTCATCTCAATAAACAAACTGAATGCACAATACTGGCAACAATTAGGAGATACCCCCTTTAGCTCTGACCATACTAATGGCTTTGGTCATGGTGATAAAGCCTACCTTATACAGGGTTACGAAAATGCGCCCAATGCAGTCTGGGAATATGACGCTCAAATAGATGAATGGACGCAACTTATGACATTTCCTGGTCCAGAAAGAGCTTTGGCTATAGGCGATGAGTGGGATGGTAAATATTATTATGGCTTTGGTTTTGGCGTAAGTGGAGGGCTAAGTGATTTATGGGTTTTTGATCCAGAGGACATGTCTTTCACAGAATTGCCATCTTGCCCGTGTACTGGACGAGGGCATCCTGCTTTTATAGCCTTCGAGGACAAAATCTATATGGGTTCTGGATCAAGTGATTCGGAAGATTTAAGAGATTGGTGGATATATGATATACCCTCGCAGACTTGGGAACAAAAGCAAAATATACCAGGAGAGCCAAGACATCATCCCTTTTTCTTCGAGTCAGGTGATAAGGTATATGTCGGAGGTGGACACATTAACAATTGGTTATCCTATAATATTAATACAGAGACATGGGCCGAAATAGATAATACGCCATTGGGACGAGTTGCGGGTACTCAGCTAAGCTATGGAAAGTATGGTCTCGTCGTGGCAGGTGATGATAGAGTACATGACCATGTGCCTGACGAAGAGACCTTTATGAGCTATGATACCGAGACAAATACATGGGAACAATTACCTTCCTTACCTAACGGCAGCAGATGGGCGCCAGCATCTTTTATACTTGATAACGAATTATACTTTTTAGATGGTTTGGATTATGACGAAGTGCGTGGGGATTCAACTTTTTGGAAAATAGATCTCGGTGTTGTGGGTTGTGCACCCGCAGAGAACCTCAGTGTGATGAGTCTTACAACCGAGTCTGCTGAGATCTTTTGGAAAGGAAATGTCAATGCGGAGGCTGATACTCTCAAATGGAGAGTCGTAGGAGAATCAGTATGGAATACGATTGCTAACCCTCAGGCAGTCTATGTGTTGGATGGATTAGAAGTATGCCAAGAATATGAATGTGTCGTCACCAATGCTTGTGGATCGAATACTTCATTTTCTGAGACGGTTAGATTTACTACAGATGGTTGTTGTACGACTCCAGCTCTTGCATTTGCTGAGCGGACAGAAAGTTCTTTAGAAGTTAACTGGGAGGGTATAGTCGCAGCGAGTGAATACGAAATTCGCTGGAAGACTAAAGATGGTATTGATTGGACTTCCGATAGATCGGTAGATGGAAATTTGGTCGTCGGAAACTTAGAAGAGTGTACGGAGTATGAATTTCAAATTAAGTCAATATGCGATATAGAGGATATTGACTATAGTGAAAGTGCTATTGTCTTCACTAAGGGATGTGGTGCCTGTATAGACAATGATTATTGTGCTATCGTTCCCGAATCTTCTTCTGGCACATTTGCATATATAGACGAGGTAAGAATAGAAAATTATGTCAATACATCTAATAATAACCAAGGCTATGGTGATTTCGTGATACCTAATGCCGAGGAATTTAGGATAGGGGAGTCATTTGATGTAACGGTCAAGGTGGGACCGCTCGCTCAGGATCATAATTTTATATTGGCGGCGTGGATTGATCTGGATGGTGATGGTCAATTTCGTGGCTCAGATATGGTTATTCGCGAGGCTGCTATACGGGATGAGTTGACTCGGACAGTAAGGATACCAGATACGGCAATTCCTGGATTGACTAGGATGCGTATATCTGTTGGTACTTCATTCCCCGCAGAGCCATGCGAAAACAGAATGAATAATGCTGGTATAGGCGGCGAAATAGAAGAATATTGTATAAATCTGGTGACAGAAACAAGCGTCAATGATATATCAAACGAGCTTGATGGGATGGATGTAATTCCTAATCCCTTTGGCTCTGAGTTTATACTCAAGAGCCAATCGAATTCTTCAGAAAAATATCAAGTGACTATAAGCAATATTATGGGCTCAGTGATCAAGTCATTTGCTGATGTGAGGGTTAATCAGATGATTCCTATCGAGGATATTGATGCGGGTATATACTTAGTAAGAGTCAGCGACGGTCTCGTCAGCAAGACAATGAAAGTGGTGAAGTTATAAGTGGGTATTTATTATCAGAAAGCAGAATAGATCAGTTATTCTACCCACTGATAATATCTAGCTCCTAATCGAGTGCCTTCTGTACCTATTTTCTCTATAGCAAACTCGCCTGACGTCTCATGTATACTGCGGGTTTGTTGCTTGCGATGGAGTCTTTCGTATGTTTCATAGTTAATGGGATTGCAGCTGTCAAGTTTGCTGAATAAATTAAAGTCTTTGACGACTTCTTTCCATTGTGGCTGTACTATGCCGCTGAATACTTTTGACTTTGAACCGCTACCGTAACTAACGAACCCCAGAGTAGAATCCGTCAAATCTGAGCTGTCTTGGAGATCACTTTCCATTGAGCTCATTAGGGCTAAGAAAATAGAGCAGGCATACATGTTACCGACTTTAGAGGAAGCTCTCTCGGCTTTCTCTAATTTTTCAGTGACGAAAGATTTATACATCGGAGTTTTTGTGAGGCCGCGTAGATATTTTGACTTGGCCTTCTCATAATCCTCCTTATTTTCGAAATCATTTGCAATGGGTTCTGTGCCTATAAGTTGAGTTAGTTCTTCTTGGGTTGTCGTCCCTTTTATTTGCATTTTGTATAGTTCAGAACAGATTCTTCTCCCGTGATAGGCGTAAGGCAAATGAAAGATGATGCGGTCCGCTCTGTCGATAAGAGTTTTCTCATTGTCGTCTTGTTTCGTATAATGTAGATAAGCTTCTTTTATTCTATTTTGATAAGTCCAGTTAGAGTATTGCCCGTCAAAAACGGGAGTCTCTTTGTGTAATGTGAGTATGTCATTGTTATCGTCTATGACACCGTTAGTATCTAATTGATCTGGAATATTATTTATAATTTCATCAGCGTTGTCATTCGTATTAGAACTGTATTGTAAGATCTCTTCTATGATTTCCTTTTTACTATGCGCTCTTAGTGGTTTATAAAAATCATGTACTCCTCGGGTTCCGACCCCTACCTTATTTTCTATGGCTATAAGTCTGGGATTATGCTTGAGTAGCATGGCTATAGCCCCTGCGCCCTGTGTATATTCTCCTCCAGAACCTAATTCATATTTGGCAAAATCTGAGGTGACGACAATCCCTATTCTACTTTGGTCGCCTCTGATCCAGTCTAAGGTATTATGCATGGCATCCACACCGCCGACACAGGCAAAAGTCAGGTCTACCACATCACAGTTCTCAAAGCAATCTGTGCCATATTCCGCTCGATAATATCGACGTAACATTTCCAAGACGTAGGTTGCGGTCGGTTTAGCACCATCGAGTGCTGATTCTGTGCCGAGGTATAGTCGACCTATTTCATTAGGCGTGATGGCGTTACGATCTATGATTTCTTTGACGGCGTTAGCGGCCATGGTGGCGGCATCTTCATGTACATCGGGGATGGCCATTCTTTCTAGTCCGAGACCCTTGTTGAGTTTGGCATATTCCAGGTTTCTTTTTTCTGCTAAGACTTCGATAGGTAGATAAAGTCTTGGGATATGTAAAGCCATATCATCGATGCCGACTACGGATTGCTGCATAGATTATGTAATAATAGGTTTGATAATGAGGGTCAAAAAAAATGAGGTTATTACAAATGATTAACAATTATAATATGGCTTTGCTAGAATATCTAAAGGATTGTCAATTCAATAGGCGTGAAAAGACACGAATTAGAAATTATCTAATTATTAGTAGGCAAGCGGGCTGAATAATATAAATATTCTAAGGTAATAACTGACCAGTTAGTACATGTCAGTCCAAAGTGTCTTAGGCCAAAACGGAGTTAGTGGTTATACAGTGAGTTTGTCAGTTTATTCTATTTCTTCGACGTCGATTTTCTCATGCCCATCTACATACTTTAAATCCTCCTTGTTGAGCATGATGTCTTCTTCTTTGAGATCCATATTTTCTTCGGCAGGCGTCTTTTTGGGTTCGATATCTATTACTTCGGGTGGCCTTTGTCTGTTATTCCTCCTTCGATTATGATTCCTATTATTATCTGGAGTTTCCCATCGATCATATTTTGCTTTTTTACGCTGGCTGCGCTGAATCTGCTGAAGTATCATAGGACCAAACATGATTAGTAACCGGACTAAATTTCTCATATATCTAACCTTTGTATAATGAGCTGCAAAAATATTCTTGTTATGTGATTAAAACTACTAAATATTAAAATGTAAAATGTTAATTAATTGATAGCTTAGTCGCTCAAAGAGACGTAGATCAGTATGAAAGATTATTTAGTTAAGGACCCCTGGAGAATAATAGAAGACAGTTTTCATAAGGAACATAATGAGGTCACAGAAAGCATTTTTTCTATAGGTAATGGTTATATGGGGCAGCGCGCCAATTTTTGCGGACCATATAGCGGTAAGACCTTGCAAGGATCTTACTTAGCGGGTATATACTACCCAGACAAGACAAGAGTGGGGTGGTGGAAAAATGGTTATCCAGAATATTTCGCTAAAGTAATTAATAGCGTCAACTGGATAGGAATCAATCTCTATATAGGAGATGAGTTAATAGATTTTAATCTTATTGAGGTTTTAGATTTTAAGCGGACCTTGGACATGCATAACGGAGTACTGGAACTCTCGGTTACTTTCAAAAATAAAGACGGTCGTACTTTTCAGTTAAACACCGAAAGAATATGTCATGGTGTTATCAAAGAACTTGGTTGCATAAAGTACGAGATAAGCTCAGTGGATTATAATGGACCAATGAGAATTTGTTCGTATCTCGATTTTGATGTGCAGAATAGAGATTCTAATTACGAAGAAAAATTTTGGACCAGAATCGGAGAAGGTAATGACTTTGTATCGGCCAGTACTAGAAAGACCGATTTCGAAGTGTATTGTCAGGTGTCTAATGTATTGACAGGAGTAGAAAATATATCATCCGATTACAGTAGCAAACATCTTTATAATCAAAGAGAGTATAGTTTCGAAATATCAGAAGGTACAACGGTAAAACTTTTTAAGTATGCAGCCATTACTTCTACATTTTATTTGCCAAAGAATGAATTGACAGTGCAGGCGGAAGCGATATTGCAATCTGCCTGTGATAAATGTTATGACGTATTGAAAAAAGAACATACCGATCATTGGAATGCAATATGGGATAACAGCGATATCACTATAGACGGAGACATAGGAGCGCAGCAAGGTATCAGGTTTAATATTTTTCACCTTAACCAGACCTACTCTGGAGAAGATGCACGACTCAACATAGGTCCTAAGGGATTTACAGGAGAGAAGTATGGTGGAGTAACGTATTGGGATACGGAGGCTTATTGTATTCCTTTTTATCTATGCAATGCTGGACCTGAGGTCGGAGAAAAATTACTGAAATATAGATACAATCATCTCGAACGAGCTATAGAAAATGCGGGGAAACTCGGATTCGATAAGGGGGCAGCCTTATATCCTATGGTCACTATGAATGGCGAAGAGTGCCATAACGAGTGGGAAATTACTTTTGAGGAAATACATCGTAATGGAGCTATTGCTTATGCGATATATGATTATATCCACTATACAGGTGATTATGGTTATCTCAAGGAAGGTGGATTAGAAGTGCTTATAGGCATAGCAAGATTTTGGAGTCAGCGAGTCAATTGGTCCAATAAAAAAGAAAAGTATGTCATGTTAGGCGTGACTGGACCTAACGAATACGAAAACAATGTCAACAACAACTGGTACACTAACTATATAGCCGTCTGGTGTATGAAATACTGCATCTCTTGCATCGGTAAAGTCAAGGAGAAATATAGCACTGATTATGAAAGAATAGTAGCGGACACCTCTCTTCTAGTTGAGGAGATGGATAAGTGGAGCGAGATAAGTAATAAGATGTATCTTCCTTATGATGAAGAACAAGGAATTTATTTGCAACAAGATAATTTCTTGGACAAAGAAATAATCCCTGTCTCTGAGCTTGATGAAAGCCATCGACCAATTAATCAAAACTGGTCTTGGGACAGGATATTAAGATCTTGCTATATCAAGCAGGCGGATACGCTGCAAGGCATGTACTTTTTCGAAGATGACTTTGACAAAGAAGTCATACGAAAGCACTTTGACTTTTACGAACCATTGACGGTACACGAATCCTCGCTATCACCCTGTGTCCATGCCATATTGGCCTCTAAGCTTGGCTATAAAGAAAAGGCTTACGAGATGTACGTGCGTACGGCTAGATTAGATCTGGATGATTATAATAATGATACCGAGGATGGTCTGCATATAACGAGTATGGCTGGCACCTGGATGGCGGTGGTGAAGGGATTCGGAGGGATGCGTTATGTCGATGGTCAGTTGCACCTTGATCCTTTCCTGCCAGAAGAATGGAGCAGCTATGCATTCAAGATTTGGTTTAATGATAATAGAGTGGAAGTACAAGTCCTTAGCGATAAGGTTGTGTTGCATAACAAGAATGACAGGGATATGGATTTAACAATATTCGGTCAATTGATTAATTTAAAGGGGTTGAGTCAAAAAGATATATTTTACAATTAAGAAAAATGTTTTTTAGCAATATGCGATTATTCCTATTTCTTGCCGTCTTGTTATTTTCTTGTAAACAGCAAGAGTCTTCTATGACAAAAGAAGCTGCTGATTCTGAGTCTGGTTTTGCTTTGCCAGAATGGGCCAAAGACGCAGTGCTGTATGAAGTCAATACGCGACAATTTACTCCAGAAGGCAATTTTACAGCCTTATCCACTCATTTGCCGAGGTTGCAGAAAATGGGTGTTGATATCTTATGGCTCATGCCGATACATCCTATCAGCGAAGAAAAAAGAAAGGCCAAAGGAGACCTTCTTGTATCGGATATTACAGACCCAGAGGAAAGGAAAAAATATCATGGGTCGCCCTATGCCGTTGCGGATTACAAAAAAGTAAATCCTAAGTACGGTACAGAAGAAGACTTTCAGTCTCTGGTCAATAGAGCGCATGATCTGGGGATGAGAATAATCATAGATTGGGTACCGAATCATACAGGCTGGGACAATCCATGGATAACGGATCATCCCGATTGGTACACCAAAGATTCTCTAGGTAATATCATAGATCCTATAGATCCAGGTACAGGAAAGTCATGGGGATGGACGGATGTCGCAGACCTCAATTATGATAATAAGGAGATGCGCGCAGCCATGATAGAGGCTATGCAGTATTGGATTACTAAATATGACATTGATGGCTTCCGAGTTGATGTGGCTCATGGTATTTCACAAGACTTTTGGGATGAGTGTACGCCAGCTTTAGTTGAGAAAAAGGCCGATGTGTTTTTATTAGCAGAATCAGAAGTCCCTTCCAATCGTAATAACCAAACCTATCATGCGGACTACGGCTGGACCTTTCATCATCTGATGCGTGA
This sequence comes from Saprospiraceae bacterium, assembly GCA_020628095.1. Lineage (GTDB taxonomy): Bacteria > Bacteroidota > Bacteroidia > Chitinophagales > Saprospiraceae > RFSX01. The sequence continues at coordinate 70,148 of JAHDFP010000015.1, forward strand.
GATAGTCAAGGAAGAAAAAAATGCAAATGATATATATACTTATCTGTCTCAGGATAGCTCTAAGTATTCAGATGGGTTTCATATTCATTTCACGTCTAATCATGATGAGAACACCTGGGCTGGTACTGTCTTTGAGAGGTTAGGAGATGGTCATTTGTGCTTCGCCGCATTGACATTTACCTTTGATGGTATGCCATTGATCTATGGAGGGCAGGAAGAGCCTTTGTATAAGAGATTGGAGTTTTTTGAGAAAGATGATATCGAGTTTAAGGATTATGAGTATCAGCCATTCTACACCCAGCTCATAAAAGTAAAGACAGAAAATAAAGCTCTTTGGAATGGCTCTTTTGGTGGAGATAGAAAGAAGTATTTTGATGACGAAAATGTATTTGCATTCACTAGAGAAAAGGATGGTAATAAGGTGATTTGTATGTTTAATCTGCACGACGGTCCATCGCTAGTCACATTACCTGAGGACTTGGACATGTATGATCTGATGAGTGATACTAAGGTGAATTACAAGGCGGGTACTAAGATACAGTTACAGCCTTGGGAGTATTTCGTATTAGGTAATAAGGCATAATATCTGAGTTATGGGACAATGGCAAAAGAGGCTGAGCTTCTGGGCAATATGGAATATGAGTTTTGGTTTTCTGGGTATTCAATTTGCTTTCGCTCTTCAAGGCGGATATGTTTCCAGAATTTTCCAGACACTCGGCGCGTCTAAAGATGATATTCCGATGCTCTGGATTTTTGCACCACTGGCAGGACTACTTGTGCAGCCTATCGTAGGTTATCTTAGCGATCGTACCTGGAGCGAAAGATTCGGTAGGAGAAAGCCTTACTTCCTTATTGGTGCTTTTCTCGCCGCTTTCACTTTGATTTTTATGCCACATTCTAAGCTCCTGTGGATGGCGGTTGTTGGCTTATTGGTACTGGATATATCAGTCAATATTAGTATGGAGCCTTTTAGAGCTTTAGTGGCCGACCTGTTACCTGAGTCTCAGCGCAGTTATGGTTTCGTGGTGCAAACATTAATTATCGGTGTAGGAACATGGGGCGCCAGTCAATTGCCTTGGCTGCTCAATAAGATGGGCGTAAGCAATGTTGCACCTGACCATGTTGTTCCTGATAATGTCAAGATGGCTTTCCTTATTGGTGGCATAGTGCTCATTGTGTCGATATTGTACACTGTACTTACCACGAAAGAATACCCACCTGAGGACCTCGAAGAATTTAATAAGAAGAAAAATCAAAGTGCAGGTATAGGTCATGCGATACGAGAAATTATTGGTGATATAAAGAGTATGCCTGAGACGATGCTCAAGCTCGGTGTCGTGCAGTTCTTTAGTTGGTTTGCTTTTTTTACGATGTGGAGTATGGCGACTCCAGCATTGACAGAACATGTTTTTAACTCTCCAAAACCAGATAAAGAAACCATGAGTACTGAGAGTTTTGATGTGGCTAATGCAGCCTATAATTCTGCGGCAGATCTGGTAGGCTCTGCGATGGGGACTTATGGTCTGACCTCTATGGTGTTTGCTTTGATACTGACCTTTATTGCCAGCCGTATGAATATTAACCGGAAGATTACACATTTGATTTCTTTGATATTGGGAGGACTTGGATTTATAGGTATGTTATATGCGTCAAGCCTGACGCACCTTAATGGTTGCTTTGCCTTAGTGGGCATTGCTTGGGGTAGTATTCTTTCTATGCCTTATGCCATGTTATCCAGTACGATCAATCCTAATAAGATGGGAACCTACATGGGCTTATTTAATATGTTTATCGTTATTCCACAGATTACGGCGGCCCTAGGTGGTATCAATTTGTTATATAAATTATTCGGAGATAATATCATTAATACAATGCTCTTAGCTGGTGTGTCATTGGTATTGGCTGGTTTAGCGAATCTATTAATCACTAATAAAGAGGCTATTAAATATCAGCCGATATAGAAAGTCATATCATAGGCTTAATTTTAGATTACAAATGTCGATGTGATGTCTCATATCCTTGAGCTTGAAGGTGTGTTTAGAATGAAAATATCTGTTTTTTTGTTAGCCGTGATGACCTGTCTTTGTAGCGTCGAGGCGCACACGCAGATTCCTTCGGACTCACTTAGCAACACCTTTCTTTCTTTGTTTACAAAGAGCAAAAAAGAATATAAGTCCGTACTTAAGAAAATTGATAATCAGTGGGACGATTCCTACATTCCTTTTTTGCTTGATGCCTATAGTATAAATCCAGATCCAGTTTTTCAAAAGAAGATACTCAATCTGCTTCAGGAGAAAACAGGTCAGAAATTAGGTAAAGGTTATTATGACTGGCTGAGATGGATGTGGACACAATCGATTGAGATTCCTCCTCAATATCTTGATTACAAGGCGGAGATATATAAGTATGTAGACCCACGGTTCGAGAAATATTTCAAAGGAAGGTCAGAGCAGTTGGACATAAATATAGATGAGGTGCTGTGGGGTGGCGTGGAGCAAGATGGTATTCCTCCGTTGCGTATGCCTACAATGATAGAAGCGAGTGATGCCAAGTATCTGAGGAATAATCATATTGTTTTCGGGTTCTATATAAATGGTGAGGCAAAGGCTTATCCCAAACGTATCCTGGGGTGGCATGAATTTGTTGTTGATCGGATCGGTGAGAGAATGATTGCTGGTGTGTATTGTACCTTATGCGGGACGGTTATCGCTTATGACATGCACCTAGGAGACCGTTTTTTTGATCTGGGGACCAGTGGTTTTTTGTATAGGTCTAATAAACTCATGTACGATAAGTCTACGCAGTCTCTATGGAATACGATAGAAGGAAAACCCGTTATAGGCCCACTCGTGGGTCAAGGTCTGCAACTGAAAATGTACCCTGTGGTGACGACCACGTGGCAAGAATGGAAAGAATTGCATCCTGATACCAAGGTGTTATCCATAGATACAGGTCACGATCGGGACTACTCGGAGGGATCGGCGTATAGGTTCTATTACCTATCTGATAGGCTTATGTTCCCAGTACCAAAAACCGACGATCGACTCAAGAATAAAAGCAGTGTATACGTGATCCGTGATGATAGGATCAATACACCTTGGGCTATATCTAAAGACTATCTGAAGAAAAGTAAATTCCATCAAACCACAGTCGATGATATTCCTATCGTAGTAATAGTGACTGACAAAGGGGCTATCAGAACCTACGAATTACCAAATGCACAAATGAAAATACAGGAAGTTGGTAAAGAGGAAATAACAGATATGGATAGTAACAAATGGCAGATAGAAGAAATGTATCTAAGTCATGGTGATACTCAAGGCAAAAGAATTATAGGCCATGAGGTGTTTTGGTTTGCTTGGCAGGCGATGTTTCCTGAGACGATCTTAGTCAAGTAGATTAATCTACTGCACTAAGTCAAACTTATAAGTCAGGATTTTGAATATAGATCGGCCCGTCTTAGGATCGACATTTTTGTAGCTAATATCTACATCGACAACCTCTGATTTTTCCTTTTCTGCACTATCAAATATAACATCTATGGTCGCAGATTCTCCAGGTTTAATCGGTCTTATTGGCCAGTCTAATGTGGTGCAATCACAAGATGATACAATGTCTATTTCTGCAGCCTCTTTGCCAGTATTAGTTAGTGTGAAAGCAAACTCCTTTTTCTCACCTCTCTTGACTGTGCCCAAATCAATCTGTTCTTGATCGTAGCTTATTTCGAATAGTGGTTTGTTAATGTCTGCTATTGTTCCAGCATCTATTTGCTTTTGTGAGATCAGCTGGATGGAGAGGAAGCAGAAAAGTAAAGTCCAAAGTTTCATTTGCAGATGATTTAGTACAAATTTGAGTATTTCACCATTCTTATACCAATAACGAAAAGTTAAAGAAATTGTAATGATGTCAAGTCTTAAATCTTTACCTTAAACGAGTTATTACATACTGCCCAAACATGAAAAATTACTTGTTTCTCATTCTCTCTCTCCTCTTATCTTGCCATACCAAACCAACTTCGGATCAAGCTCAAACGCAGATAGATCCAGGCCCAATCACTCCAACACCTGAATTTCAAATAGCCGATTACATCAGAAATATACACGAAGATAAAAACGAGAATCTTTGGTTTGGGACGAATGGCTTAGGGGTGGCTCATTATGATGGGGACTCGGTCTTATATTATTCTGTAGATCAGGGCTTTGACGCTTATCAGATAACTGGAATGTCACAGGATAAGGATAGTAATATATGGTTCGCTACAGATAAAGGTATCGTTAAGTATAAATGGAAAACAGACGAAAGCGGTAAGATAAAGTTTACTAACTACACTGATGCTGGATATTTTGATAGTCAAAGATTTTGGAGTATTTGTGCGGATTCAGAAGGCCATATTTGGGCAGGTGCAGAAAGAGAGGTTTTTAGATTTGATGGGAAAAATTGGACTTCTTTTTCTATTCCTTTTCCTAAAGAAATAACAGGGTCTTTTATTACAGAAGCCACTTCGTGGTCTATTATACAAGATAGTCAAGGTGACATGTGGTTTAGTACAAATGGCTTCGGGGCATTCCGATATGATGGCAAGAATTTTACTCAGTACACTGTGGATGATGGTCTGACGGATAACAGTATAGATCAGATATTAGAGGATAGTCGAGGGCACTTTTGGTTTGGTACGAGGTATGGTGGAATCAGTTGCTATAATGGAAAGGTGTTTACCAATTATAGTTATACAAACGGAAATATAGGCAACGACGAAGTCTGCGCCATATATGAAGATCGTCAGGGGAATATTTGGTTTAGTTCTGAGGGATATGGCGTCTATAAATTTGATGGCGACTCATTACAAAATTACTCCATCGAACAAGGTCTACTTGTCAAAGCCGTCCAAACTATTTTTGAAGATAGTAAAGGTCGGTTTTGGTGTGGAGGTGGCGGGGGATTATATCGGTATGATGGTATGACTTTTTATAATGTGGGAAGGGATGGTCCTTGGGAGTAATTATAAAATGAAAAGCTAACAAGATTGTATTTGCTATTGCACCGTTATATATTCATCTTATTTTTTTTTATTGGTTGCTCTTATTCTATTAACGTAATTAGAATATGGCCTAAAGTTCTTTTCTTTATTCACTTCTTCTTGAGCTTTAACTTTAATTTGCTCAGGTGCTCTTAGGTAATTATTAAGAACATCTATACCCGTAATATTTTGAAAACCTTCATACTTAGTTTTTCGATAACTAATATTGAATCCTCCTTCTATTATGATTTCAATTAATTTAGGTAAATGCTCTTTGAAATTAACTGGTGATGAAAATGTGAGATCATCAATATATCTTGTATATACGATGTCATGTTTATTGCATAGATTTAAAAGACTAAAATCAGTTTTTAAGAAGACAAGATTGGCAATATGAGTGCTTGTTGGAGTACCTTGAGGTAATTTATATTCCCAGGTAGTTAGTTTAGTGAGCCACCTTGAATAATGATTTGAAAACCCCAACTCTAAAAAAGTTCTATAAACTTGTTTATGAGAGATACTTGGAAAAAATGATTGCAGATCAGTGGTGAATTGGTACTTATTACCTTGATGTGGTTTGGCATTAGAGATATTATTTCTTTTTTTTACTCCGCCATGTATTTCTTTTGGTAAATCTATTTTTGCTAGTATCCTTGACTTAATTCTTTTTTGTATTGACTTAAGTTCATTTAATGATGGAGTAATTCTCCTCATTTTTACTGTTCCATCTTTATATTTTTTTAGACCACCATTCTTCTTGTCGATCTTCTTCTCAGTCCAAACTGTATAATATTGGTCAATATTAGAGCAGATGGATTTAATTGTTTCTGGATTACTTCCTATATCCCTACAAAGCAGTTTTAATTGAGATTTCTCATACAGCAAAGAATTCATTAACAAGAGATTTTATAGATGGGCTAATTATCTCAAACGCCTTTCTTTTATTTGGCGCGACATCTTCTTCATCCAATGACAAGAAAAATAGAATTGGAAGAGGCATGTTTAAGGCAGAACTTATAACCTTTAATGTGGATAAATTTGGTTCTTTAGAATTATTTTCAATTTGTGATAAATATGTCTGAGTAATACCACAAATAGAGGCAAACTTTGTTTGCGTAAGTTTTTTATCCTTTCTTATTTTTTTTATTACTATTCCTAAATTCATTCAAAAATACTTTAAGAAAAATTTTAGGAGTGCTCGGTAGCGATAATGTTAATCCTGGCTTGTTTTTTTGGGTCACATTAAAAATTTAGTGAAGAGTTCAACAATTTTCACAATTTCGGTTAAAATCTGTTCATTTGTTTTTCCCTTTTTCCCTTTTAAACCTTTCAGAACCATTAATGATTCGTTCAATATACCAAGGTCATCCACCGAAAGAGAACACTGGTTCTTAATGACAAATTGTATATTCAAAATCAATTTGTCAATATTCTGAGTTTGTTTTAATCTACTCATAAAGCTTTCATTTAATTATAACGGGCAATATTGCTCCTCTGTCAAATTTCAATATGACCCAAAGCTTTAGTTGTACATTAAAAGCCTAATTTCCGAATGTGTAAACAATGTTCTCGTTACACTCCTGAAAACTCCTCTGTCAATCACAAAGAATATGTTGACAGAATTATATCCATTCAATTCTAAATAAATCATGCATCTGATAACTGCATGAATATAGATGAGTAGGCATAGAAGACCCTATAGGGTTGTCTTTGTAGACTATCAATTAAACTCCATTCAGAAATTTCGACCTCAGAATAATGTCAAAGAACTATTATATAGTAAATATACAAATATTACTGAAGGTTAATAAATTAAGTAAAAATATATTTTGATAAATTTATTAATTAGACTTTTTGACTCAAAATCATGTAAATCTCAGTTCTAGAATATTTCCAATATTAAATCTTCTTGATGATTTATATTGATTAGTCTTTGAGGATTGCAAGATGGGGACAAAACAAGTAACATTATTATTTGTTTTCGTCTAAATGGAGTTAAGAGTACAATGTTTCAGATTCATTATCAAAATTTTGAATATCCGAACAAATGCGATTTAGAACTAATTAAACCGTATGGCTATAAGGGGTATTGTATACATTAATTAAAAGTCAAATGGAATGTAGGTTTCTACCCCTCCATCTCCCCAAACATATTAGCCAAGGGGTCTCTGAATGTCAGACTTCTTTTGAGTATGTCCTTACTAATGACATCGTACTCCGATAATCCGTGTAGGACAAATTCCATCATAAGATGTTGATAGTCTTCGCTCACATTTTGGTTGATGATAAGCTTTTTTAGTCCAGGGACATTTTCTAATAATTGCTCATAGTCCTTTTGTGATGACTCAGAGAGTATATCTATTTCGTTACCAGCACCAAACCAGGCACGTAGTGTTCCATAGACGTCTTTGTCCGCTTTTTGAGCTTCGTCGGGATGCGGAAAATATTCTAAGAATAATTTCTTGATGGCGCTGCTTATCAGTGTGAGCGCGACACCGTAGTGACCTTCCTGTTCTCCCTCGTAGACCAGTTCTACCTTACCAGTAATAGACGGTATCACTCCCCAAAAATCTGAGATACGCGCTGTTCCATTTTCCTCCTTGTTCTTGAGCATACGTCGCTCTATGGTGCTGTATAGGTTTTCCATAGCCGTGATACTCATACGAGCAGAGACACCACTTTTTTCATCGATCAGTTCACTTTCTCTGGCCTCGAATACGATGTACTCCAGCAGGTCTTGCAAGAGATCAGGAATGGCAATCTTAGCTCTAAGATCATCACTGATTTTTATTTCTTGCGCTGTGATGCTTTTGGCAATTTCTATGGTCTCAGGGTAATGTGTCAGTATTTGACTTTCTATACGATCTTTGAGCGGGGTGATGATGCTGCCTCTGTTAGTATAGTCCTCTGGATTAGCTGTAAATATGAATAATATATCCAACGGCATACGCAGCTTAAATCCTCTGATCTGTATATCCCCTTCTTGCAAAATATTAAATAGAGAAACCTGAATCCTGGCTTGAAGATCAGGCAACTCGTTAAGTACAAAAATAGATCTGTGCGCCCTCGGTATCAGACCATAGTGTATCACTCTGGGATCGGAGTAGGGGAGCTTGAGCGTTGCGGCTTTGATGGGGTCTACATCACCTACTAAGTCCGCGATACTAACATCTGGTGTGGCTAATTTTTCGATATATCTTTCTGAGCGATGTATCCACTTTATAGGCGTTGCATCGCCGTGTTCTGCAATAATGTCTATAGCTGCTGTAGAAAGGGGGGCTAGCGGATCATCATTGAGTTCTGTCCCAGCGATAGCTGGGATGTATTCGTCCAGTAAGTCTGTGGTCAGACGCGCAATTCTTGTTTTGGCTTGACCTCTTAATCCCAGCAGAAGTATGTTGTGCTTGGATAATAGGGCACGTTCCATATCAGGCAACACGGTATCCTCATATCCTATGACTCCCTCATAGTTATCTTCGCTTTTGGATATGCGTGTGATGAGATTTTGACGTACTTCTTCTTTTATGCTTTTAGGTGTATAACCTGTCGCTTTTAGTTCTCCTAAGGTTTTTATCTTTTGGTAATCCTGCATCTCTTAGTTTTTCTTTCTTCTTTTGTTGTCTTTGTAATCCATAAAAATAAATTCTCCCAATCCTTGCAGAGAACTATAAAATGCCTTGCCATTATTAGCCTTCGTAAACTGATCCACGAACTGCACTAGATAGGGATCTCTGGCAATCATAAATGTCGTTATCGGAATGCTTAATTTCCTGGCCTTGACAGCAAGCCCCAATGTCCGATTAAGTATTTTTCTATCTAATCCAAAAGCATTCTTATAATATTTCTTACCCCTTTTGATACAGGTGGGTTTTCCATCTGTAATCATCATGATCTGCTTATTGGGATTTTTTCTTCTTCGTAGGATATTCATTGCCAGTTCTAGTCCGGCGACTGTATTTGTGTGGTATGGACCGACTTCCAGATAGGGTAGGTCTTTGATCTCTATTTGCCAAGAATCATTACCGAATACTATGATGTCAAGACTGTCCTTGGGATACTTGGTGGTGATAAGCTCGGAGAGTGCCATCGCTACCTTTTTAGCAGGTGTGATCCTATCTTCTCCGTATAATATCATTGAGTGTGATATGTCGATCATTAGTACCGTCGATGTACGACTTTGATAAAAAGTCTCATGTACTTCCAGATCATCTTGTGTCAGCCTGAAGTCATCTAGACCATGATTGATCTGAGCATTTTTAAGAGATTCTGATACCGAGATATTATCTAGCTTATCGCCAAACTCGTAAGGTTTTAGTTCTGAGGTTATTTCGTCTCCTTTGCCAGGATTTTTGGTTCTGTGTTTCCCTGACTTAGATTTTTTTAGTTGGTCAAATATCTCATCCAAAGCATGTCTCCTCAGAGAGACCTCCATCTTCTTAGTGGGGTTAAAATTACCACCTCCACCACGTTGCTCATCGGATATATAACCTTTCTTAATTAGATCATCTATAAAGTCCGCGATGCCATAGTCATCCGAAGTAATCTTATGCTGCTTATCTATCTGAGTCAGCCAACTTAGTGCCTCCGTGACATCTCCAGAAGTATGTATGAGAAGTTCTTTGAATAACTCTAATAGATTTTCAAAAGGGTCACTTGCGACCTTTTCTGTGTATTTAGAAAATCTATATCCTACCATATTGTTATAATAAAAAAGAACCTCAGTTATAACAACTGAAGTTCTTTATTGTTCTTTTATTTTATGCTGGTATTACTTTAGTCTGAACGACCCTTTTCCGACTTCAAAACCATTATTGAATATCTGTACAGAATATTCTCCTTTACCCAACGCGAAGTTAGGTCTCCAGTCCAGACAAGCATTGAGGTCATCGTTGTTATAATCGACAGTACCAGAAGTCGTATATCTTACGGTCTCACCAGTCAATTTATTCGTCAATCTTCCAGAACCCAGATCTTCTACATATAATAACTCTCCTATAGGGGAGGTGTAGGCAATCTGAAATTCTTCCTCTCCTGCCTTGGTAACAAGATTTGTTTCTGTAGTGAAACATAATCTAAGTAATTCCACTTTTTTAGCTCGTCCCTTTTCTTTGAGGCTTCCATCGTCCTTGACATCGTAGCCTTTGACTTCTAAGAAGTTGATTTTGATGGCCTCTGCCATATCGACCTTAGACGATAACATGTTATTTGTTTCTGATAGTTCTTCTGTCTGAGAGACTAATAAGGTCTTAACAGAGTCTAATTTGTTGATCCTTTTCTTATTGACCTCTATCGTTTCATTCATCTCAGTATTGGCCATCGTCAGTTTTTGGTTTTGAGACGATAGGTCTTGGTTCTGTTGTTTCAGTTTAGTTATCTCTGAGATGTATTGATCTGCCTGAGTCTGCAAGTTTGTCATTTCTTCTCGTACTTTTCCGAGTTCTCTTTCTGTCCAGATTAGCCCACTCACTCTTTTTTTCATTTTGGCGAGATCGCTTTTCTGTTCGTCTATCATGGCATTGAGCTCTTCGTTATCTCCGCGCAGTTCTTCTAACTCGCTGAGCTTTTGCTCATAGGTCTGTTCTAGTTCTGTCTGTGCTTTTTGTAGTTGGAGATGTTCTTGTTTGATATCAGATAATTCGCCTTTGAGGCTAGAGTTATTCATCCATAGATATGCTGATAATCCTAGCAACGCAATGATGGCAATAATGCCGAAAATCGAAAGGCCATTTGATCGAGAGCTCATAATACTATTTTGCTCAAATATGAGGCTATATAGGCAGAAAAGAAAGCACTTTATGGTAAATTGGGGTATTACATTGAGTTCTTATAAGATATAGTTAGTGGTTATCCCTTATTTATAGAACCAATCCATCGTAATCCATGAAACAACTCAAAAAGAATCTTAAAGAAATACTCTTTATAGATATAGAAACTGCTGCATCCACGGCGACCTATGATGAGTTGGATTCTAGTACAAAGGCTTTTTGGAGTCATAAGGCTCGATTGATATCCCGAAATCAAGAGCTTACGGAAGATGAGATAGCCGAGATATATACTGCTCGTGCAGCCATCTATTCTGAGTTTTCGAGGGTTGTTTGTATCTCAGTCGGAATATTAATCATAGAAAACAAGTCTGTTATAGGAATGCGCACTAAGTCATTCGTCGATAAGGACGAGGTGGTACTGCTGACAGATTTTTGTGATATGCTGGATAATCATTTTGACAAACCCAAAAAGCAATATCTCTGTGGTCATAATATTAAGGAATTTGATATTCCATTTATATGTAGAAGATTACTTATCAATGGACTTCCTATCCCAAAGAAACTTGATATCAGCGGCAAGAAACCTTGGGAGGTGGACCACCTTGTCGATACTTTGACACTTTGGAAATTTGGTGATTATAAGCATTATACATCTCTGGCATTGCTAGCACATGTCCTGGGCATCCCGACACCTAAAGATGATATTGACGGATCGATGGTACACGACATATTTTGGAATGAGCAGGACTTGCACAGAATAGCTCGTTATTGTGAGAAAGATGTTGTGACGTCTGCCAAGGTCTTGGCCAAATTGCTACGTGTCGATATAGACAAAGACTTGCTTGTAGAAAGTAAAACCGATATAGATTAGTGACCGTGATCGGTACTGACCTGCATATTTTCCTTGCCCAATAATCTGGTTGCCAATTTGCCTATGCTTAGTCCTTGGACTATGATAGAAAAGACGACCACGATATAGGTGACTGTCAAGATGAGTTCTCGATTCATCTCGTTAGAGAGGCTCAAGGCTAGTGCTATAGAGATACCTCCACGTAGACCACCCCAGGTCATAATTATTCCAGTATGGGGAAGGAACTCTAATTTTTTAGAAAATACCTGGACGGGTATGATTAAGGACAAGAACCTTGCTAACAAGACTAAACCTATGCACACAATGCCGGCAATGACATAATCAGATTCGAATTTTACAATTAGTAATTCTAAGCCTATAAGTACGAATAGAAGTGCATTCAACAAGACATCCACAAGTTCCCAAAAACGATCTACAAACTCTTCTGTTGTCTCGGACATCGCTGTGTCTCTGACGGTATCATTACCTACGATAAGTCCAGCGACGACGATAGCGAGTGGGGCAGAGAGGTGCAGTTTGTGAGCCAGCACATAGCCACCCATAACGCAGGCTAAGGTAATGAGTACCTCGATCTCATAATCGTCTATGGACTTCATAAGCCTATAGGTGACATAACCTAATAACGCGCCGAATATGATACCCCCGATCACCTCTTGTCCGAACAAGGTCAAAACCTCGTTAATACTTCCAACTCCGTGTCCATCATGCCCTGCTCCAGCGGCAATGCCGAATATAGTAATGAACACAACCACGCCCACACCATCATTGAACAAAGATTCTCCGACTATTTTGGTTTCCAACTTTTTAGGTACACCTGCTTTTTTCATAATGCCTAAGACGGCAATGGGATCAGTTGGCGAGATGAGCGCACCAAAAAGCAGACAATGGATAAATTGCACATCAAAACCCAGCGCATCGAACAAATAATAACTTAGTATACCAACCAAAAAAGTAGAGGTCATCACACCCACTGTCGCGAATAACAATACTGGCCATCGTTGCACGCGCAGTTGATCAAAATTGGTATGCATGGCCCCTGCAAAAAGTAGAAAGCCTAACATAATATCTAATAATACCGTCTTAAAGTCGATACTCGCGACCAGTTCTTCTGCAAAATGCAATAAGGAATTATTAATCATGCCCGATAGAAAAAGTCCAAGGGTGAAAAAGATCGCAATAATCATAAGACCGATGGTATTGGGCAGCTTGAGGAATCTGACATTAATATATCCGAATAGAGCTGATAAGACGATAAGAATGGTCGTTATGACAAAGAGATCCATATTGGTTTTTTTACAATGTAATGATTAATGAGATATATAAGATCTCATACTAATATAATTTAATCCATATCCCCGATTACCCGATTATGAATGCTATTTTTACCTATTCAATCAAGTGAGAAATGAAGAAGTTTCTTGTGGCGCCTTCGGTACTTGCGGCTAATTTTGCGAGACTCGAAGAAGACCTCACGATGGTCAATAATTCGCAAGCAGATTGGCTGCATGTTGATATTATGGATGGTCGTTTCGTACCTAATATTTCATTTGGTCAGTCATTGGTTAAGGTCATGGATTCTATCTGTGAGAAGACCATCGATGTCCATCTTATGATAGAGGAGCCAGAGAAGTATGTCAGTTCTTTCGTCGATAGTGGGGCGGATGTATTGACCTTTCATATCGAGGCAACTAATCATGCGCATAGATTGATACAGCAGATCAAAAGTATGGATGTCAAAGCTGGAATTGCTATTAATCCGCAGACCTCTGTGGATGTACTCGATGATATATTAGAAAATTTAGATTTGGTCTGTGTGATGTCGGTTAATCCTGGTTTTGGTGGACAAAAATTTATATACCGCACCTTGGATAAGTTGAAAAAACTCAAAACCAAAATAATAGAAAGAAACCTCAATACTAAGATAGAAGTAGATGGTGGTGTGGGTCTGCAAAATGCGGAAGCCATATTAGGGGCAGGAGCCGATGTTCTAGTTGCAGGTAGTAGTGTGTTCAAGTCTGATAATCCGATAGAGACTATAAGCCGTCTTAAGGGAATCCAAGTGGCCAACTATGACATATAGTTACTTGACCAAAATATTAAGCCTGGTACTCGGCTTCATTGTATTAGAAACTGACGCTTATGGACAATCCGCCAAAGTCTTTGGTCTAGTCAAAGATATAGATACCAAAGCTCCGATAGAATTTGTAACCGTTTTTGCCAAAGGGACTAATGCAGCGACCGAGACTGATCTCTATGGAGAATATAACCTGGATGTAACCACCGACGATAAGGTTACCCTAGTTTTTTCCAGAATAGGTTACGTGGATACAGAATACGAGTTGCCCGCACTGACAGCTGGGTCTAAACGCAACGTCAATATAGAGCTTGCCCCTGAGATATCCGATGTAGATATTATTATAAGAAGTAGCAAGATAGAAGATGTGGGTATGGTCAAAGAAGAAGTGACGGAACTCAAAAAGCTACCGACGGCCAGTGGCAACTTTGAGAGTATATTACCTCATATTGCCCTTGGTGCCTCGGGCGGTACAGGCGGAGAACTGAGCTCTCAGTATAATGTACGCGGTGGTAATTATGATGAGAATCTCGTCTACGTTAACGATTTTGAGATTTTTCGACCTCAACTTATTAGATCGAGCCAGCAAGAGGGTCTCTCGTTCCCTAATATAGATCTGATAAGAGATGTTTCTTTTTCCTCTGGTGGTTTCGAGACTAAGTATGGAGATAAGATGTCGTCCGTATTGGACATAAGATATAAAAGACCAGATGCTTTTAAGGCTTCTGCTACGCTCAGTTTTTTAGGTGCTTCAGGACACATAGAGGGTAGTAAGAAGCTAGGACCTAATGCATACAATAAGTTGAGGTATCTTATAGGAACAAGATATAAGACTACGCAATATCTTTTGGGCTCGCTAGATGTGGATGGAGAATACACGCCTAATTTTGGTGATGTACAGTCTTATCTTACTTATGATATTAATCAAGACTTTCAGATAGGTGTTCTGGCGAATTATAATGTGAGTCAATATAATTTTATACCACAGGAACGCGTATCGGCTTCAGGATTATTTACGCAGGTCGTACAGTTGACTACTGTTTTTGAAGGTCAAGAGGTGGATGCTTTTCGCAATGCGATGGGCGGTCTCTCATTGACTTACATACCTGAGAGAAAACGTAATCCCTTCTTTTTAAAACTATTGGCATCTCATTATGACAATTATGAGAGTGAGCGATTTGATATACTGGGCTTTTATCGTCTTAGTCAGGTAGAGCTAGATCTGGAAGGAGAAGGCGGTCTTAACGAAGTCGGCGTGCTGGGCGTCGGAACACAACACATTTATGCCAGGAATAGATTGAATAACAATATATCTAATGTGCAGTTCCGTGGAGGATACGAAATACAAGGCGATAACGATGCGACTAATCAATTTCTACAATGGGGAATCAAGTATCAAAGAGAAAATATAGATGATCGACTCAACGAATGGGAAAGAATAGATTCGGCAGGGTACTCCATTCCGTTTAGCGAATCAGAGGTGTTACTCAGCGAAGTAATTAAATCCGAAAACGAAATCAACTCGTACCGTTTTCAGGGATTTTTGCAAAATAGTTACAGCATATCTAGTCAGGACAATTTCGAAATAAAACTAACGGGAGGCGTCAGAGCACATTATTGGAGCTATAGCCAAGAACTGAATATCAGTCCTCGATTCCAATTGTTTTATAAACCCTTGCGTGGCGATAAGGATATTACTTTCAAACTATCAGGTGGTATCTACTATCAGCCACCATTCTACAGAGAACTGAGAAATCCTCAGGGTATAATTAATCCTAACATTAAGTCTCAGAAATCTACTCACATCGTCGCTGGTATGAGTTACGATTTTTTTATGAAAAGAATCAGTCGAAAGAAATTTAGACTCATTACCGAGTTGTACTATAAGAAGTTAGAAAACCTCATTTCCTACGAGATAGACAATGTCAGAATAAGGTACTCTGGCGAAAATGATGCAGAAGGTTACGTTGCAGGTATGGATCTACGTATCAATGGAGAATTTGTTCCAGGTGCGGAATCATGGATCAATGTATCATTATTACAAGCCAGAGAACAACTAGATGGCATCGAGCACCTGAAAAGAAACGTCGGTGATACAATAGCCATGACGGTTTCTTATGTACCACGTCCGACGGATCGATTTTTCAATCTTTCTATGTTTTTTCAGGATTATCTCCCAGGTAATAATGATTTTAAGATGAGTCTCAATCTCAGTTTTGGCTCAGGATTGCCCTTTGGGCTGAAGGGGAATAATCAGATTTTCAGAAATACCTTCAGATTCAAAAATTATCAAAGAGTCGATATAGGCTTCCTATATCAGCTGTGGAATGAGAATAAAAGAAGCCAGAGACCCAATCATGCTTTGAAATGGTCCAATAATGCCTGGATAGGCTTAGAAGTCTTTAACCTACTCCAAATAGCTAATGTAGGCTCTAATACCTGGATCAAAACCATAGGAAGCCAGCAATATGCCATCCCTAATTTCCTGACTTCCAGAAGGATAAACCTACGGCTTAGGATAGATATATAAATTATTTTTATTTTTTATTCGATCTGCTGCAACGTATTATCGTTTCGCTGCCTTTCATTACTGTAAAAGATACTAATCCATGAAAAATCTTTGTTTCAGTTTGTTTTTAGTGATGATAGCCATAGGCTGTTATCAGGACACGGATGATTCTTTTACAGTCGTAGAGACGCAGATACCTGAGACTATAATAGAGACTGGTGTTTCTGGTCGAGTACTTGATAGCGACGGTGGTGCAATGACAGGTGTGAGTTTAGTTATAGATAATCAGACTTATCAGGTGGAAGATCCTTTTTTCTTCTTCGACCTCAAATTTGTCAAAAAACTAGGTCAGCCCATATTCATAGATCAGAATGGAAAGGAAATCGGGATGGTTAATCCATTATTAATAGAAAATGACATCAATTATCTGGATATAAAGACATTTCCTACAACTAATACATCAGTTATTAACTCCGATAACCCCTTACTATCAGTATCAGATGAGATCAATGTAACTATAGATATTAACAACATAATTAGTGAGAATGGAACAAAATATACCGATCCTATCACGGTTGACTTTCGACATACCAGTGATCAGGACATCATAGAACAAGTTGGTTATTACGGATTCAATGCTAAAGGTGGTTTGTTAAGTCTGGAGAATGTGTCCATGTTTTCTTTCGAATTATTTGATGACTCAGGAATAGTACTTAATTCTGATGGAGCATCGCACACATTTTCCATTCTTAGCAGTACTTCTAAAATGCTTTTATGGCTAGACAAAAAAGATGGGCTCTGGAGAGAGGTGACAACAATCACTGACGGGGAAACTTTTAATCTTGATAAGACAGGCTACTTCCTTATAGCAGATGCGTATGATGCCGTCTATAACGAAGGTACTGTGGGAAAAGAAAGTCTCACGGTTGCATACCTCGATTATCAGTGGACGGACTCTGCAACGAGTGAGGTTATATCAGGAAAATCTACAGCTAAGGGTAAGTGGGCTACTGTGACTAAGCCGGAATCTACCGTGAACATAAACTTTCTGTCTCCATGCCAGCAACTAATAGAAGAGGCAGAACTTACGGTAAGGTCAGCCAATCATGTGGATTATGAAATAGATCTGGAGGATCAAGAAAACTATTTCAGCGTCCAGACCAAGGTAATTAATTGCGAGGGAGAATTTAATCAGTTGCCAGCATTGACGGTAAAGGATGATGACCAAAAATTTACTTACGTCTTCAGCGAAGAACTGATAGAGACTTGGTTGCCAGTCTGCCAAGAAAGTTTTGAAATCACAGGATACAATGTGGCTGATCCTAACGAAGGTCCCTCATTGGATTGGAGTATATATCAAACAGATAATATCACTTTTCTTAGTGATTGTGAGGAGTATCAGAATGGATTCAGCTATCTCAAGATAAGAGACGATGAGCAGATATATAACAGCCTATCAGTCACTGTAGATGGCATGATCACTAAATTATCCGAAGAGGAGCACAGGCTGAGGTTAAATTTTTCTGGTACGGATGTAAGAAATTACTCAGAAGAAGAGGTGAGGATATTCATTGAAGATCAGAGGTTCGGAGAAGATGGATATTTTATCCGATGTGAGAATTCACCATTGGGTTGTGGTATCGACGATTTTAAGGTGACCCACTTTGGTAATAATAACGAAGGTTGGCTTAGGATAACATTTGGCGGGACTCTATGGATGCAGACTATAGAGCCGAGATTAGCAGGCAATTTTAATATAGAGGGCGTCATCTTGACTAAACTATAAATCATCCCAAAAAGCATAGCAAAAAAATAATACCCTGATCAGTTAAAATAAAATTGAACGAAAACGACATAATAAAAGGATGTAAGTCAGGAGACCAGAGGGCGTATAAGGCTTTGGTGGATAACTACTCTAATTATATCTACACCATAAGCATGAGATACGTAAAGGATGCTGATGTCGCTAAGGACTGTCTTCAGGAGTCGCTGATACAGATTTTTAGGAAGATACATCTGTACGAGGAGAGGGGGAAATTCCGCGCATGGATAAGCGCAGTCACTGTCAAGAAATGTCTTGATGTAATAAGAAAAGAAAAGAGGCACATCTATAGCGAAATAGATGCCGTTCCAGAGCCAGGATACAGAGAACAAGTATCTCTGAAAATGGAGCAGGAGGATGTCATGAGATTTTTGGCCACTCTACCAGACAGTTATCGTATTGCACTCAATATGTTCTTAGTAGAAGGATATAATCACAAGGAGATAGGGGCGCATCTGGGTGTCACAGAGAGTAGCTCTAGATCACTGGTGAGTCGAGCAAGGAAGATGATAGTCAAGGCATTCGAAAGTGAAAAAACTAAAGTCTCTATGCTAGAAGCGCGGACGAATGAGATGAAGGATTTTACAATAAAAATGATCAATAGTTAATCGTCTTAGGATGTAAAATGTCGATGAGACAAAAACATTATTAAGACAAAATAGGGGTCGATATCAATTAATAAGTTATCAGCCTTTACTTGGAAATAATATGCAAATGAAGAAATTAAGTAATCAGGAAAAGAAACTCAAAGAAGTGTTGGAGGGCATTTCTTTTGAGATCGACACTTCTGCGATCTGGGATGAGGTCAAAGACCATGTGCCCGTAGAGAAAAAGGATAACAAGAAGCCTGTGTGGTTATTGTTGAGTGCTTTTGTTTTGACGACGTGTATGCCTGCGTTATTTCTATATTCTTTTAATGTAAATGCTGTTGATTCCTCCATCACAGAAGTTATTCCATTCAAAGCCATTGAAGTAGAGACTGAGATAGATGTTACCCAGTCTGAAACAATACAACCCTCACTAATAGAAAATAATACTGAGACCCCAGAAGGTGATATAACATCCCGCACGACTACAAATGAAACAAATGTGGCGGCTGAGAATACAAATGATTTGACTCAAAAAATCTTAGTGACGAGAAACAATAATTCTAATACCACGACAACTTTAATAAATCAAAAATTAACTAATAACTCAAATATATTAACAGCTTCTATTACAGGTAAAGAAGATAGAAACTTACCTATCATGCCTTCTGCTAATACGGCTTACGCCTTATTAAGTGCACCAGAATATTTGCAAAGAAGAAATTATCACTTATTCACGGATCAGGAAAACGAATTTGATAATCGAACAAGTCTGATTCCTATAGAGCCACTACAGGAAAATAAATTGACCAAAAGGTCTTACATACAAATCAGATCAGGAATCAATAAGAGCTTTGTCACTAACGCGTTATTAGAAACGGATGGAGAATTAGTGACAGAGAGTCTTGATAAGGAGCGAGGTGTCATAGGTCAGAGTTACAGCGTGGCTTTCGGAAGAGAAATAAAGAATGGCTGGAATATTGGATTGGGATTATCTTATGACTACAATGTCGTTTCTTATAATAATTCTGATACCCAAGTCAATGAAACTGAAGTATCTGGAGTTACACAAAGATTAATAGATGCAAGCGGAAATGTCTCTGAGACACAAGGCAATGTGGTGACAACGGAAACAATTCATAATAGAATCAATTGGCACAGGAGGCATCAAAGGATTAATCTTTTTGCATCAGTGTCCAAGACCGTTATGAGCATCGGACTCTTGTCGTTATCGGGAGAGTTGGCGGCGAGTTATAATCTCTCAGCCACACATTCAGGATATCATTTTGACAAATATTCTAATGAAATAACAAAGTTTGATTCGGCGGATAATTCTCTTTACAGAGATAGGCAAGGATTGTCTTTGATACCAGGATTGAGCCTTTCTTATGATTGGGGTAATTGGGTTATCGGGATGCATTCTTCTTATAATCTACCCTTCAGATCTATCACGCAGGATAATAATTATTATAAATCAAATTATAAATTCTTGGGACTGCAATTGCAATTATCCCATAGACTATAATCATACAATAACAACATAATCTATACACAATTATGAAACAATTATTTACACTTTTATTTCTGTCTGCGGCGATGTGGAACCCATCCTTTTCGCAGACACTATTTGTTAACTTTTCATCTGATGATGGACAAGTGTCTTCCAATGTGACAACGGATATTGATGTTAGTGTATCTAACTTCAGTGATATTGCAGGATCACAATTTCCGATTTCTTGGGATAGCGATGTTTTCGAATTTGTCTCGGTTTCTAACTTTTCTACAGACATAGGCCTACATACGGGCAACTTTTCTAATGTAGAAGACGGCGTATTGAGATTTGCTTGGACTTCTGCAAGTGCAGCTGGAGTTGATCTTGATGATGATCATGTTATTTTTACTATAACGTTGAAAGCCATAGCTGATGAGTGTGCACATAGCGCTTTGAGAATCCAGTCATTGCCAAGTATGGCTATAGAAGTTTTTAATTCGAATTATGAAACTTATGAGGTTTGCACTAACTCTTTTGTAGGACAGATAGCTGGTGCGGGATGCCCTACGGATAACTCTACCTTGGTATGTTTAGACCAATTAAATGTTTCCCTGGATGCGACTAATTCAGCACAGTTATATCCTTCATATTTCTTAGATGGCGGTCCTTATAATTTGACAGACTTAACAGTTACTCCGAGCAAAGTAAACTGTAGTAATCTTGGTACACAAACTTATACGGTAACGGATAATGAGACTGGAAATACTTGTTGGGGGCAATTGTCTGTTGTAGAAGGTGTTGCTGATTGTTCAGGTACGGCTAATAATTCAATTGCGTGTAACGATCAAGTTTCGATATCTCTAGATCAGAATGGAGAGGCTTATCTCGTTGCAGATATGTTTTTAGAAGGAGGACCTTATAATTATAACGAATTTGACGTTGACCCTTCTTA
Source organism: Saprospiraceae bacterium (assembly GCA_020628095.1). Classification (GTDB taxonomy): domain Bacteria; phylum Bacteroidota; class Bacteroidia; order Chitinophagales; family Saprospiraceae; genus RFSX01. The sequence goes on from JAHDFP010000015.1 coordinate 91,237, forward strand.
TGTAGATTGCGACGATCTGGGAGTTCTGACCTATACAGTAAGAAATACAGTGAGTGGAAATTCATGCTGGGGTACAGTAATGGTAGAAGACAAGATAAATGCATGTGATAATGGTAACGGAACTGGAAATTCCACTTTAGCCTGTAGAGAGAATATAAGTGTATCTATCAATCCTTGGGGTGAGACGTCGATTACACCAGGCATGGTCTTAGAAGGAGGTCCTTATGATTATAGTACTCTTAGCGTAACACCTGATAGAGTGGGTTGTGATGATATCTCTGTAATGCAATATACTGTGACTGATCAAGCCACAGGCAACTCATGCTGGGGAAATCTTAATGTAGTAGATCAGACACCTCCTGTTGTAATATTGCGCGAAAACGTTGTTGTCTCATTAACTTCTAGTCCGTCAAATCCTAATGGTTATGTGGCAAAAGTATATGCAGAAAGTGTAGATAATGGCTCATTTGACAATTGTACGGATATCACTTTTGATCCAGAATATGTAGAATATGATTGCAGTGATATAGGACAACAACAGTTAATCATTAGAGCCACTGATGCTTATGGCAACTATAACGAAACATGGACAACCATTACAGTAGAACTAAAGACTTTTACTGCAGATTCTATCTCATGTCCAGATGATATCGTGGTTGATTGTTCTACAGACTTGGAGGATTTATCTATTCTTGGAGCTGCAACCATAGATAGTGGCTGTGCTGTACCTTATTCTGATTTTTATGGATATGATGAGAACGGAGATGGTGATATGGATGACACTTATGTCCTAGCTGGCGAGGAGTATATGGAGGACTACAATGTCGCTTGTAATTACGGATCATTGCAGAGAAAGTGGTTACTTAATGGTTCTGATCTGGAGTGTAATCAGATTATCTATGTTAAGCCAGATAGTCCTGCGTTGACGGCAGATGATATTGTTTTTCCAGAGGACGTGGTGCTTTCTTGCAGTCAAGATTATGTAAAAGAGCCGACTTGGGTCGAGCGTAGTTGTTCTCTTATTGGCTGGTCTGTGGATATAGATTCATTCGCTTTTGAGGATGACGCATGTTACAAAGTACTAAGAAGATATGCGGTTATAGACTGGTGCGCTTATGATCCTAATGATGATAACACACCTGGATTTTTTACACACACTCAGGTAGTTAAATTTACGGATATAGAATCTCCGATTATTACGACCCAGGATACAGAAGTCAATAGTTGTAACTCTAGCAGTATTACGCTTAGTGCATCTGGAATAGACTCTTGTACGACAGGAAATCTACACTGGAGGGCAGAAATAGATTTTAATAATGATTTCACTGTAGATGATGTACAGGAATCGACATTAGCTTCTGGACAAGCCTTCTTGGTACAAACCAATCTTAATAATTCTGATCCTGATGGAAATCATAGAGTGGTATGGACACTTACTGATCCTTGTGGAAATATAGGTCAGCAGACTTCTTATTTTACAATAGGAGAGGAGTCAGAAGAGGATACCGTTGAGCCTACACCATATTGTGTCAATCTTTCTACGGCCTTGTTATCCAATGGTTCTGTAGATATATATGCTAGTGATTTTAATGTCGGATCATTTGATAACTGTACAACGGAGGAAAATTTAAGATTTACTTTTTCTGATACTAACCCAGCCAACGATTCCGACTATAACAACTTCCAAAAAACATCAGTCAGAACATTTACAACGGATGATCTTAACGGCAGGACAGAGCAGTCGATTAACCTAAATATGTATGTCTGGGACGAAAGCAATAATTCTGATTTCTGTACAGTGACATTAATCCTTAAGGAGGGTAATAATGGGAATGGAAATGGTCAAGGTGACGAGGTGAGCTTATATCTAAGTAATAAGCGTGCAGATGCCGGTGATCTAGTCTGTGTGTCTATGACGACGGATAATTTTAGAGATGTTTCGTCGCTACAAGGGACTGTAGAGTTTGATGATCGTATCATAAGATATAACAGCACTAAGAATTATCAGCTACCAGGATTGAACGCGTCATCTTTTGGGACTTTATTAGATGATAAGCTCACATTCTTGTGGTTTGATCAGACTGGTCAGAATCCGCAATCGTTGCCTAATGGCTCTAAGCTATTTGATATTTGCTTTGATGTTGTAGGGCAATCAGGAGATAGGTCAGATGTGAGTTTCAGTAATTCGCCTACAGCTATAGAGATAGCTAATTTTAATGAGACCTTTGATGTGAAACTATTTGATGGATCGGTAATAGTCGGAGAAGGTGCAGATTGCACTAATGATGACACAGCACCCGTGCCAGTATGTATAGCATTGTCCACGGCATTATTAGACAATGGACAGGTCGAGTTATATGCTATAGACTTTGATGCGGGTAGTTATGATAATTGTTCTGATGTAGACTTTACATTTACTAATGTACCGCCATCGAACGATCCTGATTTCAATGCTGGTGCGAGATCATCTTCTAAGATTTTTACTCTGGCAGATACAGATATCAATAATGAGGTGAATGTCACACTGTATGTATGGGATAGTAACGAAAACTTTAATACATGCTGGGTGAAACTAAGATTAGAAGGTGGTACTAATTGTGACTTTAGTGAAGATGACATTACTTGGCCGTCCGCAATTATAGAGGTCAACCTACCAGCCAATAGCTCTAGTGAGTTGTCTGAGCTCATTAGACCTGAAAATTTAGTACAGAATGCAGGCCTCAGTCGCTCATCTGTCTATCCTACATTTGCCGAAGAGGGATGTACTAACATCGTAAGCTCTTATAATGATGTGGTCTTAGAAGTCGATAGCGATAGTGGCTACTATAAAGTCGTCAGATCTTGGATAGTTTTGGATTGGTTGACTGGAGATTCTTTTGAATTTACCCAAGTTATTAAAAACTATATCTCAGATGAATATATATGTGATACATTGCCGCGATCTGCTCCTTTAGGAGATTGTGCTTCTGGTCATACGGACACGGATGATGTAGAATGGCCAAATGACATAACGATAGCCGATCATAGAATCAGTCCAGCGGAGCTAGTGTCTGTAAGCGGCGTACTAGCAGAAGATGCCAGCCCTATATTCTATAACGAGCCAGAAAAATACTCTGCTACTTATATAGACCTTGTGATAACCTTATCTCAAGACCTACTAGAGATAGGAAGAGTATGGACTGCGACAAGAGAAGATGTCGGTGGTACAAGTTGGGAATATCAGCAAAAAATTACTGTAGACCTTAGTGATTTTGGTAATCTGGTAACAATAAGCACAATGGAAAGACGACCTGTTCCTGACGTCACTGTAGATGGTGTTGTTACGACGGATGTCAAAGGAAGTGCTTATACGGAGGAAGACATTGATCCATTCAAAGATGATGTGTCTCGTAATGGACTGAATATCAAGGATGTTGTTCTTATGAGAGCGCAACTCTTAGGCATAGAGTTGCTAGACGAAAACGAAATGATAGCTGCTGATATCAACGAAGATGGAAGCGTATCTAATCAAGATCTATCTGATATCAAAAAAGTAATTCTCGGTCTCAATAACTCTCTGAGCAAAGAATGGACTTTCATAGAAGAATACAATGAAGTAATCGCTGAGCCTAAGGCAAACTATATTGCTGTAAAGCCTGGTGATATAGACGATACCGCAGAGCTTGGAGATTCTATAGATATAGAGGCCACAGAGAACTTGATCATCGAGGATCAACTGATCAATGCTGGAGAGTTATATTCTGTTCCTCTCTATTTCGAAAGAGAGATCGTATCATTTGGTGCGGAGTTGCATCTGACTTTTGATGCAGAAGCATTAACGATCAAGGGTGTAAGTTCTACAAATGCATTCGGCGATATAAGCTGGAGTATCAAAAATGATAACGAGATTGTCATACTCAACTATAACAGCGATGCTCAGGCGGAGAATATTACACCAGATATTCCTATTCTGACTTTAGAGTTCGAAGCTAAGAGAAATGGATTGCTGATTCCATTATTGGGATTATCAGATAATGATAAGTCATGGATACTAGATGAGGCGTATAACTTATTACGTGTCAAAGGAATCACAGAGGGAGAAATTTCTTCCAGTATAGAGGACATTGTTGACTTAGGTTTTGGTATCTATCCTAACCCAACAAACCAGTATATGAATATCAAGACGAATGAAGACTTTACTACGGGATGGAGAACACAAGTATTTGATATGGCAGGTAGATTAGTTCTTGCCGATAATACATCTCAGACTGTAATCGACGTATCTGGGTTGACTGATGGTCTATATATGTATAAGATAAGTGTAGATAATCAGGTGCAGATAGGAAAGCTTATGGTGAAAAAAGATAGATAATACCATCTCAAGATTATAGGTATGAAGCCGCTGAAGCCCGTCTTTAGCGGCTTTTTTAGTTGATATGTCGTTGCTGTATTGATTAGGATATTATTTAATGTTTAAATTTGACATTCTAATTAATCAAAATAATTCTTATGATGAGATATTTACTTTCGATTACGATGATTCTTACTTTCGGATTAGTCGGTACAGCACAGATTACCACATCTGCTGATACGGTTAATCTCGCCTTTGGTGAGTATATAGATTATGGTGAGTTTACAATCAATAACGAATCTAATCAAAGAAGAACCTTACGGGTAGGAATAGAGCAATTATGTGTCGGAGACACACCAGCTTGTATGCAGATTTGCTTTGGTGCTTTATGCCTTAATTGTACTTCTGAGTCTATGGATTGGGCTACGTTGGACTTGTTAGAGTTGGGACCATTTGAGTCTTCTACTGCTGATTTCAAGATAGTCGATTTTGATAATGTGATGGAGGGATCTAGCTGGAGAGTGTATTTTTATGATGGCGCTGAACCAAGTGTCACTAAAGACCTTATTGTCAATATAGATGCTTGCGAATCTAGTAACACCTCTGGAAATGGGATAATTACAACAGATGCGGATACGGTTAAGTTGGGATTTGGAGAATACGTAGACTATAATACTTTTACGATTACTAATAACTCTAATGCAAGACGTACGTTAGGTATTGGAGTAGAGAGATTATGCAAAGGAGCTAATACGGCACCTGCTGTAGAGATATGTTTTGGTGCGCAATGCTTCTTACCTGTAGATTCTGCTATTGTATGGAATCTTGACTTAGTAGATTTAGGACCATTTGGCGAGACTCAAGAGTTTAAGTTTACAGAGACTAATATGGTAGATGAGGGGTCTACATGGAAAGTGACCTTCTATGATCGCAATGATGATTCGGTTTTTAAGGATGTCATTTTTGAGGTAGATCAGTGCGGCACTGTTTCGACCAACGAAAAATTCCAAACACTAAAAGAGCTTAGAGTTTTTCCTAATCCAGCGACCGACCTTATCAATCTGGAATTAAGTCAGTCCAATATTTCTGATCTTCATTTTACTCTGTATGATAATACGGGACGTATAGTAAAACAAGTCAATGGTCAAAAGACAATCATGTTAGATGATGTGCCGCAAGGCAAATATTTTTATAAAGCCACTTTAGGTGATAAAGTACAAACATCACCATTGATTATACACTAATCATAATTACAAGAAATAAAATCGAGCCTCTCCGTTATATGATGGAGAGGCTTTTTTATTGCTCAACTATGACTTAAGGACTAAAGCGCAAGTATTTTCGTAATTTGTCCATTATGAAAAACAGTAGGCTTACCCATTACTGGAGAAAGAATCTTAGTTATTTGATTGTACTGCTCTCCGTTTGGTTTTTTATTTCCTATGGCTGCGGTATTCTATTTGCTAATACGCTCAATGCTTATCAGATAGGTGGTTTTCCTTTGGGATTTTGGTTTGCGCAGCAAGGTTCTATCTATGTGTTTGTCATAATTATATTCGTCTATGTCTGGTTGATGAATAGATTAGATCGAGAATTTGAGGTAGACGAAAAATAGAACGTTATGGCATTGCAGACATGGACATTTTTGATTGTTGGGTTTACTTTTCTACTTTATATAGGAGTGGCTATCTGGGCCAAGGCGAGCTCTACTAAGGAGTTTTATGTTGCTGGTGGTGGAGTATCTCCATTAGCTAACGGGATGGCAACGGCGGCGGATTGGATGTCGGCGGCCTCTTATTTGTCTATGGCGGGATTGATATCTTTTATGGGATATGGCGGTGCGCAATACCTTATGGGATGGACAGGTGGCTATGTGCTGTTGGCTCTTCTTTTAGCTCCATATCTGCGAAAATTTGGAAAGTTTACCGTGCCTGATTTTATAGGAGAGCGGTATTATTCTCGTCAGGCCAGATTGGTCGCTTTGCTGTGTGCGATTTTTGTTTCTTTCACTTATGTGGTTGGGCAGATGAAAGGCGTAGGAGTCGCTTTCGCCCGATTTTTAGAAGTGCCTTTTTCTACGGGTATTTTCATGGGGATAGGTATCGTGTTTTTCTATGCAGTACTTGGTGGTATGAAAGGAATCACCTATACTCAAGTTGCCCAGTATTGTGTATTGATATTCGCGTTTACAGTGCCAGCAATATTTATATCATTACAGATGGTGGGTCATCCCGTACCTCAGATGGGTATGGGAGGAAAAACCGCTGACGGCGTCTATCTTTTAGATAAACTCAATCAGCTGAGTGTGGATTTAGGCTTTTCCGCTTATACCGAAAGTGGAATGGATGATCGGATCAATGTCTTTTTTATAACGGCCGCTTTGATGTTCGGCACGGCGGGACTGCCACATGTGATCGTCCGATTTTTTACCGTACCTAAAGTGAGGGATGCGCGCATATCCGCTGGTTATGCTTTGCTATTCATAGCCATATTATATACGACTGCACCTGCTGTAGCCGCTTTTGCGAGAACCAACCTTATAGAAACAGTAAGTAATCAGCCTTATAGTGAAATGCCTTCTTGGTTCAAAAAATGGGAACATGCCAAGCTCCTAACTTTTGAGGATAAAAATAACGATGGCCTTATAAACTATGTCGCTGATCAAAGTAAGAACGAATTAATTATAGATAACGACATCATGGTTCTGGCTAATCCAGAAATTGCTAATCTGCCTAATTGGGTCATTGCATTGGTAGTCGCGGGCGGATTAGCCGCGGCGTTGTCTACTGCAGCAGGATTACTTTTGGTCATAGCGACCTCTGTATCCCATGATCTATTTAAAAAATACCTCAAACCAAATATCTCCGAAAAAGGCGAACTCATTACAGCAAGAGTCGCTATTGCAGTGGCGGTAGTCGCCGCAGGATTAGCTGGTCTGAATCCACCAGGCTTTGTGGCTCAGGTGGTGGCTTTGGCTTTTGGTCTGGCGGCATCTTCTTTTTTTCCAGCCATCATATTAGGGATTTTCGATAAGCGGATGAATAAGGAGGGCGCCATCGCAGGTATGATCGTAGGTATACTTTTTACGAGCATTTATATCTGGTATTTTAAGCCCCAGCTCGGTGGGCCTGGCACGCCTGATGGATATTGGTTTGGTATTAAACCAGAAGGAATAGGAACGCTCGGAATGTTGATTAATCTAGTGGTAGCCTTAATAATAAGTCGTCTGACGCCGCCACCTCCATCCGTTGTGCAGGATCTAGTCGATGATATAAGGATACCACGCGGAAGTAGGGGAGTGGAGAATGCGCATTAATAAATGCAAGCTCTTGTAAGTCTGTAATGGCCTTATAAATTATAGCTATTCCCAGTCAATAACTATCTTGCTCCTATGTTTCCTAATTACAACATCTATAGTGTTCCTCTTTTGATTTTGTACGTCTTAGGAATCATATTCTGTATCGTGATATATATCAAGTATAGAAAATCCAAGCACATATCTGACTTGCTTTTGGTACTTATCATGGCGGTACATACCTATCATCGTACGACCTATACCGTAGGGTTTATGGGCTGGTATGATACTTTTCCAAATACGAAGATAAATTACTTTTTATTAGACTTGACTTTAGGTTTTGGTCCATTGATATATCTGTATGTAAGAAGTATTACTAATCAACAGACCAGATTATCGAAGCGTGATTGGTTGCATTTTATACCTGTCTTATTATTCATAATCTATCGCTTGATAATATTTCTATATGATGTGAATCAACCAGGCTTTGAAGATGTACAGAATGGTCGGCTATTCCAACTGGTGAATATGAACTATGGGAGCTTTATCGCAGGATTACTTGGTAATATTTCTCAGATCATATATCTCTTTTTGTCCATCTTCTTATTTCTTAATGTCACCATCGGGGAATGGGAGAAAATCCCTCACCTTTAGGTGAAGACTTC
>JAHDFP010000016.1 GCA_020628095.1 Saprospiraceae bacterium
AAGATGGAAGAAATGGTCGTGACGGTGTAGACGGTCAGGACGGCGAAAATGGAGCTGACGGTAGAGACGGCGTTGATGGTCAAGATGGTCGTAACGGTGTAGATGGCGAAAACGGCGCTAACGGAGCAGATGGAAGAGACGGTGTCGATGGCGAAAACGGTGCTGACGGTAGAAATGGCGTTGATGGTGAAAATGGCGCTAATGGAGCAGATGGAAGAAATGGTATCGATGGTGAAAACGGTGCTAACGGACGTGATGGAGTTGATGGAGAGAATGGTGCAAACGGTGCTGATGGAGCCAACGGTCGTGACGGTGTCGACGGAGAAAACGGTAGAGATGGCGTTGACGGTCGAGACGGTGCTAACGGCGCAAATGGCCGCGATGGTACAAATGGTGTCGATGGACAGAATGGTGCTAACGGAGCTGACGGTAGAGATGGTGTTAACTGTTGGGATACTGACGGTGACGGTGTCAACGATGCTTCTGAAGATACAAATGGTGATGGCGTATTTGACGCTTCTGATTGCCAAGGTGCGGATGGCGCTAACGGTAGAGATGGTGTCGATGGTCAAGATGGAAGAAATGGTCGTGACGGTGTAGGCGGTCAGGACGGAGAAAATGGTGCAGACGGTAGAGACGGCGTTGACGGTCAAGATGGTCGTAACGGTGTTGATGGCGAAAACGGTGCTAACGGAGCTGATGGAAGAAATGGTATCGATGGTGAAAACGGTGCTGACGGACGTGATGGAGTTGATGGCGAAAATGGTGCTAACGGTGCTGATGGAGCCAACGGACGTGACGGCGTAGACGGAGAAAATGGAAGAGATGGTATCGATGGTGAAAACGGAGCAGACGGTAGAGATGGAGTTGATGGCGAAAATGGTGCTGACGGAAGAGATGGCGTTGACGGTCAGGATGGTCGTAACGGTGTCGATGGTGAAAACGGCGCAGACGGTAGAGACGGCATTGATGGAGAGAATGGTGCTAACGGAGCAGATGGTGCCAATGGTCGTGACGGTGTAGACGGAGAAAACGGAAGAGACGGCGTTGATGGTCAAAACGGTGCTGATGGTCGTGACGGTACAAATGGTGTCGATGGACAAAATGGTGCTAACGGAGCTGACGGTAGAGATGGCGTTAACTGTTGGGATACTGACGGTGACGGTGTTAACGATGCTTCAGAAGATACAAATGGTGACGGCGTATTTGACGCTTCTGATTGCCAGGGTGCTGATGGCGCTGACGGTAGAGATGGTGTCGATGGACAGAATGGTAGAGATGGTCGTGACGGTGTAGACGGTCAAGACGGTGAAAATGGTGCTAATGGCAGAGATGGTATTGATGGTGAAAATGGTGCTGACGGAGCTAACGGACGTAATGGTGTCGATGGCGAAAACGGTGCTGATGGAAGAGATGGCATCGATGGAGAGAATGGTGCTGACGGTAGAGATGGCGTTGATGGTCAAGATGGTCGTAACGGTGTAGATGGTGAAAACGGTGCTGATGGAGCTGATGGAAGAAATGGTATTGATGGAGAGAATGGTGCTAACGGAGCCAATGGAGCTAACGGTCGTGACGGTATAGACGGGGAGAATGGAAGAGACGGCGTTAACGGTCAGGATGGTCGTGACGGTATTGATGGAGAAGATGGTGCTAATGGCGAAGATGGAGAGAATGGTAGAGACGGTGCTGACGGTCAGGATGGCCGTGACGGAGCCAATGGAGAAAATGGTGCAGATGGAAGAAACGGTGCGGACGGAAGAAATGGTAGAGATGGTCAAAACGGAAGAGACGGTCAAAACGGTCGTGATGGAATTAACTGTTGGGATACAAATAGAAATGGCGTCAATGATCCTGAAGAAGATGTTAATGGAGATGGTAGATATACTACTAGAGACTGCGAAGGAGATGATGGTAGAGATGGTCGTGACGGAAGAGATGGTCGTGACGGAGCCGATGGCCAAAATGGTAGAGACGGTCAAGACGGAAGAGATGGGCGTGATGGAAGAGACGGACGTGATGGCTACAACTGTTGGGATGTCAACCAAAATGGCTTAAATGATGCAAGTGAAGATGTTAACGGAGATGGAAGATTCACTACTGAGGATTGTAGAGGAGAAGATGGTCAGAACGGAGTAAATGGTCAAGACGGCCAGAACGGAAGAGATGGACGTGATGGAGTTGATGGTCAGAATGGAGAAAACGGAAGAGACGGTGTAGATGGAAGAAACGGAGAAAACGGCGTAGACGGTAGAGATGGCGTTGACGGAGAAAACGGAGCTGACGGTGCAAATGGTAGAGATGGTATCGATGGCGAAAACGGAGCTGACGGAGTCAACGGTAGAAATGGTGTTGACGGCGAAAACGGTGCTGATGGCGCTGACGGTAGAGATGGTATCGATGGTGAAAACGGTGCAAATGGAGCCGACGGTAGAGATGGTGTTGACGGAGAAAACGGAGCTAACGGACGTGACGGTGTTGATGGAGAAAATGGTGCTGATGGAAGAGATGGCGTTGACGGTCAAGATGGACGTAACGGTGTAGATGGCGAAAACGGTGCAAATGGACAAGATGGTAGAGACGGTGTTGATGGAAGAGATGGTCAAGACGGTATTAGCTGTTGGGATACTGACGGTGATGGCATTAATGATGCTAACGAAGACACGAATGGTGACGGACTATTCAATGCTGATGATTGCCAAGGTACTGATGGTGCTGACGGTAGAGATGGTGTTGATGGCCAAGACGGAAGAGACGGACGTAACGGTGTAGATGGAGATAACGGTGCTGACGGTAGAGATGGCGTTGACGGTCAAGATGGTCGTAACGGTGAAAACGGAGCAGACGGAAGAGACGGACGTAATGGCGTCGATGGTGAAAACGGTGCTGATGGTTCTAACGGTAGAGACGGCGTTGACGGTCAGGATGGTGCTGATGGACAAGATGGTAGAAATGGTGTTGACGGTAGAGATGGTAGAGACGGTATCAGTTGCTGGGATACAGATGCAGATGGCGTTAACGATGCTAACGAAGACACGAATGGTGATGGACTATTCAATGCTGATGATTGCCAAGGTACTGATGGTGCTGACGGTAGAGACGGCGTTGATGGTCAAGACGGTAGAAACGGACGTAACGGTGTAGATGGAGATAACGGTGCTGATGGTAGAGATGGCGTTGACGGTCAGGATGGTCGTAACGGTGTAGATGGAGACAACGGCGCAAACGGTAGAGACGGACGTAATGGCGTAGATGGCGAAAACGGTGCTGATGGTTCTAACGGTAGAGATGGCGTTGACGGTCAGGATGGTGCTGATGGACAAGATGGTAGAGATGGTGTTGACGGTAGAGACGGAAGAGATGGTACTGACTGTTGGGATCTTGATGGAGATGGTGTTAATGACGCCAACGAAGACACCAATGGTGACGGTCTATTCAATGCTGATGATTGCCAAGGTGCTGATGGTTCTAACGGTAGAAACGGAGCTGACGGTCAAGATGGAAGAGACGGCGTAAATGGACAAAACGGACGTAATGGCGTAAATGGTCAAGACGGTGCCAATGGTGCTAATGGCCGTGACGGTGTAGACGGAGACAACGGAGCTGACGGTAGAGATGGACGTGATGGCGTCGATGGTCAGAATGGTAGAGACGGTGTAGATGGTAGAGACGGAAGAGATGGTACTGACTGTTGGGATACTGATGGTGATGGTATCAATGATGCGAACGAAGACACGAATGGTGACGGAATATTCTCAGCTGCAGACTGCGAAGGTGCTCAGGGTCCTAGAGGTATCCAAGGTGAGCAAGGAGAAAGAGGTGATAGAGGAGAGCAAGGTCAGACAGGTGCTGATGGTAGAGATGGCGTTGACGGTCAAGACGGACAGAACGGACGTGACGGTCAAGATGGAAGAGACGGTGTAGATGGGCAAGATGGTGCTCAAGGTATACCTGGACCAGCTGGTCAAGACGGTGCTGACGGTAGAGATGGTAGAGATGGTAGAGATGGACTTGACGGTAGAGACGGATTTGATGGAATCAACTGTTGGGATACTGATGGTGATGGCATTAATGATGGAAACGAAGATGTCAATGGAGACGGTCTATGGAATGTAGATGACTGTGAAGGTGCTCAAGGTCCTAGAGGTATCCAAGGTGAGCAAGGAGAAAGAGGCGATAGAGGTCCTCAGGGACTACAAGGTGAGCAAGGAGAAAGAGGTCCAGTAGGATTACAAGGCCCTCCAGGAATCCAAGGTGAAAGAGGTCCTCAAGGTATCCCGGGTGAAATCGGTCCAGAAGGTCCTTCAGGTCCATCAGGTGCTCCAGGTCCTCAAGGTGAAGTTGGTCCTCAAGGTATCCCAGGTCCTGCAGGTGGATTGAATGCTAAGAAAGATACTTTCTGCATTCCACCATTAGTAGGTTCTAGAGTTGGTGATACTGGTGAGTTCGTATTAGGATCTTGTTTTGATACAGTACAGTGGACTATAGAATTAATAGAGACTGCGGACATATCTACTGGTCAGATGGCTGGTATGAGAGTTACTTATGAGTTTGATGATATTGACTTAGATGTAATGTGTGCACACTTTGCATGTTACATGGATAACATCAATAACACAAAAGGATTCTCGATCTGTCAAGTAGGTCAGATTACTGACACAGGATTTACTGTGTACATTAACAGAACAGATATGATAGAGGACTGGGACGAAAAAGCCTTATTTAACGTCTTATACTTCTACGGACATTTTTAGAAAAAGACAAAATGCAAATTATAGGGAGAGGGGTTAGCCTCTCTCCCCTATTACTTTTAATTATTTACAAACAGCAATATTATGGTGAATAAAAAAATATCGATTATTCTGTTTTTAGCATTTTGCTTATCTACTACTTCTATCCTTGCACAACTAGCATCGGGATCATTAGGTAATATTTATATAAAATCTAATACATCCATAGGCTTGTTAAGCGACCATAATTTTGGATATACCATGAATGGTCAGGGTGGAATAATCAATACAAATAGAAATTCTTCTCCAGGCGTTTTGGTTTTTGCGAGAAACGCAACTTGGACTAATGCTGGGGATATGCAACATGTCGATGGATATGTCAAAATACAAAATGACGATCCATTCGTGTTCCCTATCGGTGATCTTGGTTTTTACAAGCCATTAGCCATCAGCGGGGCATCTGGAACAACAGCAGCTTATTATTTAGACAATCCTAACAGATTAAATAATCCAGCGGCAAATAGTACAGATTTGGACTATACGATCAGCGATGTGGAATACTGGCATATCAAAGGAACGAAAGCGACTCATGTGACTCTATATTTTGATTCTAATAGTGATATAGAATCATTAGTAGGCGAGGACTTGAGCGACCTCAAGATATTCGGATGGAATGGTCAAAATTGGGAGATGATACCTTCTAATTTAGAATCCAATGTTATAAATACTGGTACTTCTGGATTTGATATGACAGCAAATGAGGTATCATTAGCTGGTGGTAATATCACAACAAGTGCACCTATCATTCCTGATGATTACCAATATTTGACATTTGGTATAGAAAAGAGAAATGGAGAGTTAGCAGAGTTAGAATATACGCCAGAGTACATTAACGATGAGGTTATAGAGTTTACACTTTTCCCTAATCCTACTTTTGATTTAGGAGAAATGAAAATAGATTATAACCTGAAGAATTTGAAATCAGATGCTTTTCTCTTTGTCTATGATGCATCTGGTAGTGTTGTGCTAAAGCATAAACTCGAAAGAAACAAAGATTTATTAGCAATCCCAGTGACTGAGAATACTAGCGGCCTTTATCATGTAGGAATTATTACAGAAAGTGGTTCGAAAGATTTTCATAGGGTTCTAGTTACGCCTAAGTAACTAAGAGACATATAAGAATAATTCGAATAAAAGGTTATTATCTACACAAGATGATAGCCTTTTTTTATTGTTCTATCTCGATTTTCATAAATATATCTTAACAAGAAATAATACACCTATTAAGATGAACTAAAACCGACGTTTTTCCTTTTTAATAGTTGTAATAATAACAGAATAAACAAAATAACTAAATGAATAAAATTACTGTTTTACTAATGTCCTTTTTGTTCTTGACATTCGGAGTTAATCTAACGGCTCAGGAGCTCACTCAGGGCACAATTGTACTAGAGCTAACTGATATATCATCTGAGGACGAACAAACAGCAGCGGGCTTAGAAATGATGAAAGGTATGAGTACAACTTATGTATTCAATGATAAGTATGCCTACTCTACGATGGATATGATGGGAGGAATGATTAAGTCTACATCTCTTATGGATAGAGCGGATGAGAAGATGGATCTACTTATAGATGCCATGGGTAATAAAATGTACATAGAGAGCACCAAAGCTGAAAGAGATGAACTCCAATCAAACGATCAAATGGCTGAGTTACTCGAAAACGTAGATATAAAGTACCACGATGAGGATACCAAAGAAATACTCGGTTACAAGTGTACGAAAGTGACTATATCTCCAAAAGAAGGTGCAGAGGACGAAGTACCCATGAAATTCATATTATACGTCGCTAAAGACATTAAGGCCAGTAGCCAAATGATACAACAATTTCAGAGCTTTGATATAGATGGTTTCCCACTAGAGTTTACTATAGATATGAATGTCGGAACGATGACTTATACGACGACAGAATTGTCTAAAGAGGTAGACGAAAAACTATTCAAGATAAAAACGGCAGGTTATCAAAAAATGACCATGAAAGAATTCTCAGAGCAAATGCAAGGCATGGGTGGCATGGGATTCTAATAAGAACAAATAGAAAAGAAATATGAAAAAGCTCAGATGATTATCTGGGCTTTCTTGTTTTCAGACGAAAATCCACTCGTCAAAATATTTGACAAAAATCTTAGCCAAATTTTCTGCATCTGAAATAGCACGATGCGCCTTCCCCGTAAACTCAAAACCTTCTTTGATCACTATCTTTTTGAGCGTTCCCTTTACCAGACCACCTTTAAGATCATCATATTGTTTCTTTAGATTTTCGTAAGTCTGTAGCCACTCACTATCCAGCTTATGCAATCCACAATCTATATTAAGCAATTTGATATCGTTGTTACCCCAGCTGCAGATATAATATGGGTCTTCGTATACCCCACCCCATTCTTTGAACTCTTCTATGACATTAGGAAATGTCCTCGCGGTATCTACCTGCTCCTGTGAGATGGATGTAAGGCTCTTACAAAATCCAGATAAGACGGGACTGACTGTTGGCCTCACAAATCTTTCGAATCGACCTACTTCTTCGCCGTATTCATTGATTTTAACTGCTCCTATTTCTATGATCTCATTATAACCCTTAGGAGGTCTTCCTAACCAACATGCCGCCTCAAGATCAAATATTATATAATTCATCCCCAGAATTTTCTTAAATATTCATTTTTACTTCTTGTACATTATTGGTTTTCACTTTAGTCTTGGGGAGAGAATAATGGTCCAACTTGTTATGGTAGTAATATAGCAACTTCAGGTCTTTAGAGCTTAATGTTTGCTTATCCTTCTTATATAAGACTTTGTTCTTATGATATACCCCTAGTTTTTTGATTCCAAGATTTATTATTTCTTCCACATCTTGATTAAGATCCTGTGAGATTTTAATATCCTTAGCCTCAGAAACATACTCCAATATTTCCTTTAGAACGTTTTTTATCTCTGCAATGTCTATACTGACATCCTTATGAGATAACTTGAATATATCGAATACATCAAAATCAGGATATTGCTTTTGAATCTCTCGGAAAACAATATATGCCATCAAGTGACTGGAGAGTATGACATTCTCTTTTTTGAAATTATCAATAATCTTATCCGCTAATATACGCGTATAGACACTTTCTCTCTGAGAATCCGCGGTGGCTACATCACCACTCTTAAAATAACTTTCTAAAGAAATCAGCTTACCTCGATCATCAAAACTATTACCCTCAAGATCAACATAATTGCCCAGCACGTCCATAGGCTTTCCAAAAGACAAGTGCACCTCGGAGTCAAATTTTCTTAACTTTCTAAGATAGGAAAACACCATTCTTACGATAGATGACTTGCCCTTAGTACGGACATATTTTTCTTTACCAATAATCTTGAGGTGCTGCTCTATAAGACCTGAGGCTTCTAATACCGTATGATAACCTATATTAACCGGTATGACGAATATCTTTCGATTAATATTATTGAGAATGCAGTGGCGTTGTGCGTCCACGACAGAATTGAGCAGACCCAGTTTTAATTTATCCTCTATGGCACCACTTCTGGATCTCGTGCCTCCTGGAAAGAAAATATGATTGACTCCTTCTGTGAGGGATAGACAGGCCATACTCTTCAGCGTTTCCAGATAAATAGGATTCTTCTTACGGCGATCTACCCTATATGCCCCTAATCTATGTATGAAATAGGCAATCAATTCGTAGTCATATAGATTGAGACCAGCACCATAGGTGAAAGCGGGTATACATAGTTTTTGGTCTATGCCATATCCCACCAGAATAGAATCGAGGTTAGAGTAGTGTGTAGGGACGAAAACAACCGTTCCTTTATTGAACAGGTTTCTGATCTCGTCCATATAACCGTCTACCTTAATCTTGTCTAAAAGCTGCTCTTTAGATCCCCATATTCCTTTTTGTTTCCTACCCCATCCATTATTGAATAACCTCTTGAAAAATGCTGTAAGAAACTTTCTCGCAAAAAGGAAAGTTTTTGGATTGAAATCACCGACGATCTCCTCGCAATATCTATTGACTATGCGTCTGAGTAATAGTAGATAGTGCCTATTAGGGTCTTCTTCCTTCTTTATTTGCTCTAACTCACCTTCCAGTGATTGCCAGTACTTCTTTTCGTCAGGGGGATCTACTTTCCAGGGGGTATACTTGGCCCTTTTTATTTCGAGATATACCGTCTTAGTAAGTTGTTCACTTATCGTGGCGTCTGATTTCAATATACGCTTCATAGTGAAATCTATAAGACGCTCGATAAAGTTGTCTCTATCGACAGCAAACTGCCTTATAGGCCAATCCTCTAAAGACGGAATTATATGTTCGTATCTTACCTCAGAATCAGCCATAACAGCATAAAAATGATCATTTATTATTGATTTCCGTAATAAATTCTAATATGTCTTCCCCTCCTATCTTTTTTACAGTACTGGACATAAATGTGGTCGGTAAATACTCCCAATGTTCTAGTAATTGGGCCTTTATAGAATCTAGGTGGTTATCTGATTCTTTATCTTTTAGTTTGTCTACTTTGGTAAAAACAATCGCAAAAGGCAAACTATTTTGCCCTAACCAATTGACAAAATCCAAATCCAGTTTTTGAAGAGTATGTCTAGAATCTATCAATGAGAAGATGCAGTAAATGGACATTCTCTTTTTCAAAAATTCGTTAGTGGCCTTTTGCCACTTTTCTCTTAATTTTTTGGACACCTTGGCATAACCATAACCAGGAAGATCTACGAGATACCATGACTGGTTAATCAGGTAATAGTTGATGGTCTGAGTTTTTCCTGGAGAAGACGAGATGCGCGCCAGTTGATTTCTACCTGTTAGATAGTTGATAAGGGATGATTTCCCCACATTGGATCGACCGATGAAGGCGTACTCTGGCAATCCTGTATCCGGACATTGTTTTATATCCGTGAAACTTCCTACAAACTCTACTTCTTTGATTAAAGTCATCTTAAAATAAGTTAATATATGAATTACAGGTATGATAGAGCATATCTTTACCGTTGAATCCAAAAAATAAATAATGAGACAGCTATCAATTCTTATCTTCCTATCATTATTACTATTACGGACTGAAGATGTTCAAGCGCAATTTGATTTTGGTGTCAAACTGGGCATACACTCTTTTGATTTAGATTCTCCCTCAGACATTATTTTCCCTAACCAATCAGGCTCTATCGCTTTCAAAGAAGCCAAGTTAGGTTTTCAAGGTGGCATATATACAAAAATTACCCTTGGCAAGATATTTTTAGAGCCCCGTATGATGCTCCACTCTACTAAAGTGGATTACACCTTTGATGGCGAAAATGGAAGCGTCACCTCTAATATATTGGAAGAAGAATTTACTAATCTGGATATTCCTTTCCTGATTGGTATCAAACCGTTATTCTTTGATGTCTATGGGGGTCCTGTGGCTCACATTAATATATCTTCGACTTCTGACCTGATTGACTTTGATGATTATGACGAGATGTTTTCTACGGCCAATTATGGTTTCCGCTTTGGCGTAGGGCTGAACATAGGCAATATCAATGTGGGCTTAGAGTACGAAGGAAACTTTTCTTCTTTCGGAGATCATATTAATATCGGAGGTCAAAGATTTTCTTTTGATGATAAGCCAAATAGATTTTTACTCAATCTTGGAATTGCCATATTCTAGGTTGGCATCATATTTGGATAAGATGTAATACTTATTTTAGTTAGATCCTGCAACTGTTAAAACCAACTTAGAACTCGAGTTATCGGGTTCTTTTTTTTTGCCCCTTACACATTGACGTTTTGATAAGTCTCATTGTGCTCATAATCCCTAAAGTCTACCTGAGATATTCCTGAGATACCCTGTTCTTGCATGTATACACCATATAACGTATCCATACCCGCCATCGTAGACTTGTTATGCGTTACAATAATAAATTGTGAGTCTTTAGAAAATCTCTTTATAAGTTTAGAGAATTTATGAATGTTGACATCATCTAATGGTGCATCGACCTCATCGAATATACAGAAAGGTGCCGGCTTAAGAAGGTACAACGAGAACAATAAGGCGATTGCCGTAAGAGTCTTTTCACCACCTGATAACTGCGATAATACCTTAGGCTTTTTACCTTTCGGCTTGGCCACGATCTCTATCTTAGAATCCAACGGATCTTCTGCATCTAACAATATGAGGTCACAGTCGTCTTCATTGGAGAAAAGACTTCTGAACACATCCTTGAAATTATCGCGTATCAGATAAAATGACTCCATGAATTTTTCTCTGGCATCATTGTCGATTTCTTTGATGGTTTCTTTGAGCGATTTTTCAGCTTCCAGTATATCATCTCGCTGCGTTTTCATCGCGACGAATCTCTCGTTGATCTCATCAAAGGCTTCTACCGCCATAGGATTAATCTCTCCGTAATTGTCTAGTCGCTTTTTGACTTTGGCATATCTCTCAGACATTATCGCAACAGCTTCTTCGTCCTCCGCATCGATGTCCACATTAGTATTTACGATATCGAGATTGAACTCTATTTTGATTCGTTCGACGGCAGATTTTATCTCGTACTCTACCCTGCTCAGCTCGTCTTTCAGTTCGCTATTCTTGAGTTGGAGGTTTTGAAGATTTTTGCTAGTTAGCTTGAGCGCATCTTCCTTCTCTGATATGATATTTCTACTAGAGAAAAAGGATTGCTCCGTCTGGTTGAGAGCCTGACCTTTTTCTTCCTTGACCTTATGCACTTCGAAGAGATCATTTTCTAGGGACTTGATCAGATCATCCAAAGCTCTTTGCGATTCTTCCAGATCATGCTGTTCTTTTTCTACTTCGACTATTTTGGTATTATACTCCTCAGACTGCTGTTTTCTGAATGTCAATTCGTTATTGATACCATCTATGTCCGTCTGATGTTTTACTTTTTCTAATCTGGCCTGATTATAACTTTCGTTAGCTTGGCTAAAGTTTCTGACAATATCATCTATGATGCCTGTCTGATTATCGACTAATTTTTTCTTTTCAGCTATTTCTACTTCTATCAGTTCTAACTGCTCTGACAACGTTCCGATACTGGAATTATTAGATGTCTGATGAGACTCAAACTGAGAAAGTCTAGCATTATAATCTTCTATCGTATTGAGCGCATTTTCTGTTTTGGTCTGTATCTCGGCTTTACTTACATTCAGTTGATTCTTTTGCTCTATAATCTGTTGTATTTGAACTTGCTTATCCTCCACCTTAAGAGATGATAGTGACTCTGTGGTCTTTTGCAGTTTGCCTTCGACTTCTACTATTTCATCTTTGATATCTGATAGCTTCGTCTTTAGGCTATCCAATTCCGATTTCCTACCGATACGCTTACCATCGAATAATCCGATAGACCCTCCAGAGAGCGTATTCACCGTTCGATTAGTACTTCCACTTTTGGAGATATAAATAAGATTATCATTAGGCAGTACATCCTCGTAGATCATAGAGTCATCCACCAAGACAACATTATGTAATAGATGATGTAGTAATGGATAATATTTGTCATCACACTTGACCACATTAATAGCAGCCTGACCATATTGGCTAAGATTGATAACATTGGTATTATCACTATCAAAAGAAGAAAGAATAAAAAACTGCGATTTCCCTTTCTGCGACCTCTTAAGCAAATCTATAGATGACCTCGCCTCGGTCACGCTATCCAAAACGAAATAATTAAGATAAGGCTCCAGATATAATTCTATGGCATTGCGAAACTGCTCATCACACTGTATGATATCCGAGAGCAGCGGCTTTTTAACTTCCCAGTTTTTGATCAAAAACTTAGCAGACTCTGGAAAACCCTCTAGGTTGTCCACCATGTCCTTGAGCAATTTGAACTCATTACTATGTGCGTCCATTTTTCTTTGGAGTACATTGAGTTCAGATTTGTAGTTTTCTATCTGTTGGTTTAGCTCTGTTCTTTGATTTTCTATATTAACTTGAGAATCTTTTAAAGCATTGATGTTACGCTCTTTTTCTGTGATCTCGTCTACTATGGTTTTCATTTCCAGAGCGAGAGCATCTTTGAGCGTCGTCACGGAGTTAAGATCATTGCTGATGACATTAAAATTATCTCTGGCATTATCCGTATTACTCCTGAGTTCAATAATAGATTTCTCTATTTCGAATTTCTTAGTTTCTAACTCCTTGAGTTGTTCTATTTCTTGGTTGTTGGCACCTTGTATTTTTTGACGTTCTTCCTCTATCTTTTTGTAGTTAGATTCTTCCGTCTGGAATTTTTGATCTATGTCATCGGCCTGGGATATTTTCTTTTGTAGTTCTTCTTCTTTTTGCTTGACAATGACCGCCGCCTCTGACAATGATTTTCTGAACTCCGTCAGATTAGCAAAAGTCCTCTCGATATTTTTCTGATTGAACTCTTTATTTTGCTTTTTGATTTCCAGGTTATTCTCGACGGCCCTCATCTTATCCATCACCTCATTGTAGTCCTTCTGCTTAGCACTAAGTACTTGCTCCTGGTCTAATATATCTTTTTTGATTTTGGCTACTTCTGCCTCTTGTTCGTGTAGTTGCTTATTGACCTGATTGTAATTTTCTTGAGCGAGCAGTAATTGAGACTTGACCTTTTTTTCTTGCTCTATTGCCTCTTTTTGGGTAATAAGAGACTTTTTTATGGAGAGGTCTTTATATTCCTCTTTTAGCTCATAGTATTTTTTGGTTCTTTTGGCCTGTCTCTCTAGAGATTTAAGATTTGCCTCTAACTCAAATAAGATGTCCTCTATCCTATCCAGGTCATTTTGAGTATTCTTCAGTTTATTAAGCGTCTCATGCTTTCTGACCTTATACTTGGCAATCCCCGCCGCTTGCTCAAACATCCTCCGACGAGAGTGGTCTTTATCAAGTAATATATCATCGACCATACCCAGTTCTATGATCGCGTAGCTGTTAGATCCGATACCTGTATTAAGAAAGAGGTCTCTGATGTCCTTTAGTCTACATGGAACATCATTGATTCTGTATTCACTTTCGTTGGTATTATAAAGGATTCTGGAGACCTTGACCTCATCATATTCAAGGGGGATGAGTTTCTTAGAGTTTTCGAAGGTCATAGAGACCTGAGCCATGCCAGCTTTCTTCTTGGATTTGGTACCATTAAAGATAACATCCAGCATTTTGTCCAATCGTAAGCCCTTACTTTTCTGCTCACCCAGCACCCATCTGATTGAGTCTATAATATTGGATTTTCCAGACCCATTAGGCCCGACTATACCTATAATAGGCTCTCTAAAATGGATTTTGGTATCATTAGCGAAACTCTTAAATCCCTTAATATGTAGGCTCTTTAATTTCACGGGAGGACAAATATATGCCTTTCATTTATATGTAATAATGCAATATGATAAGTTGTTAATATATTTAGAATCTAAAATATCAGATATGAAATTCTATTATATTCTTACCGCGATAATATTAATAACTATAGGCTGTAATTCAGCAAATAATAATTCTGAAAAAGAGCAAATAAGCACAATATCAATGCTAGAATCGAAAAAAGAGATCGTGCCACCATTGGCCAAAAAAGTGGCACACGACATGGAAAAACATGGAGATGTCAGAACAGATGACTATTACTGGATGAAACTCAGTGACGAGCAAAAAAATGCCGAAAATCCAGACCAACAGACTAAAGAGGTCGTCGAGTACTTAGAATCAGAAAACAAGTACACTTCTGAGATGACGTCACATTTGGATGACTTTAAAGAAACCCTTTTCGAAGAAATAAAGGGCAGAATCAAGCAAACAGACATGTCTGTGCCTTATTTCAAAAATGGATACTATTATTTTACCAAATATGTAGAAGGAAAGGAATATCCCATCTATAGTAGAACTAAGGACAATCTCGATAGCGAAGAGTTGCCCTTATTAGATGTCAATGTGCTGGCAGAGCCATATGACTATTATCAAGCTGGAAGGCTTACAGTCAGTCCCGATAACAAATTATTGGCTTTTGGAGAGGACACACTTTCTAGAAGAAAATATAAGCTCAGGTTCAAAAATCTGGAAACAGGCGAGTATCTGAAAGATGAAATCGAAAATACCACAGGCAGTTGTGTCTGGGCTAATGACAACAAGACCGTCTATTATACACGTAAAGATGATGCACTGAGAGCTTACAAGATATTCAAGCATACTCTAGGGACTCCTTCAAGTGCAGATAAAGAGGTCTTCCATGAGAAAGACGAAACCTTCTCGTGCTACGTGTACAAAACCAAATCCAGCAATTACCTAGTCATCGGATCCTATGCAACGGTATCTAGCGAGTATAGATATCTATCGGCTGATAATCCTGATGGCGAGTTTCAGTTGTTTCAAGCTAGAGAAAGAGATCTGGAGCATGATATCTATCATTATGGTGATAAATGGTATATCGTCACCAATAAAGATGGTGCTAAGAACTTCAAGATTATGGTTACAGACGAGGCCAAGACGGATAAGAGCCACTGGACAGACTTTGTGGAGCATAGAGATGATGTATTCATCTCTGGAATAGAAATATTCAAAAATCATCTAGTTATCAATGAACGTGTCAACGGACTAACACAGGTCAAAATCATGCCTTGGGCGGATAAGGATGCGACGCATTACGTAGACTTTAAGCAAGATGCATACATGGCTTATTCTTCGACTAATCCAGAGTTCGACTCCGATAAGGTAAGAATCTATTTTTCTTCTATGACAACCCCTGGTACGACTTACGATTATGATATGAATAACAAGGTGCTAGACCTCAAGAAGCAGCAAGAGGTTATCGGAGATTTTGATGCCAATAATTATACCTCTGAAAGAATCCTTGTCAAAGCCAGAGATGGAGAACAAGTGCCCATGAGTCTGGTATATAAGAAAGGCTATAAAAAAGATGGCAGCCAACCACTCCTCTTATATGCTTATGGATCTTATGGCTATAGTATTGACCCCAATTTTAGCTCAGTGAGATTGTCTTTGCTAGATCGTGGATTCGCCTATGCGATTGCACATATCAGAGGAGGACAAGATATGGGTAGAAGATGGTATGAGGATGGTAAAATGCTCAACAAGAAAAATACTTTCACGGACTTTATAGATTGTGGACAATACCTCGTGGATAACAACTATACTAATAGTGACAAACTATTCTGCATGGGCGGAAGTGCTGGTGGACTACTTATCGGCGCCGTTATCAATATGGCTCCTGATCTATGGAAAGGTGGCATCGCCGCTGTTCCTTTTGTGGATGTGGTAACAACTATGCTAGACGAAACAATACCACTCACAACTGGCGAATATGACGAATGGGGTAATCCCAATGATAAAGAGTATTATGACTATATCAAGAGTTATTCTCCTTATGATAACATAGAGAAAAAGGATTATCCTGCCCTTATGGTAACAACAGGCTATCATGATAGTCAAGTGCAATATTGGGAGCCTGCCAAGTGGGTTGCCAAACTAAGAGATATGAAAACGGACGACAACCCTCTCTTATTACATACAGATATGTCTACAGGACATGGAGGTAAGTCTGGAAGATTTGAAAGATACAAGGAGACGGCTCTGGAGTATGCTTTCTTTCTAGATCTGGCGGGCAAGGTGGATATCAAGGACTAATACCTAAAGAATAATGAAAGAAGAGTTGTTAAAGGTAAAGTTTGACAACAAAGAAAATCCAAGCTCATACTTTGATATTATCAAAATAGAAGATCTCCTGCAAAGAGATTTGGACCATGATATTGGTAAAAATCATCTGGTCAATTTCTACATCATATTATTCGTGTACGAGGGGCAGGGTTATCATACTATAGATTTTACAGACTACAGCTACAAAGAAGGAACAGTATTATTAATAAGAAAAGATCAAATTCATAAATTTTTCAGAAGTCCGAATGTCAAAGGATACCTCTTAATATTTACAGAAGAATTTATAATAGGTCATCTGAACAAAATGGAGGCTCTGAGATCTATGCAATTATTCAATGATTCTTTGAGTTACCCCAAAATTGAATTTAATGATCAGGACGAGTTTGCGGATTTTACCATATTGGTAAAACACATGGAATCAGAGTATTTGGCGAAGGACAGTTTTTCTATAGGAATAACGAGGAGTGTACTGCATATCGTCATTACTAAACTATTCCGAATCAAAGCCCGGAAAGGAGACACTAGTGGTCGAAAAAAGTATATGTCTCAGTTTTTGGAATTTCAGGAATTGGTAGAACGAGACTGTTTCAAAAGTAAAAAAGTCCAGTACTACGCTAAACTTTTAGGAGTTTCTTCCAAAACACTAAATAACATCGTCAGCAACGTTATCAACAATACTGCAAAATCATTTATCGATGAAAGAACGATTATGCAGATAAAAAGACTCTTAATCAGTTCAGATCATTCTATCAAAGAAATCGCCTACCTCGCAGGCTTCAGTGACCCAACTAATTTTTTCAAATACTTTAAAAAGTTTAATGGCAACTCTCCAGAAGCCTTCCGACAAGCGCATTAACTCCGCATATTAGATTTTCCCATTTTGACAGTCCTTTGGCGTAAACTCACCAATGGGCAGACTCTCCTTCGCTATAATTTTGAGTTATTATAAACTAATAAGAAATGAGTCTTAATCTAAGTCCATCCTACCTCCTACTAGTGATGTTCTTCTTTGCTATTAGTTGCACAACCAATAAAACCAACAATATGACAACAGGAAAAACGATCATGGAAGTCACCACTTTCAAAATAAATGATGACGTCCTAACAACGGCTTTCGCAGAGGCAGATGCCAAAGTGGAAAGCAACTTTACTAGCAAACAGCCAGGCTTTGTCAAACGACAAAGTGGCGTAGATGATCAAGGAAATTATGCGGTTGTCGTCTTTTGGAAAAGTAAGCAAGATGCCGACGCGTCCATGAAGAAATTTATGAGCGATAGTTCTGTATCAGATTACGCCAATACGATAGATGCGACATCCATGAAAATGTCGAGATATGTGATGGACAAAAACTTTGAGGCGCAGGATAGTCGCTTCGTCGAGATCATGTCATTTGATCTCAATAAGGGCATAGACATGCCTCTGTTCAATGCTACCAATAAAAAAGTAGAAACCGATTTTACCAGTAAGAGAGATGGTTTTTTGCAAAGACTGACAGGAGTCAATGAATTGGGAAGGCAAGTAGTCGTAGTCTATTGGTCAGACAAACAATTATCGGATGCGTCTTTGCAACCTTTTATGGAAGCACCTATATCAAAAGATTTCATGTCCAATATGGATCAATCAACGATCTCTATGGGTCGTTATAAATTATTAAATATGGAATTAACAAACAAAGAAAAAGTAGTAGCACTACTTAACAGTTTCAACACGGGAGATCAAACCCCAATTTCTTACATTAATCCGGAAAAATACATTCAGCATAATTTGTCTGTAGGTGATGGATTAGCTGGTTTTGGAGAAGTCATGAAGCATGCACCACCGCAAGGATTTGCAGCTAAGGTTGTACGTGCATTTGAAGATGGAGATTATGTCTTTACTCATACAGAATATGATTTTTTCGGACCTAAGGTCGGCTTTGATGTTTTCCGATTTGAGGATGGACTAATTGTAGAGCACTGGGATAATTTACTCGAGATACAGCCACCTAATGCAAGCGGGCGGACTCAACTCGATGGAGCCACTGATATCACAGATAAGGACAAAACCTCGGCTAATAAGCAGGTCGTCCGTGATCTACTAGAAAAAGTATTTATGGGTGGCGAAATGGACAAGATCGCTACATATATTAATCCGACGACTTATATCCAACATAACCCTATGGTACCAGACGGATTAGATGGTCTGGGTACTGCCATGAAACAGATGGCCGAGTCAGGTATGATGATGCATTACACCACCATACACAAAGTATTGGGAGAAGGAAATTTTGTATTGACTATGAGCGAAGGAACGCTCGGTGACACACCTACGGCATACTATGACTTATTTAGATTGGATAAAGGTCAGGTAGTGGAACATTGGGATGTAATCGCACCTATTCCTCCTGAGTCAGAACGGAAAAATAACAATGGGAAATTTTAAAATTATTCGTCTCAATAAAAAGTCCTAGAATAATATCCAAGTGGACAACTTGGTTAAGAGAATAAATCTGAAGGTTGGCTGTCAAGACAGTCAACCTTTCTTATTTGGACACTACTGAGGCCTAAAAGGATAGCTAACTCCACTTGTTTCAGTAATAACTTTATACGAAAGTATAACACTAAATATTCAACCATTTTCCTAAGCACAAAATGTTTTCACCATGCAAAATATTCAGATAGAAACCAAGATAGCCGAACTATACAAAGACTCAAAACACGACCATCTTAGATTAATCCGAGGGGTGGCAAAAAGTGTTTTTAGACCTATACAACCTGCGGATCTAAAAGATGCCTATCTCGCTATCTCAGAAGAGCAAGGCAAAGATTTGGTAGAACTAATAAAAAATCATGGACTAAAAAATATAGTCGAGTTCGGTACTTCGTTTGGAATCTCGACGTTATTTCTTGCTAAAGGGGCAATGGAAACGGGAGGTAAAATAATTACAACCGAACTCATAAAATCAAAAGCTGAGAAAGCCATCAAAAATTTTAAGCAAGCGGGTGTCGATGAAATCATAGAAGTAAGAATAGGCGATGCGATGCAGACCTTAGCAGATCACGATAAGCCTATCGACTTATTATTATTGGATGGCTGGAAGGATTTATATCTACCCTTATTCAGAATGCTTGAGTCTAATTTCCACTCCAGAACAATCATCTACGTAGACAATGCGGATATGGCAGAAAGTCAGTCATTTTTGGAAACTGTAAGTAAAGATAAAAGATACAGCATAAGACCTAACTACAATGGAAAGGTGGCTTTAATCACTATGAACTAAAATTGTTATAATCATATAGAATAACTAAGAGCGACAGATTACCTATAGAGTGCAAGAAGGTTTTCTTTCTCTTTCTGCCAGGAATATTCAGACTTATATTTCTGGCAGTTTTTATATAACTCGTTATATAATTCAGGAGACTCTAATCTTTTGATAGCCGATATAAGATTAGCTGTGGTGTACTCTGCCATCATCACTCCTACCCTATACTCTCTTAAAATATTTCGGTACTCTGGGAAGTCCATATTAATCGACGGCAGATGATGATGCATGTAATCAAAAAACTTATTGGACAGGGATAAGACATAGCTCTTGCTGATGGGAGCTGCCATATTTATCGCTAATGAGCATTTGCTCAGATGAGAGCTTATATAATCGGGATTGACTTGACCTAAAAACTGAACCCTATCCTCAACACCCAATCTATATGCTAGTGACCTGCAATCCGACATAATATCACCGTCTCCCAAAATGACAAGGTGATAATCTGTAAGTTCCGTCAGAGCCTCAATCATCAATTCTATTCCTCTACCCACGTTGACTACACCGAGATAAGCGATCACTTTACGATTGTATGAATGGTCATTGACGAGAATTTTCTTATCGAGTACGGGTACATTCCTTACAACATCAAATGTCTTAGCATATTCTTCTTGGTGATAAGATTTTAAAGAATTGTTTACCGTATATGCTTTGTCTACTTTAGGAATAATTCGCTTTGCTATTTGCCTCCAGATGGATTTTTTCAGATTCTTCGAGGCTAACTCTGGCACCTCATGAAAAAGCTCATGAGCGTCGAAATAAAGCCTTTTTCCAGATTTCCTACACCCAAAATATGCACCTATAAGTGTATCTACATCCACCGATAAGACGATATCACCTTCTGATTTCCTCAATAATCGCCATAACTTAAAGTTATACTCTAAGTAAAAAAGTGGACCTTTCTTAAACTTGGTTTCGACTTTTTTATAGTTTATTTGATTTGAGTCTGCTGGTTCATCAGCACTGTAACTTCTTGATAACCAATATACTCTATGCCCTTCATCAAGTAAGGCTTTAATACATCTTTGCATGCGTCGGTCGTACTCCCGATACGATGTAGAGCATATAATGATCTTCTTGGTCTTCATTACAGTAAAGTTATGGTGTAATCCATTCCAATAGAGATACGACGCTCTGATTCAAGAGATTGAAGGGCTTTATTTATAGAATCTGGGTTATACTTATTTAGTGAAGAATAAAGCTGTTGTAATTTGGCAGGTTTCATAGATCTAATTGCGGCTATGATGTCATCCTCAAGATTATCTTGGGTAACATCCTCTTTTATATGTGTACAACGATCACAGTTGCCACAATCTTCATTTGATCTAAAACCAAAATAAGAAGAGATAAAAGATTGACGACATGATTCCCATTCTATATAATCTATCATTCGGTTTAAAGCCTTTATATGCATCTCTTTTAATCTATCATACACATCGACTGGTATTTCTATTTTGTCGGAATTAGTTCGGTAGTCAGAAAAGTGTATTGCACTACCCTCTTCGGAGGGATTGTACTTGGCATATTTATATTGATCTAACCATTCTAACCCTTTGATGACTTCGGTTCTTTTGGATTGGAATTTTTGTGCGACGAGCGTCTCGTCTATAGCTGTGAAATCAAAGAAAAGTCCTTCATAGTTTCGTAATAACAACTTGACAAATGATTTCAACTTTGGAGAAACAGATTCTTCGTCCAATAATTTTTTAACCATAAACTCTTCCAACTTTAATCTGGATGGCTCGAAGAATCCTTCTGACACATTGATAATACCCGCCTTATGCAAAATCTTGATGGCATTGACGGTTTTGAATAAAGGCGTATTGTAGTTCTGGCAAAACTTAACGTGATTAAGTACATAATATCTATCCTCCGCCAAACCAGAACCCACACCAAAAAAGAGACAAAGGTTTTTGTAGACCTCCTTTATAAATTCCTTTTCTGGAAAGATGTCTTCTAACTTATTCTTTGCTTTGAGACTATCCGCTGGATTATAGAATATGATACATTCTGAGTAGTCACCGTCGCGTCCAGCTCTACCCGCTTCCTGCACATAGGACTCTATTGTATCAGGTATCTGATAGTGAATCACACGACGCACATTGGACTTGTCTATTCCCATCCCAAATGCTTTAGTCGCGACTATACAAGAGATGCGACCATCGATCCACTCTTGAGAGATTTGTGATCTTAATTTATTATTGAGGCCGCCATGATACGCCTCTGTGCGTATCCCATAATTAGTAAGTAGTCTTTGTAATTCTACGGTCATCTTTCTGGATGGGACATAGACCAGACTGTATTGATTTTTTTTCGTTTTTAATATATTGGAGAGTGTACTGGGTTTGTCTTCTGTATTTATAACCTGATAGGATAAGTTTTTTCTTAGCGGTGATTTTTTAAAGGATTTATGAGACTTTGAAAATTGTAAGTTTTCTATAATATCATCTTGGACCTGATTTGTTGCCGTTGCGGTTACGGCTATAGTCGGGACATCAGGATGTATTTCTTTCAGTTCTGCGATCCTCCTGTATTCTGGCCTGAAATCATGACCCCACTCTGATATACAATGTGCCTCATCTACTGCTATTAACGATATTTGCATCTTCGCGTAACGCGATCTGAATAGCTGCGTCTTGAGCCTTTCTGGAGAGACATATAACAACTTATACTTGCCATGTACCGCATTATCTAGGATGATATCCTGCTGACGATAAGTCTGACCAGACATCAATGCTTCGGCTTGGATGTTCTTATTCTTGAGACTAAGTATCTGATCTTTCATCAGTGATATGAGTGGGCTTACCACGATGGTAAGACCATCCTTATATAGAGCGGGCAATTGGTAACATATCGACTTTCCTCCTCCTGTGGGTAATACCGCTAGTGTATCATGACCTTCGCAGATACTGAGAATAACGTCCTGTTGTCCTTCTCTGAAAGTAGAGTAATTCCAATATCGCCGAAGTATGTCTAATAATTCCTTTTGCATCTCTTATCGAGCAGAAGGACATAAGATACGTTTTCGGTTCTTTCCAGAATAATACTCGTTGTTTAATCTTACCATAAAATTGATCATGGCCGTCAGATAATAGTCTTTGCTATTGGGATTGCCTCTCTTGTTACCTAATCCTGGTATATCGACTGGGCCTTCTGCTAGACCAAAAAACTCATCTCTTCTATCCGAAAGATTAGCGGAAAGGATTCCATGATTTTCTACCATCTCACTATATACGGGATAGACGCCACTGACATCATCGATATAATCGAAATTAGTGATACGGCCGAGTAGTTCTATATTGACAGAGATCGCATCATTGAGTTCTATTTCTAATCCACCACCCAGCAAAAACACGGGATTGTATAAAGAATAAGGATTGATCTGGTTTTCTGTTTGCAATGGGCGTAATTCGTACTCTAGGCCATTGTAATATGCCATCGGATTGCTCTTGAATACACCCAGACCTGCTATGGTGTAAAAACTAAATGGCGAACCACCGATGTAATCATTAGAAAAGTTATACTCAAAGGCCAAACTAAGCTCGGATAAGTTATTATTAAAGCTCAGGTTACGCTGTCTCTGCACCAGTTCTGATGATGCGCTATCGTTACCCTTGACCAGGCCGAAATATAATCCGGCTCTGATTCTCATGGATTTCTTGATTTGATAACGATATACCGCGTTAAAAGCCATGCCAGATTGCCCTAAATCACCAAAAACACCCGGCTGACTCAGGTCTCCTTTGTAGACTGAAAATCCAAATCCCAAACCAAAGCTATTTTGGCAATTTACAGACGTGGATAGGCAAAATGCGCACAAAACGAAAAAGTAGTATAGTTTTTGAATCATATCTTTCGTTATTACAACTCCTAGTATCAGTTAATATTTTGAAACTGATTTAGGTTATTAATTATGGTCATTAATATTGTTTTAACCATTTATGTGATGCAATTGGTATTATATTCGTGACCGCTTACTAATCATTTATAATATGTTATTCAGAACTATTATCGTATTATTTCTACTTGGGAGTCTGGAAATGACTTATGCCCAAGAAGCAGGTTGGCATTTGCAAGACGCCGACACTAAAGGTGCCGTAGGTATCTCACTTAAAAATGTATATGCAAATTTACTAAAAGGTAAGACATCTCAAACTGTCGTCGTGGCTGTTATTGACTCAGGAGTCGATATAGAGCACGAAGATCTCAAAGATGTCGTATGGGTCAATGCCGACGAAATCCCTGACAATGGCATAGATGATGACAAAAATGGCTATGTAGACGATGTCAATGGATGGAATTTCATAGGTGGAGCAGATGGAAATGTCAACTATGACACGTATGAAGTAACCAGACTATACAGCAAATACCGCTATAAATTCGAAAACGCAAACCGCGAAAACTTATCAAAAGAGGATAAGAAGATGTACGATAAATTCGTCAAGTGGAAAGAGGAAGTAGAAAGAGAATCACAAAAAGGTAAGAAAAACCTAACACAGGTACTCAATGCCAAAACAATGATCGGTAATGGTCTTGATGCGCTAGTCAAAGCTCTGGATGGCAAAGCCGCAACACTAGAAAACATACAAGCGATAGACGCCAGTGGCAATCAAAATCTAGTCGTAGGAAAGAACATCATACTAGATGGACTAACAAGAGGAGAAAAAGTAGAGGACATCACCGAGATCAAAGAAATGATCTTCCGTGAGATGGAACCAGAGATAAACTACTATACAGGCAAGGCCAATTATGCTTATAATCCTGATTTTGATACAAGAGATATTATAGGTGATAACTATGCAGATCAGAACGAGAAGTATTATGGCAATAATGATGTAGACGGTCCTGACTCTGAGCATGGTACACATGTGGCTGGCATCATCGCTGCAACACGTAATAATGACATCGGTATGGACGGTGTCGCTAATAATGTCAAAATCATGTCTATCCGTACTGTACCTAATGGAGATGAAAGAGATAAGGATGTTGCTAATGCAATCAGATACGCTGTAGACAATGGCGCCAGTATCGTCAACATGAGTTTTGGGAAGGGATATTCTTGGAACGAAAAAGTTGTAGAAGATGCTATCAAATATGCCGAGAAAAATGATGTCCTTCTTATCCATGCAGCTGGTAATGGTAGTCAGGATAATGACGCCAATGACAACTACCCTAATGATGAGTATCAAGGAAAAGGATTTTTATTCTTCAAAGGCAAAAAGAAGAATTACAAAAACTGGATAGAAGTCGGTGCATTGAGTTATATGAATGGAGAGGCACTACCAGCTAGTTTTACTAATTATGGGTCTAATAATGTGGATGTATTTGCGCCAGGTGTACAGATATACGCTACGACTCCAGATAATTCTTATGAGTTCTTGCAAGGAACAAGTATGGCGGCTCCTGTTGTTGCCGGAATAGCAGCGATCCTCAGATCATATTATCCGAGTCTTACAGCCGTGCAGGTAAAATCTATAATCATGGGATCTGTCATCCCTTTTTCACAGGATGTCATTCTTCCAGGAACCAAAGACACAAAAGTATCATTCAGCAAAATGAGTGTATCAGGTGGTGTCGTCAATGCTGAAAAGGCCGTCAAACTGGCCAAAACAGTCAAAGGAAAAAAGAAAATATCTAAGAAGCCGATACGAGCTTAATTACTGAGACAATAATTAAAATTAAAAAAGCCTCAATGCGAATGCATTGGGGCTTTTTTAATTTTAATTATTATGACTCAACATTCTAAAAGAACTCTACCACCTGGTCAAAGAGCAACCGATATCTTCCCGCGCTTTGGACTACCCCAATATGCTCATCGCTTTCCATCGGAAACTGAGAAAAATAGAACTTGTTGTTGGTGGAGATATAGAGGAATTTGTAGTATCAAAAGAATTAATGTCCTTACCACGAGTCGATCAAATCTCTGACTTTCATTGCGTTACGACTTGGAGTAAATTAGACCTTCATTGGAGTGGTTATCGGTTCAAAGATTTCTATGATACTTTGGTATTACCCAAAAGCACCACGCCATTATCCTTTGTAGTCTTAAAAGCACAGGATGGATATAAAACCTGCTTGCCCTTGTCCGATTTATTGAGTCAAGATGTTTTGCTGGCAGACAAATTAGACAATGTACGGCTATCAATAGATCATGGTGCACCTATCAGAATAGTTGCGCCAAAACATTATGGCTACAAGAGCTTAAAGCATATCAAACGGATAGAATTTTACAAAGAAAAGAAGGTTATAAAGAAAGGCATTCTTAGGTTTATGGATCACCCCAGAGCCAGGGCCTATCAGGAGGAAAGAGTGCTAAAAGGGCCAGGTATTATTTTTAGATGGCTATACAAATTAACCATTAATAGAACAATCAGAATTTTTAGAGAAGCTAGTAAATTTTACAAGTCAGAGTAGATATTGATCGACAAGTAACTGGTATCCATAAAAAAAGGCATGACCAGATTAATCCGATCATGCCTTTATATAAATTTTATTATCGCCTTACTATTTCTCTTCTACTGGCTGCGGCCAAAAATTATTTTCGAGATTAACGTCCGCCATTCTTTCTGAGGCATCTATATGTACGGATTCTACATCAGCCATCTTTATATCCAACTCTAGAGTATAATCTGGATGAGTCCATGGCCAATCTGTTTGAGTCATACCCTCGAAAGAATCTTCTCCTTTCTCACCGCGCATTATCCTGAGCGGGATATAGTACTTTTTAGTCGTACCGTCTTTTTTCTTGATAGTCAGATCTATAGGCATTGGCATAAGCCCTAGCTTCTCTAAGTGGACCGCTACATTACCGTTGACATCTTCTACACGACTGATACCATAGTCTATAGTCTTCGTAGTATAGACAAAGTACTCTTTAAACCAATCCAATTCTAAGCCAGACACCTTCTCACAGACTCTGATAAAATCATTAGGATTGGGATGTTTGAATTTCCACTCATCATAATATCTCAGCATTGCCTTATCAAAGGCCTCTTCTCCCATGATGTACTGCAATTGATGTAGGAATACAGCACCTTTAGTATAAGAGGCTACACTATAAGCCGAGTTAGATATAAAATGGTCAGCATGAGTAGACAGAGCCTCCTCTCGCCCACTGAGTGCAAATCTACCATACCCACGAATTGATCTTAGCTGCGGGTCTTCTACAACGTCACCAGGAATTAATCCTTTTTTTCTAAGATGATTCATCACCTCCGCTGAGCCATAAGATGTAAATCCCTCATCCATCCAAGGATACAAAGACTCATTAGTACCTAGGACAAGATGATACCAACTATGCATCCATTCATGTATTGAGACACCTACGAGACTGCTAAAATTCCTTTCGCCAGTAATAAGTGTCGCCATAGGATATTCCATACCGCCATCTCCACCTTGTATAAAAGAATATACCGGATAAGGATAGACACCATATTTCTTATTCATAAAATTGAGGGCCTCATTCATACAGGCATGGAGATTAGCCCAGTTCTCTTCAGTTTTTTCGTTCTTTTGGTACAGGTAATGTATTGTCACACCAGCATCAGTTTCTTTGATATCATGTGTGTAATCAGGATCTGCAGCCCATACAAAATCATGGACTTGCTTGGCCTTGAAATTCCAAGTCAAATGCTTCTTGCCAAATAGCTTTTTCTTCTTGGTATTCTTGTCGGAGTAGCCATGCCCCATTTTAGAAGCATTTTCTAATTCTCCCGATGCCCCTACAGTATACTTTCTATCTATCTTAATAGACACATCAAAATCACCCCACACACCATGAAACTCACGACCTACATAGGGGTTGCTATGCCACCCTTGGTAATCATATTCGCATAACTTAGGATACCATTGTGACATCGAGTAGCTGATGCCCTCGGCGCTATTACGACCACTGCGTCTAACCTGAAGGGGCACTTGCGAGTTAAACTTCATTTTTAGCTTAGTCGACTTCCCAGGCATGATAGGTTTTGCCAGTTTGACTTCTAAGATCGTTCCTTCGACATGGTAATTCGTCGGACTTCCATCTTGCGTTAACTCGTCTATTTTATGATATCCAATTTCTTCTTCGGACAACTGATGTATCCGATCCATCACTCGTCGATCAGGGTCTTCTATCGTTCTTGATCTTACGTCCATCATACTTCCTGGCTGGAAGGCATTGAAATACAAATGATAAAATACCTTATCCAAAGTATCAGGTGAGTTATTAGTGTATTTAATTTCTTGCTCACCCGTAAAGCGATGAGTTTTGACATCAAAGTCGATATCCATATCATAACTCACATGCTGCAACCATCTATCGCTCTGACCGAACAATAAGGAGCATGTACAAATTAGCAACGAAGCTGTAATCAATCTCATAATATATCTATTAAATGGTCAATGTCTTTATTCTTATCTGGCACTTCGATTGGTTTGAATATTTTGCTAAAAGAAGACCAATTAAACTTGTATCTCAACATCAATAGAAACAAAGCACTGATAACAAAAAAGAAAATAGTCATCAGTTGCGGATTCACTAATTGAGTCTTGAATAATGCGTCGGTCTGAATGGCCGCCCCAGTATAACCCACAAACACAGCACCCGAAAAATTAGTCGCGGCATGGACTCCGAAGGCTAATTCTAAGCCATCATCCATTATAGTCATAATGCCGAGCACCAAACCAGCGGATACATAATATAACTGCATCGTATAGAATCCGTATTCTTTGATTTCTGGATTCATGGAGTGTATAAGTCCAAACATGATAGAGGTAATAATAAGCGGTAGCCATCTAGTGTGATGGTCCAACCAATGATTTTCTCCTAATTCTATCTTATTGAATAGTCTGTAGAGAAACATAAATAGAAGTACTGTAGCCAATATACCCAATAGAGCGATGCCCATCTTAGCAAACATCTGCCGTAAAGACGGATCTGCTACAGTCAACCCCGCACTACCACAAACAATCTTATAAAGCCCATATCCAAAAAACAGACTTAGAATAAACCCCAAAATATGTTTAGTCTTAGTAAGTCCAAGACCTTGCAACATATATCCTCTGAACAATAGCTCCTCCATACTGGTCTGCAAAGGAAGAATTAGCATAGAGATAAGTAGCAATGGGACGAAAGTCTTAAAATTGAAATGAAAAGAGTAATTCTCTGGTTCTATGAAATAAGCCACTGACTCAAACATTAGGGTCAGACCGAGCCAACAGAAGAAGGCAAACATTATTTTACTCCAATTGATACGAGTAAATGGCGTTATAAGGCTTCTAAACTCTCTCTGATGCAATGGCTTGAAAACAAAGTAAAAAGCCACCAAAGCACCTACAAACATGGTTAAAAGCAAGGTAAACCCCATATTGGGATTGATACCAAAGAGACCAAAATCAGGATTATCCTGAAAAGCCTGTAGATCACTCGTATCCAGCTCTGGATTATTAGTGATCGACCTATATAATGCTAATGATAATGGTAGTTGGCCTATCAGATAACCAAATGACACGACCAAGATCACGATGACATATCTCCACCAGTCATTTTTACCTTCAAATGCCTTCTTAAAATACATATAATAAGAACTTGTATTCTCTCAATAATAATATCGCAGGGCGAATTTAACTATACCTATCCATAATCCAATATTCCCCAACTGCGATAAGATATAAAGAATAATTGTCTAATTAGGGGCATATATGGTGTGATATATCTTAGAAAACCGTCATCTTTACAACAAGAATACAGTCTATGAAAAGCAAGATTACCATAGTTTCCTCTTTAATCGTACTCGCGGGATTATATAGATTATTACCACACAGTTATAATTTCACACCGATAGGTGCGATGGCACTCGTTGGTGGTATGTATATGAGTAAAAAATACTTAGCGTTCTTGCTTCCAATCGCCGCGTTGTATCTGAGTGATTTGGTGCTTAATAATACCATCAATCGCCCTTTTATAACGGATCAAACAGGATTCGTTTTTTTCGCGGACTACATGATCTTTGTCTATGGTGCTTTTATCCTTACGGTCGTTTTGGGTATTTCCTTGACTAAGTCTAAACTGGCATCTAAGATTTTCTTTGGTGCAGTGTTATCCTCTCTATTGTTTTTTGTAATAACTAATGCAGGCAGTTGGCTCACCGGAACATTATATCCTAAGACATTTTCTGGTCTTATCGCTGCCTTAGGTGCGGGTATACCTTTCTTTGATAATACACTTTTAGGTAATCTCATATTTGTTTCGGCCTTTGTACTAATTGTAGAGGGTCTAAATGCGTACATGGGAAGAGCTAAGGAAGTCGCTGTGGAGAAGGCATAATTTTCCTGTGGAAAGATTAGCTATAGGTCTTATCCGTACTAATAATACTTAGTTATAATTATTCCTACTTCAATGGGATAACGTAGTTATATGCGTTAGTTTATAATAATTAGCGGAAAACTATTACCTTAGAATATTTAAGACCAACTAGATCATATTCCGATGCTTATCAAGAATTTGGAAAGCATTATCTATAGAAATTTAGATAGTGTATATCAAATCAGACGAGTTGTCATTATAGGTATTTCTTCTCTCATTATTTTTTCTTCCACTATAATGATGATCGCTAGATTTATGAGTAACTCCAATCTACTTGGAGTAATGAATCTATTGATAATTCTGCTATGCGCCTTCGTCATCAAAAACATTACAGAACGTAATAGCACATTACTCTATTTCTTACTTATTACTTTCCTCCATCTTTCTGTAGCCATACTTACTTATCAAGAAGTCTATCCACTCGTGCCTGGAGCCATCGCCAATATTGCTTTATGTCTGATGACACCATTTTTTTTCTCTCAGAATTTGCTCAGGTTATTCTTCCCCGCTCTTACCTTGATCACGCATTTCCTTTTTGTAAGGAAGTTTAATATCGACAATATAGAAGTCATTATAGTTTTCGTTACCTCCTATACCCTGCTCTATCTCCTATCCAGGACTATGGAGAAGTATAACAGCCATCTAAAAGATGCCCTAGAGAATAACAGGTCAATAATTTCAGAGCTAAAATCTAAAAACGAAGAAGTCCTACTCTATAATAGAATCATGGCTCACGATATCAAAGCCCCTCTGAAAAACATCAAGGGATTCGCCACTCTTCTTAAACAACGAATGGACAATAAGGAAGAAGTGACTCTGGAGAATCAGTATTTAGATTTCATAGAAAGTGGTATCGACGAATTACAAAATTTAGTAACCGATTTACTTACGAGGTCAGAGATAGAATCCGCAGGTATAAGCTCTGAATCTATAGACCTTAATAAATTAATAGACCGTATAAAACATTCTTTACTTATAGACGGCACAAATCAAAACTTGTCCATCAAAACCTATAA
Source organism: Saprospiraceae bacterium (assembly GCA_020628095.1). Taxonomy (GTDB): domain Bacteria; phylum Bacteroidota; class Bacteroidia; order Chitinophagales; family Saprospiraceae; genus RFSX01. Next base: position 31,095 of record JAHDFP010000016.1, read on the forward strand.
CTTAGGACTAATCCAAGGAGACAAAGAATTACTACTAACATTATTCTCCAATCTCATATCTAACTCCCTGAAGTTTTGCCCTAAAGGAGAGAAGCACAATACTGAGATATTGATAGACAGAAGCGAACAAGACAATCACACCATAATCTCCGTCAAAGACAATGGCATTGGTATAAATAAAAACTATGCCGATACAATTTTCCAACCTTTTCAGAGACTACATTCCAAATCAGAATATGAGGGCACCGGACTAGGACTTAGCATCTGCAAAATAATCATGGAAAAGCACAATGGAAAAATAAGTCTTGGAGAGACCTCAGAAAGCGGTACCGAAATGATACTTACTTTTCCTAAGTCAATCTAATCTTTTATAAATATTACTGAGGTGATTCACTAGGATACTCTACCCTGACATGATAGATGCTGCGCAACATCGCCTTAAACTTATCCATACAAGACTCTAACTCAGCAAAACTTAGATTAGAATCTGTTAGTTGGTCCTCTTTGATTTTGTAAGCGACGATATTGTCTACGAGATTATCTATATCCTGACCAGTTGGATTTTTTAGACTCTTAGAGGCGGCCTCTATAGAATCTGCTAGCATCAATATGGTCTGCTCCTTAGTTGTTGGTTTGGGGCCAGGATAACGGAATAGAGATTCATCAAATTCCCGATCTGGCTCTGCTTCCTTTTGCTTCCTATAGAAATATTCGACACGAGTCGTCCCATGATGTGTTTCTATGAAATCAATAAGAACCTTAGGCAACTTATTCTTCTTGGCCATTTTTATGCCCTCCGTTACATGCTCTATTATAATACGCCCACTGTCAAAAGCTGATAAGGCATCATGCGGATTCGCTCCCTGACTATTTTCTATATAATACTCTGGTTGTTTGACTTTTCCTATGTCGTGATATAGTGCAGCCGCTTTGAGTAAGAGACTGTTCGCACCTATTTTTTCGGCGGCGGCTTCGCTGAGATTAGAGACTTGTAAAGAGTGTTGTAGAGTACCGGGAGCTTTGATAGATAATTCTTTGAGTAATGGATTATTCATATCGGTCAATTCTGCCAAGGTAATGCTCGATACAAAACCAAATATTTTCTCAACAATAGGCACAAAAGGATAAGCTAGGAGAAGCAAAATACTATTAACTGCTAACCAACCGAATATTGGATATTCATTAGGTGATACGGTGCCAGAATTAATAATAGCCAGACCGAGATAACCTAAAAGATAAGTCCCCATGATAATAAGTATCCACCTAAAAAACTTATTCCAATATCGCGTCTCACTAATTATAAGCACAGTCACCATCCCAGCCAATATCTGCAAGAAGGTAAAGTCATAACCTAGTCCACTCAAAAAACTAGCAATCAAGATCACCACCACATGCACCATAAAGGCCAATCGAGGACCCCAAAAATTAAATACGACAATCGGCACTATACAGAACGGAATAAGATAAGGACTCAAGGCCGAAGACTTACTCACCATAAATGCTAAAGCACCAAACAACACAGGCCAAATCACCAAAAAGGAAATACCCGATATACTACGACACAGCTCAGGGTAATACTTACTGGCAAAAATGATAAGCGCCAGAATAATCAAAGTCGTCAATATGAAATAACCAAAGAACTTAAGCAGATTGCTCGGACTAAAGAAAGGAGATGATGGCCGATTCTCTTCGAGATAACCATCTATTATTTTTTTCATCGTCGGTGTGACTTCTTGACCATTACGGATGATGCGAGAGCCTTCTTCGTATGTATAATTGACGATAGAGTCGCTATTGATCTCAGAGGCAACGCCTATAGAAAAATCAGACTCAGTCACCATATCGGGATACGCCCACTTATTGCCAGCGTTGTATTTGTATATTTCGATTTTTTCTCGTGGGAAGAAGAAGCATATAATACTTATCGCCAGAAAAATAATTAAGAATTTAGGTAAATCCTTACGCCCAAAATCGTATGCTTCTATTATTGACATGCTCGGTTAAGATAACATGTAAAAATAAACTTATTTCGGATTCCACTTAATTTCTTCCACGCCCTCCGACATAGCTATATAACGTGCGAGCACGAAAAAGTAATCGGATAGTCTATTAAGGTAAATGATAATGAGTGAATTGACTTCTTTGACATTGGCTAAGGCGGTCACGCGCCTTTCCGCGCGTCTACAGACGACACGACAGATGTGCGCCTGAGAGACTGCGACACTACCACCTGGCATAATGAATGATTTCAGTGGTGGGAGCTTATCGGTCATTAGGTCTATAGCTTTTTCCAGTGTTTCGGTCATTTCGGGATTAAGTACGGGTAAGTACTGCGTCGACGTGCCATCAGATGCCAGATGACTGCCTATATCGAATAGCAATGGTTGTATCTCCTCTAGTTCTTTTACTAAGGCTTCATCAGATATAGAACTGATTAGACCACCAATAAAGGCATTCAACTCGTCCACTGTACCGTAGGCTTCTATCTGGATGTCATCCTTAGAGACAATTGTGCCACCAAATAGTGACGTAGACCCCTTATCGCCTGACTTCGTATATATTTTCATAAAAGAAAAATCCTAGTTCTTGTTATAAAAATGCTCAGGATCATGAGCACTAATAACATTCTCATTTCTGATATCAGACTCTAACAATCCATCTCGCAATCTTACGATACGGTGTGCATGCTCTGCAATCTCTGGCTCATGCGTTACTAGTATCACTGTATTCCCATTATTATGAATCTCTTCAAAAATCGACATGATCTCTATAGAGGTCTTGGTATCCAGATTACCCGTCGGCTCATCCGCTAATATAAGCGCAGGGTCATTGACCAAAGCACGTGCTATGGCGACACGTTGGCGCTGACCACCAGATAATTCGTTAGGCTTGTGGTCGACACGATCACCTAGTCCTACCTGTGTCAATACATGCTCTGCTTTCTCCAGTCTTTTCTTTTTACCTAATCCAGAATAGACTAAGGGTAAGGCCACATTTTCTAAAGAAGATAACCTAGGCAGCAAGTTAAAGGTCTGAAAGACGAAGCCGATCTGCTTATTACGGACACTAGCCAGCTCTGAATCGGTCATTTCGCTGACCAATTGATCTTTGAGCATATAAGTACCTGAAGTCGGGGTGTCGAGTAGGCCCAGGAGATTCATAAGGGTGGATTTACCTGATCCAGAGGGTCCCATGAGGGCAATATACTCGTTGCGATGTATAGAGAGCGTGACGCCATCCAGTGCATGGACCTTCTCAGAACCCATCACGTAGGTCTTTTTGATATCCTCGATAGAAATGATCTGTTCGTTCATGTTATTGATTTAAAGAATTAAACTGAAATAGTCTTATCCTTATTTTGAGAAGGCAATTTATAGATAACCTTCTTCTTAATTCAATTATTTAGATAATCAAAGACGCTTAATCGTCTAAATACTTAATTTGCGTTGATTTTTGTGCAATTATATGACGGAAAACCAATCATCAAACTCTAAAATAAAGCATATTGCCATTGCTGGTAATATAGGCGCTGGTAAGACGACCCTCTGTGAGATGCTGGGCAATCATTTTGACTGGGAGGTCCATTATGAGGATGCTAATACTAATCCTTATCTCAGCGACTTCTACGATGACATGCATCGCTGGTCGTTCAATCTACAGATTTACTTTCTTAACTCCCGCTACCAGCAGATACTAAAGATACAGCAAGGCGATCATGTCGTGATACAGGATCGGACTATCTATGAGGATGCCCATATATTCGCACCCAATCTCTATGAAATGGGACTGATGTCCAAAAGAGATTTTGATAATTACAAAAGCCTCTTTGAGACAATGACCTCTCAGATCAATCCACCCGACCTATTGATCTATCTTAAAGCGAGTATTCCTAAGCTCGTAGAGCATATCCACAAGCGCGGCAGAGATTATGAGGGCAGCATCAGCCTAGACTATCTCAAGAGACTTAACGACAAATACAACAACTGGATCAACAGTTATCGTCATGGTAAATTGCTGATCGTCGATGCGGACAACACAGATTTCAAAAAAAATCAAGAAGATTTCGGTAACATAGTCGGAGAAATCAACTCTAAGCTATATGGATTGTTCAGTGATAAAGAATAATCCACTGTAGCCATGGTAGAGTTTTCCGCATTAAAGAAAGAAATAGAAGATCGGGGTGTACAACTCGTCGCCGTCTCCAAGACAAGAAGTGTATCAGAAATTATGTCTCTATATAATCAGGGACAAAGACACTTCGGAGAAAATCGTGTACAAGAACTGGTGCAAAAAAAAGATGAGCTGCCCTCTGACATCCACTGGCATCTCATTGGCCAACTACAAAAAAACAAAGTCAAATACATCAGCCCTTTCGTCCATTGCATCCAGTCTGTAGACAGCCTCTCACTCGCCGAAAAAATAAACAAAGAAGCCCAAAAGCACCAAAGAAAAATCAACATCCTATTACAAATCAAAATAGGTCAGGAAGCCAGCAAGTCAGGATACGACATCGACATACTAAAAGAGGAAATACAACAACTCACAACCCTATCTAACCTATCCATTAACGGGGCTATGGGCATCGGAACATTTACCTCCGACGAAGATGTTACGCGCGCAGAATTTAATAGGCTAAAGGGGTATTATGATTTACTTAAGGCGGAGCATTTTTCTACCGTTGACTCTTTCAAGGAGGTGTCTATGGGTATGTCGGGGGATTATAGGTTGGCTATGGATTGTGGGAGTACGGTTGTAAGGATTGGGAGTTTGTTGTTTGGGAGGCGGGGGTAGTATTGAACTTGGACTGCATCTTATAAATAACGCATAAATATGAAAATAATAGATCTGCCTTTTGGTAGAAGGTGTTTGTGAGGCAGGTATGATCAACTAAAAAAATAGTATTGAATAGAAGGATAGAAAATACATCAAGCCAGAATGACCCAGGAGATGACACTTTAAAGCGTTATCGCTATCAATGCACCTATGCTGCATTATTATCTATTGGAATAATAAAAGAGAGTACTATAATCAATAAAGTATATTGCGAACACCATGAGGACGTTTTAATAAAACTTAGCAATGGGAAATTTAGTGGCATTCAAATAAAAACAAGAAATCTAAATCTTGGCGCATTTGATGCAAATGATGAGGCTATTGTCAAATCTACAAAAAGGTTTATAGAATTAGATATTCAATTTCCAAATCAATTTCAATCTTTTGTTTTAGCAACTAATGTTGGTTTCTTAAAAAAAGAAAATGCAAAAGGGCTTGATTTTATTCTGACTCAATTAAAAGAAAATAAAGCCATTTCAAACGGGAATATAAAGAAATGGATCAAAAAATTTGCGACACAATTAGGAACCACTGAAGCCATTGTTAAATCCGTCTTAAAGAAGATAAATTTAAAATCAGATATTGGCAGTATTGAAACAATAGACGTCACTCTTTTGAGAGAATTAGGTGAATTAAAACAATTGGATGATGCAACTTACGCTGAACTGAAATCTATCACAGATAAGTTAATTCTTCATCATATTAATGCATCATCTCTAAAATACAGAGATCCATTACATGAGCATTTTGTCCTCAATACAAATCCAGAAAAAGAAGAAGCCAAAGAAAAAATTACTGGCAAGTCCATTGACGAAGGTATTGTTTTAGGGATAATAGATGAAGTTCTAACTGACAAAGTTAAAATACACCTCAAAGACAATATGCCCACTGATTTATCGAGTACTAAAAAACTAGAAATAAAGTTGGATGCCGGCGGAGTATCCTATGACAACTTAGAACTATTAAAGGACAACAAAAGCTCAATGGAGTTCAAATTAGCTTCATGGATTCATAAATACAGCGAAAAAACTGCCAGAGAAAGATACAATCAAATAAAAACAATAGTGCAAACAGAATGTCAAAATGCTCACGATACCAACATCACAGGAGATGAAGATATGACTAAACCAACGAACGGAACTAAAATGCTAATTCAAATCAGAAAAGAATTAAAAGATAGATATAAGTCAGATAAGACATCATTTTTTGATTGTATACCAGAACACTTATATGGAATGGCTGCTATTTTAACTGAAGAGTGTAAAATTTGGTGGAGCGAAAAATTTAAAATCGACTGATGGATTTATTTCAAATATTTAAAGAGCTTGATAAAAATGAAGATATTCATCTGGGTAGACTTTTAATTCTAATTAATGCCTTCAGTGAAGAAGATAATTCAAAGAAAATAGAAGGATTAACTAAGCTTGCTAAACTTGACTTTTTATTGAGGTACCCTAATTATCTTGAAATTGCGCTTAGAGAAAGGGGGAGAAAAAAGTTTGACTTGCAAATAAAGGAATATGAACGGACAAGTGTCGAATCCAAAATGGTAAGATATAAATACGGCCCTTGGGATTTTAGATATAGAAAGTTCATTAACCTACTAATTGGAAAAGGGCTAGTTGAATATGAGCAAAAAGGAAAGACGATTAATATAGGAATTACGAAAAGAGGAAAAGATATTACAAATTCACTAATCGAATCTAAACTTTTTGATAGTGTAAATATTCGTGCCAATTTAATTAGAAAAAACTTTGACATAGGCGCATCTGCATTAATGAGATTTATCTATAGTACATTTCCTGAGATTGGTGATTTAAAAATGGGAAGCAACATAAATTCAGGAAAAAATGAAATTTAGATTAAAGGTATTGACTCTTCAATGCAAAAAATCACGCGAGATTATAGATTTAGATCATCAAGTATGTTTTTTTCATGGAAAAATAAGTGCGGGTAAATCTTCAATTGTTCGGCTAATAAATTTTTGTTTGGGAGGAAAACTTGAGATGACTACCGCTTTATCTCAAGAGATGGTATCAGCCTCATTGATTCTTTATATATCCACACATAAAGTTATCCTTGAAAGATCGAGGGAATCAAAGGAAATTCAAGTTTCTTGGAAAGAAAAAGACTCTGACCCTTTTACTGTACTTGCACCGATAAACAAAACAGATAAATCAATATGGAATGACAACATATTCAATTTTAGTGATTTAATTTTTCATTTAGTTGGACTAATACCTCCAAAAGTCCGAAGAAGTAAATTGGAAGAGGATTCACCACTAATAAGGCTCAGTATTAGAGATGTCTTTTGGTATTGCTATTTAGACCAAGACCACTTAGATTCATCATTTTTCAGACTAGAAGATACATTCAAGAGAAATAAAAGTAGAGATGTTATGAAATTTTCTACTGGATTTTATTCACAAAAACTCAATAGTTTAGAAATAGATTATGAAGAAAATGTTAAGGATAAAGCTGGAAAATTATCAGCTGTTCAAGAGCTGAATAAATTCTTAGAAAAGTTTGGTTATGACTCGACAGAAACTATTGAATCAGAAATAAGGAAAATCAAAGAAAAGATAGAAACCGTATTAAAGGTAAGAAGTGAACTGGAAAAAGGATATAGGAGTGAAACTCATTCAACAGATGACCTAAGGAGGAAAATATACAGGGGTATTGAACAAATTAAAACTCAGGAAACAATTGTATATGACTTAAGAAATAGAATACTTGAGCAAAAGACTTTAAAATCAGAACTTATAGCTTCAAAATATAAGTTGGCAAAAAGTCAGCAAGTAGATAACATTTTATCAGGTGTTAATTTTGAATCTTGTCCACAATGTGGTGAAAACTTAAAAAATAGAACAATAGCAGAAGATAAATGCAACCTATGCTTATCTCCAAAAAACAAGAGTGAACTTAAAACAGATCTTGAACCAGATATAATCAGATTAGATATTGATGATAGGATTAAAGATCTAGAGAATTCAATAATTAAACATACAAAGGCCTTATTAAATAATGAAAAACAACTTAAATACTTTACCAAAGAAAAGAATGAATTAGACGATCAACTTCAAGAATCCTTAAGTACATATGAATCTAAAATGTTATCCAATTTTAGAGAGAATGAAAGAGATTTGGCAACGCTAAGAGAAAGATTAAAAGCCAAAAATGACGTAATAAAAATACCCATTGAAATAGAAAATCTAGAAAAATCAGCTAATGACCTTGATCTAATAATTAAAAAACTCAGAGAGAAAATAATTCAAGAAAAGAATAAACTTAATTCAGCCAATAAATTTATTTCTGAATTGGAAAACATATTCAAATCTTACCTTCTTGAAGTTGGAGTTCCAGGAGTTACCAAAAGTGATAAAATAGAAATCAATAGAAAGACTTGGGAGGTTTGGGTACTTCCAAAAGGAGATGAAAATTATAAGTGGAACTTCTATAATGCAGGAAGTGGTGGAAAAAAAACTCTATTCAATGTTTGTTATGCTTTGGCGGTGCACTCACTTTGTTCTGAAAATGAACTGCCGATACCTTCAATCTTAATAATAGATACACCAATGAAGAATATAGGCGAAGATGTCAATGAAGATCTTTTTTCTAAATTTTATAGATTATTATATAGACTAGCAATAACCTCGTTAAAGAATACTCAATTTATTATTGTTGACAAAGAGTACAATGATCCACAAAATGAAGAATTAGATATTATCAGCAGGTATATGACTCCGGATGAAGATGAAAATCCTCCCTTGGTAAGTTACTACAGAGGTGCATAAAATTACAATTCTCCGATATATTTTTGAACCCCCTAAATCTTACTTATCACCCGAGTCATATTAAGGTCTTTACCCATAAGCCTAACCATATAGACACCTGATTCCCATCCTGAGATATCAATACTGTCTGTTACCTCCCCACGTAATACCAATCGACCATTATAAGATAAGATTTGGTGGTTTAATGCCAGAGCAATTTATATTACAACCTACACTCCCACCAACAAAAAAAGCGCAAAACATATTAATCCATGCTTTGCGCTTATAAGAGTGACCACAGGAGGAGTCGAACCCCCAACCTCCTGAGCCGTAATCAGGTACTCTATCCAATTGAGCTATGTGGCCATTAAAATCCTAAAACAAATATATAGCTTTCTGTCTTGCTGTCTAATAATGGGCAGATAATAATTTACTATCTGATGAGGGTAATGCTGCCTGATGTTTGTCTTTGTTCGCCGTTGGTTTCGTAGTAGGCGTAGTAGACATAGACACCTTGGGCGAGTGCCTTTCCTTGTCGGGTGCCATCCCATGGGGTATTGACGTCTTGGGTAGAAAAGACGACAGATCCATATCTATCATAGATATCTACCGTATAGTTCTCTACCTCACAGTTGGATTGTATGCCAAAGCGGGCATTGGGTCCCGTATCATTAGGGTTAAAGACATTGGCGAAATAGGGATTGCAGATATAAGAAACGTCTATGCTGTACTGGTAGGTACAATTCTTATCAGAGACTACTGACAAGTTATACTTGGCGACCCCTTCGTTTCCTTTTATGATAGGATTAGGGCAATCGGGGCAACTAAGACCCGTCGAAGGCTCCCATAAGACTGTATAACTATCAGGTACTTCGTTATCGAACATATACTCGCCTCCATAATCCAGCTCTACAGAAGTCTGTATATCTACATAGTCAATGTCTGGATCTAGGAGCGAAAGAAAAATAGTCGAGTCACAGCCTAGAGCATTGGTCAATATGATAGAGGTATCTACAGGACTTATCAGCGTATAACCGTTATAATCAAAAAAGTCACCAGCACAGACTTCTCTCGTGAGTGATTCTGACGAGTTACTCAGCACTTCTATGTTGACTTGCACTAGAGAATCACAACCGTCCGCATCGGTAAGGATCGCTTCGCCTTGATTATAGTTTTCGTCAAAGGTCTGATCACCGAGCTTGACCTCAAAACCAGATCCCTCACAGGTCTGATAATAGGCTTCACTGATAGGGACCTCTGTCCATATTATTTCCGTGGTTATTACAGAATCACAATTTTGGGCATTGGTGATAACAGAAGCATAGACATCCTCTGCGAATGCCTCGGTTCCATCAGGCAGTGTATAGGCCTGATTAGGGCATTTGGTTATCTGGGTTGTAGACTCCGTGTTACTATAGAAAGTCAAGTCTACCATAACCAGTGAATCACAGCCGTATTGGTCTGTAAGTATTTCTTCTCCTACCGGACGATCTTGATTATAGTTTTGGTCATTGATGCTGACGGAGTAATCGTCTCCTTCGCATCCGGTGTACTCTATCAGGGTTACGGGATTCTCTGAGAAAGTGACATTGGTTATAATTGTGGAGTCACAGCCCGCTTGATTGAGCAGGGCCGTTAAGTATACACCCTCATCCACGACAGTATCACCGTCGGGTAATTCGTATTCGTCATCTGGGCATTTGACGATAGACTCTTCTGTGGTGCTGCCGACATTGGCCAGTTCGCAACCTAGCGCCATGATATTGCAGGCGAGGATGTCATTGGAGTTGATGACGTTACCATTATCAGAGACTCGTCCTGCACCACCGCTGCATATAATACCGACATCGGCTAGTAAGAGGTCATTAGTCTCACTATCTAGTACGATAGTCGGTCGACCATTGCGATCTCTTGCCAGGATAGATGCTCCTGTCACAGGGATACTTCTATAATGAGCCTGAAAGGTTCCTCCCTGATTAAACTCTGACAACGACCCAAAAGGACCATCGAATATATTTATGCCAGAGGTCTCTCCTGGACGGTTAGGATTGCTGTTATTATTATCTATGCGATAACCCCAGCTTTCGCTTTCTTTTTGAAAAGCGATGACAAGATTTTCTTCACATAGTACAGACCATCGTTTGACCGTATCTATATATTCTGGTTCTATAGTAGAGGGTTCTTCTGTTGCGAATGCACCTAGTATTATAATATCACAACCCAGTTCTGATAATCGTTCTGTGCTCATATCGCTCCGCCTTAGTCCTTGGAGTTGCACCGCGCAGGGCGAAACACCCGTCGCGCCAAAATTATTAGGATTACGCAACTTAGCATTGATACCTATCATGGCTTCGCCATCGAGGGTATAATCACAATCAAAATCAAAGACACTCGTATTAGGATAGCAAAATTCGCTGGCGGGTGTATGGCAGATTATCAGCCGTGAATCTGTATCACAACAATCTTGCGCCAATAAAATACCATGACCAGCACTTAGCCATATAATAAGGGATACAATAAGGTGTCTCAAAGTTGTTATTTTGATAGTATGATAAATGTACTCGTAATACGACGGATATAAGAGAATCGTTGCATCAGACTTATTTTATATGATAATAAGTTGATCTTTGAGACATTATCGTATTAAATTGATAAGTCATAATCCTATTTCGATAATAATGTCAGTAAAAGTAGCGACGCCCGTCATCATAGAAAAACCTAAGGTAGACATCGCACCAGAGTTGCTCGCCGAGATACAATCTCAGGTACACGAGCAAGGTCAAGTGGTCGTGCATTGCTTACAGGAAGTCTGGTTTCCGACATTGATAAGGATATGGCCGACGACATTTCTTTTTGATAGGCACTCAGACCACTCATCCAGGCTCGTCCATGCGGAGAATATCACCTATTACCCTCAGTGGAAGCCTATAGACATTGGCGAAAATTATTTTACACTCATTTTCTCAGGCCTACCTGATCATTGCGCCGTCTTTGATCTTATAGAGCAATGTGATAACCAGAATGGTGCCTTCCGCGTCAAAGGCATCACACGCAATGAGACCGATGTATACTATGTCAGGTTATAAAAAAAAGATAGCCTCCGTACAGAGACTATCTTCCATATTATATAAAGCAAAAGGGCTTTATTGTTTCTTTTGGTTAGAATGCCATTCCTATAGATAGGGTCAGGCGATTAGCACTATTGGAGTATTTAAGTCGGTCGTTTTTGAGAGAGAAGCCATCGACGATGCTTGTAAATTTGTTAACATACTTCAGGTCGAAATGGAATAAGCCCAGATTATACCCTATCATACCCTGAAAACCAAATTCTGTGGCCTTAGATGTATCCCTATAACCTTCTACCTCAGAAAGCTCAGAGTCCTTATCTATAGTCAAGTCCAAAACAGGACCAAGACCAATCTTAAAATCTTTGATCTTAACACCCGCATTGAAAGGTATCTCGACAAAGTAGTATTGCTCTCGATAATCTCTTGGCGCATCTGACAAGTTCTTATATCCCTTGAGCATAAAAGTCAAAGAATAAGTAGAGGCCAAAAACTCAGTCTGTAAGAAAATAGGTCCTAAATCATTGTATGCCACAAATCCCGCAGAGGTGACAGGAGTTGCCCCCGTAAATTCCATGTCATAAACGATAAAATCACTCATCGGGATCACTTCTATCTTAGAAGATTTTTGTGTGATATATCCGTAAGATACCTTGGGACCGATACTCCATTGAGCTTGTAATCCCACACTCACCAGACATAACACTAACACCTTTAAAAAATTCATTTCTGATTAAATATTCTATTGCGTGAAAAAAATTAGTTCACCCTATAGACACATATTGTATGCCTTACACTACCTAATACGGGCATAATGACACTTTCTGACAAGCGCCTTTCATTATTAATCGGGTTAAGGCTATTTTGAGTAATAATCTGGGGTCTTACATTAATAAGATGGATGGCTTTATATTTATTAATAATTACTCTATCTTTGCGCCTTCTTATTAAAAAAGGAACTGATGTCACGAGTTTGTCAACTTACTGGAAAGAAGCCCATAACTGGTAATAATGTCTCTCACTCTAAGAGACGCACCAAGAGAAGATTTTTACCTAATCTTCATACTAAGAGATATTATATACCTGAGATAGATAAGTGGGTAACACTTAAGCTAAGCTCCAGCGCAATGAGAAATATCAACAAATTAGGCGTCTACGAATATCTTAAAAGACAACAAAAAGCGGGATTCGATATAGGAATCGAACTCAAAAAATAGGATAGCATGGCAAAGAAATCAAAAGGTAACAGAATACAGATCATACTAGAGTGTACAGAGCACAAAGCTACTGGGATGCCTGGTACATCCAGATATGTTACTCAGAAAAATAGAAAGAATACACCGGATAGAATGGAACTGAAAAAGTACAATCCGATTCTTAAGAAATATACTATTCACAAAGAAATCAAATAATTATGGCTAAAGTCAGTAAAAACGCGAGAGTCGCACAAAGAGCTGCAAATGCTGGATCAGGTAGAGATTTTGTAAAAGTTGTAAAGAGTATAAAAGATCCAAATACTGGAAAATACACTTACCAAGAAGTGATGATCCACAAGGACAAAGTCAAAGAGTTCTTTGCGGACAAAAAATAAAGCAATACTTAGAAAATCCTAAAAAGGCGAGGTTACAAACTTTGCCTTTTTTTATACGCATAATTCACGTTATAACGATAGTCATTGGATGAGCATATTCAAAAAATACTTTACCAAGGATAAGAAGGAAGACCTGGATAAGGGTCTGGAAAAAACCAAAAAGAGCATCTTCGGCAAAATCGCCAATGCCGTCGCTGGTAAATCCAAAGTAGATGAGTCTTTTCTGGACGAACTGGAAGGCATACTTATATCCTCAGATGTCGGTCTTGATACCACAGTCAAGATCATAGAAAGACTGGAAGCCAAGGTCGCCGAAGTCAAATATCTCAATACCTCAGAGCTGAACTCCATACTCAAAAGGGTCATCGTAGATATACTGGCGGAAAATAATACGGAGGACTTAGAGGATTTCGTCTATCCCGATTATCATAGACCTTATGTACTCTTAGTTGTGGGTGTCAATGGGGTCGGCAAGACAACAACCATAGGCAAACTGGCTTATCAGTATAAGAAAAGAGGTAAGAAGGTGGTGCTCGGTGCGGCGGATACCTTTAGGGCTGCGGCTGTAGATCAGCTCAAAATATGGGCTGACCGTAACGAAGTACAGTTTTTCTCCAAAGGAATGAATACAGACCCTGCAGCCGTAGCGTACGAAGCAGTGCAATATGCCATGAACGAAGATGCACATATCTGCATCATAGATACGGCGGGTAGACTACATACCAAAAAGCACCTGATGGACGAGCTGACCAAAATCAAAAACTCCATCAACAAGAAATTACCAGGAGCACCGCACGAGGTGATGCTCGTATTGGATGCGACGACAGGTCAGAATGCTGTAGAGCAAGCCACCAAGTTTACCGAAGCGACGGATGTGACCTCATTAGCGATGACTAAGCTGGACGGCTCTGCTAAAGGTGGTGTCGTACTAAGTATATCGGATCAGTTCAAAATTCCGATCAAATATATAGGCGTGGGAGAAGGAATCGAGCAGTTGCAGATATTCAATAAGGCCAGTTTTGTGGATTCACTATTCGACGGATAATAGAGAGATCATATTAGAGGATAATTCAATATCTTTAGTACATAAAATATTCATTGTCAGCGACAACAATTCCATAAAGATGTCGATTATATAAGTAGCTGGCGACGACTGATCTTACAGTCCAAGTATCTTTTTGTACATGGGCTGAAAGGACCGGAGAACTCATTTTTATAATGAATGTTCCCGTATCAGTCAAATACAAAATATAACGAGATGAAAAAAAGTCATATCATAGCCTTTATTGCCATCGTAGCTGCCGTATCCATCATTGTCATAGGCTCTAAGGATGTCACAACTTACGGTGATTTTTCTATGGCAGAGAATGCGCCTGGTTCGGTTAAGATAGCAGGCACGCTGGACTTAAATAAACCCATTCATTTTGATATAGAAGAAGACCCTAATTCTTTTTCGTTTTATATGAATGACAAGGCCAATAATAGAAAAAAAGTCATCGTCTCTATGGCAAAGCCTCAAGACTTTGAGCAATCAGAATCTATTGTGGTGACTGGAAAACTAAAAGGAGACACTTTTTATGCTCATGACATCTTACTCAAGTGTCCATCCAAATATAAAGATGAAGAAATCAGATTACGAGCAGGATTAGACAAAGAGAAGGTTGGATAACACAATACAATACATCGGAGAAAACCTGATTCCTGGCAAAATTGCACATGGATTCATTATTCTTTCTTTTCTTTCGATCTTATACACCGTATACGCTTCCTATAAGCAGATCAAATCAGGGACGATAGATGACAATCGCTGGCAAAAGCTCGCGCGGTGGTCATTTCTGACGCACGGCATTAGCGTCTTTAGTGTGATAGGCATATTGTTTTACCTGATGATTACGGCGCGGTATGAGTATGGTTATGTCTATGATCATGTCTCGGATGATCTGCCGATGCGATATATTTTCTCTGCTTTTTGGGAAGGGCAAGAAGGCAGCTTTTTGCTATGGATGTTCTGGCATGTAGTATTAGGATTCTTCCTGATAAAAAAGACTAAATCTCTCGAAAGCCCAGTCTTACTTTTTTATAGTCTGATCCAACTTATTCTCGCCACCATGATCTTAGGAGTGCATGTTGGTTTTGGAGAATACACCTATAAGATAGGTAGCAACCCTACCCTTTTGCTTAGAGATATATTCGATGTACCTGTATTTCAGAAAGAGAACTACTTAGAGCTACTGGAAGGTACTGGTCTCAATCCTTTATTACAGAACTACTGGATGACCATCCATCCACCGACTTTATTTTTGGGTTTTGCGAGTGCGAGTATACCGTTTTCCTTCGCGGCAGGTGCTATGTACACACGCGACTATAAATCATGGCTGACTCCTGTACTCAAATGGTCTTTGTTCTCAGCAGGCGTCTTGGGCTTGGGAATATTTATGGGAGGCATCTGGGCTTATGAGGCCTTGACCTTTGGCGGATACTGGGCATGGGACCCTGTAGAAAACATGTCGCTCGTTCCTTGGATTATATTAGTAGCAGGTATTCATACTAATCTCATTGCCAAAAGCACTGGACGTGCGATCGGCAGTACATTGATATATTACTGCCTTACTTTGGTTTTGGTATTATACAGCACATACCTGACTCGTTCAGGCATATTAGGCGATACATCGGCACATGCCTTTACTGAGATGGGACTGTCGCCGCAGCTTATATTCTTAGTTGGATTCTTCGCGATATTATCTACATGGCTATATTTCACACGACTCAAAGAAATACCAAAACAAGAAAAAGAAGAAAGTATCTATTCCAGAGAGTTCTGGATGTTTATTGGAGCATTGGTGTTGTTATTTAGTGGTATTATAATTTCTACGTCAACATCGCTCCCTGTATTTAATAAGATCGTCAGTCTTTTCAATCCTTCATTTGAGGGATCGGTAATCAATGATCCCATACCACATTACAACAAGTTCCAGATATGGATCGCCATATTAATCTCGGTACTTACTGCCAAGACGGTCTATCTAAGATATAAGGCCAATGGAATGAGCGCGCAACAGACCAAGTCATTTGCATTACCGCAGATTGCATATTTTGCCATTGCAGCAGCCCTGACTTTTATCATGAGTTTTTGGCTGGACTATTTTCATTGGAAATATGCATTACTGACTGTCACCTGCTGGTATACCGTCATCGCTAACGGTGCTATGCTCATAAAAGGACTCAAACAAAATCCAAGAATCGTGGGTTTCGTGTGTGGACACGCTGGTTTTGGATTGATGATATTAGGTGTGATCGCCAGTGGCCTTAATGAAGAGTCGATTACAGAAGACAATTTCTTACTAAGAGAAATCGTCTTGGACGAAGAAGAAAGAAACTCTGTCAATCTCATCAAAGGAAAACCATTCTTTATCAACAATTATTGGTTAACTTATGAGAGTGATACCACCTATGATAAGACTCGAAGATTCAAAATAAAATTTGAGAGAGAAGACAGCTTAGGTAATAAGGTAGAGACCTTTTACCTCTACCCTAATATGCTCTACAATAATAAGCTCACCAAAATGGCTGCTGTCAATCCTTCTATCAAAAGGTATGTAGACCGCGACATATTTGTACATGTCACAGGACTGCCTGGATCACAAACTGATATAGAAGTCGCCAAAGAAAATGAAGACTCACTAGTCTACATCACCTATGATATGATGATCGGTGACACGCTGACCCTAAGCGAGAATAAGAAGGTAGTCATAGAGAGCTATTCTTACCAACCTAATAACGAAGAATACAAAGACAGTCAAAGCGACCTAGGACTATCTGCGGTCATAAGGTGTATCGATCAAAAAATGGAAGTCGATGAGGTCATAGAACCCGTGCTAGGTCTTAAGGAAAACATGCTCTACCAATATCCAGATCAAGTCAATGACCTCAACATTAAGATTAAACTCAACGAGCAATCTTTTGACAACTTCTTTACGCAAGAAAACGAATTAGTGTACGAATCATTTACTGTACCTAAGGGTGGATCATTCGATTATAAGAATACCTCGTATACCGTCAAGACATTAGACTCTAATGTAGAAGACCGCAACTATGATAAGCAAGAGGGAGATGTGGTGGTGAGAGCCTTGATAGAGTATACCTTAGATAATGGCGACAACAGATCATTATCCCCACTCTACGTAATCAGAGGCAGTAAACCATACTCGATCAAAGATTATGATCCTGTATCAGGCACCCACATAAGATTATCGCATATCAATCCTGCCAATGAGGAGTTCGTATTTCAGATTGCGGAAGATGTCCGAGATGCAAAGAGTATGATAGTCGATATTGCGGAGAATGTACCGCGTGATGATATCATCGCACTAGAAGCAACCATTTTCCCAGGTATTAATCTTTTCTGGAGTGGTACGATACTCATGCTTAGTGGATTTTTTATCTCATGGTGGATACGGTACAAATCCAAGTATGCCTAAGTCGATCAAAGTCACCAGTATAGGTGCTGGCAACTTCGCATCCCATATTATTCCAGGACTGTATAAGGTCGGTTGTGATATAAGACAAGTTTTTAGTCGTCGGATGGATAATGCCTTGTCCTTAGGTCTTAAGGTAAAAGCGCAGGCTGTAAATGATCTATCGCTAATAGATGATAGCGCGGACATATATCTTATTATGAGTGCAGATGATGCCATAGGAGATATATTAGATCTTATCGGAGCCGACCTAAGCGACAAGATAATCGCGCATAGCTCGGGTAGTATGGGTACAAAAATCCTGTCCAAAAAGACCAAAAAATATGGGTCTTTCTATGCTCTACAATCTTTTCGCAAAGGGAGTGAGTTAGACTTATCTCAAGTACCATTTATGGTTAACGGAGCTGACAAAGACACGCTCAACACACTACGTATATTAGCGCGTCAGTTATCACCTCAAGTATTAGTGGCAACCGATGAGGAAAGATTATATTATCACCTCGCAGCCGTGTATATTAATAATTTTACCAATCATCTGGCTTGTATCTCCAATACACTGCTAAAAGAACAGGGACTCGACTATGATGTCTTACTTCCTATCATAGAAAAGACTTCTGAAAAACTGAAATCTATCAGTCCATGTGACAACCAAACAGGACCAGCCATAAGACATGATAACCGCGTTATCCTTAAGCATCTGGCCCTACTTGATAATAACGAAACATGGAAAGAGGTATATCAGTCATTATCCAAAAGCATACAAAAAACCTATGAGAACGATCAATGAATGGACGCAAGACGATCTGCGCATAACAATCCTTCACCACAACGACAAATACACTCTCAAAATAGAATCAGGCCTACTAGAGCAAAACTATAAACTGCGCGATGGTCAGATGGATATGGCCAAGGTAAATAATCATCTTGACCAGAACTTTGTGTATGCGATCAAGTCTATCTTTAGCCGAATGGACAATGCAAAAACAAATCTTCTTTCTAAAAGTGAAGACCTAGAAGATTTTCCTGAGATAATCTGATCTTAGCATGAGGCTTTTCTCATTCTACATATTTCGATGCCTTATTATTCTATTTAGGTTTATTCCTTTTCCGCTGTTATATGTGCTATCTGATTTTCTACGGTTTATACTAAAAAATATTCTCCGATACAGAGTATCAGTCATACAGAAGAATATAGACTACTGCTTTCCAGATCATAGTGAAGAATATAAGGAAGACTGCTACCAGCAATTTTACAAGCAATTCGTAGATATTCTTTTAGAATCTATCAAAGGACTAAGCACTCCAGAAGCGGTTCTAGCTAAAAGGTATAAACTAAAAAATCCAGAACTACTACAAGATTATTACGAAGACCAAAAGCCTATTGCAATATATACCTGCCATTATAATAATTGGGAATGGGGTCCGCTTACGATGGGTCGGCAAATGGATCATCATATTGTCGGCGTGGTCAAGGAGCTTACCAATAAGCACATCAATCGTTTTATAATAGACGGAAGATCCAAGAATAATGTCACCGTCATTCCTACTTATAAGACAGCAGAATATCTCAGTCAGGATTTTAACAAGCCTCCGACTAAATGTCTCATATTCATATCTGACCAGAGACCATCAGATCAGTCTAAGGGTATCGAAGTTTCTTTTTTTGATAAGAAAATAATATTCGATCATAAGTCGGCCGAGTACATTAAGTCACTCGACCTACCAGTATATAATGCCAATGTCCATCGTCTCCGCAGAGGACATTACGAAATAGAATTAATCCCATTAGCCAATATAAATGGCAACAGCACTACCCAAGAAATAACAAATAGCTACGTGAGTAATCTGGAAGAACTGATTAGCTTATCACCAAGCAGTTGGTTATGGACGCACAAAAGATTTAAAGATTACATCACGTATTAAGTAATACATGGAATCGCTAATTGCATATATTTGAGCATGGAATATAGATTAAGATCCATCTCACCTGTAGACGGCAGATACGGCAAAAAAACAGAGCGACTCCAAGACTACTTTTCGGAATACGCGCTTATCAAATATCGAGTACGAGTAGAGATAGAATATCTTATCGAATTATCTAAGCTGGACCTATCGCAATTACATGTTGTCAGAGGAAAGGAAGAAGCTCTTAGAAAGATATATCAAGATTTCAGTATAGAAGATGCGAAAGCAACCAAGAATATAGAATCCACCACCAATCACGATGTCAAGGCTGTAGAATATTTTATAAAAGACAAGTTGGATGACTTAGAGCTTGGCGATATAAAAGAATGGGTGCATTTCGCTCTGACCTCGCAGGATATAAATAATACAGCGACGCCTCTTCTACTCAAAGAATATTTAGATACCGAGTACTACTCTTCTATAGATAATGTATTACAAAAACTAAAGTCCTTGTCTACTGAATATCATGGTATTCCCATCTTATCCAGAACACATGGTCAAGCGGCCAGTCCTTCGTCTGTAGGCAAAGAGTTAAGAGTATTCGTAGAAAGAATAGAAAATCAACTGGAGCTCATTAAGTCCTTGCCGATCAAAGCAAAATTTGGTGGAGCAACAGGAAATTTTAATGCACATAAGGTCAGCTTACCCGAGGTAAACTGGATTGCCTTTGCGGATAATCTGATAAGTCAATGGGGCATGGAGCGGTCCAAAACCACGACACAGATTGCGCATTATGATCACATTGCTGCGATATGTCATAACGCCATGAGGCTTAATACCATCCTTATAGATATGGCTCGTGACATCTGGACCTATATAAGCATGGATTATTTCAAACAAAAAGTAGTCGCTAACGAAGTCGGATCATCAGCCATGCCTCACAAGGTCAACCCTATAGACTTTGAAAATGCCGAAGGTAATCTCGGCCTAGCCAATGCGCTTTTTTCTTTCTTAGCTAATAAGCTACCTGTCTCCAGATTACAAAGAGACCTGACGGACAGCACGGTACTCAGGAATCTTGGTGTTCCTTTTGCTCATACGGCCATCGCTTATGGCTCTCTACTAAAAGGTCTTAATAAGATCATACTGAACCCTGAGAAACTAAAATCTGATCTGGAAGACAACTGGGCCGTGGTGGCAGAAGCTATACAGAACATTCTAAGAAGAGAAGCCTACCCTAAGCCTTATGAGGCGCTCAAATCATTAACCAGAGGAGCCGGTCAAATCAACGAACAGACAATAAAGCAATTCATCAAAGAACTAAATGTATCTGATGATATCAAAGAAGAACTGCTTGCCATCACGCCTCATAATTATATAGGTTACACATAATGGAACTTGTCACCAGCATCAATAGTTAGAATGTATAAGGAATAATCAGATGATAAAAAAAATATTTTCGACACTGTTCAAGTCCGTAAAAAAGACTACAGATTCTGTAGGAAAGTCAATGGATTTTATAGATGACGTATTAGAGAAAGAATACATCACATCGACGATAGAAAATATCAAAGAGTCTACTGGTGATGCGGTAGAAAAAGCAGGCATGATCTACCAAAAGACCAAGGACACGATCACAGAAAATGTCAATATAGAAAAGATAAAAGATGGCGTCGAAGACATCATAGAGAAGGGCAAGGAGAAAACAAGTGAATTAGCAGACGATATGCTGGAGAAATCTGACACCCTCAAAAATGTCATGCAAGAAGGCGAAGACTTGGTCAAAAAAATAATAGGAGAAGAAGAATAGCGTCATGTCCATCTTACCGTCTGACATAAGCATTGTAGATTATAAGCCAGAATACAAAACGGCTTTTCGTGATCTGAATAAAGAATGGATAGACACCTACTTCCGTATGGAGCCTGCCGACTATGAGTCACTCGATCATCCTGAAGAAAATATAATCAATAAAGGGGGATTCATTTTTTATGGAATACATGAAGGCAAGCCAATTGCCGTCTGCACCCTCAAGAAAATGACCATCCCCGATTATGACTACGAGTTATCCAAAATGGCGGTCACCTCAGGCTATCAGGGTTTGGGCATAGGGAAAAGATTAGCTATACGAGTAATAGAAAAAGCCAAAGAACTGAATGCGAGAAATGTATTCATCGAGAGTAACACGATCCTTGTCCCAGCTATAAATCTTTATAAAAAATTGGGATTCAAAGAGGTCATCGGTCCACCCTCTCCTTTCGAGCGTTCCAATATACAACTGGAGTTAATACTGAATAAGGATATTGGGGAGTAACCCAGAATCATTCGACTTTAGGGCAATGCCAAAAGTAACATACCATAGCAAAAGTTACTTTTGAATACCCCGTTTATGTTTTTTCATCTCGACCTTGCGGAGAGATCTTCTGGGTTATATTTCAATGACTTAAGATTTTTCGACAAGCTCAAAATGAAAAAATGTACGAATAACTTTTGGCTATCAAAAATTACTTTAACCAAGTAGTTTCTTGATGGCGTCTTCGCCAGTATCCATGAGCAGTAAATATGCTAGCTAAAGGAATAGAGCAGAGCAAAAAGACTTTTTAATGAACTAGCGTTTTTGTTACTTTGGAGCAATGCCAAAGTAACCAATCAAAAGAAAATTTACTTCTCAATATCCCGTTTATGTTTTTTCATCTCGACCTTGCGGAGAGATCTTCTGGGTTGTATTTCAAAGACTTAAGATTTTTCGACAAGCTCAAAATGAAAAAATGTACGAATAACTTTTGGTTATCAAAAATTACTTTAACAAAGTAGTTTCTTGATGGCGTCTTCGCCAGTAAGAGCAGAAAACAACTTTAGACCGTTCATTATCCAGTCTGGGGCGAGTATATTTAAGTCCGCGGCTTGGGTTATGAAATAACCCATGAGCAGTAAATATGCGAGCTGAAGGAAGTGAGCAGAGCAAAAGACCTTTTAATGAACTAGCGTTTTGGCTACTTTGAGGCAATGCCAAAGTAACATATAACATATCACAAGAAAGTTTACTTCCGTATATCCCGTTTTATGTTTTTTCATCTCGACCTTGTGGAGAGATCTTCAGGGTTATATTTCAAGGACTTAAGATTTTTCGACAAGCTCAAAATGAAAAAATGTACGAATAACTAAAGAGCAATAACTATAACTCATAATAAGCCTTGAGCATATAATGATCAGAGTATTCGTTAGGTAGAGACTGGTAGCCTGACAGTTCCATTCCATTAGAAAATATATAATCTATTCTGACTAAAGGCACTCTCGTGACTAAGGTCTTTCCACTACCCTGACTCGCACGGAAGGCATCATCCATACCCTGAGCTAATTCCTTATATACCCGCGAATGTGGCGTATCATTAAGATCACCACAGAGTACCGTCGGATAAGGACTGTGAGCCGCGTGTTCTTTTATCCTTCTTACCTGCAAGAGTCTTTTATGAGAAAAAGGTGGATAGTACTTCACGATACCGAGCATGGTAGAGACGTTCTTCTTTTCTGGACTTTCCTGATCGATGACCTTAGGGACTTTACCTGTATGTCTGTTGGATTCGAGATGGTAGGTATAGACTCTGAGGGTATCTGTATCGACCTTTATATCTGCCCATAGGCAGGTATTGGCAGTATTAGAATTGAGCTCGACGATTCCTTTGTTGACAATTGGGTATTTGGATAGAATGGCGACAGACTTGTCATCGATATGATAAGTGGTCGAGAAGTCCATTGACTTTTGTATATGATGCTTGCTACGCCACCCGTATTCCTGGACGCATAAGACATCTATGTCATCATGCGCATTCAAAAAGGTCTCGAAGTCTTCTTTTATTCTTAAAGAATCCTGACCCGTTGCAAAAGTCAATGGCTTAGAAAACTGGAGGTTATAACTGGAAATACATAGCGCATCTGTAAGCTCCAAGTAATCTGGCTGACCATTTATCCCAAAATAACTAAAAATACCAGGCAGACCAATAAGGAGTGTAAGTATGGATATGAAAAGAGTCTTGGACCTAAGAACCAAGGTCAGCGTCATTAGACCCAAATTGGCCAAAAATATAAGCGGATAAAACAATCCTAAGACCGCAAACAATGGTTTCTTATCAGGCTCGAAAAAAGGCGACAAGTGGGATAAAATAGTACATGCCAATAAGAGCAAAGCACCGCACAATATCCCGAAACCTACAACCTTCCTAATAGACGTATTCCTCTCCATCGTATAGTACCTTGACTTCCGATTGCTCTGCATCTTCTACATAACCGATCACCTGAGCATCAATATCAAAAGACGCGGCCATGTCTATTATTTCTTGAGCTGAGGATTCGACCGTATACACTTCCAGTCGAGTCCCACAATTAAATACCTCAAACATCTGACTCCAAGGTGTCTGCGACTCTTCCTGAATAAGGTGGAATAACGGTGGTATCTCTAGTAAATTATCCTTTACTATGCGACATCGGGGTGCAAACTTTTTCACCTTGGTGTGTGCCCCACCAGTGTTATGGATGATGCCATGTATCGCAGGTCGGCAATGCTTGATAATTTTATTGAGCAAAGGGAGGTAAGTCCTTGTCGGAGACAACACCAGCTTGCCAAAATTCATTTCTTGTCCTTCTATCGTGACCTTCTCTGTGAGCAACTTAGATCCCGAATATATCAGATCCTTGGGGACAAGAGGATCGTAGCTTTCAGGATACTTATTTCTATACTCTTGAGCAAAGACATCGTGACGAGCAGAGGTCAATCCATTGCTACCCATGCCACCATTATAATGATTCTCATAGGAGGCTTGACCAGCCGAAGAGATGCCCACGATAACCTGTCCGCCTTTGATCTGATTATTGATGATTTTGTCTTTGGATATCCTAGCGAATGCAGTATAGCCTACATCTATCGTCCTGACTATATCACCGACATCCGCCGTTTCTCCGCCAGATTGGTGGACACCGACGCCGTGACTAGTTAACATATCGATAAATTCCTTACTGCCCTCTATAAGCGCCTTGATAACATCACCAGATATGAGATTCTTATTACGACCGATTGTATTGGATAACAGGATATCATCCGTAACACCGACGCAGCCCATATCATCCAGATTCATAACAATCGCATCCTGGGCGATACCCTTCCAGACCGATAAATCAGAGGTTTCTTTCCAATAGATATATGCCAGACTGGTCTTAGTACCGGCGGTGTCTGCGTGCATAATATTCACATATTGCTCATCACCACCAGCTATATCAGGTAATATCTTACAGAATGCATAAGGAAAAAGTCCCTTATCCAGACCCTTGATTGCTTCGTGGACCTCAGACTTAGACGCTGATACGCCACGTTGCTCATATTTCGAGGTTTTGGACATAAATTATTACGAACTTATATTATTGATAATCAATAATATATACAGTAAATAAAATTAAATATAAATAATTGGATTTTTTTATCGTCTCTCAGGCAACGTTTTACAACATATCAGTATCTAATAGATAATTAATAAGTCGAACTGTACTTATTAAAAAGAATTAACTGATTTTTTAAATATTGCCCTGTTATAGAGGTTGTTCCCCAACAGCCTCTTTTTTATTTGTACCAACGCACTATTTTCCTTATCCATCATATTTAATATTCTACATTTGCAGAGATTGCAATGTTATGAAAGTTATTGATATAGATATAGAGAATGTGCCTCAATTCTCACAAAAAGATAGAGACTACCTTCTTGATACTGATAAATTCTCCTCTTTTACAAAATATGATTTCGATTTAGACGAAATCCCTCAAGTCATTGCTCATAGACAGACCTACTCTACTGATAGAAAAACGCTAGTAGAGGCACTCCAGAATCAATACAAATCTGTCGAAACCTCACCAGTCACCCTCCAGAATCTAAACCTTCTATCAGAAGACAAGACATTCACTTTTACCACCGCCCATCAACCTAATCTCCTGACAGGACCATTATATTCCATTTATAAAATCTTGTCCGTTATCCGCATCAGCCAACTAGCAAAGGAGAAATATCCAGATTATAATTTTGTCCCTGTGTTCGTTATTGGGTCAGAGGATCATGATTTTGAAGAGGTCAATCACTTGCACCTATTTAAGAAAAAAATCGTCTGGGATACAGATCAGAGTGGATCGGTTGGACAGTTTGACCTATCTGGATTAGCAGAGGTCATAACAGAGATCAAAGACATACTGGGAGAACAATCCAAGGCTAAAGAGCTAATAGAAGCCTGCGAGGCTTTTGCGAAAGAATCATCTGATTATGTCAGCTTTAGTTTTAAGGTATTTCATTATTTGTTTGATCAGTTTGGCTTGGTCATACTTAATATGGATAGGCCGATACTCAAGTCTAAATTTGGGGATATAATTGCTAAGGAAATAATTCATCAATCCAGTGTCCCTTTGGTCAGATCTGCACAAGAAGAGATCAAGGCATTGGGTTATGAGCCACAGACTTATATCCGCGATATTAATTTTTTTTATAGAAAAAAGGGAATAAGAAATAGAATAGAAAAAACAGGCGACAGCTATCAAGTCGTAGATACAGACATCGTCCTGACTAAAGACCAGATTATAGAAGAGGCTAAAAACCAAGCCGAGAACTTCAGCCCTAATGTACTCATGCGCCCTTTATATCAGGAAGTTATCTTGCCTAATCTCGCCTATGTAGGCGGTGGTGGCGAAATATCATATTGGCTCGAAAGAAAAACACAGTTTGGGCATTATGGTGTGCCATTTCCCATGCTTATAAGAAGGACTTCGGCTTTGATTACATCTACTTCCACCACAGGTCAAGCGGAAAAGATAGGACTAGGAATTACAGATTTTTTCCAACCCTCTAATTCCATAATAAAACAATACCTGACTCAAAGCGATAGCCCTGACTATCTTCTGGATGAGTACAAAAATAAAATCGAAGAACTATATAGTGCGCTAAACCAAAAGATAACGGATATAGATAAGTCCCTCCTATCTTCTGCCAACTCTGAGAAAACCAAAAGTCTAAAATCAATGGACTATCTCAGCGCCAAACTGAAAAAAAGCATCAAAGCCAAAGAAAGTGTCAACCTCAATCGGATAGAAAAAATAAGAAGTGCTTTGCTACCAGAAAATGGCCTACAAGAAAGACGAAATAACATCTTAGAGTACATATCCATGTATGGGGAGCAAATCATAGAGATGATGCTACCACACTGTAACCCCTTCGATAAAAAACTGAAACTATTCGTTATGCAGCCTGAGGATCGCTAAAGAGTGTCAGCAGATCGGCCAGCTTAGTTCTGAGAGACTTACGATCCACTATAAAGTCCAGAAAGCCATGCTCCAATAGGAACTCAGAACTCTGAAATCCCTCTGGCAAATCTCTCTTAATCGTCTCTTTGATAACGCGCGGTCCGGCGAAACCTATCAAGGCTCCAGGCTCAGAAAAATTAATATCACCTAGCATCGCGAAAGATGCGGTGACACCACCCGTCGTCGGATCAGTGAGGAAAGAAAAGTATGGGATTTTCTTTCTGGCGAGCTGAGATAGCTTGGCTGAGGTTTTGGCCATCTGCATAAGCGAAAAGGCAGATTCCATCATGCGCGCACCGCCTGACTTGGAGATATTCATATATGGAATTTTGTGCTCGATGCAGTAATCCACCGAGCGTGATATTTTCTCTCCTACCACAGACCCCATAGACCCTCCTATAAAGCTAAAATCCATCGCAGAAATCAAAATGGGCTTCTTAGCTATTTTGCCTACGGCTACCGTAATGGCTTCGTTGAGATGGGTCTTTTCCTTGGCCTTGACCAGTCTGTCCTTATAGTCTACAAGATCGGTGAACTCTAAAAAGTCCTTAGATACAAGATTATCAAAAAGTATATCATACTTACCATCAAATAACAACTCAAAATAATCATAAGACCCTATGCGCGTATGATACTCACACTTGGGACAGATATAATAATTATCGCGTAGCTCCTTGACGGTAATGGTCTCGTTACATTTTTTGCACTTATACCATAGCCCATCAGGTGCTTCCTTTTTGTTCTTTGTAGCCGTCTGTATGCCTTCCTTAAATCTTTTAAACCATCCCATTATTGACTATTGTGATTATTGGGGATACTATGTGGGATAAAAATTTGCAGAATACAAGGATAATGATTTCAATCCTATATATAATGCAGAACGATCAAAAAAATCAAGCACAATCGGTAAAGTATTGATAATCAATATTATAATTTATGAGCTAAGCTATACCTATGACCGTATACTCATCAGTAAGCATAAAAAAAGGTGGTCAAGAAACTTGACCACCTGAGGTAAATTGATATGCGCTAGAATATTATCTTATAGTAACCTTTGTGAATTTAATTTCTTTCTGACCGTCAAACATAAATCCTAATTTGTGATCTCCACTATCGAATAAGGCCTTAGATATCTTCACCTTATTAGCCATCACAGGTAGTTGGAACTCTAACTGACCTCCTTCATTGAATATCTGTATGAAGCTGATGTCCTGACCTGTAGAAAATTCGAATGTCTGACTCTGTGAGTTAAAAGTCGCCGCAGTAAACAACTCTGCCGACTCTTGATGCACAGTAACTTCTACTTTTTCGGCTTTGATAATTTTCACCGTATTAGTAGGGTTAGCTGATGCTGTAAGTTGTGTCCCGAAGATTGTAACGATGAAGATTAAATTGATTAGTGTTTTCATAACTTTTAACTTTAACTGTTTCAAACTTATAGCTGAAAGCAGCTCAATCAAAGTCCTTAAGCCCTACACGCTTACCTGATCTATCCACATTGGCACTACACAGGCCCATAAGTAGCTGATAAGTGTAGTAACGCCGACAAATAGAAATCAATATCTATAAGACTGGACTTGATTGATAAGATGTTTGACATTATCCAGCGGTGTATCTGGGTATACACCATGCCCAAGATTAAAGATATGACGACCGCCAAAGTCGTTTATCGTATCTGTTACTTGTCGCGTAATATGCTCTGGATGGCCATATAGCACACAAGGATCGAGATTACCCTGTGCCACCATATCATGTCCATGATCCGATCTAAATGCAGCCGCAGATAAGGTCCAATCTATTCCGATAACATCAGGAGACAAATTAATTATATCCTCCATTGCAAAATATGCGCCTTTGGAAAATATAATAACGGGGACATCAGTAATAGATTCTCTGATTCTCCTGAGATACGGAATACAAAACTCTTTGTACAAAGACTCATTAAGCAATCCAGCCCAAGAATCGAATACCTGTACGACATCTACGCCAGATTGTATTTTCAATCGTAGATAAGCTATAATAGTCTCTGTGATCTTATCTAATAAGATGTGCGCCAGCTTGGGTTCTTTGTAAAGGAAGGCTTTGGCCTTAGAGAAGGTTTTAGATCCCTGACCTTCTAGCATATAAGAAAACAAAGTCCACGGCGCACCACTAAATCCGATCAATGGAACACGATTACCCAGTAGTCTCTTAGTATGCGTGAGGGCATCATAGACGTAAGTCAATCTCTCAGCCGCTTTCTCACCCTGCAATAAGTTTTCTATCTGTGAGGCAGAACTAATGGTCTCTGGAAAATATGGTCCTTTCTTTTCTATCAACTCATAAGGCAATCCCATCGCCTCAGGTATCACCAAGATATCTGAAAATATAATAGCCGCATCGACACCTAATATATCCACAGGCTGCACCGTCACCTCCGCCGCCAAATGTGGGGTCGTCACCAATTCTATAAATCCAGAAAGAGATTGTCTTATAGCGCGATACTCAGGTAGTATACGACCAGCTTGTCTCATCAGCCAGATAGGTGGCCTCTCCACTTTTTCTTTGGCAATGGTTCTCAACAAAAGATCATTCTCTATCCCCATAGTGCTGTTATTTCTATTGCTATTTTTGAGCCATCAAAGATAATCCTTATGACGTACTCACCTAATAAACTCAATATCGCTCTATTTGGTTATGGAAAAATGGGAAAATCTATAGAGAAGATTGCACTAGACAAGGGGCATCAGATCGGATTGGTCGTGGGACGGAATAATGTTTCTGATCTAGGTGCGAATGATCTGAAAGGAATAGATGTGGCTATAGAATTTACAGAGCCAGAAGCGGCTTATAATAATCTCAGATTATTAAGTACTCATGGTGTCAATACGATAAGCGGTACGACTGGATGGTTGGACCATTATGAGGAAATAAAATCCTTATATGAGGAGCACAATTGCGGATTTATGTATGCTTCTAATTTCAGCATAGGCGTTAATTTGTTTTTCGAAATAAATAAATATGCTGCCAGACTAATGAGTCGATTCCCAGATTATAAGATAGAAATAGAAGAAATACATCATACCGAAAAGAAAGATGCGCCTAGTGGCACGGCCATTACCTTGGCACAGCAGATTATAGATAATCATCCCAGCAAATCCAATTGGGTCAACCGAGAAACTAATAACCCAACAGAACTCAATATCATATCAGAAAGAAAACCAAAAGTCAAGGGTACGCATATCATCCAATACAACCATAAAGTCGATCAAATTGTACTAAGGCATGATGCTCACTCTAGAGAGGGCTTTGCTCAGGGTGCAGTAATGGCTGCAGAATGGATTGCAGTCAGGAATGGTGTTTTTAGCTTTGGGGATATGATGACGGATATGGCATAGATACACATTCAGAAACAAAAAAAGGTGACCAAATCAATGATCACCTTTTCTTTACTTATTGTCAAAGCAATTCTTACTTTAAACCTTCTATTTTTTCTTTGTACGTCTTAGACTTTTCTAAATCATTAAGCCTTGCATATATCTCTGAGAGTGCAATCAAAGTATTTCTATCGCTACCATTTAGTTTTTCTGCTGTCACGAAAAATGGCAATGCCTCACCAAATATCGCATCCATCTCAGACTTGGTCTGATCGTATTTTTTCATACCCGCAGAAGAAAGATCCTCCGAGAGATCATTAAGCTTATCTACGTAGGTCGCCGCCTTGTTGTAATAAAGAGCTCCCATACTATACGTTGCATCAAAGTTATTAGGTTCTCTGTCTAGTACTTCCTTATAGTAACTTGCTGCCTTATCGAAATAATTACTTGCCGCTTCCTCATCACCATCTTTTTTCATCTGCGTGTGTAACTGATCATAGACGCTACCAAGTGTGTTATATACCGAAAGGTTATCTGGTTCTTTTTCTATAGCCATCTCTAATTTGCCAATCAGCTTATCTAACTCTCCTTTAGTTAAGTAGTGATTGATCTCAGCAAATAACAGCGCTGTGTCATCTGGATTAGCCTCTCTTCCTGCTGCAAGGTATCCTAATGCTTCCTCTTCGTTCTTATCTTTATTTATATTGTAAAGTGCTTCGTACACGAACGCATCCGCTTTACCCGACTCCATCAACATTTGGAATATAGGTGCAGAATCTTCCAATCGTCCGCCTTGATAACCTGAGGCTGCCGTAGCAAACAGATGATCATTAACCATAGCCTCATCTTTGAGCCTACTTTCTTTGCCTAATTTGGATAATATCTGGTATGCGCCATAAGCCGCATTATAATAATCAAAAGCGCTGCTATAATCCTCTGTCTGATAAGCGCTATATCCAAAGTTATTAAGGTATAACTCAGAATCTTGCAATCCGTAAGTGATATCCTTCTGCCTTTTCTTGTCCCCTAATTCAAAGGCTTGTTTGAGCGCATTAAATGCATCTATAGGACCAGATGGATTGACTAATGTATAGTCTCCCATTTGAGTATTTAAAAACTCCTTCTCTGCAACTTGATTAAGCAATTTAGCTTTTGATACTAGATACTTAGCATCACCTTTTAGAGCATCAGACTCTAATGCTGTATTCATTTGTGCTATGGCATTAGCCAGATCGTTAGCACTGACGCCATCTTTACCATCGAATTTTTTGATAACCTTTTCGGCACTTTTAAAGTCTTTGGACGGATCCTGAGACACGGCTGTACCTACTAACAATAACATCATAGGTATGACGAATAAAAACTTTTTCATTTGTAATTAAATTTGAATTTGTTGATTGTATCCTAACACAATATATATACTCCAAAGGTGAATCGAAAATCTTTAAAAAATGTTAAGATTTCCTTTGCCTTATGTTAATCAATATTTTATTGACCCATTTAAATAAAGATACTTTCTTGTCGTCTAATCAAACTTCTACTTAAGAATCAGCACAGCACAACCTAACTTATATCAATGAATCATTATTCTTCTTCGTCACCACTGCCATCATCCCCTGCTACGATGGCTATATCTGCAATGGAATCAGCAGAGTCTAATTTTATGACTTTGACACCCTGAGTGGCTCTTCCCATCACACGGATGTCATCTACTTTCATACGAATAATGATGCCATTCTTAGTCGTTATCATGAGATCGTCGGTATCCGATACAAGTTTAACCGACGCCACTTTTCCTGTCTTATCCGTGATTTGCATATTTTTCATACCCTTTCCACCTCTTCCGATTATAGAATAATCATTGACATCTGATCTCTTACCAAATCCATTTTCCGAGACCACCATGATCGCCTTACCAGCTTCTGCGGTATCGTCGATCAACATTCCCACAATCTCATCACCAGCAGCCTCATCTATTTTCATACCTCTGACACCTGAGGCGGTTCTACCCATAGATCTGAGATTAGACTCGTTAAATCTAATGGCTCTCCCCTCTTTACTTGCCAATATGATATTAGTCGTACCATTGGTCAATTTAGCTTCCAGTAAGTTGTCATCATCTCTTATGGTAATGGCATTGATACCATTAGTACGTGGTCTGGAGTATTGCTCTACTGGAGTTTTCTTGACCACACCATTCTTAGTAGCGAAGACGATATAGTTGTTATTGATAAATTCTTCGTCCGTCAGATCTTCTATCAGGATGTAAGCCTTGACCTTGTCATCTTTAGTGAGATTAACAATATTCTGTATGGCCCTTCCTGTCGCCGTCTTAGATCCCTCCGGTATCTCAAATGCCCTCAACCAAAAACATCGTCCACGCTCAGTAAATAGCAAGAGATAGTTATGATTATTAGCGACAAATATATGCTCGAGATAATCCTCATTACGTGTCTTAGATCCCTTCGATCCACGTCCGCCTCTGGACTGAGTCCTGTATTCTTTGGAGTTCGTTCTTTTGATATATCCTAAATTAGATATGGTCACGACGACTTCCTCATTAGGTATTATGTCTTCTATATTAATCTCGCCATCAGCATAGGTAATCTCGGTTCTTCTTTCATCTCCGAATCTTTCCTTTATATCTCCTAGCTCCTCTTTGATGATGGTTCTCTGACGTCCTTCGTTAGCCAGAATGTCTTTGAGATCATCTATATAGATCATAAGCTCCTCGTATTCTTTGCGGAGCTTTTCCATTTCGAGATTGACGAGTTTCTGCAATCTCATTTCCAGTATCGCCTTAGCCTGTATCTCCGAAAGATCCAAGGCCGCCATCAATTTTTCTTTGGCTTCCTCTACAGTCTTAGAGCTTCTTATGATACGGATGACCTCATCTATGTTATCTATAGCTTTTATAAGCCCTTCCAGTATATGAGCACGTTCTTCTGCTTTCTTGAGATCGTACTGGGTTCTTCTGACGATAACCTCTAATCGGAACTTGACAAATTCTTCGAGTATCTGCTTGAGATTAAGTTGCTGCGGTCTACCATTGACCAGAGCCACATTATTGACACCAAAAGAAGATTGCAAGGGTGTAAACTTGAACAACTTACTGAGGACAACACTGGCGATAGCATCCCTTTTGATTTCTACGACGATGCGCATTCCCTTTCTGTCCGACTCATCCCTGATCTCTCTGATACCTTCTATCTTACCTTCGTTGACCAGATCAGCGACTTTTTTGACCAAGTTCGCTTTATTGACCTGAAAAGGGATTTCTGTGATGATGATCACCTCACCACCTGTCTTAGTGGTTTCTATTTCTGCCAGACCTCTGACGACAACACGTCCTTTACCTGTATGAAAAGCCTGCTTGACCCCTTCTAATCCATAGATAATACCACCAGTCGGAAAGTCTGGAGCCTTAATGTGCTCCATGAGTTCATCTATGGTAATCTCCGGGTTATCTATCATGGCTATCGTACCATCGATAACCTCCGACAGATTATGAGGCAGCATATTAGTTGCCATACCGACGGCAATACCCTGCGCTCCATTGACCAGTAGATTAGGATATTTCGCTGGTAAGACGGTTGGTTCCTCCAGTGAGTCATCAAAATTGAGCCTGAAATCAACCGTATCCTTGCCTATATCTTGTAACAACTCATCACTGAGTCTCTCCAGTCGAGCCTCTGTATACCTCATGGCTGCGGGACTATCACCGTCTATAGATCCCTTATTACCCTGTACGTCTACAAGCGGATTACGCATCGACCAAGGCTGTCCCATACGGATCATCGCCTCATAGACGGAGCTATCACCATGAGGGTGATATTTACCCAATACCTCACCGACAACCCTTGCAGATTTCTTGTGAGGCTTGTTATATGCCAATCCCAGATCATCCATGCCGTATAGTATTCTGCGGTGTACCGGCTTAAGACCATCACGCACATCAGGCAGGGCACGGGAGACAATCACCGACATAGAATAATCTATATACGCTGACTTCATCTGATCTTCGATATTGACTGGTATAATCCTCTGATTATCTGCCATTTATATATAAGGTATTAGTATAAAAATAAGAGTGTAAATATACTCATAATAGTACAGTTAACCAATTTTAAACCACCTCTTACGATGAACCTTTATGCCTCTATTTTATTAGGTTTGTAACTCTATATTTCGCTAAGAAATCTATCGACACTAATCCAGTATTCTTAATAATGAATAACACTGATACATT
Organism: Saprospiraceae bacterium; assembly: GCA_020628095.1. Taxonomy (GTDB): domain Bacteria; phylum Bacteroidota; class Bacteroidia; order Chitinophagales; family Saprospiraceae; genus RFSX01. The sequence goes on from JAHDFP010000016.1 coordinate 65,667, forward strand.
GGAACAAAAACTCGTCAAACCATACTCCCAAGAAGGATCTAAAAAGCAACAGGTCACCGAGATGTTTGATAACATCGCACCCAAATATGACTTTCTCAATCGCATCCTCTCTCTGGGTATAGATAAAATCTGGAGAAAAAAAGCTATCAACAATCTTAATTCTACTGATCACAGGAAAATACTGGATGTGGCCACTGGAACAGCCGATGTCGCCATAGAAATCAACAAACAACTCAAACCAGACGAAATCATAGGACTGGATATCTCCTCTGAGATGATCAATTATGGCAAAAAAAAGATCAACAAGGCCAATCTCTCAGATACCATCAGCCTCGAAGTCGGTGACAGCGAAAACATGCGCTTTTCAGACAAGAGCTTTGATGCGGTGACGGTGGCTTTTGGGGTGCGGAACTTTGGTAATCTGGAGGCTGGACTGGCTGAGATACATCGTGTCCTCAGAAACAAGGGCAAAGTGGTCATCTTAGAATTTTCTAAGCCCAAAGTCTTCCCACTAAAACAACTTTTCAATTTTTATTTTAAGCACATTCTTCCAAAAATAGGAAACAAAACATCCAAGGATGACAATGCTTATGACTACCTTTATGAGTCGGTTCAGGTTTTTCCAGATTACGAAAAATTTGCTGCCATACTTAAAAAGGTCGGATTTCGTTCTATAGAGTGGAAATCGATGACGATAGGCATATGCACGGTATACACAGGTATAAAATAATCTTATTGGTCGGCTTATTAGTCGGCTGTTTTCTGACATCTGACGCGCAGGTCAGACCCAAAGGCAACTATAACTTCTGGGATTATCAGCAAAAGCCATTTTACTTTGGTCTGACCCTCGGGATGCACAGTACAGGTTACCTCACGACTAAGTCTAGACAATTTGTTCAAGAGGATTCCATATTTACAGTAGCTGGAGCAGACAAACCAGGTCTACACGTCAATATTATTACCAATCTTAAGATAGGTCAATACTTTGATTTTAGGATTATACCCGGTTTTGCTTTTTCTGAGAGACGCTTAATATATGACAGGATAGACCTCGATACAAAACTACCTGTACAAACATTCGAAAAAGTAGAATCTGTATTCTTGGAGCTTCCTTTGCTATTACGATTCAAATCAGAGCCGTATAAAGACAAAAGGCTCTTCGTCGTGTCAGGATTGAAATACAGTTATGACGTCGCAACTAACTCTAGACTACGGGAAGAAAATCTCTCTAAATTTATCCAGATATCGCCGCATGATTTCCAGTTTGAGATAGGTGTCGGGATGCAGATGTTTTTTCCATTCTTTATCTTCTCACCGGAGATTAAGTTTTCGCATGGTATCGGCAATATCCACATACTCAATAACAGCAAAGTAGAATCCACTGTGATAGATAAGATCACCTCTCGTGCGTTGACTATATCATTCCACTTCGAGGGATAAGACGCTGACTAACAATTACATAGACCATCTACTAACTCTATAAGATCAGGAAAAAATGACCTGAACAGACCGTCAAATACCTCACCGTGTTCCTTCACATCATCTATCGCACCGACAAAATTAGATTGGTATTTGACCCGGTTATCCATCCACTCCAGAGCTGATCGCATACGGTCCAGACTACTATAAGATAGCAGAAAATCCGCCTCGATCATATTGTCCAAGCGACTCTCAAATCTGTGCGGCAACTCGGTCCTTCTACGCAACAATAGCTCATAGATTTCTGTCACAAAAAGCGTCAAATTCCGACCAGAATAATCCGACCAATGCAGACACAAATAGTAATCCCAAATCAAATCCACAACCACAGAAGAATACTTATCGTGCCTCTTTCGCAGCATGTTCCTTAGCTCCAGTGAAGCGGGATGCTTATCCGTAAAGCTATCTATCTCGCGATGGACCTGGATGCCTTCCAGTACACGCCCTTGATAATTTTTCTCCTCACTCTTACGCATAAAATCCGTCATCAGATTACCCAGTAACAGGTCTTCGTCAGAGCAAGATAAGTAGGCATGTGCGAGGTAATTCATTCCATAGAGCGTTGAGATGTAAAAGTATGATTAAGACATCAAAAAAGAAGAAGTGCCAATTAGTATCTACAGGCACATTTGATTTTAATTAATTTTTCATTTTGAGCTTATCGAAAAATTTTAAGCCTATATGACCTAACCATCAGATTTAGTAAGGTCTTTAATATTGTTACTAGCAGAAATTGGTATTGGTGTCTCATTACTTCCGTTCATTTTTTTCATTCGCAAAAAAAACCAACCAAACCCGCCTACCTAACGGTAAGTCAGGCAGGAAATGCTTGGACAGCTAAACCGCTCCGCGTACCTGTCCGGCCTCCCGCTTTCTTTTCCTTTTTTTTTCATTTTGAGCTTGTCGAAAAATCTTAAGTACTTGAAATGTAACTCTGAAGATCCCTCCACATGGTCAAGATGAAAAACAACATAAAAAGAAGCAGAGCCACGTCGTATCCAGTGGGCCGAGGGGGCGGCACAGTGGAGAGCCTAGGAGACGACAAGATTCCTGCCTACCTGACGGTAAGTCAGGCAGGTTTTTGGTTCATTTTTTTATCGACTGAAAAAAATGAACGAAGGAATAGAAAAACATGAAACTAACCAGAAGTCTTTGATTCATAATAATTTTGACATAATTATCCATGAGGTACAGTCACGGATATGCATATAACGATATATTTGCGTCGCAAAAAACAAAAATTATATGCCGTTGTACTGTGGAATCGTGGGTCTGCCTAATGTCGGAAAATCTACCCTATTCAATGCGCTGACCAATGCGAAAGCGTTGGCTGCCAATTATCCCTTTGCTACCAAAGAGCCTAATGTCGGCGTCATCACAGTCCCTGACGAGCGACTGACCAAACTGGCAGAACTCGTCTCCCCGCAGAAAGTCGTCCCCACCACCGTAGAGATCGTCGATATCGCTGGTCTGATCAAAGGTGCCAGCAAGGGCGAAGGCCTCGGCAACCAGTTCTTAGCTAATATCCGTGAGGTCGATGCCATTGCCCATGTCGTCAGATGCTTTGATAATGATAATGTCATCCATGTGGATGGGTCCGTCGATCCAGTGCGTGATAAGGAGATCATAGATACCGAGCTACTCTTTAAGGATATAGAGACAGTCGAAAAGAAACTGGAAAAACTAAAGAAACAAGCCAAATCCGGCAATCCCAAAGATGCCAAAATGGTAGAAGTCGCACAAAACCTACTGACCCACATGGAGGCCGGAACCAATGCGCGCATCATAGAGACCGATGACGATGGCAAGGCCCTCATCAAAGAACTGATGTTACTCACGGCCAAACCCATCCTCTACGTCTGCAACGTGGACGAAAACTCCGTCAAAGACGGCAACGAACATACTAAACGGTTCGCTGAGTGTGTCAAGGACGAGGACGCCGAGGTTATCCTTATCTCCGCAGGCATAGAAGAAGAAATTGCACAACTGGAAGACTATGAGGAGAAGATGTTATTCGTCAGTGAGATGGGACTCTCTGAGCCTGGCGTCAATCGCGTCATCCGCTCCAGCTATGACCTACTGGACCTCATCACCTATTTTACCGCTGGCGAAAAAGAGGTCCGCGCCTGGACCGTCCGCAAAGGCTCTAAAGCTCCTCAGGCGGCGGGTGTCATACACACCGATTTTGAGAAGGGATTTATCCGTGCCGAAGTGATCAAGTATGATGACTATCTCACCCACGGCTCAGAATCTGGCTGCCGCGATGCTGGAAAATTATCTGTCGAAGGTAAGGACTATACTGTGCAGGATGGGGATGTGATGCACTTTAGGTTTAATGTGTAGGGGTACGGTGTGTTTTTAGCATAAATACATAGCCTCTAGCCAAAATAAGGTAGCAGACCATCTCTTAATGGGTTATTTATAGGTCCATTCCGTTTATAAAAGTATCTACGAAGTTTATTAGTTTCTTAAGTATTCTATTTCCTACTGATTTTGCCTCTCTTATCGGAGGTCTTCCTTCTATCCTTAGTTTTAGAAGTTCATCTCGTAAGGGTTCTCTTTCTGCAAATAAGTAGTCCTCTATGAGTTTTTGCGTCTTATCCGAAATTAGGTTTTCGTCTTCCACAAACTTATCAAAGGCTTTTTGCTGCTCTACTGACCAGAATTTTTCAAACTCATCTGGAATATCTTCTGTGTCTCTGATCTTAGGTAAGTTCTCCTCTATGAACTTTTCTATCAGTTCTCTTTTGCTTCTTAGATTCGCTTCTCCTAAGAGCAAGTCGACTATTTCTTTTCGCTTGGCTTCTTGTTCTGCTTTTTTTGCCTCCTTGAGGTTGGCAAGAAGTTTAAGAATATAGCTTACATTGATTTCGTCTCTGTGTATAAGCTCTAGCTCAAAATCCACATCGTCTAAGATGGATGCCTTCTCTTTGGCTGTATCATGTTTTACTTTGTGCCACAGATCTAAGTACTTGCTTCTGAAATCATTAAACAATTGCTCACTCATGGCTAAGTCATCCCAATCAAAATTTGAAAAAGTAGACATCGTATTTTTCAAACGCATTAAGGCTCTGAATGCCCTTATAAATTCTAACTCATCTTCTTCGCTAACCAGATCATTTACGCTATCTATCGTAGGGGTAATCTTGAGTAAGGCGATATAGGCGTCATCGAATTTCTGCACATAGTCCTCATAAGGCTTCATGATGATCTCCTCTATCGCTTCCTTATTGCAAAAAAGCTCTATGGCCTCATCGGTTGCCACTTTTAGATTTCTGAATACGACAATGTTGCCTTGTGACTTCTTATCGTTGACTATTCTATTAGTTCTGGAGTAGGCTTGGATCAGTCCGTGATACTTCAGATTTTTATCTACGTATAAGGTATTAAGTAGAGGACTATCAAAGCCTGTAAGAAACATATTAACGACTAATAGAATATCAATCTTCTTCTCTTTGACTTTCTTAGAGATGTCATTATAGTAGTTATAAAAAGACTGACTATCCTTAGTAGAAAAATTAGAACCAAACATCTCATTATAATGACCTATGTAGCTTTCTAATTTGTCTCGCTTGTGAGCATTCATTCCATATAAGGCTGGAGATTCTTCTACCACCGATACTTCTTCGGGAATGTAACCCTGGGCATCTGCATCCACCTCGTTAGCGACATAGCTAAATATCGTAGCTATCTTGAGATTGTGCTTTCCTTCTTGTTTTTTACGATAAAAAATATCATAGTACTTCACTAACATATCCGTACTAGCCACACAGAACATGCCCGTATATTCTCTTCTGTGGGTTTTCCGATCGTGATTAGCCAATATGTAACTAACTATTTTCTCTAATCGCGCATCAGACTCCATCAGTTCCCGCTTGTCTATATCTTCTACCTCTATATCTATTTCTGCGGCACTGTCTTTCTTCTTGTATCTCCCTACATACTCGACAGAAAATTTTAAGACATTTTCGTCTTTGATGGCATCCGTGATAACATACTTATGGAGGCATTCGCCAAAAAGCTCTCTCGTCGTCCGCTTGCCTAGCTCATTACTTATCGCATTATCCTTAAAGATCGGCGTCCCCGTAAAACCAAACATCTGGTGATTCTTAAAAAAGGATTTGATCCGATTATGCGTTTCTCCAAACTGACTCCTATGGCACTCATCAAAAATGAATACAATACGCTCATCGACAAGTTCCTCCATCTTTCCGAGATACTTTTTCTTGCTTATCGCGGTATTGAGTTTTTGTATGGTAGTGACGATGAGCTTAGTATCATCAGCAAATTGTGCTACCAGGTCCTTAGTACTGACCACATCACTGACGCAGCCTTTAGAGAAACTATCAAACTCCTTATTAGTCTGATAATCCAGATCTTTCCTATCGACAACGAATACCACTTTTCTCACCTGCGGCATTTTCATAATAATCTGACTGGCCTTAAACGAGGTCAAAGTCTTACCAGATCCCGTCGTATGCCATATATAACCATTATGGTTTCCTCCTTTTACCCTTTCTATAATACTCTCTACAGCATAGTACTGATAAGGTCTCAGCACCATCAGTATCTTACGTGTCTGATTAAGCACGATGTACTTGCATATCATCTTAGAGATATGGCAGGGCTCCAGAAACTCTGACGTAAACCCATTAAGGATATTAGTCTCCCGCTTGTTATCCCTATCTGTCCAGTAAAAAGTCTGCTTATATGTGAGTGCTTGCAATCGATTGTTAGAGTAATATCTCGTATTGACACCATTACTAATAACAAATACCTGGACATACTGAAACAAGGCCGAATTGCTACCAAAAGAATGACGCTTATACCGACAAATCTGATTAAAGGCTTCCTTCATCTCTAAGCCCCTTTTTTTCAGTTCTATTTGTACTAAGGGCAATCCATTGACTAATAAGGTGACATCATATCTATTTTTATATCTACCCTCGATGGTGACTTGCTGAGTAACTTGATACTGGTTCTGGCACCAGTGTTCTGTATTGAGAAATTCGAAGTATAGGTTATCTCCATTATCTCTGACAAGGTATTGCTTTTCTCTGAGTGTCTTCGCTTTTTCAAATACAGAACCTTTACTGAGAATATTGAGTACCCGCTCAAACTCCTTATCTGTGAACTCTATATTATTGTGCTTCTCTAATTGTGTTTTTAGATTTCTTAGTAAAGCGGCTTCGTCAGGAATACTGACTTTCGTATATCCCAGCGCAATAAGCTGAGCGACTAATTGATTTTCCAATACTTGTTCTGGCTGCGTACTCATATATGGTCTGAACTATGATTTTATTTGATTTTGGGATTGCCCTGATTTTTTTGCTTAAATGATTTGTTTGACAATCTCTTAAACTGAAGTGATTTGCTTCCAAAATTGATCAATAAACCAATTTCTAAATCATAGGCTTCAAGATAATTAATTGCTTGAGCTAAGTGGACATCTTGGAGTTGTATAATGGCCTTAAGTTCAACCGAAACAACACCTTCCACAAGAAAATCAACTCTCCTTGTACCTATCTCTTTCTCCTTATAATAAATTGGCATTTCGAACTCTCTGGCAAAGGAAATCCCATGATCGAGCATTTCGATTTCCATCGCTCTTTGGTAAATAATTTCTTGAAATCCATTGCCAAGACCAGAATGAACCGCCATCGCACATCCGATAATCTTCGATGTTAAGTCCGAATATTTATATTGCTCCTTAATCATAGTCTATCATATCATCACAAAAAAAAAATCATAGTTCAGACAAACATCTTCTGCAACAAACCCTTCTTATACGCCTTTGTCTTCTCGATTTGCGCATCTACTAGTTTTATTTTTTTGTCAAGGGTGGTGAGGAAATTGGCGATGTGGGTTTGTTCTGGGAGGGATGAAGGGATCTTTAGTTCAAGTTTAAGTAAGTCTCTAGTATAAATTGCAGCTACACTAGTTGTACCGATTGCATATCTTCTAATTTCTTTTCTTCCTTCATATGAGTTCATTCTATAATTCATGAATATATTGTTTTGGAACGTAAGAAGCATCAGGTTTGAATTATAAACGGCGTATTCGAGTTCATTTCTCCAAAGTGCTACCTTACCTACCAATTCTAACGTATTTCTAGTATTAAATAATAAATCGTTTAATCTGAGAACATCGTACCTATTTATTTTTTGAGTGTTATCCACATAATACAGCTTGTCTAAAACTATATTTCCCCTGCCTATATTCCCCATTTTTATAAGAGGTATTTGTGATTTTTTTTCTGCATTTTTATAATTACCTCCAAGTCGATAACTTAAAACAACCTCCCCTAACTTCTTCTCCTCCCACGCTGGAAAATCCTTCCCATCTTCATCTTTGAAGCGTAACTGTCTGAACCTTGATTTTTCCAGATTTCCTTGATGATCTTGATTAGTTGATTTATAGGAATCATGGTTATCATAAGAATCCTTAGAATCATGGTTCCGACGAAAAAGCCCCTGCATCACCCCTTTCTTTTATTGCTCTAAGAGGCTCTTCTTTTTTTCTAAGGCTTGGAGACGGCTGTCAATCGCGGTCAGGAAGGAGGCGATTTTTTGTTGTTCGGGGAGGGAGGGAAGGCACAGTTTGAATTTTTTAAGATTTGATCCATTAATTGAGTTTATGGTTGCTCCAAGATTTTTATGGACTTCCCTTTTAAAATCGTTGCCCCAAAACCATTGAATGAGAAACCTATTGTTTTGGCTTCTATAAATTGACATAAACGCTCCAAATGCCAAACCTTCATATTTCTTGTCTATTATGGCACACTTTCCTATAAGTCTTCTACTGCCATTTCTCACTACTAAAAGTATATCATTTTCAACCACTGGATTATATGAATCAACATTCACAAATACATTATCTTCAAATACTAACTGTTTGCGATGTACATTAGAAGAACGTAAAACGAGGACTCCATTTTTATCCACATCTTTTGGCGAATACGTTAAACCGTTAATTATTCGACCGAGATTTCCTAAGGTCGTTTCCACCCATTCCCCCTCAAACTCAGGAAACCGCAACTCCGGTATTGATTTCTTTTCCTGCTTCATCGCTTGTCCGACTTAGGATTTTTAGGATTTATTGATTGTATGATTTTTATTTCGGTTTTCATTTTAGAATGGAGTTTTGATGTTTAATTCCTTGCAGAAAGAGGCAATTAGGGCATCGGTGGCTTTTAGTTCTTTGTCCAGATTTTGGATTTCGGTTGCTACGGCGTCTATATCTATCGGCTCTTCTTCCTCAAAGGTGTCGACATAGCGAGGGATATTGAGGTTATAGTCGTTTTCGGCTATTTCGTCCATGGTGGCGACGTAGCTATATTTGTCTTCTGTGAGGCGGTTGCGGTAGGTGCTTATGATCTTACTGATGTCCTCAGTGCGTAGTATGTTTTGAGTTTTTACCTTCTCGTAGTGTGCACTGGCATCTATAAAAAGAACATCATCAGGATGTTCTCTACATTGCTTAAATACAAGGATACATGTCGGTATGCTGGTACCATAGAAGATATTAGCGGGTAGACCTATCACGGCATCCAGCATATTTTTCTCTTCTATAAGATAACGTCTGATATGTGCCTCCGCACTGCCACGGAACAGTGCACCGTGAGGCAGCACCACCGCCATCTGACCATTATCCGCCAGATGATAGATCATGTGCTGCACAAAGGCAAAATCAGCTTTGCTCTTAGGTGCTAACTTGCCATATTGGCCAAATCGGTCATCACTCATAAAGAGCTGATTAGAGGACCAGTTAGCAGAGAAAGGCGGATTAGCAACTATAGCCTCAAAGCGATGATCTAAGTGCTGCGGATGCTCTAAGGTATCTTCTTGCCTGATGTCAAATTTTCTATAATGGACATCATGTAGGATCATATTCATCCGCGCTAGGTTGTAGGTCGTACGGTTGAGTTCTTGTCCATAGAAGTTATTGACCTCATCCACTTCCTTAGACACACGCAAGAGCAGTGAGCCACTCCCACAGGTGGGATCATAGACAGATCGGAGTCTTTGCTTACCCGTCGTCACGATCTTAGCTAATATGATACTTACCTCTTGTGGCGTATAGAACTCTCCTGCTTTCTTACCTGCTCCACTGGCAAATTTTCCTATCAGGTATTCGTAGGCATCACCTAGTACGTCCAGTTCTGTATGTTCTAATTTGAAATCTATCTGATCCAGATGGGCGAGGACTTTGGCTATAATCTCATTTCTGGCTTCTGGCGTTTTTCCCAGCTTAGTCGAGTTAAGGTCCATATCCTCAAAGAGATTATCAAAGTCGTCTTCGCTCTCCGTACCCATGGTACTGTTCTGGACATTAATGAGGATTTTTTGTAAGTCTTCGAGTATGAAATTAGATGCAGAGCCATAATTTGTCTCTTCTTCTTTGACTAAGGGTTTCCCTTCTTTATCATAGTTTCCTCTTTTGGCGACTTGGCTAAAGAGTTCGGAGGGTTTGAGAAAGTAGCCTAATTTTTCTAAGGCTTCTTCTCGTACCGCTTCGATGTACTCTTGCCCTTCTTCTGTCTCTTCATTTACATCTGTGAATAGGATGCCATCTGGTTGGAGTATGCTATTAGCATAGATGTCTATTTTCTCCGATAGATATTTATAAAAGATAAATCCTAATATATAATCTCGGAACTCATCCGCATTCATTTTACCTCTCAAAGTATTGGCTATATTCCAGAGTTGTTGTTCGAGTTGTTTTTTCTGTTCTTCGCTCATTATTTTTTTGATCTTCCGTGGTGAGATGCGGACAAAAAATGGCTGACATCTAGGTACAGCATCATTATTAGCATAGGGCATCCCAGCTTGCAATAAGGTACATCATTTTTTTCTTATGTAGGGATATTCAGAAAGAACTCTTTCCTCTTGGTATGCTACTTTGGCATTGACCCAAAATAACCAAAGCGTTAGCTTATTAAAAGGTCTTTTTGCTCTGCTTTATTCCTTCAGTTCCTATATTAAATGCTCATGGTTATTTCATAACCAAGCTGCGGACTAAAATATACTCTCTACAGACGGATTAATGAACGGTCTAAGGACGCGATCCTCTGCCCTTGCTGGCGTCTTCGCCAGCAATCTTCCTTAAGTATTATTGTCGGCAAGGACGTAGACAATGGCATAAATGAATATGCTCTGGCTCAATATTTTTTTCCATTTTGAGCTTGTCGAAAAATCTTAAGTCAGTGGAAATAGAAATCTGGAGATCTCTCCACAAGGTCGAGATGAAAAAACATAAAGGGATATTAAGAGTAACTTTTCCCTTTGGCCTGTTACTTTCAGAATATTCAGAAGGAACTCTTTCCTCTTAGTATGTCCTTACGCTCCCACGTACAGTACCTCTTTGACCGCCTTGATAACCTTAGTCGGATTAGGTAAAAATTCCTCTACGAAAGTCGGCGCATAGTGCAGCGAGGTATCCGCAGAATTGACCCGCGTCACAGGCGCATCCAAATAATCAAAGGCATATTTCTGTATCTCGTAAGCGATCTCCGCAGACACCCCAGCGAACGGCCAGCACTCATCTACGACGACCAGTCTATTGGTTTTCTTGACAGACTCTACGATGGTCTCGTGATCCAGTGGTCTGATCGTCCGTAGGTCTATGACCTCGGCAGAGATGCCTTCTTTAGCCAGTTCTTCGGCAGCACTCATGGCGACGAGCATCATCTTATTATAAGAGACGAGCGTGACATCGGTGCCTTCTCTTTTAACTTTGGCTTTGCCTATCGGGACGAGGTATTCTTCTTCTGGGACTTCGCCTTTGATACCATAAGATATCTCCGACTCCATAAAACATACCGGATCATCGTCTCTGATGGCGGATTTCATCAGTCCCTTAGAGTCATAAGGGTCTATGATGGAGATAACCTTAAGCCCTGGCACATTAGCCATCCAGCTCTCAAAAGTCTGAGAATGCTGCTGCGCTAGCTGACCTGCCGATCCCGACGGGCCACGGAAGACGATAGGACACTTGTATTCTCCAGCCGATTGTGCAAGCGTCTTGGCTGCATTATTGACGATCTGATCAAAGGCCAATACCGCAAAATTCCATGTCATGAACTCCACTATCGGACGCAGACCATTGATCGCTGCACCCACACCAATCCCTGCAAATCCCAGTTCCGCTATCGGCGTATCTATAACCCGCTTAGGACCGAACTCATCCAGCATCCCCTTACTCACCTTATAGGCGCCATTATACTCCGCTACCTCTTCGCCCATCAGGAAAACCGTCTCATCACGACGCATCTCTTCTGACATGGCTTCTCTCAGTGCATCCCTTAGTGTTATTATTCTTGACATATTATTTTTTTATAAAAATTGCTGTTTTTCTTTTATTAGTTACTTGTAGATAAACAATGATAAATCTAACACGATTTCAAGAAATTAGTTGAGCGTGGCCGGACAGGTACGCGGAGCGGTTTAGCTGTCCAAGCATTTTTTGGTTCGTTTTTTTTGCGATTGAAAAAAATGAACAAGGACCCAAAAAAGAGACTCTCGATATTTTAGAATTGATTATCATTTTTATTAAAAGTAATACTTGATACTAAATATTTACTTGCAATAAAGATACCTATTTTAACGAATCTATATAAGCCCCCATATCCATTCCTGCGAGGTTACCAGAGCTCATAATAAGGATGATGTCTGCCTCTCCGTTAGTCAGGTAATCTTCCAGTTCTGCGCGCTCATTGAGCACCAGTAATCCCTCATAGCCAAAGGCATCAGACACCACTGATTTATCAAAAAGGAGCATCTTTTTCATAGCCATCGCATGGGGATCATAGAGCACTGCCGCCATATCTAATCCATCCAGCGATCCACTATAGTGAGGTAGAAAGTCTTTATTAAGACTGCTGAAGGTATGTAACTCCAGTATTCCTTTGATTTTCTTATTGGGATGCTGGGATCTGACGGCATTTACTGTAGCGCGGCATTTGGAAGGGGCATGGGCGAAGTCTTTATACACGATATGCGATGTACTCTCATATATTTTCTCCAGTCTATTCGCCGCTCCCGTAAAGGAGGCGATGGCCTCAAAAAAGGCTTCCTCCTCTATCCCCAGACTCTTGCAAGAGTGGAGTGCCGCATGCATATTGAGCAAATTATGCCTACCAAATACATTGATATTATAGACCTGATCCTCGCGGACGACCTGCGATTTTTTGTTTTGATCCAATGGGTAATAGCCCGTTCTGATACAGGGAAAGTGCTCTGTAGCCATCATCTTGACCAGTTCCGCATCTGTCTGATCGAAAAAACAGACAGCATCCCGCTCCATCAGAGACAAAAAAGACCTAAAGGCATCCTTGTAGTCTTCGTAAGTCTTATAGATATTGACATGATCCCACGCCAGACCTGTGATGACAGAGATATTAGGCTGATAATGGATCATCTTAGCCCTATTATCTATGCAAGAGCTGGGGTACTCATCCCCCTCCACGACTAATATATCCGCATCAGAGATCTTGACCATCTTACCGAAACCCTCCAGACTGTCCCCCACGAGATAATCAAAATCCAACCCATTGTGCCTCAGCACATGCATAATCATCGCCGTCGTCGAGGTCTTGCCATGACTACCCGCGACACAGACGCGCTGCGTCGCCTTAGAGTTTTTGCTTATAAATTCTGGGAAAGAGTATATAGGCAAGCCCAGTGCCTGCGCCCTGGCTAACTCTGGGTTATCATCACGTGCATGTTTGCCCAGAATAATGGCATCCATGTCCTCCGTGATCCTCTCCGCATCCCACCCCATCTTATCAGGCAGCAGATCATAAGAGGCGAGTCTATCCCTCGACGGATTATATATTTCGTCATCAGATCCCGTCACGATGTGCCCCATATCTTGTAGGTCTATGGCGACATTGTGCATAACGCGACCGCCTATGGCGATCAGGTGGTATCTCATATTAGATTTATTTTATATATGGATATATTGACAAAATGCTTGGGATGGTAATATATTTGCACCACGATCCATTAGGATAATGGAAAATGAAACTCAAATGAAAAGAAAATATTTAAAAAGTCTGGTCAAAGTTTGCACTTTACTGCTCGTCATGTCAGTTTTTACTTCTTGTGCAAAAAAAGGTGTCGGTTGTCCTAACAACTTTAAGATAATCCCGACAGTCATCAAGGCCATCTAATCAGTCCATAGCGCCCAAGATCATTGCAAGAGCTTGTCACCTCACAGGATGGTTCGCACACCGTATTTAGCCAAAAGTATAATGCGCATTATCATTCTATCTATGGGGCACTGGAGGAATCCATCCATGTATTTATTATATCAGGTCTTTATTACAAGGTAAGGCATCATTATAAGCATATCTCTGTTTTTGAGATGGGCTTCGGTACAGGGCTCAATGCTTTTCTGACTTATCAAGAATGCGAGAGACTCAATGTCCGTGTATCTTATACAGGCATAGAGACTGATCCTGTGGACTCCACCATACTGGATGAGCTTAATTATTTTCCCGATGATCCCTTATTCTCGTCCATGCATCAGTCCGTATGGGACACACGCCACGACTTATCAGATCTTTTTGATTATAAAAAAGTGAACGCCGATGTGATGACCTACGATTTTGATCAGAAATATGATGTTATATACTATGATGCCTTTGCACCCCAATGTCAGGGCCAGCTATGGGAAGCCCCACTCCACCAGAAGATATACGACGCCCTTAATCCCTATGGCGTCTTGGTCACCTATTGCGCCAAAGGCGCCTTTAAGCGGATGCTCAGATCATTAGGATATAAATTAGAATCTCTCAATGGACCCGGCAAAAAGCGTGAGATGATACGCGCCATCAAAGCGTAATCCGCGCACTTTATTCTCATTTCCAAGTCTTATTGATTATTTTGGATTCATATAAAAGGTATGATGAAAAAATTAGCGCTACACTGGAAGATATTGATCGGTATGTTATTGGGTGTCATTGCGGGGTTAGCCCTCAGTCAGTTCGATAGTGGCAAGACATTTATCATAGATTGGGTCAAGCCAGTGGGGACTATATTCATCAAGTTACTCAAGTTGATTGCCATCCCACTAATTATAGCTAGCCTTATCAAAGGCATCTCCGATCTCAAGGACATTGCTAAGTTCTCCAGAATGGGTCTACGGACAATCATTATATACATAATGACCACGATCATCGCTATTACTATAGGTCTTACCTTGGTCAATATCGTACAACCGGGCAACAGCATCAGCGAAGAAACCGTACAACAACTCAACGAAGCCTATAACACCAGTGCCACTAAAAGATTTGACTCAGCACAAGATCAGAAAGCTAAAGGACCTCTGCAGTTTGTCGTAGACATGGTTCCTGACAACATCTTCTCTGCCAGTTCTAATAACAGGAACATGCTTCAGGTCATATTTTTCGTCATACTATTTGGCATCTCCCTGCTTTTAGTAGAAGAAAAAAAGAGCAAACCACTTAAGGACTTTTTCGATAGTCTTAATGATGTCATTATGAAAATGATAGACCTCATTATGCTGATGGCACCTTATGCCGTATTCGCTCTACTGGCCTCTCTGATCGCGGAGACGACTAATCCAGATGTCTTTGCCGCACTTGCCATGTATAGTCTTACCGTTATAGCAGGTCTACTATGCATGATAGGTGTCTACTTACTTATCGTCACGATCTATGTCGGTAAGAGTCCGAGCTTCTTCCTTAAAGGGATCAGTCCAGCCCAGTTATTAGCGTTCTCAACAAGTTCTTCCGCAGCGACCCTACCCGTTACCATGGAAAGAGTAGAAGAGCATCTCGGAGTCGATAAGGAAGTTACCAGTTTCGTGTGTCCTGTCGGCGCCACTATCAATATGGATGGCACCAGCCTCTATCAGGCCGTCGCTGCCGTATTCATCTGTCAGGCTATGAACTTTGAGCTTAGTCTCACGGCCCAACTTTCCATCGTACTTACGGCCACCTTGGCCTCTATAGGCTCTGCGGCTGTCCCTGGCGCAGGCATGGTCATGCTCGTCGCCATACTAGAAGCTCTTAATGTACCAAAGGAGGTCTTGATGGTGGGTCTCGCACTGATCTTTGCGGTAGACAGACCACTCGATATGCTCCGCACCACGATCAATGTATCAGGAGATGCCGCCGTCTCCATGGTCGTCGGTAAGTCCGTCGGTAAGTTACGCGATCCCAAGCCTAAGCACTGGGATGATCATTATGAGGGGTGAGGTTAGGTGAGCTATTTTGTCAAGAGTGGTAATTTAAACAGAAACAAGACTTTTGCAATTGTGTACGCAACTGTATCTTTGAGCTTATCTCGGGATTACGACCACTAGAACAATTAACATGTATACCGCATATAAACAAGTTAGCAGAACCTATTGCCATAAGACAGGGATTGGAATATTTCTTTTGAGAATACAGATATTTTCAAGTTTGGTGGCAATTGCACAGACCGTTGTGAGGAATTTAAACAAAACAAAAAGACTACCAAACCAGTTCCTAAATATAAACTGTTGACTAATATTCCTATAAAAAACACTTGAAAAAGTGTCTCCGAATGAATACATTTGTAGTGTGTACGAAATACTCAAAACAGATGAATTTGATAAGTGGTTAAGGAATCTAAGAGACAAAAGAGCCGCAGCTAAAATTCTACTTCGAATTCAACGAATACAAGAGCAAGGTAATTTTGGTGATTGCGAATCAATTGGTGGAGAAATAAGAGAGCTTAGAATTCACTACGCTAAAGGATACAGAGTTTACTTATTCAAACAAGGAAATACAATAGTCCTTCTAATAAACGGTGGTATAAAAACAAGCCAATCAAACGACATCAAAAGGGCACGTACAATTCTTAAGAATTATAAATCAAGAAAATAATATGTCAAAAATTAAAGTATCAAAATTTGAGGTTGCAGAATACTTGGAGAATGAAATAATGATTGAGGAGTTTTTAAACAATGCATTAGAAGAGGGAAACACTGAGGATCTGATTAATGCAATTGGAAACATAGCAAAGGCAAAGGGAATGACAAACATAGCAAATCAAACAGGCATGAGTAGGCCAAGTCTTTATAAGGCATTATCAAAAGGTTCGAAACCTCAGTTTGAAACGATACATAAAGTAATTAAAGCTTTAGGAGGTAACTTAACTGTGAATATGGGTCAATAAGAAACTCCTCACAACGCTATTATGACGGAGTATTCCCTAAATCATGGTAAGATAACAACATACACCAAATAGTCTCCCACCCCTACTTCCTGTAAGAATTAGATATCAGCTTAGCCAGAAAAGAGGCCATCTGTTTGTTAGAGACTTCATTTTTGATGATGAGGGAGTTAAGGAAAAGCTCGGCGGGGGCACCGACCATGATGTAACTGAGTAGTTCTATCTCGTAGTCCTCGCGGAAGTCGCAGGTGGCATCCTCGTTTTTGAGGTCTTGCTGTAGCTGTCGGATTAGGGACTGGACGGCATCACTACCATAGGTGGTACTCCGTATATAAGACAAGTTTTTTTCGTGAAATTTCTTTAGGTCGATCTGCGAGACAAACTCAAAGTAATTGATAAATGAGGTGTAGAGTATATTATAGATACCCTTGACCTCCTTTTTGTTACGCTCCATGTGCTCGAGCATACGGGCATTGATATCATTGACGACGGCATCAAAGATCTCTTTGACATCATCGAAATAGTTATAAAAAGTACCGCGACCGATATTGCAGGCCTCTACGATATCCGCCACCGTCGTAAACTCAAAGCCCTTCGCCGTGAACAATTCCCTCGCTTTGACTATTAGGTTCTCGCGCATCATGCGCTTGTTCTGTGCTCTTTTTCCTACCGCTTCCATGACAATTCTTTATTTCTTGACATAAATTTATAACAAAAGATGACACCATGTCATTTTTATATTTATCTTTAAACAAAAAAATAGCAATATGTCAGAGTATGTAAGCATGGATAATGTCAAGTTCACATTATTTGATGTCATGGATGCCGAAAGTTTAGTGCAGTACGAAAGATATCAAGACCACGATAAAGAAAGTTTTGAGATATTATTAGATTCTATCAAGGATTATTCTGATAAGTCTCTTTTTCCTTACTTCAAAGAGATGGACGAAGATCCATGTCGATACGAAGATGGAAAGATATATACCCACCCGGCTGTGGGCGAGATGATGAGAGTCGCTGGAGAAAATGGTCACATTGGGGCAACTTTTGATTATGAGATTGGTGGTATACAGTTGCCGCATCTTATACATCATACACTAGCGCACATAACGCAGTCAGCTAACAACAGTCTACCAGGTTATACAGGACTTACAGGTGGTGCGGCTAATCTGATTATTACATTCGGATCACAAGAGCTTAAGGACAAATATGTGCCTAACATGTTGGCTGGTAAATGGGGCGGTACGATGTGTCTGACGGAGCCTCAGGCGGGTTCTTCTCTATCAGACATCGTCACATCAGCATCACCTAACAATGACGGCAGTTATTCTATCAAAGGACAAAAGATATTTATCAGTGGTGGAGATCATGAGCATTGTGACAACTTTATACACTTATTGCTGGCCAGAATAGATGGTGCACCAGCAGGGACTAAGGGTATATCACTATTCGTCGTACCTAAAAATAGGATCAAAGAAGATGGCTCATTAGAGAGTAACGATGTAATCACGGCGGGAGATTTTCAGAAGATGGGACAGAGAGGATACTGTACGACGCATCTGGCATTCGGAGAAAAAGACGATTGCAAGGCGTGGTTAGTCGGTACAGAGAACAAGGGTCTCAAGTATATGTTCCAGATGATGAATGGCGCACGTATAGATGTAGGCGGTATTGCAACATCTATCGCAACGGCAGCCTATCATGCCTCCTTGCAATATGCTAAAGAAAGACCCCAAGGAAGGAGAATTACATCTGGTGGACAAAAAAATGTCAACGAAGCACAGACCACAATAATCAATCACCCTGACGTCAGAAGAATGCTCTTCTTACAAAAAGCGGTGACAGAAGGATCGCTAGCACTCGTCATGCTCACATCCAAGTATCACGATCTCTCCAAGGTCGCAGAGACTGAGGAAGAGAGAGAAAAGTATCATGACCTACTCGAGATATTGACACCGATTACTAAGACCTATCCATCAGAGATGGGACAGACATCTATCAGTAATGGTCTGCAGATATTGGGTGGCTATGGTTTCTGTACAGATTTTCCGCTGGAGCAGTATTATAGAGACATTCGTATCACATCATTATATGAAGGGACGACGGGTATACAATCGCTCGATCTTCTCGGTAGAAAAGTCGTCATGAAAAATGGTCAGGCGATGAAACTATTGACCAAAGAGGTCATAGAAACGATAAAAGCGGCAAGCAACTACGATGCCTTACAGCCGTATGCTAACCAGCTCAAGGATGCCTCCAAAGAACTGGAAGGAACGCTGATGCACCTCTTACAGTATGCTATGAAAGGTCAGAATGAGAGATACATTGCAGATGCGACGATATTCATGGAGTATATGAGTAATGTTGTGATGGCATGGCAATGGCTCAATATGGCGACCGTCGCTAAGACGGCCTTGCTGACGGACCAATTGAACTACGACCAGTCTTTCTACGTAAGTAAGATAGACACGATGAAATATTTCTTCAAATATGAGTTGTCCAAAAACAAAGGTCTCCAAGACATCTTAATGAATCCTGAAAGTATTACCATCGTGGAAGATAATGCAGTGCTGGTATAATTCCGTATCAGCGCGCAGGACTTACATTATTATAAAATATTACAAGACACAGGTAAGAAGTATTACCTTGGATAAATTCCAATTTATAAACACTATATGAAATACAGATTACAGAAAGCAGCAGTACTTGGTTCTGGTGTAATGGGAGCGGGTATTGCATGTCATCTGGCCAATATTGGTATGGATGTCGTGATGCTTGATATCGTTCCTTTTGACCTTAGTGACGAAGACAAAAAGAATAGGGCCAAAAGAAATGCCATCGTCGATGGCGCACTAAAAAAAGCCCTCAAGTCAAAACCTGCTGCATTATATGCTAAAGGCTTCGCCAGCAGAATACAGACTGGCAACTTTGATGATGATTTTGACAAAATCGCGGATGCCGATTGGATCATAGAGGTCGTCATCGAAAATCTGGACATCAAGAAAAAGATATTCGAGAAAGTAGAGGCTCACAGAAAAGCAGGCTCACTCGTTACGTCTAATACGTCCAGTATTCCGATCAATCTACTAGTCGAAGGACGCTCCGAGGAGTTCCAAAAGCATTTTTGTGGTACGCACTTTTTTAATCCACCGAGGTATCTCCCATTGTTTGAGGTGATTCCGCATACGGGGACTTCACCAGATGTTATTGATTTCTTTATGAATTTTGGAGAGGTCAATCTGGGTAAGAAATCTGTGTTATGCAAAGATACGCCAGGATTTATAGGTAATAGAATAGGTGTCGCCTCAGGTGTCAAACTGGTCCAGCTGACTGACAAATATGAGATGCGTATAGAGGAGGTCGATGCCATAACGGGTCCGCTCATCGGAAGACCTAAGACAGCGCAGTACAGACTGCAAGATCTCGTCGGCATAGACACCAGTGATAAGGTGACTAAGTTTATACTGGCTAATACGGAGGGTGACGAATTTTTAGATGCCATCAAATCGGCACCTGAGCCTAAGTACATGGAGTTCTTATTGTCAAATAAGTTTTTCGGAGATAAGTCAGGACAAGGTTTTTACCAAAAGACCAACAACCGAGATGACAAAGGCAAAAGAATCATCAATGCGCTCAATCTAAAGACTCTGGAGTATGAGCCATCTATCAGACCCAAATTAGCTGCCGTCAAAGAGGCCAAGGGCATCGAGATATTCTCTAAGAGAATCAACACCCTCGTAGACGGAGACGAGAGAGAAAACAAATTTCTGAAAGAATACTTTGCTTTTCTTTTCGCTTATGCGGCGCACCGTGTACCAGAGATTTCTGACGAGATCTATTCTGTGGATGATGCCATGAGAGCAGGTTATATGTGGGAGTATGGACCATTCGAGTATTGGGATAAGTTAGGACTCAAAAAAGGTATAGAGATTATCAAAGAATGTGGAGAAGCAGTACCAGACTGGGTAACTAAGTTGGATGAGAAAGGAGTGGATTCTTTTTATAAAATAGAAAACGGTCAGAGACAATATTATAGCTTACAGGCAGATGCTTATCAGAGCATCCCTGGCGGTGAAAACAACATAGTATTAGATGCCATCAGAGGCAATGCGCCGATTATCAAAAACGGCGAATGTACAGTCCACGATATAGGTGACGGTGTGATGTGCGTCGAGTTCCGCAGTAAGAGTAATGCGATAGGAGAAGGCATCGGTACGGCGATACATGATGCTATCAGAAAGGCGGAAGAAGAAGGATGGAAAGGTATCGTCATTGGTAATAATGCTAAGAACTTTACAGTCGGTGCTAATCTCATGAATGTCGGCATGCAAGCCATGCAGAAAAACTTTGACGCCTTAGATAAGATGGTCGATGATTTTCAGCAACTGACGATGTTATGTCGTACATCTAAGATACCCGTAGTCGTAGCGACACAGGGTTATGTATTCGGTGGTGGATGTGAGATTTCTATGCACTGTAACGCGGGTGTATACGCCGCAGAGTCATATATCGGATTAGTAGAGGTCGGTGTGGGATTATTGCCAGGTGGTGGCGGCACTAAGGAGATGGCTGTCAGGGTATCAGATAAGTACTTTGAGGGAGATGTGCAGATACCGACACTGATAGAACACTTTAAGCCCATCGCCACAGCGACAGTCGCGACATCCGCATGGGAGGCTTATGATTACAACCTATTAGATAAGACCAAAGATGAGGTCTCAGTCAATACCGCACACAACATCGCCAAGGCCAAAGCCAAGGTCATAGAGATGGCTAAGGACTTTGTCGCGCCTGTACCACGTAACGACATCAAGGTCATGGGTAGGACAGGATTATCTGCACTATATACTGCGATCAATGAGTTTAGACTCGGTGAGTATATGTCAGACTATGATGTCGAGATTGCCCGCAAGGTGGCTTACGTCATCTGTGGAGGTGACCTTACGGAAAGACAAGCAGTAAGTGAGCAGTACTTATTAGATATAGAAAGAGAAGCATTCTTGAGTCTGCTGGGTAACCAAAAAACATTAGACAGAATACAACACATTCTTATGCATAACAAACCGCTAAGAAATTAATTATGGAAGCATATATAATCAAAGGATATAGATCCGCCGTTGCTAAAGCTAAGAAAGGTGGATTCAAAAATTATAGATCAGATGACCTCGCTGTAGATGTCATCAAGCATCTCATGAGTCAGGTGCCAGACTTAGATCCCAAGCTTGTCGATGATGTCATCGTCGGATGCGCTAATCCAGAGGGTGAGCAGGGACTACAGATCGGTCGACTTATCTCAGCTAGAGCCTTGGGTAAAGAGGTGCCAGGTATTACCATTAATCGTTACTGTGCGTCTGGTCTGGAAGCGATCAGTATGGCGGTTGGTAAGATTAAGGCAGGCTTCGGGCATGCCTATGTTGCTGGTGGTACGGAGAGCATGAGCATGATACCCATGACTGGCTATAAGCTCGCTCCATCTTACAAAGCCAATGCAGAGAATATCAATTATCATGTCAGCATGGGTGCGACTGCAGAAGCTGTCGCGGCTAAGTATGAAGTGACAAGAGAGCAAGCAGATCAGTTTTCTGTAGATTCTCACCAGAAAGCAGCCGATGCCATAGATGGCGGAAAGTTCAAAGACGAGATCGTTCCTATCGAAATAGAGGAGGTATTCGTCAAGAACAATAAGAGAATGACGCATACGCATACGGTAGATACAGATGAAGGACTAAGAAGAGGCACGTCTATGGAAGGCTTAGCCAGACTAAGAGCAGCTTTCAAAAAAGGAGGTGTCGTCACGGCAGGTAATTCTTCTCAGACCTCGGATGGTGCAGCGTTCACCTTAGTGGTCAGTGAGGACTATGTCAAAAAATACAATTTACAGCCAGTGGCCCGATTAGCAGCTTGTGCCGTCGGTGGAGTAGATCCATTATATATGGGTATCGGCCCATGTGTGGCGATCCCTAAAGCACTAGAGCAAGCGGGATTATCTATATCCGATATACAGCAGACAGAGCTTAACGAGGCCTTTGCCACGCAAGCCTTAGCTGTTATCAAGCAAGCGGGCTTAGACCCTGAGACGGTCAATCCTAACGGTGGCGCGATTGCCCTAGGACACCCTCTCGGATGTACTGGCGCCAAACTAACAATACAACTACTCAACGAAATGAGAAGACGCGATCAGAAGTATGGTATGGTCACTGCCTGTGTCGGTGGTGGTCAGGGTATTGCGGGGATATTTGAGAGATTGAGCTAGGCCATAGACGTCTTAGTTTTTTATAATATGAATTTGACCTTTGGTCTGGCTTGTAGACAAGAAGACCAAAAGTCATTTCTTTTTTTTGTAGGAGCGGACTTTTATTATCAGTTAGTAGTAATTGGAGAAGAATGAGACAAAAATTGAAATGTGAAAAGTGATTGATTCTAAAAATACAAAATTCGTCTACAAGTTTGATTCTTAAACTTATTTGAAGTTAAAATAACAACTGTAAAACCTCTTCTCGATAACTAGCTCCGATAGGAATTTTCTCTTTCCCTATATGTACCATATTCCCTTCGAGCGTCGAAACCTTTTCTTTTGAAATTATATAAGATTTATGGATTCTGAGGAATTTATTTCTAGGTAAATCGATCTCCAATTTCTTCAGAGAACCAAGAGAAAGAAATTTGCCAGAAGGTGTAAAGTAAGCCACATATTCTCGCATACTTTGTATATAATGAATATCATTATAGTAAATACGATGAACTTTATGCTCAGATTTGACTAAAATGTAATTCTTTTCTGTCGCTGCATCTTCAGAAGATATAATAGAAGTACTTTCTGTATTGCTTTTTAATTTCGATAAGTCACTTGCCTTGTTTACTGCTTTTAAAAAGCGTTCAAAAGGAAAAGGTTTTAATAAGTAGTCAACTACATTGAGTTCAAAACCTTCCAAGGCATATTCTGCATAAGCCGTCGTGAATACGACCATGGGTTTATGTGAAAGTGATTTTAAAAAATCTGTTCCTATCATTTCAGGCATTTGGATGTCCAAGAAAATCAAATCAACAGATTGATGTTGTAATAATTGAAGTGCCTCAATGGGATTTGAACATTTACCAACCAAGTTTAAGTAAGGCAATCGACTGATATAAGTTACTAAAAGCGTCCGAGCTAGTTCTTCATCATCGACAATTAAACAGCTTAATTGATTCATTTCAGATCGAGTTTTAAATAAACTGAATATACTTTTTCGTTATCCGAAATGCTGAGTAAATGCTTATTAGGATATAACAAGTCCAATCGTTGCTTTGTATTTGGCAACCCAATGCCTCCAATCTTATCTTTTGTAAACGCAGCATTAGGAATACTATTTTCAATAATGAACTCTATTTGCTTATTACTAGTTTTTAGACTGATATTAATAAATCCATTTTTGAGGTCTTCTATTTTACTATGTTTAAATGCATTTTCAACAAATGGAATAAATAGCAGAGGTGCAACTTTCAAACCTGGTAGACTTTTATCTAAATCTACATCTATATTTAGTCCTCTACTATCTTTAAGTGAAGCCAAATTGATATAGTTTTCCAAATATTCAATCTCTTTTTGCAATGGGACTTTTCCATCATTGGAGTCGTATAGCATATACCTCAACATTTCTGATAATCGCAATAAATTATCAGGTGCTTTATCAGATTTAATTACTGTCAAAGTGTAAATGTTATTCAATGCATTGAATAGAAAATGTGGATTGATTTGGGATTTTAAAAATTTCATCTCAGTATCCAATTTTTCTTTCTCAATGGATATTGCTTCTTTTTCTTTCTTATTGGCAAAATGTGTTAACTCAATCAATGTGCTTCCAACGAAAGAAATTATTAAAGGAATAAAATATCTTAACCAAGTGCCGCCTTGTGCAATTCTTTTTTGTTGAGAAAGTCTTTCAGGGATGTTATACTTTTCAGCTAATTCTGAAAATATGAGCAGGTCATTATTTAACAGCCATATTATACCAATGAAGAGAAATAAACTAGTTAAGAAGTATTGAGCAATTTTTTTTTTGAAATACAACTCAGGAAGTAAGTACAATAAATTTATGGCAATAAGAGTGAGGAGACTTAGGATCACAGGCAACCCTCTATACAAAAAACGTATTGGGTCGTCCCAACCTTCAATAAAAAAAAGAATAAGCAAAAACCAAGCTACTCCCCATATAAAGATATGTACAAGTACTCTATGTTTTTCAATTTTTGCCATGGCACAAATTGCCTGAAAACAATGACTTATCCAATTTTATCCAACCAATCTATTGGTTTCATCAATGAACAGTTTAGATATATCAATTTCCATCTACAAACATTAAGACCATGCGTTTATCCCGTGTCATTGATATTAAATAGCCGTTCATTGAATTTCTTTTTTATTGAGAACTAACTGCTACATTTTTGTCTCAAGCAATTAAAATAATTTTTTAATCATTTAAATCTGGAATCATTATGAACTTATCAAAAATTACGACCCTGTTCTTCGCTTTCTTCTTTATTGGAATAAACACTGCTTACTCACAATCTAAAGCTGACAATATAACAGAGGAGCAAAAGGAAGAAATAAAAAAGAATATTGAAGAGTATGCAACTGCACTCGATCTTTCTGAAGATCAACGACCCAAATTCGAGGAAATTACCAAGAAGTATGGAGAACAGATGAAAGCTGTAAAAAATGGCGGTGGAGGCAAATTTCAAAAGTACAAGAAAGTAAAATCCATCCGTAAAAACAAAGATGCAGAGATGAAGTCACTACTCTCCAAAGATCAGTACAAAGTCTACTTAGAGAAACAAGAAGAAATGCAAGAGAAGATGAAAAAGAAACGTAATAACAATTTGTGATAATTCATTTGACTGTTGGTTCTTATGCCATTCGTTTATGTGGCGAGGATGGTGTTCTAACCCAGCCCTTAATCATGTCAAAGTGGCCATCGTAATCTTTACTTATCTCACAACATGGAAGTTGTTTTTTTTATGATACTTAGGGGGTGTTGATTAAACATCAACACCTCCCAATCTTCTATGTCAGTGACAATTTTCATATAACCGTTTGGACCCACACAAGCGAAACAATTTTATTCATTATAATTTTTTTTTAAAAAACTATTTCATGTATAACAAGACCTTATTACTATCAGCTATATCAATTTGCCTTTTTGCATTTTCTTCTTGTGATGAAGAACCCTGTGATTTTGATGTCTCTGGCACTTATACTTTTGAAAGTTCTACCTGTGCCGTCAACAATCATCCACTGACTGTAACTATTTCTAACTCAGCAACAGAATTTACTTTTGAAGGAGAAAGGTTGACCATAGCTGATTGCGAAGCTACAACAGACGTAGGAATATCCACCAAAAAAGTTTCATTTGACGAAAATGGATTTGATTTTGAAGGAGAATTTGAAAATGACAATGTTTCAGTAAACTGCGAAGGCAGATATGCAAAGAATTAATTTTTTTCATCTGCAACTGTTGTTAATTATTTCTTAGCGGCAGTTGCTTTTTTAGAACTTTTAAGAATCTGAATAAAATGAAATTTGTCATGTTTACTTTATTGATGATAACAATCCAGAACAGTTTTGGACAGACTGACTGTCATGTCATGTTCAATTATAAAAATGAATCAATCGAAGTAGCTTTAAATAAATGGGAAGCATGGTGTAGGTCAGAATTTGTATATAATAAGATAGACCTTGCAAAAGTCAAAATTAGTGGAGATCATGGATTAATTTCTCTAAAAAAGGCATTGAATATTGCCTTAGAAGGAAGTGGATTGGGATGGTACTCGATAGATGACAAGACGATACAAATAAAACCTAAGAATAAAATAGCAAGATATGTTTCGATTTCAAATAAATTCCAAGGCAGCTCTTTAGAAAAGGTATTCAATATATGGACGCTCAATCATAAACTTGATATTAATTATAATCAAGAGGATATTGTCGGTATTGAAATTTATGGAAATATAAAAGATGCCACCATCCAGGAGGCTTTTGAGAAAATTTTATACAATACGCCTTTGGACTTCAAGATCTATGAAGATCGAAGAATAGAGATTTCCAAATCAAAAGAAAAGAAAGTACTACAAAAGACATATACCAACATATCAAAAAATGTAAACCTAAGTGGAATTGTTAAGGATGATCTTACTGGTGAAA
Source organism: Saprospiraceae bacterium (assembly GCA_020628095.1). Lineage (GTDB taxonomy): Bacteria > Bacteroidota > Bacteroidia > Chitinophagales > Saprospiraceae > RFSX01. The sequence continues at coordinate 92,493 of JAHDFP010000016.1, forward strand.
CTCTACCGTATGCTCATATTATTGTTCAAAATTCACATATAGGAACACAATCAAATATTGATGGTCATTTTTCCTTATTTGAAATTCCTACTGATACCTCATCGATAGAAATATCATACTTGGGATATGTTTCTAAATCAATCAAATTAACTCCTGATTTAGATAAAAGTAATATTGAAATTGGTCTGGCTCCGAATCATTTGAGTGTAGATGAGATAACTATCACGGCAACTAAGAAAGAGCAAATGATGAAAGCGTCGACAGGAATCAGTCGTATTGGGATGTCCCCTGCAGCCTTGGCACAATTGCCGAGTTATGGTGAGAAAGATATCTTTCGCTCTTTGCAACTGCTACCTGGAATTAGTGGGTCTAATGAAAGCTCATCTGGTTTATATGTTAGAGGAGGCACACCTGATCAAAACCTTGTCTTATTTGATGGTTTTACGGTCTATCATGTAGATCATTTGTTTGGCTTTTTTAGTGCTTTTAATACGAATGCCGTTAAAGACGTACAATTATATAAAGGTGGTTTTGATGCAAAGTATGGTGGTCGATTATCGAGTGTAGTAGAGTTAACTGGAAAGGACGGTAACACCAAAGATTTGAATATGGGCGTAGGACTTAGTTTATTAAGTGTAAATGCTTTTGTAGAATCTCCATTTGCTAAGGGAAAAGGATCTTTTTTAGTAGCGGGAAGGCGATCATTCCAAAGCTCTTTTTACAATAATATTTTTGGAGCCTACACAGACAGTAACGAAGCTGAAATTAACGTCCCTCAAAATCCCATTGCTCGTCGTTTTGCTCAGCAAGAAGTTCAACCCAATACGTACTTTTTTGATTTGAACGCCAAAGCCACTTATCGTCCAAATGATCGAGATGTTTTCAGCTTGAGTTTTTATAGTGGAAAAGATGATCTAGATAATTCTAGAAATATCGACCAGTCTGCCTTTGCAAATAGATTTGTCAATATTAATTTTTCTTTTGAGCAACAGAGCACTGATTTGACCGAATGGGGGAATTGGGGGACAAGTGCCAAATGGTCGCGAAAATGGGGAGACCGTTTTTATTCAAACGCAAATATGTCGTACTCTAACTATTTTAGTTATCGAGATAGAACTAATAATTTATCAATCACAAGAGCCGATACGACCATTACTAGAAATACGGGCTCTTATGAAGAAAACGACCTGAAAGACATTAGTTTAAAAATAGATAATGAATTTAAAATTTCTCAAAACAACCAATTGGATTTTGGCTTACAATCTACTTGGAATAATATCGAATATAATTTTACACAAAACGATACAACTACAATACTAGACAGAATAGATGAAGGGCGGACCACGACTTTTTACATTCAAGACAGACAGACATTTGGGAACAAATTGATTTTAAATGGAGGATTGAGAACTACTCATTATAATGTGACTAATCAACTTTATTTTGAGCCAAGAGCTTCAATAAGTTATCTATTGACTGACAAAATAAAGTTGAAAGGTGCTTGGGGTAAATACTACCAATTTGCTAATCGGATTGTTCGAGAAGATATTCAGCAAGGAAGTCGTGATTTTTGGTTATTGGCAGATGATCAAACCGTACCTGTTAGTTCAGCTCTTCACTATATAGGAGGCGTAAGTTACGAAACGGAAAAATGGTTGTTTGATGTAGAAGGGTATTATAAAAATTTGGATGGGCTTTCGGAATACTCGACGCGTTTTGTTCCTCAAGGCGTCGGTGTAGATCGTGTCTTAAATTACGAGGAATTTTTCCATACAGGTACAGGAATAGCGAAAGGTGTTGAATTTTTAGTTCAAAGAAAAGTTGGAAAGCTTACAGGTTGGGCTGGCTATACACTGGGAGAAGTGAAATATGATTTTGAGGCTTTTGGAGATGAACCCTTCTTTGCTAATCAGGACGTTACCCATGAACTAAAGTTAGTAGGAAATTATAAGCTGGGTAATTTCTCACTCGGAGCTACATTCATTTACGCAACTGGAAAATCTTACACGGCACCTACTGGCTATTATCAATTGGAATTATTAGATGGTACTGATACGGATTTTTTTGAAGTAAGTGATAAAAATGCATTAAGATATGACAACTATCATCGACTTGACCTGTCTGGCACATATGACTTTAATTTAAGAAGTAACAAAGCTAGTGCAGGACTCTCTTTGACCAATATTTATAACAGAAAAAATACGTGGTACAATGAGTACGAAGTCATAGAAGGAGAATTGCTCGAAACCAATGTTTCTCTACTGGGATTTACCC
>JAHDFP010000032.1 GCA_020628095.1 Saprospiraceae bacterium
CCTTCGGGTTATGAGCCCGACGAGCTACCAACTGCTCCACCCCGCGATGTTATTTTTTCCCTCTTAAGGGTTTGCAAATATATAAGATATTTTGATTCTAAAAAGTTCACTCGGTTGGAATTATTAGTGTAAAACAAAAAAGCCAACACCTTTTGATTGGTGTTGGCTTTTATTATTCAATGTTCTTATTCTTTCTTATAATTAGTTATGGACTATAACTTTTTTGCTAGTTAGTCCTTCTTCAGTTCTGATATTTAATACATACACTCCACCAGGTATCTGAGCGACATTTAGTTCTGTCTGACCATTGATATGGCTTATATTTTTGTTGATAACCGTCTGACCTTGGATGTTGACTAATGATATGTTTACATCATTAGTCGGTGTATCATCTCCAAACTTGATATTCAACATATTAGAAGTTGGGTTAGGGAACACTTTGATAGACTGGTCATTGACGATTTCTTCAGTGCTCGTACTCATACCTATGGTAAGCGGTAGATATACAGCATAAGAGGAGGTTCCTGCGGCTCCACCGAATAAATTAGGTACAAAATCTCTATCTGCTTCATCACCGGCGATACCTACCGCTCTATAGCTACCTACCCAGTATCCACCGTCCATATCATAAGCGAAACTTGATGCCCAGAAATCTACACTTGGATCATTTCTACCATTGACTGTTTGGCCAAACATAGGGTCATTGTCATTACCTAAAGGCTGGACATGCGCCATTATAACATAACGCGTATCATCCTTAAGTAATATTTCTGCATCGTTAGTCGTACTTTCTAATATGAATTCCATGTCAGAAAAATCTTCTCCTCTCGCACTAGTTACAGGAGTTCTTGCAGTTCCTATAAGTCTTCTCTCTCTACCAGATATTTCTCCTCCGACGTTACCATCATTATTGAAGTCTCTCCACTCATATAGGTCCACTTGTATAAAACCGTTAAAATTAGCTCCTGCATTGGTAACAAATCCAAAACGACAAGATTTTGCTGCCATACCAGCACCACGTACCACATTGTATACATTACCAAAAGAGTAGTGGGTTGCTCCTGCTGGTATAATACCACCAAATGTACCTCCTTCTGAGACAGGTACTGTTTTACGGAATGTATCGCCACCAATTTCGAAATTGAAACTTACGACATTATTAGAGTCATCACTATCATTAGAAGAAGCAATGGAGTATGTGATTCTGTACTCCCCATCTTCTGTAGGTGCCCACATATCAGGCAATACCATATTGTCTGTTAGTGCCAATATAGCGTCGTCAGGAGTACCGCATGGTATGTCTTCGTAGTCTAATGTGCCCTCATATACAGTTTCTAAAGTAGTAAGATTAATTACCTCCACACTGAGCACATTATCCTGTGCTGGGCTAGTTCCTAAGTTCTCCAGATCTATCATAAATGGCATAGCTTCGTATTGCCCTGAAGGAGAAAGTAGATTTGGATATTTAGAAGCCCATAATGGATCAACTCCAATATTACCTGCATTAGAGTTTCTGATGTATACATCATCGATTGCCCAGTAATAAAAAGCACCTCTGTAATAAAAAGAAATCGCAAGATTTGCCTCGGACTCATACTCACATAGAGGTAATGACCTTTCAATACCATCTTCACCTGTATTCACTGCTATATCTTGATTGATTTGGACGGTATCCTGATAAGTTTCTCCTCCATCAACGCTGAATAATACGTAATATTCACTCTGAAACTGTCTAACAGTTTGAGTCCAAACTAATTCTGCACCTTCTGATCCTATTGCCGTCATATCTATAGAAGGCGATGTTAATTTGCCTTCGCAGTAAAGATCGTTCCCCGCATCACTAATGCATACACCATCATTAAAGCCAGTATCAGTAGCTCCATCTGCCTCTCCTTCAGTATCGTAAAAATCAGAGTCAAATACCATTGCACCATTACATACCGTCGGTGACGTCATTCTTGCAGTTGCCGCATTAAATGCTCCACGACCGATATTACCTTGATAGTCCCAGTACCATCCACCATCTTCTAAACTAGTTCCGTCGCCTTTGTCTACAGTCCACCCATTAAGACCTCCATCAAAAGCACCTTCTCCATTAGCACCCCATATCACTTCTGGACCATAATCTACAGGTGGGCAAGGTGGTTGCACGTAAGAAAATGAAGCAGTGACCGCACCAGCTTCTAGTTGCATTTTGAGCGTCTGACAGTCATTATAACTCATAGTAGCTGTAAGAATTTGAGAAGTAGTTCCTTCTCCATTAGGTCCTTCAGTAGGATTAATTACGCCATCTGAGATATCATCTCCTGTATTTGGATCAAATTGGCTATTACATATTAAAACCGCAATAGCACCAGCGCCTTCTCCATTATCAGTTTTCAAACCGAAAAAGCATTCTCCTCGATCTACTACCACTATTTGACCACTGACATCATTGGTTATTGATTCGCAGCCATCATTTACAGTTCCTGTATTATCGCCATCACCATTAGAATCCACTGCCATGTCGTCATCGCCAAGAATGACACTACCGCTGACAGCATCTGTTACATTACCATAACTAGCTAATCCAAAGTTATATTCTGTGTCAGATCCACCAGCATTGATAACCAGCGTGTTGACATCCTGAGCACTGAGACTGCTCATAGATAGAGTTGTGAATAAAAAACTAAGGAAAAGTGTAAAATTTAATTTCATAAGAGTTTGTTTTAAAGATTAATTTCTTTGATTTCGATTATAAGTATAGCAGCTAAAATAATAAAAGAAAAGCTATGGAGATGTCATGCAAAACTGTAAAAGGACATATTATTTCAGCTTTTTTCCATAATTTTTACATTATTTTCTTTAGGTCCGATGGTTTGAGGGTGGATACGCCCTTTTTCTTGCAAATAATTGCACCTGCCTTATTGGCAATAACGGCCATTTTACTTTGATCCATTCCCATCAGATGGAGTATCGTAAGTACTGAGATTACAGTATCTCCTGCACCAGATACATCGGCATTGTTGACCTTATGACCAGTTATGATTTCTGATTCGTTACCTTGTCTGGAATAAATCCCTTTATCCGCTAAAGTGACAAATAGTTTTTTACATTTTAACTTTTCTACATAGTTTGATTGGCTCAGGCTTTTCTTTGTAGGTCGCAAGGATTCCTTGCTTACTTTGTTCAGCTCCTGAAGATTTGGTTTGAATACATCGCAATTAGATAACAGTTTGAAATTGTTATATTTCGGGTCTACACATAATGGAATCTGAGCTTTTTTGCATAGTGATTGTATAGTCAGAATTGTTGTCTTTGTCAGTAGGCCTTTGTTGTAGTCTTGCAATATAACGGCGTCTACATTTTTGCTTTTGATTCTCTGCTTTATCTTGCTTAGTATCTTCTTTTGGGCCTTTTTGTTTATAGCTTTTTTACTTTCCTTATCCAGTCTCAGAAATTGAGCATAATCTTTATTGACGAATCTGGTTTTTAAGGTTGTTGGTTTGTCTACTTTGATAAGGTCTCCCTTGATTCTGGCGTTGTCGCATAGATTAGAAAGTATTTGTCCCGTTTCGTCATGGCCTATAGTGCTGATTATAAAGGGTTTATGACCCAAAGCTCGTAGATTGTTCGCTACATTAGCTGCACCACCGAGTCTATTTTCGATTTTACTATAATCTAGTATCGGAATGTCTGCCTCTGGGGACTGCCTGACATGATTACCCATGATATAGGTATCCAGCATAACATCACCTATGACCAAGATTTTGTACTTATTTCTGGACTTCAATTATCTGATTTAGCTCCGAAAATAAAGTTTCTAATCGGCTTTTTCTTTCCCTGATAAAAGTCATTGCTTTTTCATTAAAATCTGCGAGATTAATTTCAAGTAATTCATGGATTACTCGATCAAATCTTTTTTGATCAGAGAATATTTTTACCAATTGAAAGTTCTCTAATTCTTTAGCCATTGGATATTTTTCTACCACTGGACCACAGGATGAGGGCACACCATAGATTAGTGGCTCTAACAAATTATGCGGTCCTCTGCTAAATCCACCACCGACATAAGCCGCATGGCTATTTCGATAAAGGTACCGCAGATCTCCCATGGTGTCTACTATCAGAAGATTGGATGAGATGTGGTGGTTTTCTTTTGAGTAGCGTACAATCTTTCCTGATAATTGTTTTTCCATATTTTCCAGATATTCTGGTTTGATACTATGCGGTGCTATGATGTGGTTGAGATGTGGATGGTTATTGACGAATGAGAAGACCATGTTTTCGTCTTCAGGGCATACACTGCCATAGATAATAATTGGATTGTTGTGAGACCAATGTAGCGTCTTGATGACCTGAGATTGGTTTTCCAGTACCTGTTCTATACGGGTATCGCCTAATAGAGTACAATTATATATTCCATGAGCTTTAAGTGTCTCCACGGCATCAGAGTTATGACAGTAAAGATTTTGTGCACCTGCTATTTTATTGAGTAAAGGCATTGAGATTTTCCAGAAGAGATAACTTTCTGGATTAAGATTAATGCTGGTAAAGAAGTAAGGGATTTCTCTATATTTTAAGGCTGTCAGGAAATTGAACCAAAAATCATATTTGATAAAAATGACGAAAGATGGATTGATAAAATCTAAGATGGGTTCTATTTTTTTAGTGAGGTCTTGGGGTAGATAAATTTTTAGAGAATCTTCGCTGTCGACGACAGCATCTTCGTAACCAGAGGGCGAAAAAAAACTAAATATGTAAATGAGGTCGGAATGCTGTGCTTTTAGGCCTTTATATATGGGTTTGGACATTTCGTATTCCCCATAAGAGGCAGAATGAATCCATACATACTTTTGGTTTTTGGGGTAAGGTTTCAGTAGGTCTTTGATTCTATTTTTTTGATCTTTTCTTCCTTCGATCCAAAGTTTTGCTTTAGAGCTAAATGGTGAAGCAAATAGAACTAACCAACCGTATATCCAGATAAGAATAGAGTATAACCTGAGCATATATCAGACTAGTAGAATACCTCACTTTTTGACGAAAACCCAACATTGAATATAGGTAGATACCACTTGAGATTTAGACCAACCATAATGTCCAAGCGACTCTCGTTATCCACGAACCTGTTGTCAAAATTTATGGCTCTTTTGCCTTTAGTAAAACCCTCCGTAACGAATATAGAAACCGAATAATTGATGCTTCTTGACTTTCCTATATTGAGATATTCTATGCCCTGCTTGAGATAAGGGCCACGCGTATATCTATCATATCCTTTAGTATAATCCCCAAAAAATTGACCTGCATTGCCTAAGTCATCTTGTACCCTAATATGATGCGCCATGATTCCTGCACCTAAAAAACCTGATAGCCCTGCATGAGGGTTGTTTTTATTACCAAGGATTATTTTATTGATATAAATACCGATGGATGCTCCCCTTTGTCTGGCAAAGACTTCTGATAGCTGACCATTATTGCCTATGATTCTTCCACTTTCTGTCCTCAATGGTTGGAAGATGTCTTCTTGCACCTTATTACCAAACTGGAAATACCCTTCCACACCATAACTGCCTCTGAGCTTAGTATTGTAAATATCTAAGGAGAGACCAGCATGAAAACTCTGACCAAATCTATCGCTCATATCTCCGAATGGTAAGTCTATTCCATAGCTAAATCCTAATCCAAGGAAGTTATTAGTGCGAACTTCTGACTGAGTCAGAGCCACGTCACTAATGATAAAACACAAGCATATTAGTATATATCGCACTCTGTAAATATAAATATTGATTTAGGTAAGAACATGTCTTTTAGGTCTCTAAATGGATATTAATTAACAGCCGAGCCTATTTAATGGTTAAAATAGGGTTATACATACAACATATTATTATCAATTATATATGTAATTATGTACATTAGCAATCAATATCTTATATATTAAGAATATTCTGATATAATGGATTTTATGATTAATCTGGGACGCATCGCAACAGGCACTAAGACATCTATGGTATTTGGCTGGATGGCTGTTTTTTTAATGTTTAGTACGGCATTGTCTTCTCAGATTCTCTATGAGGACCTATCCCTGGAAGTTATTAAGGAAGCAATAGAGAATGCTGGACTGGAGTTAGAAGATGTGGAAAAAGAACTGCTCCTGAGTGGTATCGATATCTATGAGATAGAGAAGACTGGTCGTATGACCGTAGAGCAGAAGAATACAATACAGAATGTAATAATAAGGATGACGGAGGATATCCAAAAGGAATCTGAAGAAAATCAAGATAAAGATAGAAAACCGAAAGTTTCGGACTCAGAAGAAGATATAGATGAAGAAGAACCAGAAGAAGAGCCCATAGAAGACACCTTGCAGAATCAAGTAATCATAGAAGAAGAACCAGAAATCCTAATCTATGGTCAGGAGTTGTTCAGAAATAAGATGCTATCTGTGACCAAGAAATCGGATGAGATTAATGCGCCTGATTCTTATATTCTCGGTCCTGGAGATAAGCTAGTTGTATCTATTTGGGGTAGGACCTTTTCTGACGAAGAGCATGTTATCGCTCAAGATGGTTACATCAGATTGTTATCAGGGAGGCAAAGAACTTATCTCAAAGGCTTATCACTCGGTGAGGCCAGAGAAAAACTAAAAAGGATACTGCGCAATTCTTATAAATTTTCCGAAGGTCAATTTGATCTAAAACTAAATTTTTCCAGGACTGTCAAAGTTAGTATTTGGGGTGAGGTAATGGAAAAACCGGGCGCCATGGCCATATCGGCTTTCAATTCGGCTTTTGATGCGTTATCTTCAGTAGGTGGCACTAATGATATCGGGTCACTAAGGAACATAGAACTAAGGAAAAGCGATGGTCAGAAACTGATTATGGATGTCTACGAACTTCTCAAAGATCCATCTATTCGTAAAAACTATTTTCTTGATGATAATGATATAATCCTTGTTCCCGTTGCCGAGAATATTGTCACCTTAGATGGTGCCGTAAGACGACCCCTCAAATACGAACTAAGAAAAGGGGAGGGTATAAGAGAACTGCTCGAATATGCTGGCGGATTATCAGAGGATGCATTCCGGAAGAAAATTCAAGTCACCAGATATATCAATGACGATCAAGAAATACTGGACGTCAACTGGAACGACTACCAACGAAGAAACCAAAACTTCGAATTATACAATGGGGATATCGTCTATGTAGAAGCGATAGAAAGATCTTATCGAAACTATGTGGAGGTTGTAGGTGAGGTAAGTAAGCAGGGACAATTTCAGCGCATTGCCAATATGAAGATAAGTGATGTCCTTAAAAAGGCTGGTCTGACACAAAATTCGCGTACGGATATACTATTCATAACGAGAACAAATGACGATGGAACAACATCGCTTGAGAAAATAGACTTTGATCTGATCCTTTCAGACGAAAATCATCCACAGAATTTGATACTTAATGATAGGGATAAGATCGAAGTTTGGGCAAAGGAAAGATTTGTGGATAATGCGGAGATATCTGTATTTGGATCGGTGCGTTATGAGGGTAAATTTCCTTATGATCAAAACAAATCTGTAACTGTCCGAGATGCCATACTGTTAGCGGGAGGCTTAAGCAGAGATGCGGCTAATATTGCCATCATACATTCTAATGACCCTCTCAATCCTAAGATAACTGAGTACAAGACAATAGATAATCTTAGTGAGGTATTAGCTGACGAAAATGCAGAAAATAATGTATTGCTCAATCCGTTTGATAGTCTAGTCATAGAGTCCAATAATACTTTTGTAGAAGGGTCTGTCGTGAGAATAGAAGGTGCTGTCAATAGACCTGGAGCTTATCAGTATGGTGTGAATATGACACTCAAAGATTTACTGGCTTTATCGGGGGGCTTTAAGTTATCTGCCTCTACTAATAACATAGAAATCTCAAGGGTGGTAATATCTAATAATGAACCGACTAAAACCATCGTAGAGAACATAGAGATGGATCGAGATTTTAATGTAGTCTCTGGCAGTAATAAAGAACAAGATTATTACTTGCAACCATTTGATAATATTGCAGTGAGATACATTAAAGATTTCGAATTACAGAAAAGGGTCTTTTTAGTGGGCGAGGTACAAACTCCTGGACCTTATGCCATCTATAAAGAAAATCTAAAAATATTGGAGGTTATAGATCGGGCAGGAGGACTTACTGATGAGGCCTTTCCGTCAGGAGCTACCTTATATAGAAACACAGATAGTTTAGGTGCAATTGTAATCAAACTAGATGAGATCAGAACTAATCCTAATTCTGAATTTAATTTTGTCGTCAAAAATGGGGATCAGATAACGATTCCTAAGATATCAGAGTTCGTCACCATACGAGGGGCGACACGTGTCTGGGAGGTGGTTAGCGAAGAGAATATCACCGAAGGCAATCTTATTCGTGTGCCTTATCATCATAACAAGGATGCCATGTTCTATATTAATGAGTTCGCAGGTGGTCTAGATGATAATGCGGATAAGTCTAAAATACTCGTCACACATGCCAATAGCGAAATTAAAAGACCCAAAAATGGATTCTTCAAAAAGAAGTACCCTAAAGTCAAAAGAGGCTCCACCATTACGGTAGGGTATAAGTCGGAGGAGGATACAGAAAGAGAAAAAGAAACAGATGTCAACTGGACCGAATTACTAGGAGACGCTGTCAGTCAGGCGATGAGTATTCTGACCTTAATTTTACTTATACAAAGGCTAGATTAAGCATTAATCGCAGCGATAGCTGGTAGGGTAGTACCCTCTAAATATTTTAGCATCGCTCCGCCTCCTGTAGAAATAAAACTTATTCGATCTTCTAATCCAGACTTTTTGATTGCGGATACAGAATCTCCTCCACCGATAAGAGAAAATGCACCTTTGTCCGTAGCTTCTGCCACGGCTTGTGCAATGCCTAATGTCCCATGAGCAAAGTTTTCAAACTCGAAAACTCCGAGTGGACCATTCCACAGGATGCTCTTAGACCTAAGTATAATATCCTTATAGGTTTTTAAGGCCTCAGGGCCAATGTCTAGTCCCATAAGATCAGCGGATATCTGATTGCTATTGCAGATGGTTCTCTGTGCATCATTACTAAAGTTATCTGCACAGGCACTATCTACGGGGAGTAATAGTTCGACATTTCTGTCTTGTGCTTTTTGCATCAGTTCGTTAGCCAAATCGAGGTGTTCTTCTTCTAGTAAGGACTTACCTACCTCACCATTTTTTGCCTTGACGAAAGTATAGGTCATCCCACCACCGATTAGTAGATAATCAGTAAAGTCCAATAATTTTTCTATCAGTTGAATTTTGTCAGAGACCTTGGCCCCACCTAATATAGATGTGAATGGTCTACGCGGGCTATTCATTATTTTGTCAGCACTTTGTATTTCTGCTTCTATAAGTAAGCCCAAAGATTTTTCTTCTTTCTCAAAGTATTTGGTGATGGTATAAGTGGAAGCGTGCTTTCTGTGCGCTGTCCCGAAGGCGTCATTGATGTAAACATCAGCAAGCTTGGCTAACTTAGCAGCTAGTTCTTCACTACCTGCGGATTCTCCTTTTTCAAATCTGGTATTCTCCAGTAAAAGAACCTGTCCTGATTCTAATCTTAGGGCTTTGTCAAAAGCATCTTGTCCAGCTGTGTCATTAGAGAAAATAACGTCTCTTTCTAATAACTTGGACAAATGTCCGACGAGATAGCGCAAAGAGAACTTGTCTACATCTATAGAACCATCTTCTTTTTTCTTCTTCTGCGGTCTGCCTAGATGAGACATCAATATAACAGATGCGCCTTCCGATAGCACCTTGTTAATAGTTGGTAACGCTTTGATGATACGTGTATCATCAGATATATTATGGTCCTTATCCAAAGGAACATTAAAGTCCACTCGGATAAGAACCTTTTTACCACTTAGATTAGAAAGCATATTTTATAATTGTTGTTATACGCGAGCTGTAAGTTCTGCCAGTCTTGCAGAGTAGCCCGCTTCGTTATCATACCAAGAAACCACCTTGAGCAAATTACCTGATACCTGAGTCAAACCAGAATCAAAAATAGAGGAATGTGGATTCTTGACGATGTCAGTAGAGACAATAGGATCGTCTACATATTGTAAAATACCTTTCAATTCCTTGTTCGCATATTTCTTGAATGTCCTATTTACTTTTTCTGCTGTGACCGTTTTGTCGATAAGGACATTAAGTTCTACAAGTGAACCTGTGATAACTGGCACACGTACCGCCATAGCGAATAACTTGCCTTCCATGTTGTCTATGACCTTAGTTACGGCCTTAGCTGCACCTGTAGATGTTGGTACGATATTAAGCGCTGCGGCCCTTGCTCTTCTGAGGTCGCTATGAGGCGCATCTTGTATTCTTTGATCTCCTGTGTACGCATGGATCGTTGTCATAGACCCTTGTACCAGGCCCCAGTTTTCTTTGATGACTTTGATTAGTGGGGCAAGACAATTAGTAGTGCAAGATGCATTACTTATTATTTTGTCTGTTCTCTTGAGCGTTTGGTCATTGACACCTAATACGATAGTCTTGATGTCATCGCTTTTGGCAGGAGCAGATAGGATGACTTTTTTAGCACCCGCTTTGAGGTGAAGACCTGCTTTCTCTGTTGTACGGAATACACCAGTGCATTCTAATACTACATCGACCTTATTTTTCTTCCAAGGTAATTTATTAGGTTCTCTGATAGCTGTAGCAAGGATTTTTTTTCTTCCTACTTTGATATGTGTATCATCCGCATCGACTTTACCATCGAAAGCACCTTGTGCAGAATCATACTTAAGTAAATGGGCTAGTGTTCTATTGTCAGTAAGATCGTTGATCGCAACGACTTCTACATTTTTATTTTGCAAAAGATTTCTGAAAGTCAATCTACCGATTCTTCCAAAACCATTTATAGCAACTCTTTTCTTGGCCATTTTTAATTTTAATTTTTTCAAAAATAAGAAACTGATTAATAATAAAATGGAAAGCTATCGTGTAAGTTTCTTGGGCACGTAAGTGCTGGTTTGTAATTTCCTTTTACACTAATCTATCTGGAGTAAATTATAATCCGAAAAGGTTCTAAATCCTGCATCAATAAATTGTTGCGCATCCTCTGCACAAAATATAAAATTTTCGATGTTGGCATTGCGTGCTGCCATGGCTCCTGACATAGTGTCCTCTATAATAAGCGCTTTGTCAGGTGAGACATTCATTTGTCTGCACGCGTAGAGGAAAAGATCGGGTTCTGGTTTCCAGACATTGATATCATAAGCAGAAAATATCTCTTCTGGTAAGAAGTATTTGTCGAGACCTGTAACGGAGAGTGTTGTTTCCATTTTTCTTTTCGGTCCATTAGACGCGACGCATTTTTTGCAATTTACTTTTTGGATAAATTCTTCTGCACCGTCAATGGCTTTGAGCTCGGCCTCAAAAAGTATCTGCGATCTCTGTCGGAAAGATTCTTCGAAACTGAACTCCAAGGCATGATCCAGATTGTCGTCTATGTAATTAGTGATATCCGTGAAACTCTTTCCCTTGAAAAGTCGAAGTGAGTCATCCAGAGTCATAGGTAAGCCGATCTCTGTCATCATTACGGCAATCAGGCCATTAGTGAGTGGTTCGCTATCGACCAGTGTGCCGTCACAGTCAAAAATCACCAGTTCATATTTCATAAGACAAAGAATTAAAGAATCTTCGGAATAACATAATTAATTTAGATTTACGGGTTACTATTGTTGTTATAAAAAAACATTTGCATTGAGACGTACGGTTATATTGTTGTTGTTATTGCTTTTGCTTTTTGGCATCTACTTTTTTGTGGTTAAAGATTCTTCTACGCAGACTAAAAGCTCTGTTAATATGGAGGATCGCGCGTTTGCTGTAGGTGATAGAGATGATATTGCTTATGTGACGATAGAGCGCAATGGATATCCTTTCATCCATCTATCCAAAAATAAAAATAGTTGGCACCTGAACGAAAAACGTAAGGTCCAGCAGAATTATATAGATAACCTACTGAGTATACTTACCAGACTAGAAGTTAACACAGTCCCATCGAGATCACAGCGACCCAAAATACTAAGAGATCTCAAAGAACACGGTATCAAGGTCAAAGCCTATGATGATGATGGTAAGATTCTCACAGATTTTATGTTAGGTAAAGACTCAGCAACAGATGTAGGATCTTACTGCTTGTTGACTGGTGCCCAACAACCTTACCTTATGCGCGTACCCGCTATTACAGGGGGAATCAGAACGTACTTTCTGATGGAGGAAATGGATATGAGAGATAAGACAGTCTATAACTACGAAGGTCAAAAAATAAAATCCATATCAGTGGACTATAAGAGAGACCAAAACAATTCTTTTATGATCCAAAATACGGGCAGTAACTACTCCATATCTGCACTGCTAGACGATCACCCTATAGACCTAAACCAAAATCAAAATATATTAAATGCCTATTTCAAAGATTTTAATAAGCTCGGTGCAGAGGCCATCTATACTGGTGATCCGTCGATGGATTCTTTGAGACAGTACTTACCCTTTATGGAGCTAAAAGTAGAGCTCAATAATAGTCAAGTGGATACCTTCTTTTTTTACCCAGTGGATCAAGTCACCAATAAAGAGAAGTCCTACAATACCTTACAGGACATAAATAGGGTTATGAGGCATTTTATGTTTTCTTCTGATGGCGAAGTCTATTTAGTACAGCATCCGCTGGTGAAAAAACATTTTAAGGGATTGGCTTATTTTAATAGGTGATTTACCTGATCTATTATATCATTCTTAATTTTTCGCCGTCAAATGCCTCCGATTGTGACTGGGGATTCTTTGCGCACAAGACGATCAATCGGATGGCAGTATTTACGCTTCCGCAAGATTTATTGCCTTTTTATAAAAAGCATATCGAGTACATCTCTCAGCATGCGGTAGACCCGGATAAGAGAAGGTACATGTTACCTAATGAGTTCTCTCGCCACTACATAGATATAGATCATTGGGATACGATTCCTTTTGATAATATGCCTCGGTATTACCCAGAAGCTCTGCTGCAGTATGGCGAGTTACAATGTGTTAATGGTTCCGATACCTCGTTGATACACCTTGATAAAGAACTGCAAGATTCTTTTTACAAACATCTCATACATCCAGTAAGATATACCTCCTCGTTTAGTATAAAAAAAGATTCCATATCATCTTCTATCTTGGAAAAAGAGCAAAGCGTATGTTCTGAATTAGTCTTTCAAAATCGACTGGTGCAGTATGGTGTGTTGCCATATTTTCTGGAGGATTTTTATATGCAGTTAGTCTATGCTTTCGAAGAAAAAAATATTGCGCGCATATTAAAAATAAGTGCCGATATAGGTCATTACATCTCAGACGGACATGTACCTCTACATACCACGATCAATTATAATGGTCAACTGACGGATCAGATTGGGATTCATGCTTTTTGGGAAAGTCGCTTACCTGAGTTATATGCGCTATCATCTTATGATTTTATCGTGGGAAGTGCGGAGTATATTCCAGACGTCACGGATTTTGTTTGGGACATGGTGACTGAGAGTCATGCCTTATTAGATGTTGTACTTTTAACAGAAAAAGAGTTGAGTCTTAGTTTTCCAGAAGATCAGCAATATTGTTTTGATGAGAGATCAGGACGGACGATCTGGACGCAATGTCCAGAATATTGTGAGGCATATCATAATCAGATGTGTGGTATCGTAGAGAAAAGAATGCGAGAATCCATACATGCCGTCGGGAGTATTTGGTTATCAGCATGGGTGGATGCGGGTCAACCTATATTAGACTACACGGCCGAAAATGACCTATCACCAGAAGAATCAAAAGAGCTTAACAAGGCCTACGAAAAAGGAAAAATAAAAGGACGAGAACACTAACCAAAAAATCAGATACAAAAGTGAATAAAATAGGTATTGCATTAAGAGGGATGGCGATGGGGATCGCAGAGATTATTCCCGGGGTGTCAGGAGGGACGATTGCTTTTATTACAGGAATCTACAAAGAACTTCTGGACACCATCAATGGAGTTAATGCCAGTCTCATAAAGAATCTCGTCAGAATGGAGTGGGGCAAAGTCTGGCAAGGTCTCAATGGACCTTTTTTATTCTCATTGATCGTCGGGATGGGACTGGGTGTTTTGGTTGGGGTATTTGGTGTTACTCATTTATTGGAGTCTCATCCAGAGGCGTTATGGGGATTGTTTTTTGGGTTGATATTGGCGTCAGTGCCTTACATGCTTTCTCAGATGAATGAAAAAAAAGCGGTACACCTGATTCTTTTTTTTCTGGGGGCGGCTATCGCTTATTTCATTACTTCTTTGAGTCCTTCTGAGGGATCAGATAATTATTTATACATTTTCTTGGCGGGGGTTATTGCGATAAGTGCGCTGGTACTTCCGGGTATATCGGGAAGTTTCATGTTGTTGCTGATGGGCTTGTATACGACCATAATTCCGACCATCAAGGCGTTCTTAGATTCACCTGAGTTATCCGAGTTTTTGTTGCTCGCTGTGTTTGGATTGGGATGTATTGTGGGCTTGTTGTCTTTTTCTCGATTAGTGTCGATGGCATTCGAAAAGTATTATAATGGGACGATTGCGCTCATGGCAGGATTTATGCTCGGCTCACTTAACAAAATATGGCCCTGGCGAAATCCAACGCGCGTCCTCGATAAAGACAAAAACCAATTCTTAGACATAACACAATCTAACAGCACCCTCATCGACCTCAAATCAGAGTCTATCAAAATAATAGATGAATCCAATGTCCTCCCTGCAGCGTATCATTCTGATGCTAATACTGTCTTTGTCATGCTTAGTTTTGTTGCTGGGTTGTTAGCGGTTTATTTCTTGTCGAGGTATGGGGAGAGGTGAGGGGGTGTGGAAAGCACTAATTAGGAAACAACAATATAAAGTCAGTTCTAAAGAACTTCTACTTAATGAAATTTGAAATCAGAAAATACATAAACCATTATCTACTCAGATTTTTTTGAACTACATCTATGCACTCTACTCAGCGTCAGGTGATTTATGTTATTTTTAACGGGGAGTATTGCACAGACTGCCGTTATGCGTAATCACTAAATAAAAAGAAAAGATCCTTGTCTAAAAATGAGTTCTTATTAAAAAGAATCGAAGAACGAAAGTTTGACAAAAATGAATGCTTTCTATGTTGTTGCAAGCTCAATAAAGAAAATTCAACGTATGAACACGTAATCCCAAAATGGTTACAAAAAAAATACAAGCTATGGGATCAGATATTAAGGCTAAAAAATAATACAACATTCTTTTATAGAAATTTAACAATACCATGTTGTTTTACATGTAACAACAAAGTCCTAAAACCATTAGAAGATAAAATTCAAACAGCTCATTCTAAAGGAATTGAAGATTTTCAAAAATTGGACAAAAATGACTTGTTTCTTTGGTTGGGAAAAATATACTATGGAATACTGTATAAAGAACTCTTTCTGAAATGGGATAGAAAGTCAAAAGGAATGGAAAATATAAACAGTCCTGAATTTATGGATTCCTTTTTCATGCACTTTCTATTTTTACAAAGTGCAAGAACTAACATAGTATTTGAAAATTTCTTTCCAGCTTCTTTATACATATTTGAAACGCAAGAAAACGAAGAGAACAATTGGGATTTTATAGATAACCATAATACATTGTTTATCGCAATTAGAATGGGAAAAATAGGAGTAATAAGCCTTTTGCAGGATTGTGAAAAATCAAAGACACTTGAAGAGTATCTGGGAATTTACAAACGAATAGCATTGCACCCTATTCAATTTAGGGAATTAACTTCCAAAATTCTATATAAAGGAATATTGGAGAAACATTTGAACAAATTCATGTACATAGAAAATTCAACTTCTGGGGCAATAAATGTAATCAAGCAGGGAGGATATTTTGAAGATCATTTGTTCAATGAATGGGTAGATGAAGAATATGCTCAATATTTGTCATACTTATTAGAATTGCCAATAGAATCTTTATATTCAAAAGGTAAATTATACACGTTTTTAAAAGACGAAAGAGGAAAGGCAAAGTTTATAGATATAAATATGAAAATTTACTACGCATAACAATAAGGGCAGTTGACAAACTATGGCCTCCGACTTACGACACATTCTCCAAATTTTATACTTTAATAACTGCTCCTAAAGGAAAAGTTTCGCACTAAACCCTTTGCGGCTTTTAATAAGATTCTTAAGAATAGCCTAAATTCAAATTTTATCTCTATTCAGTTTATATGTTCTATATTGAATGATCAGAAATTATAAATCACCTAAAGAATCCCACAAAATAAAAATTGCAACCAATACCAATATTTGGTAAATTGTATCAAAATGCAACATGGCAAAAAATACATCAATATCTCTTGGAAAACACTTTGAGGATATTATAGAGAATAGTATCGCGTCTGGGAGATATACTTCCGCAAGTGAAGTAATTAGAGCGGGATTGCGAAAAATTGATGAAGAAGAACGTAAAATTCAGATTTTGAAAGATGCTATTGAAGCTGGTGAAAATAGTGGATATGTTGAATATTTTGATCCTGTGAAATTCTTGGATCAATTGCATAAAGAACATGTAAAGTGAAGTTAGAATTTCGGTTAAGTAATTTAGCTCAAAAAGATCTGGAAAATATTTGGATTTATACTTTCGAAAATTGGTCAAGGAAACAAGCAGATAAATACGTAAAGGAGATCTTAAAGCAAATAGAAATCCTTTGTGATAATCCTCAAATAGGAAGGCCTTTATTGAACATTAAGCCGACCCATAGAGTAAGAAAAGTCAATACTCATATAATTGTTTATAAAGTCGCGAACAACAAAATTCATGTCGATCGAATACTACACCAAAGAATGGATATTAAGAACCATTTGTAATATTTATGGACTTGTAAGAATAACTTATATCATACATTAACCCAACCACAAAACACAAGTAATCCACCTCACCACCTAATCCCCTTTTTTCTTAACATATATATAAATTATGTAATATTTATATGCGTTAATGCTTGCTTACCAATATATTTCATATATTCGCATTTATTAATATGTTAAGATAACCAAAGCTTTTACCATGCAAAGAAAACTACACGTTTTGCTTTTTGCATTTCTTACCATGGCTGGCACTGTCACGCTACAGGGTCAAAAATCCCTCATCAAAGCACAAAAACAATTCGAATTAAAGGCTTTTGACCTCGCCATCGAGAATGCTAAAAAAGCACTCAAAAACAAACCTCATTGCGTAGAATGCCATACCGTCATCGCTGAGTCATTCCGTATGATGAATGCCAATGTAGATGCGGCAATATGGTATAGGAAGATGGAAGACTTAGACGACTTACCAGCAGTATTTAATTTTAACTATGGTCTGTTGCTCAAAAGAATGGGGCAATACGATAAGGCTAAAAAGTACTTTATTAAGTACAAAGAGGTCAATCCTGAGAAAGCGGAATTATTCGCTGCTTCTTGTGATTATGCCAAGCAAGAGTTAGCTTCTGCTAAGGACTTTGAGCTTAATCTATACAACGCCAGCTCTAAGAGTACCGATTATGGTTCTACTTTCTTTGGTGATAAGATTGTATTCTCTTCTTTTAGAAAAGATTTCAAAAGAAGTCTGGCGGTCAATAATAGCAGCATTATACAAGACGACAGATGTCAGTTATTTATAGGTGCACAAGGTGTGACGGGAACGGTTAATAATTTGGATTTCTTGCAACCTGATCATCTGGAGACTTATGATGTAGGCCCTGTACATTACGCGGCGAGTGCTCCTAAAGTAGCGGTGACTAAGAATAATTTCAGAGATGGAGAGAAGATGGTATTCAGCAATGATCTGGAGTTGGCCTTATTTACGGCGGATGTCAATGCGGATGGTTCTTTCGAAAATATAGAGACCTTTCCTCATAATGAGGTCGGGTATGCCACGGGATTCGGTACCATGAACGAAAGTGGTAATATTATGTACTTCGCGTCTAATAGACCTGGTGGAGAAGGTGGATTCGATATATATGTCAGTTACTTCAAATCTGGCAAATGGACTTATCCAGAAAACCTTGGTGAAACGGTGAATACGCCTGGCGATGAGATCACACCTTTCTTTGATGGAGAAGACTTATATTTTTCTTCTAACTATCATCAGGGATTGGGTGGATTCGATGTCTATGCGACTAATGTAAAAGCTGGCAAATGGAATACCCCTGCTAACATGGGTAATGGAGTAAATTCCCCAGAAGATGATTTTTACTTTGTCAAGCATCCTGCTCAGAATACATTTTATCTGACTTCCAATAGATTAGGAGGAAGAGGAAACCATGACATATACATCGTGCACAAAGCAGAAGACGATATGGAGATTATGGAGGATATGGTGGCTTTCGAAGAGGTCGTTCCTGCTGCAGTAGACTTACAAAAAGATGTGCTTGTGGACAATGGTAATACACCAAGTGTCACAGCCGTAAAATATGAAGAAACTAATTCTATTCCTGAAACTACAACTAAGGTCAATACACCCCGAGATAATGAACCTGGAAATTCTATTATCGAAGATGTTGTAGATTCTGAGGAGATTGATTTCAACAAAATATTACCACCTAAAGCTGTAGATCTTAACAGAACGAATTCTAAGACGGTTTCGCTCGTCGGTGCTAAGCGTGTCTCTTACGGAGAAGTCATAAGAACGAATAGTAACGTGTATTTCATTCAGTTAGCGGCCCTTTTTAAGAATAGAGCTAATATGGATAACTACTCTCCACTGAGCGCTTATGGTAACTTATACAAGTTCAATCAATCAAGTGCGACTAAAGTGAAACTTGGTTACTTCATGGATGAGTATCAGGCGAAGGATATCTTAAGAAAGGTGAAGTCTATGGGCTACGCAGATGCCTTCATTACCTTCGAGCCACTTAATACATCGACGATGGAATTAGTGGAGTTATCTGACGCATCCAATGGATACTCTACAGGACATAGCAACTACAAGGTAAGATTAGCTTCTTACGAAGATCCTATATGGTTTGATGTTAACAGTGTCTCAGATCTGGGATCGATAGAGCAGTGGAGTAAGGGAGATTGGACGATTTTTGTGCTTAGTGGTTTTGATAGTAAAAGCGCGGCAGAGCGTGCTAAGAAAAACGCCTTATCGAGAGGTTTTCAAGATGCGGAGTTAGTTATAGATAATGGCGGGATACTCAAAAGTTTAGATTAACATATTAATAATTGACCCTCTTATATTTTTTAAAAAAGACCTACAGAATTATTTTGTAGGTCTTTTTTTATTGATCTTATATCGGAATACATCGTGTCTCTGGTAATGACCACTCACGCTGAGATTCATTCTCTCTGATAGGTTTGTACTCAAGTCGATTTCTGCCATAATTAGTTTTCTTTCGTCATAAGTAGGTTCTAATATCGTACGACCATCAGGACCATAGATCACAGATCCCCCTCTCATCAGATATTCCGTATCTAACTGTACAGCATCAGATAACTCTAAGCCTTCTGGTAATTCACTTTTCTCCATAATTTGCCCCACGGCAATCACATGACATCGTCCCTCGAACGCATATTGCCGAGAGCATACTTGGTGCATCTCTTTGACAAAGGGCCACAGACCGATATGGAGATCTTCGCTCTGATCGTGCATCGCTTGTCTTGCCATCGGCATCCAATGCTCCCAGCAGATCAGGCTTCCTATATTGCCCCATTTAGTTTTGACCGTCTTGAGTCCATGACCATCTCCATGTGTATGCACTAACTTCTCAGTATACGTTGGTACTAGTTTCCTGTGATGATTGATGATCTCACCATCCTCTCCGAAGGTCAATACTGTATTATAGATACTGGAGTTGCCCTTGCCCTGATGGACACTCTCATTGGCTCCTAGGATGACGTAGATACTATTTTGCTTGATGGCCTTTTGCAGACTTTTCATTTCGTCAGAATGCAGCGATATGCTATTGCGATAGGTCTGTGCCCAGACTTCTTTGATAGGCTTATGATCCCATAAGGACACATCCTTACAGACATCCAACCACACAGGATACCCCGATAACCAGCATTCTCCAAATACAACTAAATCTGCGCCTTGACTTTTGGCTTGGGATATATAATCTGTTGTCTTTTCTATCGTGGCCTTTAGATTGTTGTAGATGGGGCCGTCTTGTATTATAGCTATGCGCATTATGACTCAATAAATTTTTAGAATTACATACTATTATAAGAGATGTTTCCAAAAAATCAAACGCATCTCCTATTATTACTTATTAATACGCTATGAAGGGAACAATGAGATTATCAATTCGCAAAAGGATATACAGGCTTACTTAAAACTCAGATCCAGTGGTTTTATAGAAATTAGTATCAGTAACAAATTGATCTAAAAGGAAATCTGTGGCAGTTTGAGGCGAAACTTTTTCTTTCCAAGCATTCTTTAGGATACGAAATGCCTCTTACGTATCCTAAGTGTAAGTCGAAAGTTTGTCAACTGCCTCTATTATCATGTGCTGAATATGTGTAAATTTTATTTGATTTCTCCATTTTTATCGACAAAATGCGATCTAGTTTCATTACCATTTTTATCGTAGTGAATTACCTTTGCTCCACCATCGGGACGAAAAACATGTTTAAGTCTTACTATATCTGTTTTTCCATAATAGTACCTTCTTTCATATAGGTTTTGAAGATTATATTCTTTATCCCAAATTGTAACAACTTTGTCTCCATTAGTATATGAAACCCATTTACCAGTTCTTTCTCCTTCAAAATACTCTCTTTCTGATATAATTTTCCCGTCTTCATATTCAAATCCTTTTCCGTGCCTTATTCCGTTTTTATAATATTGTACTTGTCGTAGTTTTGTAATTTCTTTTGGATTATTTTGAAATTCACCAAATTCAGATTTTCCATTCAATTTATTATTTGAGTATCTTTCAATCCTTACAGTTTTTCTTTTAGAATTATAGTTGTAAACATTCCCTTCTAAAATACCATTTTTGTATGTTGATACTTTTCGAAGTTTTCGAGATATGTCCTCGTATTCCTTTCTAGTGCACTGGTTTAAATCCTTAGAAAACTCGTAAATAACAGAAGTGTCTTTTCCATTCCTATACCAAACCCAATTTTCAACCTTTAATCCATTCCGAATTTTACCCTCTCGTAACTTATTTTCTCTTTCGTCATATTGTATAAAGTAGTCTGGGTTTTCAGTAGGATATTCATAAAAAGCTGAATCAATTATTTTATTTAGAGAACTGTCCAATTTATACCACCATCCGACTTTTTTACCAAAATGATATTTTCCTTTCCAATTTTTTGAGTTCGGACCATTGAGACTATAGTATTCTCCATGTAAGCATTCGACTTTAAAAACCAAAGTATCTATTAAATACAATTTAGAAATCAAACAGATAGTATCATTTCTTTCATTTAATAAATACTTTTTTGTGAATATGTAACTTGAGTCTCTAAACATTTCTTCTTCCATAAATCCAAGATGGTCTTTGATTTGAGCTTGAGAAATATTCGATAGGAATAATATTATTATGATGTAAATGAAATTTTTGTTCATCTTTTTGATTATTTTGATAATAACGGATTGTACTCAGAATCTTATAAAAATTGGTATCAGGAAAAAATTGATCTAATCGTAAATCGGTAAAGAGTTTGTTGGGAAACTTTTTCTTTCCAAGCATTCTTTAAGATGCGAAGCACCTCTAACGTATCCTAAGTATGTGTCGATAGTTTGTCAACAGCCTCAAGTGTTATATATAGTTATTTAGCACCGATTTCAAGTAAGGTTTTCGGAATTTCATTAAAATCGTTAATCCAAATAACCTCGAATCCTAATTTATTGGCATCACTCTCTTCAATACCTTCAACCATTTGAATAATTGCAGCTTCTTCTTGTGTATTTTCTGGGTTTTCAAATAATTCGGAATTGTTATATTTTTTCTTAATTATAAAATGATTTCTTCTTTCTTGACCTGATTTTGTCGCTATAACATCAATTATACGTCTCATATTAGGATCCGTCAAACTTATTCCAATGAACAAACAATTGTTAGTACTTAATTGATTTAGCTGTACTATGTTACTCCAAGTAAAAGACTCAGCAAATTGTTCATGATAGGCATCTTCACTAAATACTATATTGTACATTTCATTTTCGTCTTCGATTCTTGGTAGATATCCGTGAGGATGATATATCGGAATTTCATCTAATTCAATTCTTTGACCTTCTTTAAAAATTGATTTGTATTTAATTTTTTCATTTTCAAACTTTCTTTCGAGTAAATCATCAAAATTGAAGGTAATTATTGAATGTAATGGTTTTTTGCCACGTCTAGGTCTGCTCAATTCAGTAATGGCATCAATAATCTTCCCTTTGTCATTACAATTTTCATAAAGAATTTTCTTTGTTGTTTTTAGAAAACTATCTTTTAATAGCAATTTGAGATACTTCCCGATTATTAGAGGAGATAGATTAATTTGTTTTTGAAAAATGTTCGCTAATTTATCATCTATGTCATCTATCTTAAACTTATCATTATGAAGATAGATTTCTTTAATGGTCACAATAGAGGTTTAAATCCTCGCTCTTTAGAGCGATAAATTTCATTTCTATCTTTGGTTAAA
>JAHDFP010000017.1 GCA_020628095.1 Saprospiraceae bacterium
CCTAGAATGACGGTACCAAAAACCGTAGTGTTGCCAATTACACCATGGGTCAATCAGAATGCAAAATTAGTATATTTCCCATTTATAAGAAATAGAGAGATAGTATTTATTAGATGATGATAATTATAAATACATCCTTATACAACTAATCTGTAGATCTCAGGCAGTTGTCTGCCCAATCCATTGAGGTCAAGACCATATCCTATGATAAAATCTGGCGGTATTTCCATTCCTACAAAATCCAAATCAATAATATTATTATGTACCTCTGGCTTACTGAGTAGGCTGCAGACTTTGATTTCTGCGGGTTCTTTTTTTCTAAGTTCTTCTATAAATACTTCCAGTGTCAATCCAGTATCGACGATATCTTCTATCACGAGTACATATTTGCCTTTGATGTCTTCTTGTAACTTGAGGATATGTGCGACCTCACCTCGACTTGTTGTGCCTTGATAAGATTTGAGCTTGACGAACTGTATAGATACTTCTAGATCAAGAGACCTGATCAGATCAGCCATGAAAATAAACGATCCATCCAGAATACTAATCAGGACAAGAGGTTCATTAATATGCGCATAATGCTTGGATATATCTTGCGCCAGACGATCTACTGTATCACTGATTTTTTCTTCAGAGATAAATAGCTCAAAAGCCTTTCCGTCATAGTAGACTCTATTATTCATGTGTTAATTGCTCTATATGTCTTTATTATTTCCTCCATAGACTCATTCTATTTCAGTCCAAACTGGTCTATCAAGTAAATGAGGCTAGTAATCGCCGCCGCACCCAAGTTAAGTTCTCTTAAGTTGACATTTTCCATAACATCGGCTGTTGTATGATGGAAGTCAAAGTATCTCTGGTTGTCTGGTCTGAAACCTATGAGTAGGCCTTTTTGGGATTTGAGTGGTCCTATGTCCGCTCCGCCGCCACCAGCTTTCAGATAAAGATCATAAGGCTCTAAGAACACATCGAATTCCTGAAACTTAGCCAAATAGGGTTTAAAAACCTCTGCATCTGCCGAACAACCAAAGCCTCTCGGCGTAAATCCTCCACTATCAGACTCTAGGGCGGCTAAGTGAAATTCACCTTTTTTGTTGGACGCTTCTGCGTAGGCGATACCTCCACCGAGTCCATTTTCTTCATTCATAAATAAGACGCACCTTATTGTTCTTTTAGGTTTATACCCCAGAGCATCCATTGTCTGTATGACTTGCATAGAATGTACACAACCTGCACCATCATCATGTGCTCCACCCCCTACATCCCAAGAATCCAAATGTCCTCCGACAAGAATAATCTCATCAGGGAACTCACTGCCTTTGATCTCGGCGATGACATTATAAGAGATGGTATCTGATAGTATTTGGGCTTGGTTCTGTATATGGCATTTTACGGATTGACTTTTCAGTATTTGACTTAGATTTTCTGCATCTCTAGTAGATATGGCTAGTGCAGGTATAGGCGTGATGTCATCCTGATAGCGCTGCACACCTGTATGCGGGAGATCATCTATGATATTAGTCATAGATCTGACGATAACGGCTGCTGCACCATACTTAGATGCGCGAGAGGCACCATGTACACGCTGATCTACCGCCTCTCCGTAGGCATACATCGTATTGATGTGTCTATTGCTCATGGGTCTATTAAAAAACACAATCTTACCCTCCAGAGCGGCACGACCTAAAGTCTCCAGCGTATCCAGACCGAATACCTCTACTATTTCGCCTTCTAGACCCTGTGGTCCAGTACCGACGGTATTACCTAGTGCCAGCGCGTTGAGATTTTGCTGGATATTGATCATACCGCTATTATGCTTATAGCTGATTTTGACCTTTTCGGCTGGGCCTCTTTGCCATCGGGGTACTGTACATCTTTGTTTTTCTATACGGTCGACAATAGCAATATCATCCAGCTCCGACGCCGTATAATCTACCGCATCCAAAGAAGCCTGACTACCCGCCAGTCTACCACCTATCGTATCGGACAAATAACCGAGCCATTGCCCGCATTTGGCATTTTGTAAGGTATAATCATAAATATCCTTTATAAATAAAGCGTGCTGATCTTCTTGCGCTGATAGGAATGCGCTTGAAAAAAATATATTAGACAAGATCAAAACAAAAGTCCTTTTCATTCGAATATTTTTGACAAATTCTAATTTTTATACAAAAAAGCAATAATTTCTCCTCTTAAAAGTGATTATGTTTTATTTTCCATCAGGATTAAATCAATTTAATTTGGTTTCATTTGGTTAGGTTTGAGGTAGTGCCTTCCGCATTACCTCTTTTTTGTTTTCCACAAATCAGTAACTTTCCTAGAATGTTAACGTCTTAAGTAGGTACCCTAATAAAAATAGATATTTTGATCAATCTATTATATCCCATGCTCGCGACAGATATAACTAAAAAAGTATCTGATGAAGATCTTGTTAGCTTATATCTGGAAACTCAAAATGTAGCTTATTTTAATATAATCTACAAAAGATACGCGGGCAAAATCTTTGGCAAATGCCTATCACTACTCAAAAGTGAGAGTGAGGCAGAAGATGCGACACAGGACATCATGATGAAAATACTCATGAACATGGCCAAATTCAGTGGTAAGAGTCGATTTTCTACTTGGATATATTCTATTACGTATAACTATAGTATAGACTATCTCCGCCGGAAGAAAAAAGACCCGAGTGTCTATATAGAGGATTATCTAGAGAATGTCGATGTAGAAGATGAGGTCAGTGACAGTTTTATGCTAGAAGTAAGTGTCGCGAGGTTGAAAAAAATATTGAACGATATACCATCTGGGGATAGGACTATTCTCCTTATGAAATATCAAGATGAGATGTCTATCAAAGAAATAGGAGGCATCCTTAATAAATCAGAAAGTGCCATAAAGATGAAAATCAAAAGGGCCAAACAGAAATTTAGGAAAACTTACAAGGAAAATTATAAAGAGGAATATTGATGAACAATTTTAAAGAATTAGAACAAGAACAAACCGATAAATTTGAAAACAATATAAACTCTATCAAAACCAAGATAGACAGTAACCTAGGAACTTTGGGTGTCTTCACTCAGGTTATAGACGTATATTTCTCTAAAGTGATAAACTATGTAGTAAGTTTGTCTGGTGGATCGGAAGAGAAATTACTCAACAGATCAAACAATAAGAAATAACCACTACCCCCCAGAAAAATTTAATTCGTAATGTTCAATCTAGAATCTATTTTTAACTCTGGCATACTAAAAGATTTAGTAGCTGGATTTATGGATGGCGTGCCCAAGTTTGTTATGGCGATCGTCGTTCTTATCATAGGGATTATCATCGCCAAAATAATCCGTAACATAGTCAAAAAGGCCTTAGAAAAAGTCGGTGTCGATAATCTGGGCGAAAAGCTCAACGAGATAGACATCATCGAAAAATCTAATGTAAAAATCAAGATAAGTACCATACTGAGTAAGGTAGTATACTTCATCTTGGTATTGTTCTTTTTTGCGGCATCCGCCGAAATACTCCAAATGCCAGCAGTAACTAATCTGGTGCAAGATGCCATCAAGCTGGTGCCTAATCTCATTGTCGCGGGTATCATTCTTATCATAGGGACGATACTAGCAGACTTACTTAGATCTGTTGCACAGACAACACTGGAGAGTCTGGGTATCCCATCGGCGAGGTTGTTAGCGAGTTTTATTTTTTATTTCATGCTTATCAACATTGTGATCAGTGCCTTGACACAGGCTCAGGTCAATACGGAGTTCCTATCGCAGAATATATCTCTGGTCATCGGAGGAGTGATATTGGCATTTGCTATTGGCTATGGATTAGCTTCTAAAAACTCTATGGCCAATTTTCTCGCTTCTTATTATTCTAAGGGGAAATTTGACGTGGGTGACACGATTACAATAGATCAAGAAAAAGGCAAAATAGTAGATATAGATAAATCCTCTCTTGTCATGATTACCGAGAGTGGAAGCAAAATAATATTTCCCTTAAGCCAAGTGACAAAAAGTAAAATAGAAATTCATAACTAAAAACTTAATTAAATTATTGATCATGAGAATTTTACAATTACTAACTCTAATGATGCTTGTTGGCTTCGCTGCACAGTCACAGGATTTAGATAATATGTCATTAGAAGACCTTAAAACACTGAAAGGTGAGAAAGAAGGTGTCAAGAAAAATATTGATGCAGAAATTGCAGATCTTGATAAGAGAATCAAAGAGTTTCCAGGTTGGACAAAAGGTTTTGGTGGAACTGTAGGACTAAACTTTGGTGGAGCCAATGATTGGTTTGGGCAAGATGTTGAGACGGCAACATCAAGAGGTCTTGGATTAGCATTTAATGCTTTTGCAAATAATAATGGAAGCAAAAGCTTTTGGCACAATACCTTGACAACTTTTTACAACACGAATAACCAAAAGAATACTGATCTAAATGACGATGGTTCTCTCGATGATGAAGAAGAAATAACGAATAATGCTTCTTTCTTTGGATTAAACTCTTTAGGAGGATATCAAGTATTCAATAATTTCTTTGCTTCTGCTGAAGCGAGATATGAAACAACATTTAATAAGTTTAATGATCCAGGAAAATTAACTTTTAGTGCTGGATTTACATATAAGCCTATTAATAACTTAGTAATCGTTGTTCACCCACTTGCATACCAAATTAACTTACCTTCTAATGAGTTATCATCGGCTTCTGGAGCTAAAATAGGTGCTACTTATACGGGAGATATTTATCCTGGTGTTAAGTGGACTTCAGAATTAAATGCATTTTTGGCTTACAGTGGAGATTCAGAAGCAGATGCAGGAAAGCCTTTCTCGCCTTACTCTGCTGGAGATCTTACTAACTGGACTTGGTTTAATACGTTCGCTGTGGCTGATGTATTCAAGGGTATTGGACTAGGATTGAGCATTGGTTTAAGAGATGATAAGCAATTAGGATACGCTAAAAATGTTGCTGATCCAGGAATTCAGATGATTTATAATTTGGGTTTAAGTTATTCATTGGCCAATTAATCATCATTAAATAAAATTTAAAGAGCTCAACCGCTATCGGTTGGGCTTTTTTATTTGACATATATTTGTTCCACATTAAATCAATTATGAAAAAACTATCAATTATTATCTGTTCTTTCATATTAGGAGGTATTACAAGTTTTGCCCAATCCAATAAAGAATTACAAGATATAGTAAAGACTAAAAATGCGCAGATCGGTGATCTTCAGGATCAAATCGCCGTATTAGAATCTGAGGTAGCCGTCATAGAGAAAGAAATAAATATTGCTTCTGGATGGACCAGAGGTCTTAACGGTCTTATAGGATTTAGCCTTAATAATTCTAATAGCTGGATTAACAATCCCAATCCTGATGCCAGATCAGTAGCACTTAATCTCGGACTATCTGCATATCTCAATAACGAAAAGGAAAAATCTTTCCTAAATAATAAACTTATTATCCAAAAAGCATGGCAAGATGTCGACCTTACTGCCAGCGAAAGAGGACTAGAAGAAGATGGCCTGTTCAACAATGGTACGGTGGACTTACTTAATATTTCTTCTCTCTATGGTTATAAGATTAATGATAAGTTGGCTATATCAGGACTGGGAGAATTTAATTCTTCTCTAGGTAATTTTCTAGAGCCTGCTACCCTAGATGCTGGATTAGGTGTTACTTGGACGCCGCTGAGTAACTTCACACTTTCGTTGCTGCCTATTAATATACACGGAATCTGGTGGTCTGGAAGAAGTAAAGGAGCCTTTGACGAAGCCATGATGACTTTTGATAATCCTAATTTTTTGTTCGGTGCCAAGCTACGTCTTGATTATAACTTAGCTTTCAATGTTGCGGGTAAGGATGCCTCTTGGAATAATACGATAACTGGTTTTATGCCTTATTCTAGCAAAAAATTCCAAAGTCCGGAATTTGATGACAACGGTTTTACTGGAAACTTCAATGAAGTCAATGCCTTGGAGTATACTTGGATCAGTATGCTCAATCTAGAAATCTGGAAAGGCATTGGTCTTGGTTTTGGATGGGGACTGAGAAGTAATAAATTAGAAACTTCTGAGCTACAGACCTACACGACATTCGGATTGTCATATAGTTTTTAAAAGTATAGCAATTAGATTTTAAAAAATAAATCAAGCCCGACCATTGTGGTTGGGCTTTTTTATTTTTACCCCATGTCTGACTCTGAAAAAAAATTGTTCTTACTCGATGGCCACGCATTAGTATATCGTGCCCACTACGCCTTTATCAATAGACCCCTTATTAATTCCAAGGGTATCAACACGTCCGCTATAACTGGATTCGTCAGATCACTTTGGGATATTTTACAAAAACAGAAACCCTCTCATATCGCGGTGGCTTTTGACCCTCACGGGAAAGTCTTCCGACATGAGCAATACGAACCGTATAAAGCCAATCGTGATGCACAGCCAGAAGACATCACTATAGCTTTACCTTATATCAAGAAGATCGTAGAAGGATTTAATATTCCCATAGTAACTGTGGATAACTACGAAGCAGATGATGTCATAGGTACAATAGCCAAGCAAGCCGAGAAGGAAGGATTTACTGTGTATATGGTAACTCCTGATAAGGATTATGCGCAGTTAGTCTCTGATAAAATATTTATGTATAAGCCGTCTCGACAGGGTAATGGAGTGGACATCTTAGGAGTCTCAGAGGTGCTAGAAAAGTGGGATATAGAAAATGTTTTGCAAGTCATAGATATATTAGGACTACAGGGGGATAGTGTGGATAATATACCAGGTATCCCTGGAATAGGTGCTAAGACTGCTGTCAAATTGCTTAAGCTCTATCACTCGGTAGAAGGCATCATAGATAACGTAGAGCAACTCAAGGGTAAGCAAAAAGAGAATGTTATCAATTTTGCTGATCAGGGTCGATTATCAAAAGAATTGGCTACTATCAAAATAGATGTACCTATCAAATTTGACGCAGAAAAATACATCGTTGATCCAATCAATAAAGAGGCACTTTCAGAACTATTCAAAGAACTAGAATTCAGAACAATTGCGACGCGTATACTCGGCGAAGAAAAACCTGTGCAAGGAAGTCTTTTTGGAGGTACAGAATCTACGGCAGAGGCACAAAAAAAGCAAACAACCAGTTATTCTGTCTCGGACAAGAACCTAGAAAATACGCCTCACACCTATAAGCTCATAGACTCTGACGCCGAAATCAAAAAACTGGTTAAAAAATTATCCAAGCAAAAAATTATCAGCTTTGATACGGAGACGACAGGGATAGATGCCAATGCGGCAGAACTCGTGGGATTGGCCTTTTCTGAAAAAGAGGGTCAGGCTTATTACATACCGATATCGGAAGACCAAGAGGAAGCGAAAGCTCGTGTGGCCCTATTTAAAGAGGTATTAGAAAATGAGAAAATTATCAAGGTCGGACAAAATATTAAGTATGATATCCTCATGCTTAAGTGGTACGATATAGAAGTCAAAGGGCAATACTTTGATACGATGATCGCGCATTATCTGTTAGAGCCAGATCTAAGACATAAGTTAGATTTCATTGCGAGTGCTCTCTTAGATTATAAGATGGTGCCTATAGAGGAGCTGATAGGTAAGAAAGGTAAAAACCAACTGAGCATGCGCGATATAGATGCTGAGAAGGTCAAAGAGTATGCTGGTGAAGATGCCGATATAACTTTACAGGTCAAAAATCATCTGGAGAAAGACCTCAAAAAAGAGGATTTGGATGATTTATATTATAAAGTGGAAGAGCCGCTCATAGATGTACTTGCCCAGATAGAATACGAGGGGGTGCGTATAGACAGCGATTTTCTTAAGGATTATTCTAAAGTATTAGAGAAGAAAATAGTCGAAGAAGCTAAAAGCATCTATAAAATTGCTGGCGTAGACTTTAACATTGCCAGCCCAAAGCAAGTGGGTCAGGTGTTGTTTGATAAATTAGAAATTCCTTATAGGTGGCGTAAGACGAGTAGTGGACAATACTCTACAGATGTAGAAAAACTCAACGAACTAGCGACGGACAATGAGATCGTCCAAAAAATTCTTAACCATAGAAAATACAGCAAACTAAAGTCAACCTATGTCGATGCCCTGCCACTTATGGTCAATCCCAAAACTGGGCGAGTCCATAGCAACTTTAATCAGGCAAGAGCCGCGACGGGTAGGCTAAGCTCCGAAAATCCCAATCTACAGAACATACCTATCAAAGATGAGGCAGGTCGGGAGATAAGAAAAGCCTTCGTCCCGCGAGATGATGAACACATCTTATTGGCAGCGGATTATTCTCAGATAGAGCTGAGGCTGATTGCCGAGATATCGGGGGACAAATTCATGTTAGGTGCTTTTAATCAGGGTTTGGATTTCCATAGGGCGACGGCATCTAAGGTCTATGATGTGGCATTTGATGAGGTAACGGCAGAGCAGAGGCGTAATGCTAAGACGGTTAACTTCTCTATTATATACGGTGCAGGCGCGACCAACTTGTCAAAACAATTGGGTATCAAACGTGCAGAGGCAAAAGAACTAATCGACACTTATTTTTCTCAATTCTCTGGTCTCAAAGAGTATATGAACTCTACCGTGGAATTCGCAAGAGAGAATGGCTATGTCAAAACATTGGCAGGACGAAAAAGAATACTACGAGACATTAACTCAAGAAATGGCTTGGCACGAAGTAACGCAGAGAGAATGGCCATAAATACGCCCATACAGGGGTCGGCGGCGGATATGATTAAGTTGGCTATGATTGACATACATCATGCGATCAAATCCAACGGATTTCGATCCAAGATGATAATGCAGGTCCATGACGAATTAGTCTTTGATATCTACAAACCAGAGCTAGAAGATATGAGAGATATGATCGTCGATAAAATGAAAAATGCATTGCCACAACTGAAAGTTCCCATATTGGTAGAACCTGATACTGGACAAAATTGGTTAGAAGCACATTAGTATTAAAGAAAGTATAATCGCCGTTAATTTTGAGTTAATAAAGACACTTAGTGAGGATACCCACGTCTTTAATTATAGAAAGGCTTATCTTTCATTATCTATAATATAGATTCTCTTTTTAATAAGAAATAAGCAATAAAAAACATGAAACTACTATCAACTTTGGCTCTGCTTTCTTTTCTCTTTGTAAGTTCAGCTTTTGCACCTGTGGCAAAGACGTTTCCTTCTATAGAGGTGAAAACATTGGATGGCAAAGCCGTTAATATAAAGGACTACGTTAATCAAGGAAAAATCACTGTTGTTAGTTTTTGGGCGACATGGTGTAGTCCATGCAAGAGAGAACTAGATGCTATAGCAGAGTATTACGAAGAGTGGCAAGAGGATTATAATTTCGAACTTATAGCTATAACCATAGATGATGCAAGATCATTGGCTAAGGTGCCGGCACTTGTCGAAACCAAAGGCTGGGATTATACCATCTTTTCTGATGCAAGACAAGAGCTAAAGAAAGCGCTCAACTTTCAGACCGTTCCGCAGACTTTTCTGATAAATCAAAATGGAGAAATTGTCTATGAGCACACAGGATATAATCCTGGTGACGAGTATGAACTAGAGGATAAAATAAAGGCACTAGCCGAGTAAAAAGATATTTTTAAACAATTAAGATTATGAGAGGTTTCAGAGATGAAGCCTCTTTTTTTTATTCCATGTAGAAATACTAGGCTACATTTACGCTTCATTTTTTTATTGAATAATTATGGCAGGATTTAACGCACTTACAGTCAGCGAGAAGATTAATGAAACGAAGGATAGCTGTTCTTTTATATTCGATATACCAGAGTCACTTAAGGAAGATTATAAGTTCGTTCCAGGACAATATATAACTGTCAAGTCTGAGATCAACGGAAAGGAAGTCCGTCGGGCGTATTCGATATTTACATCTCCTGTAGAAAATAGATTTGGAGTTACGGTCAAGCGTGTCAAAGGGGGGCAAATGTCTAACCACTTGATAGATGGCATTAGTACAGGAGGATCACTAGACATACATGTTCCTGAGGGAAAGTTTACGGTACTTACTGATCCACAAATGCAAAGAGATCATTATTTTTTTGCAGGAGGATCTGGAATAACGCCGATCATGTCTATGATCAAATCCGTACTAGAAGAAGAACCCCTTAGCACTTGTTACTTACTCTATGCCAATCAAAATCAAGAAAGCATCATATTCCGATCTACGCTGGATAAAATGTCAGAATCCTATCAAGGACAATTCTCGATGGAACACATCCTCGAAGATGAAGCTCAGAAAGGAGGGCTGCTGAGTGGATTATTTGGTAAAAAGAAGAAATCTGACTGGCGAGGGCTTAAGGGTAGAGTCAATAATAATGTTCTATCCAAATATTTTGACGATTATCCGTCTAAGTCCAATTCTAATCTTTATTACATGTGTGGTCCAGGAGGGTTTATGGATGTGGTACAACGATATTTAGATGGACAGGGAATAGACTCGGCACAGATAAAAAAAGAATACTTTACTAGTGCCAATGAAAAAGAGGGCGCACCTGCAACTTCTGGTGGCAATTGCATGGCAGAAGTCAAGCTGAATGGCCAAACATTCACGACGACAATACCATCAGATAAGACTATACTGGAGGCACTTCTAGATGAGGGCAGAGATGCTCCTTATTCTTGTACCAGTGGTGCTTGTTCCACCTGCGTTGCTAAGATATCAGAAGGCAAGGTCGAGATGGACTCATGTTTTGCTTTGGATGAGGAAGAGGTGGCTTCTGGTATGATACTCACCTGTCAAGCACGCTGCCATACGCCCAATATTACAATAGATTATGATGTATAGTCGTGCTTCTGGTCCATTCTCATTCTGACCAGAATTGATGATAATGGTGAACAATCTTACCTGAAATCCCTTTAACAATAATAAATAGTAGAGATAAACTATAAGTGCTTATCTTTGCGCCACTTTTCTAAGAATCAACATCAAAATTTTATGATAACAACAGACCAAAAATTGAAGTATAAAGTTAAAGATATCGCCCTTGCCGATTGGGGTAGAAAAGAGATAAGACTTGCAGAAGCAGAAATGCCAGGTCTTATGAGTATCAGAGAAGAGTATGGCGATAGTAAGCCACTAGCTGGTGCGAGAATCGCAGGATGCCTTCACATGACTATTCAGACTGCTGTACTTATTGAGACATTGGTTCACTTAGGGGCTGAGGTGACATGGTCATCTTGTAATATTTTCTCTACGCAAGATCACGCCGCTGCAGCCATAGCTGCCGCAGGGATTCCTGTTTATGCATGGAAAGGCATGAATGAGGAAGAATTTGATTGGTGCATAGAGCAGACACTATTTGCATTCGAAGGTGATAAGCCGCTTAATATGATCCTGGATGATGGTGGTGACTTGACTAATATGGTATTAGACAAGTTTCCTGAGCTAGTACAGAACATCAAAGGTCTCAGTGAGGAAACAACGACAGGTGTACACAGATTATACGAAAGGGTAGAAAAAGGAACACTTCCTATCCCAGCGATCAATATCAATGACTCCGTTACCAAATCAAAATTTGATAACAAATATGGATGTAAAGAGTCATGCGTGGATGCGATCAGAAGGGCAACGGATGTGATGATGGCTGGTAAAGTAGCTGTAGTCGCTGGCTATGGAGATGTCGGAAAAGGTAGTGCGGCCTCTCTTAGAGGAGCGGGATGTAGAGTTATCGTTACAGAGATAGATCCTATCTGTGCTCTACAAGCAGCTATGGACGGTTTCGAGGTGAAAAAAATGATAGACGCGGTCAAGGAATCTGACATCATTGTCACGGCGACTGGTAACTACAATATAATTACCGAGAAGCACTTCAGAGCGATGAAGGATAAAGCCATCGTCTGTAATATAGGTCATTTCGATAACGAAATAGATATGGCTTGGCTTAACGATAACTATGGTACTACCAGAGATGAGATAAAGCCACAAGTAGATTTATATAATGTGGATGGACAAGATATTATCGTCCTAGCAGAAGGTAGATTAGTCAATCTGGGTTGTGCCACAGGGCATCCATCATTTGTCATGTCTAATTCTTTCACTAATCAGGTAATGGCTCAGTTAGAGTTATGGCAGAATAGTGATAAGTATGAGAACAAAGTATACATGCTGCCTAAGCACTTGGACGAGAAAGTAGCAAGGTTGCACTTAGCCAAAATAGGAGTAGAATTAGAAGAGTTGAGTCAGGACCAAGCGGATTATATCAATGTCCCTGTAGAGGGTCCTTACAAGCCAGAATACTACCGATATTAAATTTTGGAAAATCGAAAAAACAGAAATAAAAAAGCCCTTAAAGTGTACTCTGAGAGGGCTTTTTCTATTTTAGAATCTGGCCATAGTCTTCTCAGTAAGAGAGGTATTTAACATTTCTTTAGTGCTTTATTAGGGCACGTTGACGTTTTCTATACGTCAATTAAATAACAACTGTCAATTCCACATTAATTAATTAGGCAATATTTTCAAAACAAACTATAAGCTATGAAAACTATATTAAAATTTGGTACACTTTGCTTATTAGCAATGATGACCTTTTCTTCTTGCGAAGAAGAAATTGGAGGAGGAACAACAGGTCCAGGAAGCGGACCAGGAACAGATCCTGGTACTCAGACTGGTAGTCCTGCATCGGTTGTAATTCTATCAGGTACTGGTGGTGTGACAGACGCAGCAACTGTAAGCCCGCTAGATACTTTTATCGTCTCTGTAGATGTGACTGCTGGAGATGATTTTATCAAAGCCATTTCTATCAAAGAGGATGGAGTCCTAATAGAAAATAACAGAATAGATTATGATGGAACGGACGCCCCTGCTAATCCTTGGCTAATTCCTGATGATGTGAATACTGGATTTGCATCAGATATATCTATTGTCGCTCAAGGTGATGAGTCTACGAGAACATATACGGTAGAGATTATAGATGACGCGGACAGAGTGAGTTCTCAGTCAGTTGTTATTACGACAATGGCTACTGTTGTACCACCGACTATCCTTATCGAGGGATCTGGAATGCTTAATGTCAGCGCTAATGCTTTGGTAAGTATTCCAGTGAGTGTGACTGATGTAACTAACCCATTATATTCTATTGGGGTATTAGAGGATGGTCAGTACATAAGTGATGAAAGACTGTGGTATGGTGCATTTCCTGACGCTCCTTTCCCTTCTAATCCAGCTTTACTACCAGATGGAGATGCCAATGGACTCATGACAACGGTCTATATTAGAGCTCATGCAGAGCCAGGTCAGACTAAGAACTATGCTATCGTCATCGGTGACGAATCAGGTGGAGAATATACATCAGAATTCACGATCACGACGGGATCGGCAGTCTTACTCTTCGAGAGAAAATTGTTCTTTAACGCAGATGGGCCTAATCTTGGAGGATTAGATTTGGATAATGGAGACAATGTTTCTTCTATTTCTGCAGAAGCCGAAATAAGAGATCAGGGAATTAATACAGATCTTGGGCCTGAAGAAAACTGGATACAGAGAATATCT
This sequence comes from Saprospiraceae bacterium, assembly GCA_020628095.1. Lineage (GTDB taxonomy): Bacteria > Bacteroidota > Bacteroidia > Chitinophagales > Saprospiraceae > RFSX01. Next base: position 13,531 of record JAHDFP010000017.1, read on the forward strand.
GGAGTCAATGGCACGGAAGTAAGACACCTATTCCCATTGCAGAATGGTCTTCCAGAAAATTTTGACTTTGCTAATATTTCATCTTCTGAAGAGTTAGCTTCTTTCTGGGATAATGGTCTGGCTTTTACAGAAGATATGACAGGACAGATTACAAGTCAGATAGTAGAAATAGGTGATACATTTATCGCTAAGAAAAATGATCAGTATTACATGTTTAAGGTGACAGATATCGTTGTCACAACGACTAATAACGAGGACTACTATCAGGTAGATATTAAGCTATAAAATAGCTTAGCTAGATAAATTAAATTAATTCAGCAAAGGGTCAGATAATTATCTGACCCTTTCTTTGTTTTTGAATTTAACAAGTGATTTTTGAAGTTTTTCGATGCTTCTATAGTAGTCAGTGCGCTTAAAAAGATTAGCAGATTTAGTACTTCTATAAAATGGGAAGGGTCTTTTTAGTCTGATAACTTGCCTGTCTTCATAACTGTGGATAATAAAAAAGTAAGCATCACTCTGTGCGTACCAATCTGGTTTTTGTAAATAAGCAAAGTATACGGGTTGCTCACCATCTATCTTATCGTTACCCGAGTCCAATAGTAAATCCCAATTCTGATCTTCTATTATTTCTTTGGCATTATCAGAATAGAAGAAAAACACCTTGGAGAAGGAATAATATTTTTTGAATGCACTTCTAATTTGGCTATGCTCCTTTTCTATTTCTTTCTTTAGCTTTTCTATTTTCTTATTCTGACCAAACTTCTGCAGGTAATTGAGTTTTTTTGATTGCGTATTAAGTTTGACCAGTAGAACCCCTTTTTCCAAACGTGTGATATGCTGATCAGAATTGTAACTAGATTCTGTCTGTGAATAAGCTGATATGCCAAAAATCATGGTTAGAAAAAAGCTAAGAACAAGAGACTTGGACATATAATTTTTATAATCTGAGATTCGCTTCATATTTCAACCTAATATTATGACATATCTATATTTTTACACTCTTTTATAAGTTATAAATATCAGATATGCAAGCATCGGTTGATATAGAAGCCTTAAATCAACAAATTCATCTCGATAGTGCATTTTTAGAACAAATCAATGAGGCAACCTCCAAAATCATTGTAGGTCAGGATAGAATGCTGCAAAGGTTGTTATTGGGCCTATTAGCCAAGGGGCATGTCCTCTTAGAAGGTCTCCCAGGATTAGCCAAGACACTATCCATCAAGACATTAGCCTCAGCGATAGATGCAAAGTTCAATCGTATTCAGTTTACGCCAGACTTGTTGCCAGCAGATATACTGGGTACAATGATATTCAACCTTAGTAAAAATGAGTTTACGGTACGTAAAGGACCTATTTTTGCCAACTTTATACTGGCAGATGAGATCAATCGTGCACCTGCCAAAGTACAATCGGCACTCTTAGAGTCTATGCAGGAAAAGCAAGTCACTATAGGTAAGGAAACTTACAAGCTGGACGAACCATTCTTAGTACTCGCAACGCAAAATCCTATAGAGCAGGAAGGAACATACCCTTTGCCAGAGGCACAAGTAGATAGATTTATGCTCAAGGTCAATATCGGCTATCCTAACAAAGAAGAAGAAAGACAGATTATAAAAAGAACAATAAGCGGAGAAACGGAGCAAAAAGTGGAGGCGGTTGTCAGTCCAGATGTCATACTGAAAGGACGGAAACTCGTCAAGAAAATATACATGGACGAGAAAATAGAAAACTATATACTCGACATCGTTTTTGCCACAAGAAATCCGAGTGACTATAATCTCAATAGTCTGAAACCATTAATTTCTTATGGAGGATCACCACGTGCAAGTATCAATCTGGCCTTAGCCTCTAAAGCGCAGGCTTTTCTTAATAGAAGGGGATTCGTTATACCTGATGATGTAAGAAATGTTTGCTCAGATGTCATGAGACATCGTATCGGTTTGACTTACGAAGCCGAAGCAGAAAATATAACTCAGGAAAATATTATAGAAAAGATTATCGGCACGATCGAAGTGCCTTAACGATTGCTCTCATGCTGGACGCTTCAGAAATATTAAAGAAGGTCAGAAAGATAGAGATCAAGACTAAGGGCTTGAGCAAGCATATATTTTCTGGCGAATACCACAGTGCCTTTAAGGGTCGTGGTATGTCTTTTTCTGAGGTGAGAGACTATCAGTATGGCGATGATATAAGAAATATAGACTGGAATGTAACGGCTCGTACAGGAGATACGCACGTAAAGGTTTTTGAGGAAGATCGGGAGCTTACTGTGATGCTGATGATAGATATTAGTCGTTCTTCTTCTTTTGGTTCTGTCAATCAATTCAAGAACGAACTCATTGCGGAAATCTCGGCCGTGATTGCTTTTTCTGCCATTACCAATAATGACAAGGTCGGTGCAATATTATTTACGGATAAGGTAGAAAAGTACATTCCACCAAAAAAAGGAAAAAAACACATCCTCCGTATCATACGCGAGATAATCTATATGAAGCCGACTTCTCACGGGACGGACTTAGAAGATGCTTTTATATATCTGAATAATATCCAGAAGAAAAAGGCAATTGTATTCGTGTTATCGGATTTCATGATTAAGGGGTACGAATCAGCCCTTGCGGTCGCCTCCAAGAGACATGACATTATAGGTCTGCATATCTACGACCAGATGGAAAAGTCTTTACCTAATATTGGCATCATAAAAGCCAAAGATGCAGAGACAGGTACAGTAAGATATCTGGATACATCATCGGCGTCGGTAAGAAAAAATTACTCGGATTGGTTTGCAGATAACCATACCTATTTTGATATGACTTTTAATAAGTATAGGTCGGATCATATTAGTATCTGTACGACGGATGATTATGTGAAGTTATTGCTACAGTTTTTTAAGAAAAGATCTGGTTGATTAGGAGTATATATATCGTCGTGTTTTTTTGTCTGAGTCTGACAGTGTCTGTGGATGCTCAGATCGTCACCAATCTATCTGCATTACAAGATTCTGTAGAGATAGGTGACACGATAGACTTGATATATGATCTTAGATTTCCGCGAGCGTTGACTTTGCGAGAGATAGATTATATGGTATTCGATAGTATCGAAAAAATAGATCCGACGACAGGTCGAGTAGATACCATTCCAGATTATGTCGAATTCGAGTGGTTAAGACCTGATCCCGATTATGGTTCTAAGGTGTTACAAATAAGTCAAAATGATCTCATCCAAACTCAAAGAGAATCAAGGTTCAGAGATACGATTTCTCTTATTGCTTGGGATTTTGGTTTACTTATTTTCCAGTACCCTAAAATGAAATTCGATTCATCGGCCTTATATAGAGAACCGATACAGACGCAACCGCCCGTGGTACTGGCTAAAGTACCCAAGATGCTTATGCAAAGTGACTCCGTATCTCTACTACCTATCAAACCAATAATAAAAGAGGAAAAGAAACTGGAGGATTATTACTTAATGATTTTCTTACTTGGGGCATTATTACTAGGTGGCTTATTGGCATTCTTATACATGCGAAGGAATAGGAAACAAGAAGTGCAAGTGGAAAAAGTGGTGATAAAGAGACCAGCGCACGTCATAGCGTTAGAGAAATTAAGTGGACTGAGACAAGAGGCTTTTTGGAAAAAAGGTAATGTCAAAAAACATCAATCCGAGTTAACCTATATTATCAGGGAGTACTTAGAAGAGCGTTTTGGAATCAAAGCACTGGAATCAACCACAGACGAAATTGTATATGCCCTCAAAAACAAAGACTTCCAATCAGACCACGAAAATAATCTAAAAGAGATATTGCAAATAGCCGATCTCGTCAAATTTGCAAAAGCCGAACCACCATTAGATATCAATGAGACTTTTGTAACTAAGGCGGAGAGTTTTGTCCATGAGACTAAGCGGAATATTGTAGAATCAAATAATCCGGATGCTGAGTAACTACGAATTTCAACATCCCTGGCTATTGCTACTATTGTTACTTCTTCCACTGATGTGGTACTGGAAGAACAAACTAAGATGGTCTCGCGAGGTAGAGGTCGGTTTTCCTCACATTGATTCTGTGGAGGGACTCAATAGTTATAAGACTTTTTTGTATAAATTTTTGCCTTATCTCAGGTACTTGGGGTTAGCAGGATTAATTATTGCCTTGGCTCGACCTTGTCTTGTGCTCAAGGAAGAAGAGGTAAAAGCGGAAGGAATAGATATAGTGATGGTCATGGACCTTTCCAGTAGTATGCTGGCAAGAGACTTCAAGCCAGATCGCCTCACTGTCAGTAAAAATGTAGCCAGTGAGTTCATAGACAAACGAAAGTATGATCGTATAGGACTGGTCGTTTTTGCAGGGGAAAGTTTTACGCAAAGCCCCTTAACGACAGATCATAGAATATTGAAAGAACTGTTGTCTACCTTAGAATCGGGTATGCTGGAAGATGGGACGGCTATCGGTATGGGTCTGGCCTCTTCGGTCAATAGACTCAAAGAAAGCGAGTCTGATAGTAAGATTGTTATTTTGCTGACGGATGGTGTGAATAATTCAGGTTATATCAAACCCATGACCGCCGCAGAAATAGCCAAAGAACTCAAAGTCAAGGTATATACGATAGGGGTGGGTTCTATGGGTAATGCGGTTTCCCCAATCAGCAAAAGAAGTAACGGGCAATACGTATTTGGACTGTCCAAAGTAGAAATCGACGAAGAACTACTACAGGAGATATCGAGTCTTACGGGAGGAAAATATTATAGAGCCACTAATGAGCAGGCCTTACAGCAAATCTATGATGAGATAGACAGACTCGAAAAAACGGAAATAGAAGTCTCCGTTTTCAAAAGATATAATGAAGAATTCAGACGATTTTTGTTGATAGGACTGATATTGCTGGGAATAGAGTGGCTATTAAAAAACACTTTGTTAAGAACAATCCCATAACTAAATCCCGATATTGTATTCTAATCCGATGGGTACAAAGATCATTTTTCAGGGAATTATTTTTCTTAGTTTATTTCTTACTGAGGCTGGAGCGCAGGAGTATGATTTTCATTACTCGGATTTATCCAAAAAAATATACCAACAAATAATTGACTTAAAGTTGGACTCGGCACGTATCGGAGTGCAGCGGATGACGGCCGAAGAACCTAATAATCTTGCAAGGCTGCACTTAGAAAACTACATTGATTTTTTTCAAATATTTATATGCGAAGAAGAAGAACAATTCAAATCATTAGAAAAAAATAAGCAAAAGAGACTCGATCTACTAGATGAGCATCTCGCTGAAGGAAATCCATATAAACGATTTGCCAAGGCCGAGATACTACTGCAATGGGCGCTCGCAAGATCTAAGTTTGACCAACTATTTAAGGCGGGAAAAGAAGTCCTTAGTGCCTACAAATTATTAGAAAAGAATGAGCGTGCGCATCCTGATTTCATATACAATAAAAAAAGTCTGAGTATCATTCATTCTCTCATAGCGACAGTGACGATACCTGGATTATTCAAAAAAGTATTGGGCATCAATGGTTCTATAGATCAGGGTCTATCAGAAATTAACCAAGTCATAGATTACTCAGATAGAGAAGAATTTATTTTTTATTCTGAGGCGGATGCCATTCTGGCTTTCATTCTCTTTTATCAAGCCAATAGAAAAGATGAGGCTGTAGATTTTTTATTGGATTCTAGACTAGAACCTTCTACTAGTCTCCTTTCTACTTTTCTCGTCTCTAAGTTATTGCAAAGATCAGGAAGAAACGATCAGGCCAGTCATTACTTATCTAATAGACCCAGCACGGAGGATTATTCTACTTTTCATTACTTGACATACATGGAAGGATTATGTGAGCTCAGAAGGTTAGACCCAGAGGCAGAAGATAAGATTGCTGCCTTTATAGCTGCCTTTACGGGTAAACACTATATCAAAGAAGCCTATCAAAAAAGAGCGTGGTGTCGATTGGTTTTTCATGATGATATCCCTGGATATAAATTATATATGTCCAAAGTAAAGAGCGAAGGTGATGACCTAATAGATGGAGATAAACAAGCTCTCAAAGAAGCTGAATCGCAAAATATTCCTGATCCACTTTTACTGCGTGTCCGCTTACTATACGACGGTGGTTATTACCAGCGTGCTTATGTACTTCTTACTAAAAATGCTTATCGCTATCATCAGTCTGGTAAGTATTCTTTAGAGTTTAATTATAGAATAGCGCGTGTCTGTCAGGCCCTAAGAAATTATCCAGATGCCATCAAGTACTTCAGTAATACAGTCAATACGGGTTATCAATCGGATAGTTATTTTGCCTGCAACGCGGCACTACAGTTGGGATTTATTTATGAGACACTAGGAGAGACAAAGAGGGCGGAAAAATATTTTGATACCTGCCTATCATTGCGACCAAAGACTTATAAGAACAGTCTTCATCAAAAGGCAAAATCTGGATTGCAAAGAATCAAGTCTTGAAGGAAAATGATTCCCTCGAACTTTTTCGAGGAGAATCATTAACACCCTTAATATTGAGAAATATTTAATTCTATAGCTCTAAATCATAAAAGTATATCAACTAAATGTCAACTTAGGCTAGAGAAAATATAAAGAATTCAAATAGTAATATAGCTTACATAGATGGAAAGGAACTGTATGCTATTTGACCAAATTAATGGTGTAGATTAAATAACCAATTCCAAATTGAGCTCATCTTCCTTGAGATAAAATTCATAATTTTCTTTCATTACTATATCTATTGGAAGATACCTTTTGGCGGGGATTGTTTTTTTGTATATGAAATGATTGAACAAGTTAACAATGCCGAGATAACCTTGCCTTTGCGGATTTTGATTAAGTATAAAATCCAAAGAACCATCTAGGAGCAGGTCTATATTCTGAGGGATAAGATCAAACCCTATCATTATTGCATCCTTACTTATTCTATCGCTGAGTCGAGTAGAATTAAGAAACCTATAAGCCCGAGAATTAGTAAAAAACAAACCATGAAGGCTCCCTGATATATCAACTATTTTTTTGGCGTAATCTTCTAGGACGTCGTTTTGATTGAAGTTTTCGATGATTATGTCCCTTATATTAAAAGGTAAGTCATTAGTCTTACAAAAATACCTTAGGCCATTTATTTTGTTTTCTATGTGTATGGCATTCTTAGAGTTATGTCCTAAAGTCACTGTACAGATTTCTTTCTTTCCAGTATTAGAAAGTTGAAATAATTTTCCTGCCAGCTGCCCACACTCGTAAGAATTCTGACCTATGTAACTCAGGACATTTGAGTTTTCTAATTCTGAATTTATACAAATGACTGCAATGTTATTTTGGTGAGCGATCTGAAGATAATGTAAAGATTCTTTGAGAAACAAAGGTGCTAACAAAATGGCTTTGGGCTTTTGATCTATGGCCTCTTGCAGACTTTTAGTGTAACTAATACTATTAAAATGGTTAAATAGAAAATACTCCAGATGCATGCCGTAGCCCTTCACAAAAGATTCCAAACTTTTTATTCCACTAAGAGGGGCCTGCCAGAAAGCATCTAGCTTAGGATCAGGCAGTACGATTGCAATGGGAATACGTTTGTTCTTAGCTAGATTACTGGCGAGTGCGTTTTTGACGTAGCCGTGGTCGGCCGCAATTTTCAGAATTTTTTTCTTTATATCTGCTGATATCTGACCTCTGTCATTGAGCGCCCGGTCCACTGTACCTCTCGAAACTCCAGCTAATTTTGCTATATCCTTTGAAGTTATGCTCATTTTTCTTCTTCAATATTCCCCTATATAATAGGACTTTTCATAAAGTTACGAATAAACGTGCAGCTGAACGTACTAGATATTGGATTATAATTTTATATTCGCCGTGCATGTGAACGTAAGTATAAAATTTTAAAATAATAGTGAATATCAGAACTGATCTAAGAATTAAGAGATATCCAGAGAATTTAAGTTATCAAATAAGGTCTTTTGAGAATATTCCAATTGAGTTGTTCGAAAACTCGGTTGATGGGAGTAAGCATATTGCTAGATTGATTTCTTATTCTATAAAAGCTAAACAACAGAAAGGAGAAAATTTAGTCTTAGGCTTGGCGACGGGTTCATCACCCATTAAGTTATATACCGAACTCATAAGATTACATAAAGAGGAAAATCTAAGTTTCTCCAATGTTATCACTTTTAACCTAGATGAATATTACCCCTTAGAACCCGACCACTTTCAGAGTTATCATTGTTTTATGAATGAATATCTGTTCGACCATATAGATATCAGAAAAGAAAACATCCATATACCTAAGGGAATTATAGATCTCGACGAGGTAGACGCCCATTGCAACGATTACGAAAAAAAGATTCAGGTTCTTGGTGGTCTGGACATTCAAATATTAGGAATAGGACGAACAGGGCATATAGGTTTTAATGAACCAGGATCTTCTAAGACCAGTAAGACCAGACTCGTGAGACTGGATAATCTCACAAGAACGGATGCTGCAGCTGACTTCTCTGGATTAGAAAACGTACCATATAAGGCCATCACTATGGGAGTTAATACCATAATGAATGCCAAAGAAATCTATATTATGGCTTGGGGACAGCATAAAGCGGATATTGTCAAAGAAGCTGTCGAAGGAAAACCACGGGATGAAGTTCCAGCTACTTTTTTGCAAGAACACTCTAATGTTAGATTCTGCATAGATAAAGCTGCTGCTCAGAAACTTACGAGGGTAAAATTCCCATGGAAAGTTGGGAATTGTGACTGGACAGAGGATTTGGTTTGCCGTGCGGTTATATGGTTATCGCAAAAACTGAATAAACCTATTCTTAAACTGACAGATGAGGATTATAACGAAAATGGATTAAGCGAACTATTGCTCAAGGTATCTAACGCTTATCAGATAAACATTGATATCTTCAATAAATTGCAAAACACAATCACTGGATGGCCAGGTGGTAAGCCCAATACTGATGATAGCAGTCGACCTGAACGCGCCGCTCCAGTTAAAAAAAGAATTCTCATTTTTAGTCCACACCCAGATGATGATGTCATATCTATGGGTGGTACTTTCTTAAGGTTAGTAGAGCAGGGACATGAAGTACATGTGGCATATCAAACTTCTGGTAATATAGCCGTACACGATCATGACGTAAAGAGGTTTTTAGAATTTTATAAAGAGTTCAGTAAGGACCTAGAAGGTGCTGAAATCGAGAATGCCACCATTGATAAAGTAGAAAAGGCGCTCAAGAAGAAAAAGGGATCCAATAACCAATTAGAAATACGAAAAATTAAAGGCCTCATAAGACGAGGAGAAGCGCGATCTGCGGCTAGGTTCTGTGGATTGACCGACGAAAGAATCCACTTTCTGGATCTACCTTTCTATGAGACTGGACGTGTTAGAAAAAAGGGATTGTCCAAACAGGATTTGGATATAACTACAGAACTGCTTGTGAGTATTAAGCCTCATCAAGTTTTCGCGGCCGGTGACCTAGCAGACCCACATGGGACACATAGAATCTGTCTGGATGTCATATTGCAATCATTGGATTTATTAAAATCGGAGAAGTGGTTTAGCAATTGTTGGTTATGGTTATATCGAGGTGCATGGCAAGAATTTGGCATCGAAGAAATAGAAATGTCTGTGCCTATTAGTCCAGAAGAATTATTGAAAAAACGTAAGGCCATTTTCATGCACCAATCTCAAAAAGATAGTGCTCCTTTTCCCGGTAGTGACGCAAGAGAGTTCTGGCAACGCTCAGAAGAAAGAAATAAAAATACTGCCGAGCTATACAGAAATTTAGGTTTTGCCGAATACGAAGCAATGGAAGCATTCCGTCGTTGGCATTTCTAGATATATTATTAAACCACTTTACTTATGAAAATTTTATAATATGAAAAAACTACGTATTAGAATCGGAGTAACTAAAACAGTACTTCTTTTTCTGACGACTATTTTTTCTATCAATTTATCATCACAGGTAGTATCGGGCACGGTCTTAGACGAGACAGATTTGCCACTTATTGGTGCGTCTATCCAGGAGGAGGGTACTGATAATGGAACGATTACTGATATTGATGGAAATTTTAGTCTTCAAATGACAGACTCATCCAATAAACTATTAGTGAGTTATCTCGGCTATCAAACTATAGAGTATGATGCCAGCTCGGGAGAGCCTATCAGCATCAGATTATCTCCAGGAGTCAATCTAGACGAAATTGTTGTTACGGCTCTGGGTATATCAAGGGAGAAAAAGGGTCTTACCTATGCAGTAGATGAAGTAGATGGTGACGAATTATCAACTGTCAAAGATGCTAACGTTATTAATGCCCTCTCGGGAAAAACGCCAGGATTAGTCATTAACAGAAGTAGCTCTGGAGTAGGAGGATCTACTAGAGTCGTACTTAGAGGTAATAAGTCCACCAGCAATAATGATCCATTATATGTTATAGACGGTATCCCTATGCTCAATAATAGAAGAGGTCAGCAAGGAAATGTTTTCGGTGGTGGTGTAGATAGCGGAGATGGTATATCTAATATCAATCCAGATGATATAGAATCCCTATCTGTACTGAAAGGAGCCTCTGCAGCAGCCTTATATGGAAGTCAGGCCGCCAATGGCGTGATACTTATCACAACAAAGAAGGGAAAATCTGGCAAACCTAAGGTGACATTATCATCTAGCTATACGATGGACAAGGCTATTCTCCTCCCTGAGCTACAGTATCGTTATGGACAGACTTCAGATGGCGCAGAATTTAGTTGGGGTGGTGGTGTACAGGCATCTGATCATGTTTCAGATTTTTATAATTCGGGTAACACCTTTATTAATTCTGTGAGTGTGAGCGGAGGTACGGATAAATCCACTTCGTATTTTTCATACTCTAATACGGGTGCTGATGGTATTCTTCCGACTAACGAACTCAAACGTCATAATTTTTCATTTAGACAGAACATGAATTTTTTGAATGACAGATTAAGCCTGAATGGCTCACTAAACTATATCAATCAAGATGTAAAAAATAGACCAGCGGGAGGATTATATTTTAATCCCTTGACAGGATTATATTTTTTCCCAAGGGGGTTAGACTATAATGAGTATGCCAACAATTTTGAAACCTTCGATGAGGGTAGGAATATTTTTACACAAAATTGGATAGCTGATCGCGATATTCAGCAAAATCCAAATTGGATTCTCAATAGAAACGAAAATTTTAATACAAGAAATCGTTTCATTGCTTCTATGGGTGCAGAGTATGACATCTTGAGCAACTTGAGCATACAAGGGCGTGTATCTTTAGATAAGGCCATCGATAACTTTACACAAGAGGTATATGCCTCTACCCAAGCGACGCTATCAGATAACAATGGTCGATATATATATTCAAATTTTGACAACGTCCAGATTTATACAGACCTTATACTGAGATATTCTAATCAATTAAGTGATAATCTAGCACTTGACCTTAATGTCGGAACCAGTCATACTAATAACAAAATTTATGGTATCAATGCGGACTCCAAAAACGGAGACCTCGCTTTTGCTAATAAGTTTGGATTACAATATTTATCCAATCCTGTAGCTTCTACATTATTTGAGTCTCTCAGTAGACTTAAGCGCAATGCTGTTTTTGCAAGTGCACAATTAGGTATTAACAGCCAAGTATATGTAGATCTAACGGCCAGAAATGACTGGTCCTCCGCACTACCTGGCCAATCATACTTTTATCCTTCCGTCGGTGTAACAGCTGTTTTGTCAGAAATGATGGATATGGCGGCTTTTGATTATGCTAAAGTGAGAGCGTCCTATGCCGTTGTGGGTAACGATGTGCCTCCTTACGTTGCTAATGAAAGAGAACAGAGAGGTAACATTGTCAATGGTCAATTACAATTTTCTACAGTCGGACCTATACCAGGAGAAAGCTTGGTTCCAGAGAAGTCATCTTCATTTGAGGTAGGTTTAGACTTAAGAATGATGAATAATAGAATGGGGCTAGACCTGACCTACTATAACACCAATACTAAAAATCAGTTTATAAATATATCAGCTCCTGCTGGTTCTGGATTTACGAGGTATTTAGTCAATGCAGGTAATGTGAAGAATACTGGTATCGAAGCCTTATTATCCTATGACGTTATAGCTACGAATTCTAAGTCATGGACAACAAGTCTCAATTTTACAAGTAACAGAAATGAGATCTTAGAATTACACCCCGAGTTTGATGATAATCCAGAAGGGCCTGCTCCGTTCTTTATTACTAACGAAGCTGTAAATAGTTATGGCATGGTGGTACAAAAGGGCGGATCTTTTGGAGATATTTGGGGTGAGACATTTTTGAGAGATGATCAGAATCGCATAGTCTTAGATGCCGATGGCAAACCAACAAGTAATGGCTTGGGTTTCGTCGGAAATCCTAATCCTGACTTTACCTTAGGTTGGAATAACGAATTTAGTTTTGGAGACTTGAGCTTTAAGTTTCTTATCGATGGAAGATTTGGAGGAGAGGTAATCTCTGTGACAGAGGCACTACTTGACGAATTTGGTGTATCAGAAAGAACGGCGGCAGCAAGAGACGCAGGAAGCGTATCTATCAATGCAGTAGCAGCTGACGGTACGGCAGTATCCAGCATAGATCCACAATTGTATTATGGCACCGTAGGCGGTAGACAAGGAATCACAGAGGCTTATGTCTATGATGCGACTAATGTCAGACTGAGAGAACTAGCTATAGGCTATAGATTGCCAAACGAGATAATAGGTGCTCGTGCAAAAGTCAGTATCATAGGTCGGAACTTATTTTTCTTAATGAATGATGCACCTTATGATCCAGATATTACGGCATCTACAGGCGTTGGATTGCAAGGTATTGACATATTTAGTCTTCCGAGTACGAGAAGTCTCGGACTTAATATCACATTAGATTTCTAATATTAATTTTTATAAACTAAATAGAAATGAAAAAGATAAAATTACTAACATATACACTTACGCTTACTCTGGGAATAGGCTTGTTTGTGTCCAGTTGTAATGATGATTTTGAAGAGTATAATCAAAATCCATTTGCACTGACTAATCAAGATTTGGAGGCGGATTTCAGGCTAGTGGGAGAACCATTCGTAAATATTATTAGAAATATTTATGTACATACTCCAGCATGGGTAACACAATTACAACAAAATTTATTGGGAGATGTATACTCAGGATATATGATGCCCCCTACTCCTTTTGCAGGTAATTCTAATAATATGAATTATAACCTTGTAGATGGTTGGAATACATGGGCATGGAATCCAGCCTATCAAAATGTGATGGCACCAGCACTACAAGTCGAACAACTAGCCGGTGATGAATTTCCAGAATTTTTAGCTTGGTTAGAAATATTAAAAGTTCAGGCAATGCATAGAGTAGGAGATATGTTTGGTCCGATAATTTATTCAGAATTCGGGAATATCGGTGATGATGGATCGATTCCCTATGATTGTGTAGAAGATTTGTACGCAAATTTCTTCGCTGATTTAGATGAAGGTATCTCGGGACTAGAAGCGTTTTTGGCAACTGGTGATCCCAGTCCATTTGTAGCCTTTGACGAAGTCTATGGTGGCAATATAGAGAGTTGGATCAAGTTTGCAAACAGTCTCAGACTGAGATTGGCCATAAGAGTCTCAAAGGTAGATCCTGCACTCGGCAAGTTAGAAGGCGAAAAAGCGATCAATCATCCTTTGGGATTGATGACAACTAATGATCTTAATTTTACGGTAAAGAATGATGTAGACCATCCGATGAATACCATCAATAATGCATGGAATGATATCAGGATGGGTGCGCCGATGGAATCGATTTTGGGAGGATATAATGATCCCAGATTGCCAGCCTATTTCAGACCTGCTACACAGAGTGATGTAGAGGGTGAATACAAAGGAATCAGACTTGGTATAGAGATAGATGACAAAGGCACTTATGTGGGATATTCTGGCTTACAGGACTTAGGAGACGTACAACTAATGGTCGCAGCAGAAATTCACTTCTTATTAGCAGAGGCTTCGCTCAGAGGATGGTCAACAGGAGGAACAGCACAAGGTTTTTACGAAAGTGGTATCCAGACATCTTTTGATCAATATGGGCTATCTGGTGCGGCTGCTTATAGCTCTAATGCTACTGATACACCTATAATGTATGTGGACACTAATAATCCTTCTAACTCTACAGATTATGGTTCTTCACTTTCGATCGCCTGGGATGATTCGGCGGATTTCGAGTCCAGCTTAGAGCGTATAATTACACAAAAATGGATAGCTATGTTTCCTGATGGTCAGGAAGCTTGGTCTGAATTCAGACGTACGGGTTATCCCAGATTGTTCCCAGTTGTGATTAATAATAGTGGTGGAGAGGTAGATACAGACGAGCAGATTAAGAGAGTCAAATATATAAACAGTGAATATGCCCAAAACCCTGGTGGCGTACAATCAGGAGTCAGCTGTCTAGGTGGTGCGGATACAGGCGGTACTCCACTATGGTGGGATATTGATTAATAATTAAGTTTTTTCATAGTATAAGAGAGTCAGGATTTTTCTTGGCTCTCTTTATATTTATAGATGCTCCTTCGACTAATCATAACGATCATTTGTCTTTTATCTATTTTCTCTTGCTCCGATGAGGAAAAGTCAGGTTTTACTATTCTTAAAAAAAATAGGACAGGCTTGGACTTTAGAAATATGCTGGACGAAAATGAAGACTTCAACATTTTCAAGTATCAATACTTTTATAACGGTGGAGGAGTCGCCGTGGCCGATTATAATAATGACGGATTAGAAGATATATTCTTTACTGGCAATATGGTGAAGAACAGATTATATCTTAATCAGGGTAATTTCAAATTTGAAAATATAACAGCATCAAGTGGCATTGCTGATCATGAAGGCTGGTGTACTGGAGCCAACGCAGTCGACATTAATAATGACGGATGGTTAGATATATATGTTTGCAGAGCCGCTTATCCTTTTGTCAATCTACGTCGAAATCTTCTTTTCATTAACAATAAGGATAACACATTTACAGAATCTGCACAAGGTTTTGGTATAGATGATCCTGCACATTCTACACATTCTTCTTTTTTCGACTATGATCTGGATGGAGATTTAGATTTGTTTTTAGTCAATCATTCCACCCCTGAATACTCCAAAGGAAACCTCGAGATAAAAGAACTAAAAAATAAAACCTCTCCAGAAACTACCAATAAACTATATCAGAATCAAGATGGCCAATTTATTGATGTCAGTCAGGAAGTGGGAATAAGATCTAATGTATTGAGTTTTAGCCTAGGCGTAGCCACTGTGGATCTTAATAATGATACCTATCCAGACATTTATATCACTAATGACTTTAATGAGCCAGATCATTTATTTGTTAATCAAGGTGACGGAACCTTTATAGAGTCTGCGGAGACTTGGTTAGCCAACCAATCTAAATTCTCAATGGGTGTTGATTTTTGTGATCTTGATAATAACGGCTTCCAGGATTTGATCACATTGGATATGTTACCCGAAGGTAATTTCTTGCAGAAAATGCATCTAGGGGCAGACAATTTTGACAAATCCGAATTATTTGTCAAACAAGGATTTCAGGAACAGTATATGCGGAATACCATGCAGTATAACACAGGCAATAATCGATTTATAGAGGCGGGTCAGTTAGCAGGTATCTCTAATACGGACTGGAGTTGGAGTCCATTATTTTTTGACTTTGATAACGATATGGACAATGATCTATTTATATCTAACGGATATCTCAAAGACCATACAGACATGGATTTTTTGCAATATACATCGGATATAATACAGAAACTAAATAGTACTCAAGATGAGATAACACTAGAAGAGTATGTGTCTCACATGCCTTCTATATTAGAGAGTAATTATTTTTATAAAAACGACGGCTCAGTATTTACTAATAATTCTAAGCAATGGTCCATAGACGAAAAGACAGTGAGTCAAGGGGCGGCTTATGGCGACTTTGATAATGATGGTGACCTAGATGTAGTCGTTAATAATTCTGGAGACTACACATTTGTTTATAAAAATAATAGCCAAGAAAACAATTGGTTAGCACTTTCCCTTAGAGGAAGCAACAAGAATACTTTTGCGGTTGGTGCTAAGGTTACGGTTTATATCAATGAGAAAGAAATCTCTCAAGTATTACAACCCTCTCGTGGTTTTCAGTCCACTAGCACTTACCGTTTGCATTTTGGATTGGCAGATTATAATCGTTATGATTCGCTGAGAATAGAATGGGCCGACGGAAGTATACAACATGAAAATGGCGGAGCGTGTTGCCAAGAAAAGGTGATATCCAAATTGACAGAATCGACCAGCCCGCAGTCACAGAAGATTACCAAACCAATTGTGAGTAAAGAAAAAATAGCGTTAGATTTCCTTTCTAATCTTTCATCTTCCAGAGACTTTACTAGCCAAAGACTTATGCCTTTTTATTTGTCGGATGTTTCGCCTATAATTATAGTTGATGATATCGATGGTAATGGCAACGATGATATAATAATATCGGGATCAGAGAATAATGATCTCACGATTTTTTACCAAGAAGAGAATCTTAGTTTTTCTAAGACTATAGTGTCTACTAGAGGACAGTTAATTTCGGATATAGCAGTAGCGGATATGAATAATGACTCCAAAATGGATCTAATTTATTCATTGGGAGGTTATGCCTATAGGCAACAAGACAAAAAAAATAAAGTAGTTGTTCTTACTCAAAATCAACCCAGAAAATATTCTTCTGAGGAATATGAAACAGGCAATTGTAATCCGGCAAAAATGGCTATAGCGGATTTGGATATAGATGGGGCATTGGATATTTTTTGTGGAGGAGGATATTGGAATGGTAGTTACCCTAACGGAACGACATCATGCGTACTATGGAATCGAAATGTTTATGAGATCGAAGAAATTGAAAATATAAAGGGGGTATCTGATGTCACTTATTGTGACCTTAATGTTGATGGTATTACGGAACTCATAACCATAGGTCATTGGACGTCGCCACAGATTTATAATTATGACAAAAAACTTGTTAACGTCACCAAGTCTTATGTAACAGATTCTGTATCTGGATTCTGGAATAGTTTGAATGTTGGCGATATGGATGGAGATGGAGATGTGGACATCTTATTAGGTAACACTGGACTAAATAGCCAACTGAAAGCCTCAACTAAAAATCCTATCAGAGCAGTTATCAATGATGTGGATAATAACGGGAGTATAGACCCAATATTGGGATACCATATAATGGATGACACGTATCCTTTACCATCAAGGGAGGATTTAATTATGCAGGTGCCAAGACTAAAAAAAGACCTACTTACTTTTAAAAGTTATGCGGAATTGAACTTCGAATCTTTATTAGAGATCCTTGACTTGGAGAACCCAGAAATGTTAACTGTAGATACACTGGCTAATTTGTTATTAATTAGTGACTCTCAGAAACTAAAGAATGTTCCTCTTCCTCAGACCTTACAAAGATTTCCAATCTATACACAAAGCCATTTTTCTATAGGTGACATCCATTATAATTATATCGCTGGCAACAAACGAAACAATCTCGTTAAAATCGGCAATCTGGATGGGTCTTTGGGAGAACTTCTTCAGATAAAAGATAATAGCGCACTTGTCTTGAATAATTTGGAATCTGGATTGGATATTAGAGGTGAACAAAGGAGTAGTAATATTATAGAAGTAGGTAATAAATATTATTTGGTGATATGTCCTATAGGTGAGTCTTTACAATTGTTAAGAATTAATTCATGATAGATGATTGATAAGAAGTTTTGGGACGACAACGGGTATTTAGTGCTCCGTGATGTATTGAGTCTATCAGAATTAGAATATCTGAGAGGTATGATAGATTTGTTTTTATTTGGTGACCTAAAAGAAAAATGCCTGAGATCAGATCTGAGTGGCGAGACGGATCAAATCGGTAAAGAAAAGATAACACAAATTATGTGTCCTAGCAGGATAAAAACGAACCTTAGGACATCTTCTGTTTATGACAAATTTCTGAGGCTTTCCAAAGATCTACTAGGAGAAGACTCTGAGTTAGACTTTGATATGCTTATAAATAAGATGCCGGGAACAAAGAAAGAAACCCCTTGGCATCAAGATGCAGCCTATTGGCCAAAGCTAGATGATCGGCGTGCTTGTTCATTTTGGATTGCATTGGATAATGTATCAGTGTCTAATGGATGTATGATGTATGTTGCAGGTACACACAAAGCAGATCTAAGAGATCATGTTATGACTAATGAGAAAGGTGCTCTAAAGACAACCCTGCGGGATACCGATCAAGTGACTTATGGCGAAATAGCGGAAGGCAGTGCTATAGTTCATCATGGCTTTACCGTACATGGTGCATTAGGTAACAATTCGAGCATTCAACGTCGCGCATGGATTCTAAACTACAGACCACAGAGTATGATCGACGTCATGAGAGCTAACAACTTTGACCATACAGGTCAAAGACAAAATAATGTCGATGAATAATGTAAGAGTTATCTTATTATACGTTTTACTGATCTCATGCAATAATCCAAGCTCGGATGTATTGGTAACAGATATATTGCCGACACCATTATCTGCCACAGTAAATGAAGGCAGTTTTTCTCACAATAGTCTGATCATAGATAATGGAACAAAAGAAATTTTGGGTAACTATATAGATTGGATGAAGGAATGGTCTATCCCATTGGAATGGAAAGAAGAAAACGGTAATGTAAAAGTTGTAATTGATCAATCGATTGAGTCGGGTGGTTATCTGTTGTCAGTAGAAAAAGAGGGTGTTCTGATCAGGGCAAAAGATAGACCTACGATAAGCAATGCATTGGGAACACTGTACCAGCTCATTGAATTGAATAATGGAAAGATTCCGTTAATGGAGATTGCAGATGGTGCGTATTACGCTTACCGAGGAATGCATCTGGATGTGGCTCGTCACATGTTCTCAGTAGCTGAGATCAAAAAGTATCTAGATTTTCTGGCTCTTTATAAGTTCAATAAATTTCATTGGCACCTGACAGAAGATCAGGGGTGGCGCATCGAAATAAAAAAGTATCCTAAGCTACAGTCTATAGCTGCTTACAGAGACGAAACATTAATAGGTCACTATAATGACCAACCTCACCAATTTGATGGTAAGAGATATGGGGGTTATTATACCCAGGAAGAGATTAAGGATATTATCCACTACGCCGATGCCAGAGGTATAGAGATAATACCTGAGATAGATATTCCAGGTCATAGTCTGGCACTGTTATCGGCTTATCCAGAATTAGGCTGTGAGACGAAGGAATATAAAGCGGCTACTAAGTGGGGTGTCTTTTCAGATGTGCTTTGCCCCAAGGAAGAAACATTTAAGTTTTTGGAGAACGTATTCTCCGAAATCATAGAATTGTTCCCATCAGAATATATACATATAGGCGGTGACGAATGCCCCAAAGACCAATGGAAAAAGAGTGCCTTGTGCCAAACTATTATGAAAAGAGAAAATCTCAAGGATGAAATGGAACTACAAAGTTATTTCATCCAAAGGATAGAAAAATTTATTAATTCTAAAGGGAAACGTATAATAGGATGGGACGAAATCTTAGAAGGAGGTCTCGCACCAAATGCAACAGTGATGTCCTGGCGCGGTGTGCAGGGTGGGATTGAAGCCGCGAAGGAAGGTCATGATGTGATCATGACACCCACATCACATTGTTATTTTGATTATTATCAATCTCAAAATGATGGTGAGCCATTGGCCATCGGAGGATATACGCCTTACCAGAAGGTGTACGAATGGTCACCTATACCAGAAGGGTTAGAGCCGTCGTATCATAAATATGTGATGGGTGGGCAGGGGAATGTATGGACAGAATACATGAAGACATTCGACCATGTCGAGTATATGGCACTGACAAGAATGATAACTCTATCGGAAGTGTTATGGGGTAAACATAGTGGATCGATAGACCAATTCAACGATAAGCTCTTTTTGCATACCTCACACTGGGAGGATCAGGGAGTAAATATTGCTAATCACCTATTAGATGTCACGACACAATTAGAAGTCGTTGCAGACAAAGGGGTCAAAGTCGATGTATCTTCTGCGGCTTCAGATGCACAGATATATTGGAAGAGTCCTTCTGCACAGAATTTTCAGATCAAATCTGATGCGGATATATTCTTAGGCGAATCTGGGGAATACAAATTTTATTCTCAGCTAAAGGATAAGAAAGGACATGAATACGAATTGTCTTTTGTTCCTCATAAAGGCAACACCGCCCATATAGAGTTAAAAAATGAGCCATCAAAAACCTACTCTGGTAATGGCTCACAGTCTATTATTAACGGCGTGATAGGACCCGACCATCGATATGGAGGAAGCGAGTGGCTGGGATTCAGTGGTGATGATTTAGAGGCGACCATTACTTTTAGTAAAATCAAAAAACTAAATTACGTCGAGCTTAGATTTTTCAAAGGAGAAGGACAGTGGATTTACTTACCTTCTTCAGTTGAGGTATTTTCGATAGATGAAAATGGGCTCGAAAAGAAATTAGGAAATACCATGACTCCTACGACCGATAACAAAATTGCTGTCACTGAGATCAAGTTTCCTTCCACTCATACTAAGACCTTAAAGGTCCGAGCAAA
The DNA here is from genome assembly GCA_020628095.1 of Saprospiraceae bacterium. Lineage (GTDB taxonomy): Bacteria > Bacteroidota > Bacteroidia > Chitinophagales > Saprospiraceae > RFSX01. The sequence continues at coordinate 34,204 of JAHDFP010000017.1, forward strand.
AAATTATGGCCTCATTCCAGAAGGACGTCAAGGGGGAGGGCACGACTCATGGCTCTTTGTAGACGAAATAATAATACGATAAAAAACTACTGACTCAATGAATCTTTCCAATCTTGATATAATAATCATTATTGTTTTTTTCGCCATTACACTTGGTATAGGCTTATGGTCGTCTAGGACGGCGGGTAAAAGTGTCAAAGACTTTTTTCTTTCTGGTCGGGATATGCCTTGGTGGTTGATCGGTGTCTCTATGGTGGCGACTACATTTTCTGCCGACACACCTAATCTAGTAACAGACATTATACGGAAAGATGGTATCGGTGGTAACTGGGTATGGTGGGCTTTTTTGTTGACGGGTATGGCGACAGTATTTATATATGCGAAGCTATGGCGTCGATCTGGCATCACGACCGATCTTGAGTTTTACGAGCTGAGATATAGTGGTCCAGAGGCGAAATTTCTGAGAGGATTCCGTGCTATATATCTCGGTGTGTTTTTTAATGTAATGATTATGGCATCGGTGCTGCTTGCGGGTATCAAAATAGCAGGTATAATGATCGGTATATCACCAGTACAGACTGTATTGTTAGTCTCTGTTATCACTGTAGTTTATTCTTCGCTGGGTGGTCTGCGAGGTGTGATATTGACTGATTTTTTTCAGTTTGCCTTGAGTATGATCGGTATGGTACTCGCTGCTATCTATATAATTAATCTACCAGAGATAGGTAGTATAGAGTCCCTTATCAATAATCCCGCGGTCGCTGCCAAGAAGAACTTTTTTCCTGATTTTAACGATCCCAATACGATGGTACCCTTGTTTCTGATTCCTATTGCAGTACAATGGTGGAGTGTATGGTATCCTGGTGCAGAGCCTGGAGGAGGAGGATATGTTGCACAGCGTATGCTTTCCACTAAAAATGAGAAGGACGCCATCAAGGCTACTCTGTTTTTTAATGCGGCACATTATGCTTTGCGGCCTTGGCCTTGGATACTCATTGCTTTGGCATCATTGATTATATTTCCTGATCTGGAAAGTATTAAGTCTGCTTTTCCAGACATTGATGACTCGGTGTTGGCTAATGATTTGGCATTTCCTGCAATGTTGACCTACTTGCCTCAGGGACTCATTGGATTAGTCATTGCAGCGTTGATTGCGGCTTTGATGTCAACCATCAGCACCCATTTGAATTGGGGGTCTTCCTATGTGGTCCATGATTTTTACGCGCGATTTATTAATCCACAGGCGGATCAAAAAGAGCAAGTTTTAGTTGGAAGAATATCTACTGTAGTATTAATGATATTGTCAGCCATTTTTGCACTTGCATTGACTAATGCGCTTCAGGCTTTCAATATATTATTGCAGATAGGGGCAGGTACAGGGTTGTTGTTTTTACTGCGTTGGTTTTGGTGGCGGATAAACGCGTATAGCGAAATTACAGCGATGGTGGTATCGTTTGCAGTAGCCCTATATTTTGAGTTCCTCTATGGAGGAGAAATGGAATCTTACCAAAAGATGATTATAGGTATTGCAGTTACGACAGTAGCTTGGTTGTTAGCGACTTTTATGACAAGACCGACTAGTAAAGAGACACTCAGTTCTTTTTATAAAATGATTAGACCACATAAAATGGGCTGGACGCCCATAGCAACTGATATAGAATTGACCAAATCTGATGGTCTCAGCTTGTCATCAGAAATCCTGATGATGTTCTTAGGTTGTGTTATGATCTATTCTGCTTTGTTTGGTGTGGGTTATTTGATATATGCTAATCTATTAGGCTTTATTTTGTTATCCATAGTTAGTTTGGTATGCTTATTTATTGTCCTGAGCCAGATGTCTAAAACTTAGTGGTCCACATTATAGACTATCACCTAAGCTGGATACAGCCGACTCGTATGCTTCTATTTTAATTGAAGCATACAGACGGTAATCTACAAACAATTATAAAAGGCTGTAAGAATAATTTCCATCCCAGGCACCCAGTTGCCCTTAATAGGGGTTATATCAATTAGATCATCTATTCTAATGAAGGAAAGTAACAATACTTAGGTGCCAACAAGGCGATAAAGCAGCACAGCGTGTGCTGTTTGATCAGTATTATAACTATGTCTATACGATCTGTCATAGGTACATCCAACATCATCAAGATACTGAAGACGTTGTATCCATTTCTTTCAATAGAATATTTAAAAATATTAATAAACTGAGGCATACCGCAGATATGGGATTGAAGAGATGGATTCAGACTATTTCGATCAATGAGTCTCTTCGAGCGCTTAAAAGGAAACAACCAATTGACTATACCAGTGATGAAAAATACTTAGACGGAATAGTCGAATTAGAAGAATCGCCATCAGAAATAAATACACAATTAATCAAAAAGGTTGTCAATGAAATGCCTTTGGGATATCGTACAATTTTTTTACTCAACGTGATAGAAGGATTAAGCCACTCGGAAATAGCGGAGCATTTGGGTATCAGTAGAAATACATCAAAATCTCAAATGATAAAAGCAAGAAATTATTTAAGAACGAAACTTAAAAAATATGAGTCAAGACAATTTGGATAATAGGATTAAGGAGGTGTTCGGGTCTATGGATGAATATGATCAAAAGGAAGCCTCTAATAGGAAAGAAGAAATATGGCAAAGAACAAATCCCAAGTCAGGCAAAGAATGTGGTAATAAATGGTTATTGATCCTATTGCTTGGCACATTGTTTTTTGCAGCTGGTTGGCTTGCAAAAAGTACACAGATAATTGAGACTAATTCAAATCAGCCTCAAGATAAAATAGAGTCAAATCAAACCAATCAGTTTGCTAATGCAACAGAAGAGACTAAACACAATATGATAGAGCGAGAACTCGACTCCTTGTTTGAAATTAATCGACACTTGTCTATTGAACTAGCCGCAATGAATGAGAAATATAATGCTATGCGTGCATCAAAATCGACAATTAGCACAAACTATCTACGAGATACGGTAATTGTTACTGAAGTGAAAATACATGAACAGATAGTAGAAAGAATTATTAAGGATACCATTCTGATAGAAGTACCTGTACAACAAGAAAACCAACCCATCATTGCTATGATTAATACAGACGAGTCTAAAAAGAATGATCCAGATGCCACCACTGAAAATCTAAATGAAAAACCAACTTCAGTACAGTTTAACTTTCGTGATACAAATCAAATAGACAAATAAATTTATTTAAAACAGCAAGATTATGATTAACAAAATATTATTAGCCGTATTTTTTATTACACTTACTAGTCAATCAATAAAAGTACAAGCACAGTCAGCCGCTACGCTATTAACAGATATAAAAGTCTCAACATCAGACAGCCTTACAATAGAAAGAGTTGATGGCCAGAAGATAATAGTGGTTTGGCCTTACAGAAAGAATATTCAAAAAGCTGTGGCTTGGGAAAAGCTACTAGAAGACTTTCAGGCAGATTTCAGGAAAGTATATAAGGATATTCCTGATTACGATTATTACCACATAGACTATAGTCAGAAAAAGAGTTTGGTTGTCAATCAAGTTATAGGCCGACAAACCTTTACTGTGGATGAACAAGAAAGTATAAACTATGTAAAATCCAATTTATGCTTGCTTAAAGGTGAAAAATTAAGAATCTCTATCGAGTTTACTGACTATGAAGAATTATTAGATCCTTCACTTAAACAAGATATTACCAATGCGGTAGCTCAAGTGAAAAATAAATTCTATATATCGATGGTGAGTCCAGAAAGGCATCTGTTTGAGGTCAAGAGCAATAAGATGTTCAAACCCAAGAGAAAGTATAAGTTTTTTGTACCGCTAGGTGTGCAGTTAGGTGTGCTTCGAAATAAACCATATATAGAAGTGCGTCCTGGTTTAGGAGTGATTGTAGATAACACGGGTTACATTGCGCTACAGTATAATCTTATGACTCAGTATAACGACTTGAGCCGCAAAACAGAATACGATCATTACATCGGATTGTCAAGTGGAAGTATACCGCACGGTTTTGGTTCTGATCTAGGGATAGCAGTAAAAAATGGTATTACAGGAAACCAAAACATTGCTCTTAGGGCCGGAATTAATTTCAGAACCAAAGGCGGTATCTTAATGAGTGCCCATTATTATCTGGATGCTTCTGAAGAAAGAAATAACGAAGGGATAGATTTTGGCTTTAGCATTGGTTACGGATTCTAGAGAACATCTAAATAACAACTTTATATTAAAGGTTTTCTGTTTTTGATTTCACTGGATTCTATCAGAATAATAAATTATGTAAGACGGAATATTCCCTGCGGTCATGTTGGGCTTATAATATCCGTTATCATCACCTTAAGTAAAGTCAACCAAAAAGTGTGTGATAATTGAAATTCTGTGTAATATTCTACTTAGTTTCCTGATTACCTTAGTTTAAATTTTTCAACGTAGAACTTGAGCAATGAAAATTGCAGGGATAAAATACAAATACGATTAAAGATGAAGCAGAACCAATTTGGTAAACAAGGTTGGACTCCAGAGAGAATTGGGAACTTAAGTAATAAAATATACATCGTAACAGGAACGACGAGCGGAACAGGCTTTGAAGCTGCCAAAATATTGTTATCCAAAGGTGCAAGAGTGGTTATGCTAAATCGCAATTCGCAAAAAGCGAACAAAACCATTAACACTTTAAAACAAGAGTTAGGTGATAATATTGATGTGCTGAATATACGTATGGATTTGGCAGAACAATCATCGGTAAAAAATGCAGCAGAGGAAGTCATAAAGACAGTGCCCAAAATTGGTGCGCTCATTTGTAATGCGGCCATTGCCCAAGTTCCGAAACAAACAATTACTGTCGATGGCTTTGAGAGTCAGCTTGGCGTAAATCATTATGGTAACTTCTTATTACAAGGCCTGCTATTTCCATTACTAGATAAATCGAAAGGGCGTATAGTCGTTGTAGGCAGCATGGGATATAATCTAGGAATTAAAACAATACAGTTCGACGATATGAATTGGGATAAAAACTATAGTCCCAATGCCGTCTACAGTCAAAGTAAATTAGCTCAGATTATGTGTGTATATGAGCTGCAAAACCGACTAAAAGAAGCAGGCAAAACGGATGTCAAAGTTTATGCTTGCCACCCAGGGGCGTCCAGTACATCATTAATTAGGACAAGCGGAAGCCTGATGACTCGTTTTATTTGGCAACTCATGAAAGTGTCTCCACTCGTTCAGTCCGCAGAAAAAGGTGCCTATCCACAGCTTATGTGTGCTACTGAGCCCAACTTAGACCAACTTGAATTTTACGGTCCTACGAAGAGAATGAATACTGGTGGTCCCGTTGGTGCTCATAAGTTAGAACCGCATGCAAAGGATAGAGCTATAGCAAAAAGATTATGGGAAGTATCGGAGGAGGCAACTGGTTTCAAATGGGGTTTTTAAATCAAGAATTTATAATATGGAAATAATTAAGGGAGCAACAGAATGGGCAAAAGCAGAAATGGTTTCTGCCATATTATTTATGGCTTTTGGTCTTATCTATATATTGGTATCAGTTGGTGCTTGGAAACTAGGCAGTACAGCTTTAACTAAGTCTTTAATCATACCAATTTTAGTGGCTGGTGTACTTTTGTTGAGTGCAGGTATTGGTTTTTATACCAGTAATAAAAAATTGCTAAACAATTTCGAAAAGGAATACAACACCGATGCGGCTCAATTAATAAGCAAGGAAATAGAAAGAACGGGAAGCACAATTAAAACGTATGAAAATGTAGCCTTGAAAGTATTTCCTGCAATTATTTTGGTAGCTGTTATAGTTTTATTTTTTGTTTCAAACACGACTGTAAGAGCCATTGCTATTGCTTTAATCGCGTTTTTCTCTGTTTTAGTTTTACTTGATAGCCAAGCATTAAAAAGAATGAAAACCTATCATCAACAATTGAAAGTGGAGCAAATAGAATTAAAAAAATAAGTAGTGCGACATTTCAAAACACTTTCAGCCTACTTTAATTATCTTGAATTACCTCGGCCAGAACATCCTATGCTGAGTGTATTGTGCTCCACCAAAGATGATTTCCTTCCTTGTCCAAAAGCGAGTTCTCCACCCATTACTCACGAATGTTATTCTATTAGTCTGAAGAAGGTTATCAATGGACAATTAGACTATGGACGGACGAAATATGATTTTACTAATGGCTCATTAATTTTCATTGCGCCTAGACAAGTTTTGCAATGGGAGAATTACTCAGATGTTGAACAAAAAGGATTTTCTATCAACTTCCATGAAGATTTTATTAGAGGAACTATATTAGAAAAAGACATAAAACAATACGGTTTTTTTTCATACTCGGTTAATGAAGCCTTACACCTTTCGCCAAAAGAAGAGAAACTGATAGAGTCAATTGTGGCAAACATTGAAATAGAATATCACAACAACCAGGACAAATTTAGTAAGGACATTATCATCACTCAGCTCAGTAGTCTTTTAAAGTATGCTCATCGCTTTTATGAAAGACAATTCATAAATCGAAAGAAGATATCAGGTGATTTATTAGAGAGTTTTCACAAACAACTAGAAGAATTGTTTGAGTCAGGACAGATGCAAGAAAATGGTAAACCAAGTATAAATCAAATTGCTAAGAAAATGTCGGTATCGCAACGATATCTAAGTGATAGTCTTAAGAACGAAACAGGAAAAACGACTTCTGAACATTTGCAGCTTTATTTGATCAATCAGGCGAAGAACATTTTGCTCAATCCAAATAAAAGCATTTCGGAAGTAGCGTATGATTTGGGCTTTGAGTATCCGCACTATTTTTCGAGATTATTCAAAAAGAAAGAAGGAATAAGCCCATCAGAGTATAGGGAAAAATATAAAATGAATTAAGAGAACTGATGTAACCAGGGATAGGACTTCCCTTGGGTCTTCTCCACATATCATTTACCCCTCTTCGCTGGAAGAAGAAAGTATTTTTTCCAGTTCTGATTTACTCCAGTACTTTCCATTTTTGATGACGGCGTGGATCGTTAATGTATTCTTTATATCATCCAAAGGATTTTTGTCCAGAATAATGAGGTCGGCAATATAGTTTTGTTTGACTCGCCCTATTTCATTTTCCATATCGAAGTATAAGGCCGGATTAGTTGTTGCCGCCTGGATGGCTTCTATAGGTTGCATTCCACATCTTACCATGTGCCTTAGTTCTTCGTGTAAGCTCATCCCAGGTGTAAGAAAATATATCGGACAATCCGTACCTACCATAAAAGGAATTTCTTTTTCGTACACTTTAGAAAAGATGTGGCTGTACCAATCGACTTGTTGTTGCAGGCTTTCGGTGACGGGTTTGCTGACCATTTCCTTAATACGGGCTGTCCAGCTATTTTTTACAGTATCTGGGAGATACTCGTAACTTTCCGACCAGATGCCATCCAGATATGGCCTGTCCGCAAGAGCGGCATACAGGGTGAGGGTGGGTATTTGCCAGGTGTCATTTTTTTTGAGAGAAGTCAGGACCTCGTCAGTCATCGATTCGTCATTGGTTTCGATGGCTCTTATACGCTGGGCAGTATGTATGTTAGATCTGAGCACATACCCTTCTATCTCATCTTTATTTTTCAGAAGACTTTGACGTTGATCTAAGAGTTGCTCACGCTCATAGCTACAGGACAGTTCTATATTACGGAAATGCTCCATACTGTTAAATCCCAGATCAGCAGCCTGCGACACTGTCATACTTAGTGGTACATGCCCCGTGACCTTGAGTCCATATTTTTTAGCTAATTGCATCAGATAGGCAAACTGATCGGGTGTTAGCATCTCATAAGCCTTTAGTAGATCGACATCATTCTGTACGAGCGACTCGACTATCTTTCTGATGTCGCTGGTATCTTTAGATTGTACAGATAGGGGAGGTGCTTTGGGGCTATGACCGTCATATACATTATCTTTCCCGTCGATCAATGGACCTGCTATTTTGACCATAGGGTATCGGGATGGATCAGATTGAGCTTTTTCTTTCCATGCTTTGACGATATCTATCTGACCGCCAGTATCCCTGACATAAGTTATACCATATCCCAGAAATAGATCTAACATCTTCGGGGCAACTAATTTGTCATAATCAAAATGAATGTGCGCATCCCACAGTCCTGGCATGACATATTTGCCACTTGCGTCTATGATTTTGGTGTTGGGATATTCGTCAGTTATCGAGGCTTTCGAGATAAGGGCTATCTGATTATCATGTATCAGTAGGTGACGTTTTCCCTGATCCCCATTTATAGGATCTATAACTGTGACGTTGTCTATAATGTACTGATCGGTGAGGAGAGGATCAGGAGATTTGCAGTTTTGCAATGCAAAAAGACCAAAAAGGCATAGAAATAACAATGTATAGCGAGATGGCTTGCGCAGGCTTATCATAGATAGTTGGCTTAGATTTCTTGAAGATAATCAGATGTAATTACTTAAAAGAGGGCAATTGTGCTCAAAAGCCACTATTTGACCCCAACTTATAAGCTGATACACCTTAGTAAATAAACCCTCCCAAAGCGTTGTCCATGAAGGGTAGAGTCTCTATATTTGCGCCACCATAAGGCGTGGTAGCTCAGCTGGTTAGAGCGCAGGATTCATAATCCTGAGGTCGGCGGTTCAAGCCCGCCTCACGCTACTATCTTTTTCCCCTTGTAACCAACGTGTTGAATGCAAGGGTTTTTTAATTTCTATAAGGTCTTTGTTTTTCAATAAATGGTTAGATTTCCTTCAATATTCGAGTAGGAACGAAAATATTTATTAAAGTTTCTGTCAAAGCTACAAAGCAGACTTAAATTATTTTTCGGTATTAAATTGACATGTTTTATCAAATTTCCACCTTCTAACCAATATTTTTCTTGGAGGATTTCTAAAAAAGTTGATATAGGATTAATATGGTTATACTTAATTAATGAATCTCTTTCACAATAATTACTTAATACTTTGTAAGACGAAGAGTCAATATGAACATTCTCTTTTTTAAGAACATCATTTCTGTCAATTAGAATTGAATTGCAAAATTTGGAATCAATAAATAATGGAGGCTTATTATTTCCTTTACTTGATATTCTTTTAATTAGGATACTTGACTTAGAACAAAAAAACTTTTCAACTAAACAATTACTTCTAAGAGAGCCTCTACATTTTGAAATAAGTAAACCATGACATTTTTTACTAACAACTATATGTAGTCGCATGGAATAATTTTCCTTAGCTATTAGCCAAGTAATATTTGAATTGTGTAGGGAAATTTCAGAATCTCCTTCAATACCATCTATTTGTAAGAAATGAATGGTGCTATTTAAAGCTATGACTTGCCGAAGACCTTTAGCTTTGTCGTTAGAATAATGTGTGTTAATATGACAATCTTCGAAGAATAGTCTAAAAATGTCAGAATTTCCAATATTGCATTGGAAGTAACAATTTTTAAGCCTTAATGAAAATATCTCTGAATCCAGAATAACAACATTTTCAAAATGGATATTCTCTAATTGTATAAAATCGGAATTAAGGCCAACGATCTTCTGATTTTTAATTTCCATAAATGTGAAATCACAGTTGCTTAGAATATCTGATTTGGTTTTGTTGGATAAATTTAGCTTGAAGAGGTACACAAAAAGTTGTCCTCTTTCTGGGCTTCTTAAAGTTGTTAGAGTATCTTGATCGTAATATTTATATGGTTTAAAGGCAAGACATTGTGTCGCTATTTGTGCAATGGTTTCTTGGCTAAGTTCGAATTGTTTTACACCAATATTCTTTTGAATGTTTATTTCTTTTTCAATTTTTGAAAAGAGATTATCCATGAGCAGATATACTGCATTGCGTCTATCAGCTTCCAATAAGTTAGATTGAATCTCAATTTTAGCATTCTGATTTCTTATTAGATCATTTTGTTGGATTAATAGAATGGTAGAGAAAAAGGCAAAAATACCCGCAATCCAATTAGCTGTTGATTTTGAAGATGGCTTTAGCGGCTTTATTTTATTTCCAATATTGGATAAAAATTCATTTGGTTGATAATCTATTTCGGACGTTAACCCAATAATAAACTGCCATTTTTTATTCAAGAATAAATTGAACAATAAATAAATTAGGAAAAAGAACAGAAGAAATATTCCTAAGTATGTAAAGAAATTCATTGACTGAAAATACATCAAAAACAAGATTACTCTCTATAAGAGTTCTAATAATCCATATAGATTTATTAACCTTAACAGATTCACTATTTTGTAGAAAAAAGTGAAATGACTTTTGATAAAATCATTACAGCCGTCTTTAGCCTATTGATGTTCATGATTGGTGTGGATAAGTTTATGGCTTTTCTGACGCCTTGCAATATCATGGCGTCTATACCGACGACCTTATGGCATATCATAGGTGTATTGCAGATTGCAGCGGCTTTCCTTATTTGGTTACCGCGTTTTAGGAAAATTGTCGCTGGATTTTTTCTTTGCTTGATGATATATTTCATAGTAAGGCATCTTATGGAAGGTACATACGATATTGGTGGTGCTGTGTTTTTGGGCTTAATATGTGGGCTTCTTCTTCGTAATGGAAAAACCATCTAGGGGATATTTCGGCTATATAGTATCTTGATGATCGTGATGTGTAGAGTAATATTTATAACTGGCGTATCGGGTAGTGGCAAGACGACGATAGGACAGCGTCTTAGCCATGAAATAGGCTGGACCTTCTATGATGGAGATGATTTTCATCCAGAGGAGAATATAGAAAAAATGAAAAGCGGTACACCATTAGATGATAATGACAGAAGGGCTTGGCTCGAATCTTTAAACTCTATTGCTTGTCGAAACGAAAAAGTAATTATCGCCTGCTCTGCCTTAAAAGAAAAATATAGAACCCAATTGTCTCATGCCCTAGGTGAAAATCAATATTGCTTTGTACATCTTCGTGGCTCTTTCGATATGATAGAAAAACGGATGACAGACAGACAAGGGCATTTCATGCCCGTTGGGTTATTAAGATCACAGTTTGATGATTACGAAATACCGACTTCTGGACTGATCCTCGATGTGGACCAACCAATAAATGCGATGATAGAAAATATCGTCGCCATGCTAAGAAGAAGAAATCAACAAGCTAGCTGATGGAAGCCCAATTACTTATATCCATCCTTGTTGGAATTATGATTTTATTGATTCTGCTGATAAGGCTTAAGATTCCAGCTTTTATATCCTTACTTATTTCGAGTATTATTACAGGAGTCGGTGCTGGTATGGAAGGATCAGCAGTCATCCAGACAGTGCAGAAAGGTATGGGAGGGACTTTGGGTTTTGTAGCTACCGTTGTCGGGTTAGGAGCTATACTTGGTGGTATACTCGAAAAGACCAATAGTGCTAAGGTCATAGCGCATCAATTGTTATCCACTTTTGGTGAGCGAAAAGCACCTTTTGCTCTGATGTTGACAGGCTTCTTTGTGTCCATTCCTGTATTTTTTGATGTTGGCTTTATTATTCTGTTTCCGATTATAGATGCACTCCATCGTAAGACGGGTAAGTCTATTGTGGCTTATGCTATACCCTTACTTGCTGGGCTTGCAGTGACGCATGCTTGTATTCCTCCTACTCCAGGACCTATTGCAGTGGCAGATATGTTGGGCGCTTCGCTGGGGTGGGTCATATTTATGGGTGTAATTATTGGTTTGCCGATGGCCTATCTCGGTGGAATCTTATATGGCAACTATATAGGAAAAAGACTGGATGTAAGGCTTGATGCTATACAGCAAGATAAGACGATCACAGGTGTGGAGTCTTCTACTATGGGTGTCATTCTATTTATAATTCTGTTTCCTATTTTTTTGATTCTCTCCGCCACTTTGTTTAAGGAAGGATTTATATCCACGGGCTTAGCCAAGGTAGATGAGATAATCATCCTTATAGGTCATCCTTTCTCAGCTTTGATCATTGCCAATTTGATGGCATGGTACATACTTGGACGGGCTAAAAAACTGAGCAAAGAATCACTGACCGAGATCAGTAAGACATCTTTATATCCCGCAGGGATCATCATACTAGTAACAGGGGCCGGGGGTGTATATAAGCAGATGCTCATAGATACTGGAGCTGGAGAACTCTTAGCTTCTTACATGCAGTCGTGGGGTCTTAGTATTATTCTATTTGCCTTTCTTAGTGCACTTATTATAAGAGCGCTGCAGGGTTCTGCTACAGTGGCCATGATTACTGCTGCGGGATTAGTGGCACCATTGTTAGGTACATTCGATCTATCATCGGCACAGTTGGCATGTATCGTCATAGCGATTAGCTCAGGTGCGACGATGGTCTCCCATCTCAATGATAGCGGATTTTGGTTAGTCAAAGAATACCTGCAACTGGACGAGCGCCAGGGTATATTGATATGGACAGTTGCGTCGACCATTATAGGTCTTACGGGGGCTATCTTGTCTATGCTCATCTTCGCTATAATCTGATCTACATCACTAGATTATCATAGATCTTCACTTCTTTAAATAGGTCACTATATTGATCCACAAATTTCTTATGCAATGGATCGACCTGATAAGCATCATGCGCCGCTTTATCCTTGAAATGGCATATCCAAGCATAGTCATAGCTGTTATCGACGACTTGCCGCGGCGTCCCCGCTGGCGGTCCGAAATAAATAGAAGAGAGGTGCTCGCATTGAGCGAGTTTTTCCATTCCGTTTTTTACGAAGTCTTCTTTCTGAGCATCAGTCATTGTATCATCGAACCAGAAGAATACACTATGGATAAATCCTGTGTCTGTATTGCTGAAAGCGGCTAACTCAGCATTGGCTTGATCTAATTTTTGCTTAAGAGTATCTATTTCTTGGTGTAAGCTATCATTGTTATTCTTGCATGAGGCTAGGAGCAGAATTGATAAGCATATATATTTTAACATCTTTTCTTTTTTGTTCTAATGTAAGATGATTTCAGATTTGGTTTAGTTTTAGGCTATGATTTTTCCCATAGGAGATGATAATATTGTCGGAGGGCATAGACCTATAGTGAGTTATGCATTCATTATAATCAATGTGTGTATATTCTTATATCAGATTACTTTGGGTGCTGATGGCTGTGCCGCATTTCTTAATACCTACGGCACGATTCCTAACGAAATAACTAATGGTCAAGATTTATTTACTCTGATCACTAGTATGTTTTTGCATGGTGGCTGGATGCATATTATAGGTAATATGTTGTTCTTATGGATTTTTGCAGACAATATCGAGGCTATAATTGGTAGCGGATTATTTTTTCTCTTTTATGTCCTAGGAGGCTTGTTTGCATCGGCTTCGCATATTATCACCGATCCAGATTCTATGATTCCTACCGTAGGTGCTAGTGGTGCTATATCCGCTGTGATGGGTACTTATTTGGTTATGTTCCCTAAGTCAAGGATCAAGATCATCTTCGTATTGTTTTTCAAAACCTTTTATATGTCTGCTCTGCTATTCTTAGGATTTTGGTTTGTGCAGCAAGTGTTTTCTGGTGTTGGGTCTATTGCGCCTCAGACTGCGGAAGAAGGTGGTGGCGTGGCATGGTGGGCCCATATAGGGGGTTTCGTCTATGGTATAGTACTTGGATTAATGATCAAAAAACATTTTGTAGATAGATATTCGCTCCAACCAGTCAAAGAAATTGTGTAAATAATCAGACAAAATTTATATTAGATTAAATTTTATATGTTACAATTCCATTAGCATACAATTTTGTAATCTCCAAGGGAGCCAATTTTTGCAAAGATTGTATAATTTGCAAGACGCCTAGAACAAGTCGGCAAAATGCCATTGAATCAGAATAAATAGTAGGTAATCTCGATGATTGCCAAAATCTATATAAACTCTCATTAGTCAAGATAGAAATTGATCAGCATTACTTAATGGACCTCACAAAAGTGTGAAGGTCCATTAGTATTTTATTATGCCCCCATATTACCACCTACCTGTAAGACTATCTTAATACTCAGCTTAATAATTTCTTAATTTTTTTCAGACGGCATGACTTTTCGTTACTTCCTGCGTCTAAAAAGTGCTTTCGATCGATAACGAGATAATGAGAATGAAACCCAAAAAATCTGAAAATCGATAAAGAAGTAAGTCAAGATAGGAATTGATCAGCATTACTTAATGGACCTCGCAAAAGTGTGTAGGTCCATAAGTTTTTTAGGCCCTCCTTATTTATTTTCACCATTCTTCTCTTCCCTTTTTATGTCCCGTACTAAGAATCTCACAGTGTGAGTTTTTTATAAATATTGTAACTTGTTATAAAAGTGTACTTATGGCAATTGCAAGACCTTTCAACCTACAAAAGTGGATAGACGATAACCGCGAAGATCTCAAACCACCAGTGGGTAACAGAAATCTCTATAAAGAGGCAGGTGACTATATAGTTATGATAGTCGCTGGTCCCAATGCAAGAAAGGATTATCACTATAACGAAACCGAAGAATTATACTATCAACTCGAAGGTGATATCGTGGTACGAATACAGGAAGAAGGAGAAGCTGTGGATATACCTATCAAAGAAGGTGAAATGTTTTTGTTACCAGCCAAGGTGCCGCATTCGCCGATAAGATCAGAAGGATCTATAGGTCTGGTCGTAGAGCTAAAGCGTACCGAAGAAGAAAAAGATGGTCTCCTATGGTTTTGTGATAATTGCAATACCAAGCTGCACGAATCTATGTTCAAACTAGAGAATATAGAGAAAGATTTTTTACCACGATTCAAAGAATTCTATACATCTGAAAATATGAGGACATGTAACAACTGTGGAGAGGTAATGGAAGCGGATAAGAGGTTTGTTGAATAGATAATGTCTATATATTTTGCTTCAGATTTTCATTTAGGCTTAGACCACCCACTACCTTCCAAGGAAAGAGAAAAAGTTATACTCCGATGGCTTGATTCGATCCAGGATGACCTAGAGGAGTTATACATCCTCGGTGATATTTTCGATTATTGGTTCGAGTACAAAAAAGTAGTACCTAAGGGCTTTGTCAGGTTGCTGGCTCAATTAGCAGGGTTAGCAGAGCGGGGTATCGATGTACATATCTTTACTGGAAATCATGATCTATGGATGAAAGATTATCTGGAGGAAGAAATAGGAGCTAAGGTGTATAAAGATCCTATCTACAAAAAAATAGGGGAGCATCAATTTCACTTAGGACATGGAGACGGTCTAGGACCTGGCGACCATGGGTACAAATTTTTGAAAAAAGTTTTCAGGAATAAAATCAATCAATGGCTCTTTGCTCGTATACATCCTAATACGGGTATCAGGATAATGCAATACGCGAGTCAACGATCTCGTAAAAGAGAAGAAACCTCTGCTCCATTTCTCGGCTCAGAAAATGAGTGGCTGATACAGTATGCCGAAGAGATATTAACAAATAAAAAAGTGGATTATTTTCTTTTTGGACATCGGCACTTACCTATAGATTATACTCTGAGCAATGGTCATAGTCGTTATATCAATACGGGCGACTGGATCAATCATTACTCCTATGCCAGATATAGAAATGGAGATATGCAGTTATTACATTACGATGCCCAGAAAAAGATATAGAATGAAGGTCAATTATTTTTGTCTATGGTGCATGGTGTATTGTATCGCTTGCAGCGCAAAGAAAATAGATGTCATCAATGGTTCTTCCTCGTTAAGGTCTTATTTGATAACTGGAAGTTACAATGGAATGGATCGGGATAAGTTCGGTAACATCTATCTGATCAATGACGAAAATGAAATATCTAAGTATAATGCTGACTTTGAGTTAGAATTCAAAAATTCGTTCAACCGTTATGGTGACATAAGTTACATTGATGCGACCAATCCACAGAAGATACTATTGTACTATCAAGACTATCACTATGTTGTCTTTCTCGACAACTCGCTTTCTGAGATAAAGACGCTTAATCTCGAAGAATTAGGATACTGGGATATAAGTGCTGTGGCGATGGGCCCAGATAATTTTTTGTGGATCTATGATCCTGTCAATTTTAAACTTGTCAAAATAGATGACTCTGGCCAAGTGAGATCGAGCACCAATGAATTATACAGTGACGTATTCAGGAATTCAAACTCCAAAGTCAGACTTTATGTAGATAAAAACGCCATCTATTTATATAATGACGGTCAGATCAATGTCTATAATGTCTTTGGTCAAGAAGAGAAAGTTATTTTATTGGAACATTTTGATATTCAGTTTTACGATAACTTTCTTATCTACAGTCTCGATAGGACACTTTATAAGCACGATCTACAACTTGTTAAACTTACAGAAGAGAAAGAAAAAATATTAACTCTATCCGATGACTTTATGGATTTTGATTTAGGTAGAAATGGTTGTCTTGTATTGGACGTGGGAGGCGTTTATAAGATTGATATTTGAACCCAACTATTTACTTATAGACGGAAGGCCCTTACTTGCCAGCCTCTATTATAGCCGTCCAGACACTAAGTCTGTTGTTATCTAATTGTGTCCAGATGGGTCTTACGTGACCATTGTGTGCGCTTATATCATTATAGTCTCCAAAGAATACGGAGGTAGTCGGTAGGAAGGGTTCAGAGTTTATCTTTTTGTTAGAGAAAGTCTGACCGCCGTCTATAGAGTAAGCAAGGTAGACATCCGTATTATTATCGTCATACGCTCTCCGATCATAGAAAACTATATATATAAACCCCGTACTCTGGTCTATATCCATCCAGCTAAGAAACTGATGAGATTCTGTCTCATCATCATTGACTCTGATGGGCGCGGACCATGTATCGCCTTCATCTTTGGATTGGCTTATCCAGATATCGGTATTATTAGTTCCATTTCTCTGGTCTCCCCAGTTGACATATATTGTTCCATGATGTTGTCCGCCTGATCTATCGACGCCTGTTATCGGCATGCCATTGCATCTCATGATGCCAGGTATGTTTATCGTCCATCCCTCTGGTTGATCTGCGATTACGATGTCCTTATCTAACCAAGTTTCTCCACGATCATAGGATTTGTCAAAATATATTTTTTCGTCATAGGACCAAGCGACATATGTTTGTCCATCTGGTCCGATAGATGGGACGGCACCCTCTGTCGTCTGATCATCATCTATGCAGTTACCCTCTTTTTCGCTTAGGACATACGGGTAACTCCATGACATACCCTGATCTATAGATTTGGAGAAAAGTATGCGTGATTTGTGCTCAGGTTTCTTACTGCCGTATAGGTCAAATTCAGTCCATGTAACGTATACTGTGTTATCGTCAGGGTCTATGGCTAGCCATTGTTTGTCTTGATCTTTAGGAGTTCTGGGTAATGTAAAAGTACCTCCATTCCAGGTATGACCATTATCTTCTGACTTTTGTATAACGATACGATCTAAGAAAGAAGAATCTACATACGCTCGCCCATCAGGATTAGACAGATGAGCATAATAGAAATTGCCAGAGTAATCACCGCGCACGACGGGATCACCGTATACGCCATATTCTGACTCCATCTTATTTTTGCTCCAGGTATGTCCACCATCATCAGATGTATAGACATTATCGAGTATGGATCCTCCCACTATAATGTTAGGGTCGGTCTTACTTATACAAATGCTGGGTTCACAAGGACCTAGAAAGCGACCTTCGTCTATTTTGACGGTTTTTACGACTTCTAATTGTGATAGGTTCTTTGACCCATCTGAGACATTGCTAAGTTTTGGCTGGCATGCGACCGATAGAGTAATCAGCCCAATACCAATAATTGAATTAAATTTCGATGACATTTTTGGCTCAGTACTAGACAGTCATAATATCCTTTTCTTTGGCTTCTATGAGTTGACCTATCGTATCACCAAACCCGTTGACCAAAGACTGCACCTGTGATTCTTTCTTTTTGCCTGCATCTTCAGGATAGCCATTTTTGACTTCTGCCTTTATGGTATTCATAACCTTTTGCCTCTCATTTCTTATACTCACCTTACAGTCTTCTCCCAGGGATTTGGACATCTTGACTAGGTCTTTTCTTCTATCCTCAGTAATTGGTGGTATGGTTATCCTCACGAATTCTCCATCATTCATAGGTGTCAGGCCCAGATTAGCTCCAAAGATGGCTTGTTCTATAGGGCCGAGCATACTTTTTTCCCATGGTTGTATAGATATGGTCTTAGAGTCAGGTGTCGATAAGTTAGCGACTTGACTTAACTGAGTCGGAGTACCATAATAATCCACTTTAATGCTATCTAACATATTAGTACTAGCTTTACCAGTTCTGATTTTAGTTAGCTCTGATTTGAGATGATCTATAGAGCTATTCATCTGTTGCTTACCAGAAGCAATGGCTGAGTTAATGACATCTTCACTCATAACAAGAATGTATTTTGATCTTGAATCTAAAACTTTTTGCTGACAATCGAGTAAACCTCTAAGGGTCTAGTCGTTGCCCATTGCTCTCAATAAGAAAAACAAGAACATAGCCAGTGATGCTAAGGCTTGACTAACATAGGTCATAGCAGCCCACCATAGAGCGTCTTTAGCACCATCGTACTCAGCGCCATGAGTGATTCCACTATTATCTAGATAAACCAAGGCGCGCTTAGATGCATCAAACTCTACGGGTAGTGTTATCAGACTAAATAATGCGGTTGCACCAAAGGTCGCTGCAAGGATATACATCATGGTACCTCCTCCCATACCACTGCCTATACCAAACATAAGTCCCATGAAGAGGAATTGCTGGATCGTAGACGAAAACTTAACCACAGGCACTAAAGCCGATCTCATCGTCAAGAATGGATATGCCTGCGCATGCTGTACGGCGTGACCGCATTCGTGAGCGGCAACGGCGGCTGCCGATATACTTCGACTATTATATACAGGCTCGCTGAGCGCAATCGTTTTAGTCATCGGATTATAGTGATCTGTAAGAGATCCTTTACCTGGAACGATTTTTACGTCAGTGATGCCATAGTGTCTTAGCATGGCCTCAGCCACTTCTTTACCACTCATCCCGTTACTTAGTGCCACACGGCTGTATTTATTGAATGTTGATTTTAATTTACCACTGATGATCATTCCTACTACAGTGAATACACCAATGATTACCATATAACCCATCATAGCTTTCTAGTTTATTTCTTTAGTTTAAAATTTCAAATCCTGTATATTTTCTTAATGCTTCTGGTATCACAATCCCATCTTGTGTCTGATGATTTTCTAGTAGTGCCGCAATTATTCTGGCAAGAGCCAAAGCACTACCATTAAGCGTATGCGCGAGCCTGTTTTTACCTTGACTGTCTTTGAATCTCAGTTTGAGTCTATTACTTTGATAAGTCTCAAAATTAGATACTGAGCTCACTTCCAGCCATTTTTTTTGTGCTGCGGAATACACCTCAAAGTCGTAAGTCAATGCAGAAGCAAAAGTCAAATCTCCACCACATAAACGTAAAATCCGGTAAGGCAGTTCCAATTTTGACAATAAAGTTTCTACATAAGCCACCATAGTATCCAGTGTCTCATAAGATTTGTCGGGGTGTGTGATCTGTACGATCTCTATTTTGTCAAACTGATGGACTCTATTAAGACCCTTGACATCGGCTCCATAAGAACCTGCTTCTCTCCTAAAACAAGGCGTGTAGCCCGTCAATTTAATAGGAAGTTGATCCTCTTTGACGAGGTCATTGCGATGTATGTTGGTGACAGGGACTTCGGCCGTAGGGATAAGATAGAGGTCGTCCTTGGTCACATGATACATCTGGCCTTCCTTATCAGGTAGGTTACCCGTACCCTTAGCGGAGTCTGCATTGACAAGTAGGGGAACAGCGACCTCTTCATAACCTTGATTATAGGCTTCGTCGAGAAAAAAGTTTATAAGTGCTCTTTGTAATCTTGCACCTTTATTTCTGAATACTGGAAAACCTGCACCCGTTATCTTGACTCCCAACTCAAAATCCAGAATATTATATTTCTTACCCAATTCCCAGTGCGGAAGGGCATCTTCTGCTAACTGTGGCAAGTCTTGATCCCACTCTTTGGATACCAGATTATCTGATTCGTCCTGACCTTCTGGCACTAACGCATTGGGTACATTCGGTACTGTGAGCAGTAAGTCTTCGATTTCTTTTTTGACAGAAGACATGTCGTCTTCGTTTTTGGATATATCAGTCTTGAGACTTTCTACTTTTTTCTTAGCATTATTCGCTTCTTCAGTTTTTCCAGATTTGAATAATTCGCCGATCTGCTTAGACAGTTGATTTCTTTGTGATAAAAGATCATCATTGGCTATTTGTATAGATTTCCTTATATCATCAGACTCTATAATCTTATCAAGAATGGACAATTTGTCTTTGTTCCAACCTCTCTTTTTGAGGGATTCTTTGATCACATCTTTTTCGCTCCTTATTCTTGATATTTCTAACATAAGTCTAAAAGGTCTACTTTATAAAAAGAATCCAAATATACTACAATGACTTAAGTCAAACTCTTAATATAGTGTATCTCCTTTCTTATTTGATAGCCGTAATTTATAAGGTATTTATTCTGATATTAAGGAACGTTTTCGTCTTATCAGACGTATCTATTACATTGATATAAAAATAGATGGTCATGAAAAAAATTAAGAAAAGACCATTGAAAGCGAAATTTGATCGAGCAATCAATCCTTTTGATGGTTCTAGAAGGCGCTTATCGAGTGTCACGCACAAATCAAAAAAGCATTACACCAGAAAAATAAAGCACAGGGGTAGTGCTTTTTCTTTATCTATCCGTGCTTAATTATTGTTTCCGCCTGACCAGTTTTTTTATCACTGCGATCTGCCCTATGTGATAGTGTGCGTGCTCTATAATACCGTGTATTTTTCGGAAGTAACTATCCTTTCCCACGGCATCTAAGGGCTTTAATATTTTGTCATCACCTATATCTTCCACCTTTTGTGCGAAGGCCTCGACCTCACCATAAATAGTCTGCAAAAAATACTGCCACTCTTCTTCTGATTCTATCGGCGGATGATCAAAAGAGACCTGGTCATCTGCATAATAGTTTTCGCCATCAAAGACTTTCTGTACCGCTCGCAGATAATAATGTATATGATATACGAGAGAAGCAATGGTGTTAATGCCATCTATTTTGGTGACTGCTTCTTGCCAGGTAACATCATCTATATGTTGCCTCAGATACCCTGCTGTCCAATTTTTACCAAAATAAACCTCTCTGATATGGCGCGCTATCTCCTTATTATAACTCATAATTAGTATTCTCTTCTTTGCTAAGAGAAAATATCAATCGTAGGTTATAATAAAAAAGCAACACAGCAATCGCCAGCCAAATATACATCCACACCTGAGCGGGCAAAACCACCATGATTTCTGCATATTTATTCAGATCGGATTTAGGTCCGACATTGAAGTCTTGTATTATATATAATATAGATGCCATACCCAAAAACATAAGCACCTCTCTACCCCAGGAAGTCTTCCACACAATAAGCATCAATAACAACGCGAAGCCAATCAAAAAACCTGTAGAAAAAGCCGATGTATACCAAAACAATCCAGTAAAGA
This sequence comes from Saprospiraceae bacterium, assembly GCA_020628095.1. Taxonomy (GTDB): domain Bacteria; phylum Bacteroidota; class Bacteroidia; order Chitinophagales; family Saprospiraceae; genus RFSX01. Next base: position 55,753 of record JAHDFP010000017.1, read on the forward strand.
TCATGCCCCCAGCGAGTAAGATTAAGATGGGCTTGACTAAGGGCTTAGCCTTGGTACCAATCAGGAATAGTAGATTACCAAATAGCGCACTGCCCAGATAACCTCCCATCAATATAACCGGTCGATTACCGCCTGCTGATCTTGTATATCCACTGCCGTCTTGACTGACCTGGACATTGACCACTTCTCCACCAGTCAGTAGTGCTCCCACCGCATGACCAAACTCATGCAGAAACGTCACGAACAAATTAATCGGGTATAATATTTTGCGACCCACGTCTCCTGCGAGATATCGCAGTCCGAGGTAGATGGCTAGGATGGCTATGATTCTTACTAGGAGGTTTCCTTTCATTATATAGTACGATTGATTTGTAGAGACAAGGTACTATAAAAGATATTTACACAGGAAGCACTTGACTTGTAATATAAGTTTAAGTAACTTGTTTATGATTGTTTAATGAAATATACCTAATATGAAATGGCATTTAATAAAAGAAAAGAGAATTATCTATGAAACGAATTTTACCAATGCGGTTGGAAAGATTCCAAAACTTAATATCAATAGTAGAAAATAACTCCATAACCGATTTCCTCGTTGGAAAGTACTCGTTATTAGATACTATTGAAGATGATTTTATAGAATTCATAAGTTTCTTGAAGGAATATCAGGAACAATATGAATTCACAGAGAACGAAAAGGATTCTATAAGAATATCCTTAATCCGATATGTATCTGTTGCTATCCAGGAAGGAATAGATTACAACAGTATCTATGATTTTATTTGGTAAAATAATCAAGTTATTCAGAAAAAACCTCTACCTCACACAGGTAGAATTGGCAGAGAGATGTGGCATCACACCGGAGTATCTCAGCAAAATAGAAAATGGCGCAAAGACGCCAAGCATGGAACTCATGAAAGACATATGTCAGGTTATCGACATTCCATTGCCCCTGGTCTTATTGCTATCCATAGATGATGACCAGTTAGGTAAAGTCAGTGGTAACGGTTTCGTATTAAAACCTATAGTAGAAACAATTCTGACTAAGTTATTTAGTGAAAAACAATTTGACATTACAGCAATAGAAAAGTCAATAGAACACCTAAAGTCTAACATCAAACCGTCTGGAAAAAAGCTCGCGGTATAACTATCACCACAAACAAAAAAAGCCCATCCATCCAGATGAGCTTTTTCTTTAATCCTATTTTTTCTTTGATCTAAAAGAACTTAGATCTACTGTCCTCTATTTTCGCTCTCTTCTTCATATTTTCTAAGATTTTGAAGTTCACCTGACTCTTAGTGGCTGTCGCTAATGAGGTTTTGAGGAAAGGTAAGTTGCTTGCTGCGCCAGCATCTTGTTTGTTAGTTGGTTGTACGATGATGACACCAGTCTTGCCAACGATAGGCTTAGAGATAGCCTGTGCGTCTAAGTCAAACGCCGTACCGACCGCTTCTGGCTCCGTACCAAGTTCTGGTACAAAGGCTCTGGATGCTGAGATACCAGATGCAGATTGTACTTCGACGCCATTTTGGCTGGCTAAGTCTTCTAGTGAAGTTATGCTTAGTCCAGATGCAAATTTTTCTCCTTTCTTTTGGTTCAGTATTTCTGACTCTACTTGATTTCTGAGGACAGCTGTAGATGGCATGCCGGCAGGCTCTATAGAGCTCAAGCTAAGTGCGACATATTTGTTATCGTAATATTTGACTGGATCAGTAAAAGAAAATACTTCTGGCGCCACATCACCTAGTTCTGTACTGGCATCAAATAACCACTGGACCATATCTCTAGGTGTCTGACCACTGCCAAGACTTCCGAGTGCATAATCGTTTTTCTTGATAGGCACGGTGGTGGACTCTACAAGTATACCAGGGTGATCCTGTAAGGCCGTCTTGAATCCCTCTATTTCTCTATTGTTAGTGATTAGTTCTGAGACTTTGTCCAGTTGCGTGTCCTGTGTCTCTTGAGATGGCACGATATCATAGGTGATAGCTGCGAATCTGTATTTGTTGTCTCTGTTATTATACGTCTGATCGCCTACTTTGATAAGATGTATACCAAACTGAGACTGCACTTTCTTGATTTGATTGGTTGTACCATCGACGAAGCAAGCCTTGGTAAATTCTGGCACCATGGTTTCTTGTACGAATGGTCCAAGATCACCCCCATTAGCAGATGATCCATCGTCACTATGCCTCACAGCCAAAGTATCAAAACTCACACCACCTCTTCTGTAAGCATTCCATATACTGTCTATTTCAGCATTGGCTTTAGCCACTTGATCAGCGTTATTACGATCAGCTCTTTTGAGTATATGTTGTGCATTGACGGTATCAGGAATAGATCTCTTGTCGAGCATCTTGATAACCATGTAAAGTCCATTCTGCTCGAACGGGCCATAATATTCTCCAGAGTTGAGCGCAGCTACTTGTTCCCTTGCATTTTCTGGTAATTGCTCTTTCTTACTATATAAGTGTGTGTAATAGCCCTTATTGCTGATAACGAATAGAGAGTCATTTTCTGCAGACATCATATTCGCTTTCAGATCATTAATCTTTTCTAAGCATAAAGATGAATCCGCCTGAGAAGGAAGGACATTAAATACGGCATATTCCGCACTTCTTGTTTCTTCTGCCTGCTCATACTTCGCTTTGTTTTTTGCTACAAAACTGGTTATGTCAGCATCTGTCACTTCTATACCTGAGGCGTCCAATTGATCAAAAGGTATCTTTACAAAATTGAAATCCACTTTATCATTCTCTGCACCCCATGACTCCTCTGCCATCCAATTAGGTGTATAGACAGACTTGGATATGATGTTATTGAGTTTACCTTTCAGGGATTCTAACTTGATATGATTTTCTTGTTCTTTCCAGTATCCGACAAGTTGCTGGTTGAGTTCGCCAGCTTCTATCTGTGTTCTTATACTATTAAGATCCTCTGGTGTCAGCCCATTGTTAGTAATTATCTGAGAAGGATTAGGGCCAAACTGAAGATCCATCAATTCATCATAAGATACATTGATACCTAAGTTTTCTGCTTCATCCGCCATTAGCGAGTTTTCTACATAGTAATCCCAGATTGTATTTCTCTTGACAAACGGGTCTGCTGTAGAGCCACCATAGTAAGATGATTCAGTACGTTGAAAATCGAGGTAATCTATTTTCTTGCCATTAATAGAGCCTATGGGAGAGCTGGCATTAGCCATGCCTCCTGGGGCACCAGACATTTGAGAATCCATAATCAGGAATGCAGCTAATGCCAATCCTAGAAGTATTAAAACGAACCAGAAGTTCTTTCGTATTTTTCCTATTAGAGCCATATTGAATTAGTTAAAATCCAGTGAAGGTCAGTGTTCAAAAAAGATGTGCAAATGTAGCCTATTTTGCCTCAAAAATCAAAGGTCGTATAAGTGACATATAGCGAAAGGCTGGGAATTTCTGGCATATTCTTTGGTGTTATAGAAATGAGATTGAGTTTTTTGCCTTATTCATTGATTCTTTTAAAAGCTTAGTGACCGTCGCACGCCAGTGCGACGGTTTTTTTATTTGCATCTCATTTGTTTCAATCCTAAGTAAATTCTAACATTGCACATCACTTGCGCCTTAAGATTATCTATTATTGAGATAGATTTTATTAATTTTATTTAATAATTTGACTCTTGTATTAGATAGTCACTTATTCTTTTCTATCTTTACATTAAGATTATTTTTAATATGATAAAAAGGAGTTATATCATTTCATCTATTATTAGTGTGATTATTATCACAACCTAAGTAGCAGGATGGTATAATATTCAAATAATATAAAAAACAGGCCATCCTCATCGAGGATGGCTTTTTTGCTTTATGGGACTAAATAAATATAGTAAACACGTAAGCTCCGACCCGACTCAACCCGCCGCACAAGCGATGTTGCATGCCATTGGATTGACTAAAGATGACCTGAAAAAACCGCAAATCGGGATCGTAAGTACAGGATGGGAAGGCAACCCTTGTAATATGCACCTTAATGATTTGGCTAAGGATATCAAGCATAGTGTAGCTCATCAGGAATTAGTGCCTCTTATATTTCATACGATAGGCGTGAGTGATGGCATATCAATGGGCACGGATGGCATGAGATATTCTTTGCCCAGTCGAGATATCATAGCGGACTCTATCGAGACAGTCGTCTCTGCACAATGGTATGATGGAGTCATTGCGGTGGTCGGTTGTGATAAGAATATGCCGGGAGCCATGATGGCATTGGGTAGACTTAATAGACCCGGTATAGTATTCTATGGAGGAACAATTGCACCGGGTTGTCATAAGGAAAAAGACCTGACCATTATTTCCACTTTTGAGGCATTAGGACAAAAAATTGCTGGCGAAATAGATCAGGAAGAGCTAGATCAGGTCATCATGAACGCATGTCCAGGTCCTGGGGCTTGCGGAGGTATGTTTACCGCTAATACGATGGCCTCAGCTATAGAAGCCATGGGGATGAGTCTACCTTATGATGCGTCTAATCCCGCTGTAAGTCAAGACAAGAGGTCTGAGACACAACGAGTAGGCGATGCTATGATGCATTTAATTAAGCATGACATTAAGCCAAGAGATATCGTAACCAAAACGGCTTTAACCAATGCAATGAAGCTGATCACAGTGCTCGGCGGGTCTACTAATGCTGTGTTACACATGATAGCGATAGCTAAGGCATTTGAGATAGATTTTGGTCTATCGGATATACAGTACATCAGTGACCATACACCTTATCTGGCGGATCTTAAGCCAAGTGGAAAATATGTGATGCAAGATTTGCATCATGTAGGAGGGATTCCTGCTGTTATGAAATATATGCTCGATGAAAAAATGCTACAGGGCAACTGTCTTACGGTGACAGGAAAAAGCATAGAAGAAAATCTTGCTGAAACTAAAGGCTTACAAGAAGGGCAGCAGATTATTTTTCCAGTCACGCAAGCTCTAAAAGATAACGGTCACTTACAGGTACTAAAAGGCAACCTTGCGCCAGAAGGGGCTATTGCGAAGATCACAGGCAAAGAGGGATTATACTTCGAGGGAGAGGCGATAGTATTTGATTCAGAAAAAGAGGCTAATCAAGCCATCAATGATAGACGCATACAGTCAGGTCAGGTAATCGTGATAAGATATGCAGGGCCCAAAGGTGGTCCAGGTATGCCTGAGATGCTCAAGCCAACTGGTCTCATTATGGGTGCAAAATTAGGAGATAAAGTGGCGCTGATTACAGACGGCCGATTCTCTGGGGGTACTCATGGATTTGTGGTGGGGCACATCACCCCTGAGGCTTATATGGGCGGAACGATTGCCCTCTTAGAAGATGGTGATATTATAAAAATAGATGCAGAAAAAAACCTTATCGAGGTCCAACTCAGTGATGATGTTTTAATGGAAAGGAAAAAGGCTTGGTCTGCTCCAGACAAACCAGAAACAGGACTTCTTAAGAAATATAGATATACGGTATCCTCTGCTAGCGAAGGCTGTGTTACCGACGAATTTTCACCAACATCATAGACCAATGCAAGTACAAGAAAAAGTAACTAAAGCACGGACGCCTAAGCCAAAGAGAGTTAGCAAAAAGAAAACGAAGAAGGCTAGTCTTATCTCTGGTTCTGAGGCTCTACTCAAGTGTCTACTTAAAGAAAATATCACCACCGTTTTTGGCTATCCAGGAGGTGCGATTATGCCAGTGTATGATGCCCTTTATGATTATCAAAAGAAAATAAAACATATCCTGACCAGACACGAGCAAGGTGCTATACATGCCGCTCAAGGTTATGCGCGGGCTCTGCGTCAGACAGGTGTCTGCTTTGCTACTTCTGGTCCTGGTGCCACTAATTTATTTACTGGACTGGCAGACGCCTTGATGGATTCTACGCCGTTGGTCTGTATTACAGGACAGGTGTATAGTCACCTTCTAGGGTCTGATGCCTTTCAGGAAGTCGATGTTATCGGTTGTACGACCTCTATCACCAAGTGGAATTATCAGATAACTAAAGCGGAAGAAATACCACATATCATGGCGAAGGCTTTTTATATAGCCAACTCTGGTCGCCCAGGTCCAGTCGTTATAGATATTACCAAGGATGCACAGTTTGAAGAAATAGAGTTTAGCTACGATAAGAAATTAGAGATAAGAAGTTATAGACCCATACCCAAAGTCGATACTGGCAAAATAAAAGAAGCAGCCGAACTTATCAATAAGGCTAAAAAACCACTAATACTGGCAGGTCACGGTATTCAAATAGCACAGGCGCACGAGGAGTTTCGAAAATTTGTAGAGAAAACAGGGATACCTGTAGCGAGTACAATTCATGGCTTGTCGATACTGGATAATGACCATCCTCTGTTCAGAGGTATGCTCGGTATGCACGGCAATTATGCTCCTAATATGAAAACCAATGAATGTGACTTGCTCATTGCTATTGGTATGCGATTCGATGATCGGGTGACTGGAGATCTATCTCGTTATGCGACGCAGGCCAAAAAGATTCATATAGAAATAGACCCATCGGAAATCAACAAAAATGTCAAAGTAGATGTACCAATCCTCGCCGATGCTAAGGATGCCATCATCGCACTGCACAAAAAGGTCAAAAAGAAATCTTATCCCACATGGATAAAAGAGTTCGATCAATGTGATAGGAAAGAATATCGTAAAGTCATCAAAAAGGAGCTTGCACCTCTCAAGAAAGGCGCTATAAAAATGTCTCAGGTTATCAAGGAAGTATCTGACCAAACCAAGGGTCGGGCTATCGTTGCGACCGATGTAGGTCAGCACCAGATGTTGGCTGCGCGGTACTATAATTATGCAGATCGCAACTTATGGATTTCCTCAGGTGGGGCAGGTACGATGGGCTTCGGTCTTCCCGCAGCAATAGGGGCAAAGATCGCTAGACCAGAAAAAGAAGTGGTCGCATTTATAGGTGATGGCGGATTCCAGATGACGATTCAGGAGCTTGGCGTTGCCAGCCAGTATGGAGTCAATGTAAAAATTGTGATACTAGATAATGAATATCTGGGTATGGTAAGGCAGTGGCAGGAATTATTTTTCGAGCGCAGATATTCTTTTGTCCATCTGACCAATCCTGATTTTATAAAAATCGCAGAAGGCTTTGGCGTAACTGGTCTCAGAGTAGATAAAGCCGAGCATCTGGAAGAAGGTGTCAAAACAATGTTGGATACCAAAGGACCATTCGTCTTACATGTCAAGGTTATCAAAGAAGAAAATGTATTTCCTATGATTTCTACTGGTAAAGCTGTCAACGAAATCGTACTCGAATGAAACAAGAATTTACACTAACGATATTTACCGAAAACCGCGCGGGCGTTTTCCATCGTGTCATTGGGATAATAACCAGACGGCACATTAATATAGAAAGTGTCTCGGCATCTAAGTCCTCTATAGACGGTATCCACAAAATCATAGTGGTCATAAATCAAGAAGAAAGTATGGTCCAGAAAGTCGTCGCGCAGCTGGACAAACAAATAGATATACTCAAAGCCTTCTATTATAATAACGAAGATCTTGTCTATCAGGAAATAGCACTCTATAAGATTCCGAGTGAGACTTTTTATAATGGTAATGAGGTAGAGATATTAATAAGAAAATATAATGCCCGTATACTCAGAATAGAAAAAGAGTATATCGTCATAGAAAAAACGGGTCACGAGACGGAGACAGAAGCCCTTCTGAAAGAATTGCAAAATATAGGCATCTATGAATTTATAAGATCAGGAAGAGTAGCTATCGTCAAGCCGATGGAAAGATTGAATACATATTTAAAATCAATAGAAAAAGCATAATATAATGGCAAAAATGAATTTTGGTGGTGTCGAAGAAAATGTCGTCACCCGCGAAGAATTTCCTTTAGACAAGGCAAGAGAAATACTCAAAGATGAGACCATCGCAATAATAGGATATGGTGTGCAAGGACCAGGGCAAGCCCTTAATCTAAGAGACAATGGCTTCAATGTGATTGTGGGACAAAGGTCGCCTTCTGATTCCTATGATAAGGCGGTAGCTGATGGTTTTGTGCCGGGTGAGACGCTTTTTTCTATAGAAGAGGCGGCAGAAAAAGGAACGATTATACAATACTTATTATCTGATGCGGCTCAGATCGCCGTCTGGTCCAGGATCAAACCCCATTTGACTGCTGGTAAAGCCCTTTATTTCTCACATGGCTTTGGCATAACATACAAGGAAAGGACAGGTATTATCCCACCAGAGGATGTTGATGTCATACTCGCTGCACCTAAGGGCTCGGGCACCAGTCTTAGACGACTTTTCTTAGCTGGAAAAGGTCTTAATTCATCTTACGCTATTTTTCAAGATGCCACGGGACGTGCTAAGGAACGGGTTGTCGCCTTGGGTATAGGGATAGGTTCAGGTTACCTATTTGAGACGACTTTCAAGAAAGAAGTCTATAGCGATCTTACAGGAGAAAGGGGTACTCTGATGGGTGCAATACAAGGACTATTTGCGGCACAATACGAGATACTAAGAAAGAAAGGTCACTCGCCATCAGAAGCCTTTAATGAGACAGTGGAAGAAGCCACCGAGTCGCTCTATCCTCTTATAGCCGAAAATGGTATGGACTGGATGTATGCTAATTGTTCTACGACAGCTCAGCGAGGCGCACTCGATTGGTGGAAAAAATTCCGCGATGCGACAGCACCAGTCTTCGAAGAACTATATGACAGCGTCGCCGCTGGTGAGGAGGCGCAGCGCTCCATAGATAGCAATAGCCAACCCGACTATCGGAAAAGATTAGAATCAGAACTGGACGAATTACGTAACTCCGAAATGTGGAGAGCAGGTAAAGCGGTGCGCAGTCTAAGACCTCAGAATAAAGGATAGATTGGCTACAGAGATAAAACATATAGTCGATGTTTCTGCAATAAAAAAAGCTCAGCAAAGAATTTCTGGTATCGTCGATAAAACGCCCTTACAGCGTAATATAAATCTCTCAGAAAAATATGAATGCAGTATTTTTTTAAAAAGAGAAGACCTTCAAGTAGTTCGTTCTTTTAAAATAAGAGGTGCATACAACAAGATATTTGGCTTATCGGAGAAGGAAAGACAAATGGGCATCGTCTGTGCGAGTGCGGGAAATCATGCACAAGGTGTTGCGCTCTCCTGTGCGCATCTGCAGATAAAAGGAAAAATCTTTATGCCTAATCCTACGCCAAATCAAAAAATTGAAAAAGTAAAAACATTTGGTAAGGAATGGGTGGATATTATGCTGATCGGGGATAGTTATGATGATGCGCACGAAGCCGCAATCAAAGACTCAAAGCTAACCAACTCTATATTCGTGCATCCTTTTGACGATATCGATGTTATAGCGGGCCAAGGTACAGTGGCGGCAGAGATGTTAGATCAATTAAAGGAGTCTTTGGACTATCTATTAGTTGCTGTGGGAGGAGGAGGATTGATCTCAGGTGTTGGGGCATATTTCAAAGCGTTAAGTCCCACAACAAAAATAATTGCTGTGGAATCATCTGGAGCGAATGCTTTAGAACAATCTCTCCTTAAGGGAATAAATGTGAGACTTGATTCTATAGATACTTTTGCAGATGGGATAGCTGTAAAGAAAATCGGAGACCTAAATTTTTCGGTTTGCCAATCTATTGTTGATGAAATTGTTTCTGTACCAGAGGGTAAAATCTGTTCGACTATTTTATCACTTTATAACGAGGAAGCGATTGTAGTCGAACCTGCGGGAGCGGTTTCTGTTGCAGCGTTGGATTCCATTCGAGCTGAGATCAAAGGAAAAAACATAGGTATAATCATCTGCGGTGGTAATAATGACATACAACGTACACAAGAGATAAAAGAGCGTGCTTTACTTTTTGAAGGCAAGAAGCATTATTTTATTATCAATTTTCCTCAGAGAGCAGGTGCACTCAAAGAGTTCCTAAATATATTAGGCCCTGATGACGACATTTCTCATTTCCAGTACACCAAAAAAAGTAGCAGAGAACAAGGACCTGCATTAGTTGGGATAGAACTTAAAAATGAGAAAGATTTTGATTCGTTAATCTCTCGTATGAAAAACCGAAGCATTAATTATGAACACATCAATAACAACCCTATGTTATTTCAAATGCTTGTCTAATCTAAAAAAGCTTAATCAACTTTAAATTTTATCGTGCGGCCTGCAAATTTCTTATTCTTCATAAGGTCCATATAAGAATCCTTGATGGTGATGGTGTTGCCATCTATCTCAGCCGACTTATCATCACAAGATATAATCTCATCGGGAAGATGCATGGTCGTAATAAATCCAGCATCACCCATCATCATCTGCATCATCGCCATATCCTCTTCTGACATATTATCAAAGTCCATATCCATTTCTTCTCCTCCCATATCTTCTGCGAATTCCGAAGAAAAATCTTGCTCAGGTATGGTGACTATCCCTTTTTCGAGATCGGCATCGTATTGCCTCATCATTTCTTTGAACTGATTGATTTTCTCTGCGTTTTCGTCTCCTTTTTCTGATAACTGCCCTATGGAGTTGATTATTTCATCTCTTTCTTCTGGGCTGTCATACTCAAATGACATTTGTAAGAACATCTCTGATTCTTCCTTATTCATTCTGGTCGTCATGGACATTTTTCTGAATAACTCTGGATTTTCCAATTTATTTCTGATGGAATCAGGCATGACATCATAAAAGTTAAAAGAAGTATCTACATTTTCCATTTTACCAGAGCCAGACATTCCTAGCATAGAAAACATGTCTTCTTCATCTTCTCCCTCATCCGTATCGGAGTCTTCTTCTGATTCTTCGCCATCCTTCATCCCTTCTTCCATGCTGGCCATCATCTCTATCATGCCCATCATTTCTCCCATGTCCATACTGATATCCACTTTTCCAGACCCGTCTTTATTGACCCATACTTCATTAGTTATATCAGCGCAGGAAGTCATAAATAGAGCAAGAATGGAAATTGTTAATAAGATTAATTTATTCATTTGTTTTTATTTTTCTGAGTTGAAAATTAGGGATTAAATAGACATAATACAAGATGGCTATGATAGCGACTACGTCTACATAGTATAGTTATGAAATATTGAGAAATAAGTTGATGTATTTGTAATCTGCAAAATGACATAGAACTACTTTCTATTGAGCCACCAACCAAGCACGACACCTACTAAGCCCCACTGCACGATGGTATCTATGAGATCAGGAATAGAATTAGTCTTAAACCAGATGCTATTGAGGTAAGGCAGTGTGAGATAAGAAATCAATCCGACCATCAGACTTCCTGTCAAGACCTTCATAAAGGTTAATTTCTCATCTCCCAAGAAAAGGTAACATAGCATAAAAGCTGACAGAATGTTAATCACTAGTGCTCTACCCATATTCATGCCCATCGTATTAGACCAACTCTTTTGGTAGTGGATCATAGCCCAGGCTTTTCCTTCCATATTTTTAGCATACGCTTCTTGTTCTTCGGCGGTGTATCCGGGTGCCAGATTAGGCAAAAGGTATTGCCCTTCTTCCAGACCAGATTCTTCTAGTGCGCGCATTATCTTGTCTTGCTGTGGAGTATGTGTCATGTTAGAACCATGAATATTGAGCGCAGCCCATGACAAAAATTGCCAAAGAAAAAGTACGATACCACCTATCAATCCACCGATAATTGCTTTTTTCATTTTGTTTAATTTTTTGGTTTCTCTAATGTAATAATAACCTCCTATATATCAAGTAGTTATGTATTTGTACCACCCTTTTATTTTTAGTATTTTTGTATCTATTTTTCACTAAGCTCACTAGATGTCAGAAGAGAATAAGAACAACAAGAAAAAAAGTAATTATAGTGCGGATAATATACAGGCCCTTGAGGGCCTAGAGGCGGTCAGAAAGCGGCCAGGAATGTATATTGGTAGCACAGATGCTAAAGGATTGCATCACCTTGTATGGGAGGTTGTGGATAACTCTATAGATGAGCATCTGGCAGGACATTGTGATAAGATAGATGTGACCATACATAAGGATAACTCCATTACCGTGAAAGATAATGGGCGTGGAATCCCGACTGGAATGCACGAAAAGCTCAAAAAATCAGCCCTGGAGGTGGTTATGACCGTGTTACACGCTGGTGGAAAATTTGATAAAGATACTTACAAGGTCTCTGGTGGATTGCACGGTGTCGGTGTCTCTTGTGTCAATGCCTTATCTGATTATCTAAAGGCAGAAGTCCATAGAGAAGGAAAGGTGTTTACTCAGGAATACTCTAAGGGAAAGCCGACTTCATCTGTAGACGTGGTTGGCGAGACGGACATCACAGGGACTTTTATTACCTATAGACCAGATGGAGAAATATTCGATACGCTGGAATATAAGTATGATACGCTGGCTGTAAGATTTAAAGAGATGTCTTTCCTTAACAGTGGACTGACATTAACGTTGACAGATGAGCGCGAAGAGGTAGATGGAGAATATAAGACGGAGACTTTTTATAGTGAAGGAGGACTCAAAGAATTTGTTACTTACATAGATAGAGCACGTACACCGATTATAGACGAGCCTATATACGTCAAGGGCAAAGAAGAAAATGTGGAGGTAGAGGTATCCATGCAGTACAACACTTCCTTTTCGGAGAATATTTTCTCATTTGTCAATAATATAAATACGCGAGAGGGCGGAACGCACGTCAGTGGGTTCAGAAGAGCAGTGAACAGAGTTTTCAGCAAATATGGTGAGGACAACGGATACTTTTCTAAGCTCAAATTCAAAATATCAGGAGAAGATTTCAGAGAAGGCTTAACAGCCATTGTCTCTGTCAAAGTGCCCGAGCCACAGTTCAAAGGACAGACCAAAGGAGAGCTTGGCAACTCAGAAGTTACAGGTATTGTGTCCAGAGCAGTTGGTGAAGTACTAAAGCACTTTCTAGAAGAAAATAAGCAGCTTGCGCGTCGTATAATAGAGAAGGTTATCCTTGCTGCGACAGCCAGACATGCCGCTCGTAAAGCCAGAGAATTAGTCCAAAGGAAAAGCCCAATGTCGGGTAGTGGACTACCAGGTAAACTATCGGACTGTAGCTCCAAAGATCCAGCAGAGTCAGAGATATTCTTAGTCGAGGGGGATTCGGCAGGTGGTACGGCCAAGCAGGGTCGTGATAGACACTTTCAGGCGATCTTGCCACTGAGAGGTAAAATTCTCAATGTCGAAAAAGCAATGGAACATAAGATCTACGAAAACGAAGAGATCAAAAATATGTTTACTGCGCTTGGTGTAAGCATACAGGAGCAAGACGGAGAGCGTGTACTGAATACAGAAAAACTGAGATATCATAAGATCGTCATCATGTGTGATGCCGATATAGATGGTAGCCACATCAGCACTTTGATATTGACCTTTTTCTTTAGATATATGAAAGAACTAATAGAAAACGGCAATATCTATATAGCGGCACCACCGTTATATCAGGTCAAAAAAGGAAAACGTGCAGAGTATGCATGGAATGACGAAGAGCGGGCTGCATTGACTAAAGAATTCAGTGGAGGAAAAGAGGACGATAGCTCTGTCAAAATACAGCGCTATAAGGGTCTGGGTGAGATGAATGCCGACCAGTTATGGGAAACTACTATGGACCCAGAAAGAAGAATACTACATCAGGTAACCATCATGGATGCGATAGAAGCGGACCATGTCTTCTCTATGCTTATGGGCGATGAAGTACCCCCAAGACGAGAGTTCATAGAGACTAATGCGAAGTATGCTAATATAGACGCTTAAGACCTTTTTGGGTTTAGCGGCTATAAGATTTACGTTCTTTTATAGTGAGAAGTATTTCTTTATAAAGGTCTTTTACTATTTGTTCTTGTTCTTTGCCCAGTCTTGCAAAATTACCTTGACCTGGAGAAGAATTGATTTCTATAATGTTGTAATCGCAATCTGACTCTTCTATAGCCTGTGTCATTATATCCACACCACAAAAGTCTAGCCCCATCTGATGAGTGGCTTGTATGGCTATATCCCGAAAGTATTTTGATATGACCTGACTCTTATCTATGGCTGTGCCGCCCAGTGACAAGTTATTGACATCAAGTAGCCTTATACTTATATCCTTCTCTAATATGGAATCCATAGTTAGGTTATAAGATTCTAATTTCGTTGTGATACGAGGATCTTCCAGATTAAGTTTTTCTATGAGCTTTTTGGCGTTCAGAAGTTGCCATATTGTACTTTCACCATCACCTACGAGCTGGAGACCTATTCTTTGATAAGCACAGACCACCTTATTATTGAAGACCACAATCCTATAATCGTTTCCAGTCACAAATCTTTGTAGCATAACCACTCTATTTTTATCAAATACGAGTTTCCCAATGTGGTTATACTCTTCGATTGAATTTAATTTATAGACATCCGATCCTTTTGTGCCATCGTTTGGCTTGATTATAATGGGGAATCCTAATCTTACGCAGTATTCTCTTCCTCTGTCAAATCCCGATTTTTCAGAGGTTATATATTTGTCCAATACATGATTGGGAAAAGTCTGATACTCTGGAATAGAAAAGCCAAAAGACTGTAAGAAATGATTAGTATATCCTTTGTCCCTAGCCAGTCTGGCGGCTCCCATACCATTGATATCAAATGCCGACTCTACGTAGTAAGTTCTTACGCCATTATTAAATTCTATATATCCTCCGAATCTAAAGTGAGGTTCTAAGACCAGCTTGGCATCTAGTTCGTGTACAATAGATTCTAATATCTGGGTTACAAAATTGAGTTTCATCTTTGCACTTAGAGTCTATTAATATGACGCTTAATAGTTATGTCATATTTTTTTAATCGACATTGTCAGTTTGGCGCACATAATCGACCTTAGAAGTTGATTATTATTTTCAAATTATATCAAATATATACTATATATTTGCGCAGAATCGCACGATTTCATCTCTGATATGGCGATTCCCATTTATTTCCCTCTTAGTAATTTTCTATAATATAATCTAAGACGACTACAATTAATACTTATAAAGATGTATGATATATTACAGCTGAACGAAATGCTCGTTCCTGAGTTAAAAGAGGTTGCAGAGCAACTAGAACTCAAAAGCTATAAAAGACTAAGCAAACAAGATCTTATCTATAAAATTCTGGATCATCAGGCCGTTGCTGGTGGCAATGGTGGTAAAACCGAAAAGAAAGCAGAAGCCAAAGCCGAAAAACCAGCTCCAGAAAAGAAACGACAATCCAGAGCCCGAAAGCCAAAAGAAGAAAAACCTGAGGTCAAAGCAGAATCTAAGCCAGAAGAAGTGGCTAAAACCGAGGAAAGTACCGAAGAAAAGCCAAGCAAGCCGAGGTCAAGAAATGAGAACAGGGAAGGTCAGAATAATAGGCAGCGAAAGCGCCACGACAATAATAACGGTAGAAAGAACGAAAGATCTGACAATCAAAGATCAGAAGAGAAGGTAAAAGCCTTCAATGTAGATATGGATGGTGTCATAGAGGGTACAGGTATCCTGGAAATGATGTCTGATGGATATGGTTTTTTGAGGTCTGCAGATTATAATTATCTGACAAGTCCAGATGACATCTATGTATCTCCATCTCAGATTAAGTTATTCGGTCTCAAAACGGGTGATACTGTACAAGGTGCCATCAGACCACCAAAAGAGGGCGAAAAGTATTTCGCACTGCTCAAGGTATCCAAGATCAATGGCCTTGACCCTGAGAAAACCAGAGAGCGTGTACCATTTGAGTATTTGACGCCGTTGTTTCCAGAAGAAAAATTCAGCTTACTTAATCATCCATTAGGTAAGGATTATGGGAATAGGATGATAGACCTATTTACGCCTATAGGCAAGGGGCAGAGAGGACTTATCGTCGCACAGCCTAAGACAGGAAAGACTTTCCTACTGAAGGATATAGCTAATGCGATAGCGGACAATCATCCAGATTGTTACCTTATCGTATTGCTTATAGATGAGCGACCAGAAGAGGTCACGGATATGCAGCGTAGTGTAAAAGCGGAGGTTATTGCTTCGACTTTTGACCAGCCAGCAGATAATCACGTGCGTGTGGCTAATATAGTCATAGAGAAGGCTAAGCGTATGGTAGAAAGTAAACACGACGTGGTGATCTTATTAGATTCTATTACGAGACTAGCAAGGGCTTATAATACCGTATCACCAAGCTCTGGCAAGGTACTATCTGGTGGTGTAGAAGCCAATGCATTGCAGAAGCCTAAGAAATTCTTCGGTGCTGCAAGGAATATAGAAAATGGTGGCTCTCTTACAATATTAGCTACAGCGCTTACAGAGACAGGTTCTAAGATGGATGAGGTCATCTTTGAGGAGTTCAAAGGTACAGGTAATATGGAGCTACAACTGGATAGAACATTATCTAATAAGCGTATCTACCCAGCCGTTGATCTGACCAGATCGAGTACAAGAAGAGAAGAATTGTTATTAGAAGATGGTATAATCAGTAGAATGCGCATGCTCAGAAGACATCTTGCTGACATGAAATCTGATGAGGCAATGCTATTCTTGCGTAAACACATGGAAGGCACTCAATCTAATGAGGAGTTTTTAGTATCTATGAATAGCTAATATTTTATCAGGTTGGTAATTGTATAAATATAATATACCTTTGCAGTCCTCAAAAATTAAGAAACACAGTATACCATGAAAAGAACGTATCAACCATCGAAAAGAAAACGTGTTAATAAGCATGGATTCCGTGCGCGTATGGCTACAAAAAATGGTCGTAAGGTACTGGCTAACAGAAGGGCAAAAGGTAGGCTCAAGCTGACGGTTTCTGACGAAATGCATACCAAGTAATCATTTGGTTTGAATATTTGCATAGAGCAAATTAGCTACACATCATTGGAACGCACAAAAATACCTTTGGTAAAAAAGAAAGGCTTAAGAGCAGAAAGCTAATATCAGAGGTATTCGGTTCTAACACACATTGCTTCAAATTTCCCATTAAACTCGTCTATCAGATTAATTCTGAAAGTCAAGATGATTGGCCTCTTAAATGCGGTGTCGCCGTATCCAAAAAGCATCTCAGATCTGCGGTCCACAGAAACCTAGTCAAACGTCGAATCCGAGAAGCCTATCGAAAGAACAAAGCGAACCTTCAGGATCAAATAATTAGTGCCGAGCTTAGACTTGCTATGATGTTAGTCTACGTCAGTCCAAAAATCTTAAGCTACCAAGAGATAGAACAAAGCCTTATCTTTCTACTACAAAAGTTACAGAGAGATATAGCTGTGAAGTAAAGCAAGGAGGTTTTTTTAAAGAATCTTTACTACTTACTTCCTCCTTATCTGACCTTTCAAAAACTATCATAGATGAAATCTTGGCTTATAATATTGTTATTACTCGGATGTACATTACCTTCTTTTTCGCAGGCCAAAATATTCTTACAGATAGAAGAAATAGGAAACGACAACTATATCCGTCTTGTACTAGGAGATAAGATGAGATTCCAGTCCGATGATATGCCCGACCTATGGAAAGATGCGCGTATCACTAAGCTCATGCCAGAGAAAAGCCTTGTGATATTGGATAATGGTTATTACAAGCCAGATCAGATATTAGCTTACCGTTATACTAATAGGGGCATGACAATTTTTGGAGGTTCATTGCTGACCTTCAGTACGACATGGTTTGTTTTTGGTGGTCTTGCCAGAGATATGGATACACAGGATGTGATTATCGGTATGACCTCGGCCGGAATTGGGGCTTTATTTTCATTCATACTAAATAAGAAAACCGTAAAATTCGGTAAGAAGAATCATCTGAGGATAATGGATGTCAGGATGACTGTACCGTAGTTTGTTATTTATAGTTTCGTTTTTGGAATCATTATAAATGAATAAGTCAACGTTCAAATATAATTTTCTCACCTGCATTCTTTTTTTCTGCGCAGGTAGCACTAAGCACCATGCACAATCCAAAAGAGACTTTGTGTGGCCTTTGGGGATTGATCAATCTGCTCAAGAGCCTGGTGTGCAGGCTTACCAATTGGATTTTAATAATGTGCCAATGGTACCTGAGCTTCGACAAGGTGAGATAGAGTTTGACTTTTGTAGCGCCGCAATATCTGATGAAGAAGGTCAACTTTTATTTTATACCAATGGATGTCATGTAGCAAATCGTAATCATCAGGTCATGCCACATGGAGATAGTCTTAATTATAATTTTTTTTACGAAGAGTTTATAGATGGTTGTGTTCCAGGAGAGGGTGCTTATCTCGGAACAACCTGTCTACTAATCTTACCTGACCCTGCTTATGAAAAGGGCTATTATATTATACACAAGAGGGTAGAGTTGGATTTTAACCGTATACCTGGATTATGGCAACAGTACATATTGTATAGTTATGTGGATATGGATCTGGATAATGGACTCGGAGATGTCGCATATAAGAATCAACCTCTGGTGGATTACGAATACTTACAATCTTCTAATCTTTCAGCAATACGACATAGCAATCAGGAGGACTGGTGGATTATACAGCGTGGAGATAGCCTTACAAATGACTATATAACAATTTTACTTACGAGTGAAGGATTTGAAGAGCCAAGAATTCAAAAAATAGGTCGCACATTTAGGTCCGACAGTAATGCTACTGGGGAATCTTTATTTTCTCCTGATGGCAAACTATATGCGAGTTTCAGTGTCTATGATGGCTTACAGTTATTTGATTTTGATCGATCAACAGGCCTACTTTCTAATCCAAGATATCTTCCACACGAAAGAAAAGAAGGAGAAAGTAGCGGCACTTTAGAATTTAGTCCAAACTCTAGATTTATATACTATTCCTATGTAGACTTATTTCAGGTAGATACATGGGAGGAAAATCTCGTAGAAGGAAGGATACTTATAGATAGTTGGGATGGTACATATGACCCTTTTGCTGCGAACTTTTTTGCAATGGGATTAGCACCTAATTGTAAAATTTACGTTAGGCCCGGAAGTAGCCATTATCATTATCATACCATTCATTTTCCGGATAGAAAAGGGAGAGCATGTTATTTTGTACAACGTGATTTGGAGATACCTGTTACCACAGAAAGGGGAGGGATACCTAATTTTCCAAGATTTAGAGTGGACGATGATAGGAAGTGTTTTCCAGAGCCAGATCCCGAGCTAAGTCTATGCGGTGGTGATCTTGACGAGATTTGGTGTCTGCCATGGTTACAGGACTCTATAGCTTCGTTATATGCTCATGCTTGTAGTCAAGATGTAGAATTCTTTGTTTCTACACTAAGATCTGATACTCTGCAGCTCATAAGCATTAATACTTGTTTTCCTCAGGACTCTTGTCATGGCGATATTTTTACTTGCGATGGCGGATTATTTGGAGAAACAATATTATTCCCCCAGGGTAACAGGGGCTATGAGCCTAGCTGGCTTACCTCGTATAGTTATCACTTATTAGGAAAGTGCAAAGAAGGCTTTCCACCTTGTAATCAATATGTCGATGAAGATGGTGACGGATTTACGACGGAGGTGGACTGCGATGATAATAATAATCTTATTTATCCAGGAGCCGATGAGGTCTGCAATAATACAGATGATAACTGCAACGGTGAGATAGACGAAGGTTTGGTTTTTTTAGACTATTTTTTGGATAGAGATGGAGATGGATTTGGTGATGGGGATAATGTGAGGAGTGATTGCCGAGTACCTTCTGGATATGTATTGGATAGTAGCGATTGTGATGATAATAATGCAGAGGTGAACCCATCATCTGTCGAGATAGAATATAATGGATGGGATGATGACTGTGATCCAAGTACTCTGGATGATGATTTAGATCATGATGGTTATGATTTAGTTATGGACTGCGATGATAATAATCCAGAAATAAATCCAGATCAGGTAGAGGTATGTAATGATATAGATGATGATTGTAATGGTGAGATAGACGAAGGCTTGGAATACCTTAACTACTTTCTTGATAGAGATGGAGACGGTTTTGGAGATGGCGAACGCTTTAGATTGGATTGTCGAATACCTTCAGGATTTGTTATAGATAGTACGGATTGTAATGATAACGAATCAAGTGTTTTTCCTGGTGCCGAAGAAATACCAGATAATGGCATAGATGAAGATTGTGACGGAAAAGACTTAATAACATCCAGTCAAGAGTTGCATAATTTGGAATGGACTATTTATCCCAACCCTGTTGAGGATATAATTAATATTCAGTCGAACAAAGGTGACAGAACAAGAATCGAAATTTATGATAACTTGGGAAGATTGGTTAAATCATTAAAAATTTGTAAAGGAAATAATCAGTTGAACATTGCCGATCTGGAAAGCGGGGTTTATTTTTTAATTATAGTAGAAGAGCGTTCTTCGAAGAACTCAATCTTTAAGTTGATTAAAACTTAAATTGAGTTATAACTTAAGAAATACTCTACACCCTCTTTATATCCATCAACACCTTTCCCTATAATATGATGGATACAGACCTCTTTGATATAGGACACTTTACGATAGCTTTCGCGCTTATTGATATCTGAGATATGCAGTTCTATTACAGGAGATGTTATCGCTTTGATGGCATCAGCAATGGCGATGGATGTATGTGTGTAAGCACCAGCATTGAGGATGATGCCGTCTGCACGGAAGCCAACGTCATGGAGTTTGTCTATGATATGACCTTCATGATTAGATTGGAAGTATTCTATATGATGGTCGGAATAGTACTCTATTATTTCTCCTATGATCTCGTCCATAGACTTGCTTCCATAGATAGACGTTTCTCTCGTACCTACAAGGTTGAGGTTAGGACCATTGATAATGCAGAGATGCATGGATTAGTTAGCCATGTCCGTCATGAATTTAATCTTGACGAGTTTGATTTCTTCCATGGTGATGTCATCTTCTTGTAATTCAGAGAAAGCTTCTTCTATATCATCGGATTCTGCCTCAGAGAAATAATCAAAAACATCTTCTATTACGGATTCATCCAGATTTTCGTTGAGGTAATAATTGATGTCCAGCTTGGTGCCTGAGTTGACGATGATGTCCATTTCTGATAACAATTCATCCATAGATTTATTAAGGCTGTCCGCAAGATCTTCCAGCGGCAACTTACGATCAATGGCTTGTATTATGGTCACCTTGGATTTTGACTTATTAGCAAGTTGCTTCATGACAAAATCCTCTGGTCTATCGATCTCGTTTTGCTCTACATAATCCTTGATAAGATCTATAAATGGAGCAGAAAACTTATTGGCTTTGCCATGACTGACACCTGATATTTTCAGCATATCATCTTTGGATATCGGATAATATGTCGCCATATCCTGTAGAGATACTTCTGAGAATATTATCCACGGCTGGAGAT
The DNA here is from genome assembly GCA_020628095.1 of Saprospiraceae bacterium. Classification (GTDB taxonomy): domain Bacteria; phylum Bacteroidota; class Bacteroidia; order Chitinophagales; family Saprospiraceae; genus RFSX01. Next base: position 77,115 of record JAHDFP010000017.1, read on the forward strand.
TTCGACGTTTCCCTTCCGACTTGCGCAGATCCTTCAGCATCTGTAGTAATGTATTATCCAATGCCGCTCCTCCTGATCCAGAAGTGATCACTTCATCACCTTCGGCTTCTGAGTAGTCTCTATTGAGAGGAATCTGGATCGTGTCAGGATTATCTAAGAAGGCTCTACCATCATCTGTTAGCTTGAGCAGACCATATTCTTCTATTTCTTTGTAGAGCATGTTTTGTAAGATGCCATGTCGGAGTATAGAGTGCCAGAATAACTCTCCCTTCTCTTTACCGCTACCAAATTTTGGTTTGGTATGGAAATTATTCGTTTGTATGTCCTTGGAATTCTTACCTATCATAAAGTCCACGATCAGCTTGACACCGTAGTTTTCCTTGAGCTCTTTGATGACATTAAGAGCTTGATGCATTTCGTTTGTTACATCTTGTTTTTCCTTAGGATTTTTGCAGTTATCGCAAGTTTTATTGCATTCCTCCTCTGGGTAATCTTCTCCGAAATAATGCAGTAAAAACTTACGTCTGCAAGAGCTTGTTTCTGCATAAGCGATAATTTCTTCCATGAGTTGACCCGCCAGTTCTTTCTCAGCCACACCTTTGTCCTTCAAGAACTTCTCTAGCTTGAGTATATCTTTATAAGAATAGAATGCCAGACATTGGCAGCCTAATCCATCACGACCCCCACGGCCTGTTTCCTGATAATAATTTTCGATACTCTTAGGTATATCATAATGGATAACGAATCGCACATCTGGCTTATCTATACCCATACCGAAAGCTATTGTAGCCACGATCACGTCGACTTCCTCCATCAGAAAGTCATCCTGTATTCTAGATCTCGTCTTGCCATCTAAGCCCGCATGATAGGGCGCACCATTGATGCCATTGAGTTGTAGGACTTTGGCGATTTCTTCGGTTGATTTTCGCGATTGTACATAGATGATTCCTGACTTACCAGATTGTTTATTGATAAACTGTACAATTTCTTTCTGTGTCTGATTTTTGTTGAGCTTAGGTCGGACCTGGTAGAAAAGCCCATCTCTGTTAAATGAAGAAATGAAAACATTTGGGTTTTTCATTTCCAGATTTTTCTTAATGTCAGATTGGACCTTAGGCGTGGCCGTGGCGGTCAGGGCGATGATCGGAATAGAATCAGATATGCCTTTGACCATTTTTCTGATCTTACGATATTCTGGCCTGAAATCATGACCCCACTCCGAGATGCAATGGGCTTCATCCACTGCGATAAACGAGACATTGGCTTTCTTAAAAAAGTCAATATTTTCTTCTTTTACTAAAGTTTCTGGGGCTATAAAGACCAACTTAGTTTTTCCTTCCAGAATGTCGCTTTTGACCTGCTTCATCTGAGTTTTATTCAGAGAAGAGTTAAGAAAATGCGCTATGGAGTTTTGAGAACTGAAACTTCTTATAGAATCCACCTGATTTTTCATGAGAGCGATCAGTGGGGATATAATGAGTGCCGTTCCTTCCATGATAAGGGCTGGCAACTGGTAACACATAGACTTACCACCACCTGTCGGCATGATAACGAATGTATCATTGCCATCGAGGAGGCTGTTGATTATAGCTTCTTGATTGAGTTTGAAATCCGAAAAACCAAAGTAGTTTTTTAGCTCAGCTTTGAGGTTCACATCACTACGCACGAATTCGCTTACTGCCATGTTTATTTTTAGTTGAGAGTTAAATTTCTATTGTTTGGGGATCAATCGTAAAGGGTGTATTACGCTTCCCCAAGAGTACAGAAACTGTACATTGATTTTGCAATTAAAAGATACGAATATATTACACACCAGAGGTAATAATCAGCAATAATCTATAATTCTTTACACATTATAATCAGTGGGTATACAGGCAGTAAATTTTATAATTTACTAGATCACATCTCATATATTTTGGACTACTCAATTTGACTTGTATAATTACCCCTATATCCCAAAAAAGACTAGTCAGATTCCTTGAGTGTTAATAACTTTTATACGACAGTTGTTTTCCATTTTCCTTGTTTGAATATGTATATCGAAGCCACAGTAATAAGTAATGAGCTAACACATATAGAGATATATACTCCGCTGGATTCCAGAGATGTTTTTGCTAGTATATAGGCCAATGGTATCTGGACTAACCACATAAATATGAAACAAAGAATCGTCGGCGTCCTCGTGTCACCAGCACCGTTAAAAGCCTGCAAGACGATCATCTGATAGGATATAAAAATATAGCTTAAACTTAGAATTTTGAGACAAAGGACGCCTTCGTCTATAACCACCATATCATCCGAAAAGAAACTAATTATCTGCCTCCCAAAAACTAAAAATATAATAGCTAAAGTGATGAGATAGTACATATTATATCGACTTGCCATCCAGACGGTACTTTCGGCGCGATCACTATTATTAGCCCCTAGGTTCTGACCTACTAATGTCGCTGTAGCCATAGCTAACCCCCACGAGGGCAATATCGAAAATATAACGACCCTAATAGCCAAGGTATACCCACTAAATTTTTGCTCCCCAAAATCGTTGAGTATAAAAATCAGAAATATCCAACTGGCCGTAGAGATAAGAAACTGTCCAGCTCCACCCAGAGATAGATTGAAAAGACTTTTGAGGACCTCGATCTGTGGGCGGATATAGTCTTTATAGATTTTGATCTTTGATTTTCCAGATGATAATATGTAGAATTGGTAAAGAACTCCACAACCTCTACCGATGCATGTGGCGACAGCCGCGCCAGTCACACCCATACCTTCAAAGGACCCTATACCGAAAATGAAGATGGGGTCCAATACAATATTAAGTCCATTGGATAGCCATAATGTCCGCATCGCAATCGCTGGGTTACCCGCTGCCCGAAAGATCCCATTGAACACGAACAAATACATCAACACGATATTAAATCCAAGGATAATCCTGGTGTAGTTTTTACCTTCCTGCACCACGCCTTCGTTATTGCGACTTAACAATCTCAGGATGTCTTCTGCATATATAAAAGCAAATATGCCTGCTATAACAGCTACTATGGTCGCCAGAAGAATAGCCTGCACAGCCGCTTGTGAGGCCATTTTTTCATTTTTTTCTCCTATGCGCCGCGCAATCAAAGCGGTTGCCGCCATAGCAATGCCTATCGCTACGGACTCGATTAGCATCAACAAACCCTCTGTATTGCCTACTGTAGCGATCGCATTGTTGCTGACCTTGGCGACAAAATAGATGTCCACGATGGCAAATAGGGATTCCATAATCATCTCCAGGATGATAGGAATAGACAAAAGCAAAAGCGCTTTTTTGATATTGCCAGAGGTATAGTCTTGTTCTTCTCCTTTGACGGCTTGTTTGAAGATTTCAAATATTTCTTTAAGGCGCATCTGATTTTGTATCTTGCATGTTTACCTATTGCGGTATGCTGAGAACGGATTCAATCAAACATCATTACACTAACGCGCAAAGATTTGATTTTCCTGATATAAATTGCAACTCATCTGAGGCGATGTTAATATTGGGGCAGTCAGGCGTGGGCAAAACGACCCTATTACATATTCTAGCGGGTATATTGAAACCTCAAGAAGGTCAAGTCTACATTGGTGATAAGGCTCTATATGGATTATCGGGTAACCAACTGGATAAGTTCAGAGGGCAGCATATCGGACTGGTTTTCCAAAAACCACATTTTGTACAATCCATTACGGCAGAGGAGAACTTATTACTTACTCAAAAAATGGCAGGTCAGCCCACGGACAAAAAATTAGCAGACTCGCTACTTTCTAAGCTCAATATCGGTCATCGTAAGTCAGCTAAGGCTTATAAAATGAGTCAGGGAGAACAGCAAAGACTGTCTATCGCCAGAGCCATTATCAATAGGCCCAAGGTGATATTAGCGGATGAGCCGACATCCGCACTCGATGATAAAAACTGTGAGAAAGTGATCGACTTACTCAAAGAACAAGCCGAAGAGGTCAAGGCCTCTCTACTTATAGTCACTCACGATAATAGACTCAAGGATATTTTTTCGAACTATATAGAACTCTCATAAGATGAATATTCTAAAACTGGCTTGGAAAAATATTATCCATAATCCGCTGAACTTGTTGCTTAATTTGGTCCTGCTCACACTGGGTGTCGGTCTGATCAACTTTATTCTGCTTTTCAATCATCAGCTCAAAGACAAGTTTGATAAAAATCTGGCGGGGATAGATCTTGTTATCGGAGCTAAAGGCAGTCCTCTGCAATTGATCTTGTGCTCTATGTATCATATAGATGCACCGACAGGTAACATATCCATCAAAGAAGCCAAACCATTCTTACGCATTGGTCACCCACTTATAAAAGCATCAGTTCCTCTATCTGTAGGTGATAACTATAAAGGTTATCGCATAGTCGGGACTGATCATAGCATATTGACGATGTATGACGCACAGGTTGCCGTAGGCAAGAAGTGGTCAGGTCTATATGAGGCTACGGCGGGTGCAGAAGTAGCGGCGGTTTTGGGATTGGAAATAGGTTCAGAGTTTAAGAGTTCACATGGATTTTCTGATGACCAAGACCTAGAGCATGATGGGGTTTTTCGTATCGTTGGAATATTGGAATCTACCGGGAGTGTTGTCGACCAATTATTACTCTGTAACACCGCATCTGTATGGGATGTCCATAGTAATCATGGTGATGGTCATAATCATAGTAAGTATGATAATTTTTCTATGGAGAGAGATTCGTTGCTCTTATATGAGGAAGAAGAGATCACCAGCATACTGGTGCAATATGTCAATAGGACCAATTTTCAGGCACTTAATATGCCGCGGAATATTAACGAGAATACCGATCTACAGGCCGCATCTCCAGCTTATGAGATCAATAGATTATACGACATGATGGGCACAGGTACTAAGGCGCTGCAATTGCTAGCAATTCTTATAGCGATTGTTTCTGCCATAAGCATCTTTGTCTCTTTGCTTAACTCTCTACGTCAGAGAAAGTACGAATTGTCTTTGCTCAGAGTATTGGGAGGGAAGCCGACGACTTTGTTTTTTCTTATTGTTATGGAGGGTGTAATTATGGCTTTGTTAGGTTTTTTATTGGGAATGCTGACTAGTCATATTGCCATGTCTGCTATGGGATCCAGTCTGTCAGAAAGATATAATTATCAGTTTGCGTCCTGGATTCAGCATGGACAGGAAGCATTGATATTTGCGATGACCTTGGGTCTTGGATTTTTAGCGGCTGTTATACCAGCTATTATGGCCTACAGAACGGATATACATAATAACTTATCCGAGGGTTAAAATATCATACTCTTAGAATAATGAGTCTTTTTAACCCTCTCTTAACCCATTGTATGGATTTTTTATTCGCAACTTTGTCGTTATAACTTTTATATGAAACTGGCTACTGTCATACTGTTTGTATTTCAATCTATAATCACTCTGGGACAGGATGTCGATCATTGGAATACTTTAGCCTTGGTAGAAAAAGAATCCAAGTTTGATGATATGCTGGGTATGGTGGTGACGACAGCGACGCCTTTACCTGTAGCTGCTGCCATGCAAGCACAGGAGATAGAGATACGCGGTTATATAATCGCCTTAGACCCTAAGGCTAAGCTGAAACACTTTATGTTCAGCAGATATCCACAGAACATGTGTTTCTTCTGTGGTGCGGCTGGTCCTGAGTCTGCCATGCAGGTATTTTTGAAGGCTGGTGACGAGATACAATTCACCTCGGAGAAAGTCAATGTCAAAGGAACGCTTAATATACAGGCGGGCGATCCGAGTGGACTAATATATACTTTGCAAAATGCGGAGTTTCTAAATGTTGTAAAATAATGGCGAAGCCATTCTAAAAAATTTAAAACATATGAAAACGATAACTAAATATATACTTGTTTTTGTACTTGTTACTGCATTTGTAGATGGCGCTGTATCTCAGGATGCAAGCAATTCCAGTGTATGGAAAACCCTTTCTAAGATCACCTACAAGAAGCAATATGACGAATTGATGGGTTTTAAGATTGATGTGCCTGTATTCAGCGATCAAGTCAAAGCTCTGTCTGGAAAAGAAATCGAAATCAAAGGTTACATCATACCTGTCGAAGGATACAAGTCACACAAAGAATTTATCTTCTCGGCCTTTCCTTATAACATGTGCTTTTTCTGCGGTGGCGCAGGTCCAGAAACCGTCATGGAAGTAGAAGCAGCAGAGCCAATAGAATATAGTGCAGAACAAGTTGTCCTTAAGGGCAAACTATCCCTTAATGATACCGACATCAATAGACTCATGTATCTGATTACAGATGCAGTGTTGGTAGAGGATTGACTTTTTATATAGGACTCTTCTTTGAGCTTTCAATCTGCTTAAAAGACAATGAAAAAGTACATTTACACCCTGATATTATTTTCTTATTGTAATTTGATTTCGGCACAATTGAGAGCAGACTTTGAGACAACATTTTATATAGAAGATGCTGTAGGCAATAGAGACTCTGTTATCTTGGGATGGGAAGATGATATAGAATGGCATAGTAATAATCCAGAATATGGTGAGATACTTGATCAGACACCCTTTGATAGTATATTAGAAGCGAGAGCTCTTAAATATAGGGCGGGACAAGTGTACAATGCTCTAGCCAAAAAAATGATCTATGCAACAAATCCTTTATCTTATTCTGAGCGACAAGATTGTTACGGAGAAACAGAGATTTTTTCTATTGCTGTTAATGCTATACATGATCCGATAACGATAAGCTGGAACAGATATGATTTTGCTAGTAACTTTTGTACGGTCAAAGGGTTCATTATTGATAGTCAAGTTTATGCATTTTTGGACGGCTGGGAATGGTTCTATACCGATTCTTTAGCCTGCATATCAGAAGTAAGTACCTTTATAGATCATTTTTCAGATCAAAGGTATGAAGCTGCAATCCGTTTTCCTATTGATGGGCAGGGAGAACAATGGATCAGACTATTAGAGATACCCTTCGTCCATCAAAATGCTTTTGGACCAGATATACTTTGTACAGCTGTCGTCAGTGCTGTTGAGGAATTGAGACATATACAACTTGATGATATAGTATATCCAAATCCGACCTATGATATTCTACATTTCCGTGAAGGAAAATCTTATGACTATACCGTCTACTCCACCAATGGCGTACGGCTTATGCAAGGTAAAGGCAGGATGATTGATATGAGCTCACTGATATCAGGATTGTACCTGATTCAGATAAGACAAGAAGATAAACTAGTCACTCATAAAGTTGTGAAGCAATAAATTTGTTTAGATCTTATGAGACTATAGTCTCATAAGATCTAAATTTTTTTAAGCCTCTTCCTTCAGCTTTCTTCTTAGAATTTTACCAACAGTGGATTTAGGTAATTCTTCTCGGAACTCTATTTGTTTAGGTACTTTATAACCAGTTAGGTTTTCTTTGCAATGCTTTAGGACTTCGTCTTTAGTCAAAGAATTGTCCTTCTTGATAATGAATACCTTAACACATTCTCCCGACTTCTCACTTGGCATACCAATAGCTGCGGCTTCTGATATTTTGTCGTGCATGCATAAGACATCCTCTATCTCATTAGGATATACATTAAATCCAGAGACCAGAATCATATCCTTCTTACGATCTACGATACTCACGAATCCATCTTCGCCCATGATTCCCATATCACCCGTTTTGAGCCATCCTTCACTATCAAAGGTCTTGGCGGTTTCTTCTGGGCGATTGTAATAGCCTTTCATGACTTGAGGCCCTTTGACCCTGATTTCTCCGACCTCGTTATATCCGAGTGTTTCTTCGTTTTCGCTGACGATACGTACATCCGTAGAAGGTACAGGTACACCGACAGAACCGATACGTATATCTGTCTTAGGATTCATAGTAACTACGGGAGAACACTCCGTCATACCAAAACCTTCAGTGATTTTTAGTCCTACCAGTTTTTCCCATTCGCCAGCAACACCTTTTTGTAAGGCCGTTCCACCAGCCGAGCAGAATTTTAGATGTTGGTGATTTGTATTTCGGAATGCCTCAAAGTTTAATAGGGCGTTATATAATGTATTGACGCCTGTCATTCCTGTAATCTCATATCTATCGAATTCTTTGACAACAGACTTCAGGTCTCTTGGATTGACGACTAATACGGTGGTTGCTCCTAGGTCTAGACACAACAGACAATTGACCGTAAAGGCGAAAATATGATACATCGGTAATGGACATAATATGACATGTTGGTCGACACCGTGCAAGAAAGGATTAAGTAGTTCTTTTACCTGCATCAGATTGGCGATGATGTTCCGGTTCGTGAGCATTGCTCCTTTACTTACACCAGTTGTGCCTCCGGTATATTGATGTGCCACAACGGAATCTGGATTATTTTCGAAGTCCGACTTTAGCGTAAAGGCTTTACCCTGCTTCAGGGCATCCACGAATTTGACGGTATTAGGGATATTATATTTAGGTACCATCTTTTTGATATGCTTGACGGCAAAATTCATTAATGGCCCTTTAACACCACCGAGCATACCGCCAAGTGATACTGTAATCACAAACTTTATAGAGGTCTTGTCTAATATCTTTTGAAGATTAGCACAGAAGTTTTCTAGTATGATAACCGCTTTGACTCCACTATCGTTGAACTGATGGTCCATCTCTCTCGGGGTGTAGAGCGGATTAGTATTCACCACGATAAGTCCCGCTTTCATAGCGCCGAATATGGCGATAGGGTATTGCAATACATTGGGCATCATAAGGGCAATCCTATCTCCTGGCTCTAATCCTCTGCTTTGTAGGTAAGCTCCGAACTGATCACTGAGCGCATCAAATTTTTGGAAAGTGAGTTCTTTCCCCATGTAAGAAAAGGCATTTCTGTCTTTATATTTTTCGCAGACTTCTCTGATATATTGGATGAGAGAATCATATTTATCAGGATCAATATTTGCAGGGACACCACTAGGGTAGTTTTTAAGCCAAGGACGCTCGGAACTCATAGGTTTTGTTTTGAATTTTTTCGAGAAAAAAATTAAAGGACATTAATTTAAAAAAAATATACCTTTGCAGCCCTAATTTTTTATTTATTCACTCTGTTCTTTATAATGTAAAGGACATACAAACCTGATTCAGTATTATGTCTGAGGACAAGAATCTTGAAACAACAGAAGAAACCAACCAGACTCCCATAGCAGAGGAGACGGTGGTAGAAAACACAGCAGAAGAAACCTCTTCTGTGTCTAATGGAGAAGAAGACTTATCTCCAGAAAAGGTAGATATCGAAGTAGAGGATATCAATGCCAAATTAGCCTCCACACCACATGATGATTTTGATTGGTCTATAGGTAATAGACATACATTGACTTATAGTCAGTCGGAGATAGACAATTACCTTAATGATTATGACAAGTCGCTGAGCAGCATTACTGAGAATGATGTCGTGAAAGGTAAAGTCTCATCTATCAACGGAGGTAATGTACTTCTTGATCTTAATTATAAGTCAGATGGATTAGTTTCTCTGACTGAATTCCGAGATACACCAGACCTTAAGGTAGGTGACGAAGTAGAAGTCTATGTTGAGACTAAGGAAGATATAAGAGGTCAGTTAGTCTTATCTCGTAAGAAAGCTAAATTGATCAAAGCATGGGATTCTTTAGTGGATTCTCATCAGAATGGCACTATCCTCAAAGGTACAGTAGTCAGTAAGACCAAAGGTGGATTGATCGCAGATGTCGGAGGACTAGAGACTTTCTTACCAGGATCACAGATAGATATAAAGCCTATCATAGATTATGATTCGTACGTCGGTAAAACAATGGAGCTCAAAGTTGTCAAAATCAACGAGGTCATCAAAAATGCCGTTGTATCACACAAAGCCCTTATAGAAAGCGATCTTGCAGAACAAAGAGAAGCGATCATTGCAGGACTGGAGAAAGGTCAGGTACTAGAAGGACTAGTGAAGAATATAACAGACTTCGGTGCATTTATGGACTTAGGTGGGGTCGATGGTCTATTATATATTACGGATATTTCTTGGGGTAGAATCAATCACCCTAATGAAGTACTAGAGCTAAATCAAAAGCTCAACGTCGTTGTACTAGATTTTGATGAAGACAAGAAAAGAATCTCTTTGGGACTTAAGCAACTACAGGCACATCCTTGGGAGGTGCTGGATGCACAGGTCAACGAAGGATCTACTGTCAAAGGTAAGATTGTCAACATAGAAGACTATGGTGCATTCTTGGAGATTATACCAGGTGTAGAAGGATTGATCCACGTATCAGAAGTTACATGGAGTAATCAGCCAGTCAATGCAAGAGAATACTTCTTCTTAGGTCAGGAATTTGATGCTAAGGTGGTAACAATAGATAGAGACGAAAGAAAGATGTCTCTTAGTATCAAACAATTACTAGAAGATCCTTGGAAGAAGTCTATCGAGAATTATGGTGTTAATTCTAGACATTCTGGACAGGTCAAGAATCTTACACCTTATGGTGTATTCGTAGAGTTAGAAGAAGGAATCGGTGGTATGGTCCATATCTCAGACCTTTCTTGGACTAAGCGTTATTCTCATCCATCAGAGTTTACTAAAGTCGGTGAGCAAATCGAAGTGGCTATTCTCGAAGTAGACATGGATAATAGAAAATTATCACTTGGGCATAAGCAATTAGAAGAAAATCCTTGGGATACTTTCGAAAATGTATTCCCTGTAGGATCGTACCACGACGCCACAGTTGTCAAAAGAGAGGATAGAGGTGCTATCGTACAATTGCCTTATGGATTAGAGGCTTTCGCACCATATAAGCATATCAAAAAAGAAGATGGCAAATTCGCCGAGGTAGATGAGATATTGACAGTTAAGGTGATCGAATTCAATAGAGATGATAAGAGGATTATTGTTTCTCACTTGAGATATCTTGATGACATAAAGAGAGAAGCGGAAGGCGAAGTGAAAAAACAAAGAGTAGAGCAGAAAAAGCGTACTGATCAGGCGATCAAGAAGCAGAACATGAAAAATGAGAAGACAACTCTTGGCGATCTTGGAGTCTTCTCAGAACTAAAATCTGCGTTAGCAGGCAATACACCACCTCCGCCGCCAGCAGCAGCAGAAGAAAAAGTAGAAGCTCCTAAAGAGGAGGCGAAGGTAGAAGAAACTGTTGCCGAGGAAGTCAAGGAGGAAGTAGTAGCTGAAACTCAAGAGACAGCAGCAGAAGAGACTAAGGTGGAAGAAAAGACAGAAGAAACGGTCGTAGCAGAAGAAACTAAAAGTGAAGAAGCTAGCACGACTGTAGAAGATGTCAAGCCAGACGATCTTAAAAAGATAGAAGGAATAGGACCTAAAATTTCTGAGTTATTGGTAAATGCAGGAATAAAAACTTTCCAGCAATTATCAGAAGCTGATGTAGATCACCTCAAGTCTATCTTAGAAGAGGCAGGATCTAGATACAGAATGCATGATCCGACGACTTGGCCACAGCAATCTGGATTAGCCGCTTCTGGACAGTGGGACGAACTGAAAAAACTACAGGACGAACTAGATGGTGGAAGAGGATAATCTTCTCCATTTATAATATTAAAAAACGAATAGTTAGCCTACATCATATTATTGGTGTAGGCTTTTTCTTTTGCTATGGTAGAAAAGGATTATGCTAAGAAATTTCGATAATAATGGTGATTCCCATTTCTCTAGGTGGGTAATAGTAAACTTCTATTGTAAATTGTTGTTTCATCAATTCAGTAAACGAAAACCATATTGAAAAAAGTCGTCATCGTAGGATCAGGGATATCAGGTCTCAGTGCAGCGGCCGTGCTTGCCTCACATAATTATGATGTAACAGTTATAGAGAAGAACGATAAGCCTGGCGGAAGGATTAATTATTTTGAGCATGATGGCTTTACCTTTGATATGGGCCCCAGTTGGTATTGGATGCCAGAGGTGTTTGAGCAGTTTTATAACAGATTTGGGTATAAGGCCTCAGACTTTTATGACCTGAGGAGGTTAGATCCCGGTTATCAGGTGATTTTTGGACAAGATGATGCGCTTGATATATCTGCTTCCTATGACGAGCTGCGTACACTCTTTAATCGTGTAGAGCCTGGTACGGCGGAGAAATTAGATAAGTTCTTGGATGATGCGGCTTATAAGTACCAGGTTGGCATGAATGAATTCGTCTGGAAGCCAAGCCAATCTATATTCGAGTTTGCTAGCCTTAAAATACTCAAGTCTTTATTCAAGCTGCAACTCTTTAATTCTATCTCTAAAGAGATACAAGCTGTCGTATCAGAATCCAGACTGAGACAGATACTGGAGTTTCCTGTGCTTTTCTTAGGAGCAACACCAGATGATACACCCGCCCTTTATAGTCTTATGAATCATGCCGACCTCAAACTCGGCACATGGTATCCCATGGGCGGAATGTACAAAATCGCAGAGGCCTTTTACAAAATCGCCAAAGATCAAGGCGTTAAGTTTCATTTTGGAAAAGAAGTGAGAGAAGTTAGTTATGACAAGAATACAATAACAAAGGTTATCGCTGATGATCTTTCCTTGGACGCAGACCTCGTTGTGTCTAATGCAGATTATCATTTTTTTGACCAAAAGATTCTGTCTCCACAATACCGTAATTATACGCCCGAATACTGGGATAAAAGAAAAATGGCGCCTTCTAGTCTTCTTGTCTTTGTATCTGTGGATAAGAAAGTCAAAAATCTTAGGCACCATAATTTGTTCTTTGACGCCGATTTCGGCCATCATGCCCAGCTTATCTATAAGACACCAGACTGGCCTGATAAGCCTTTATTCTATGTCTGTGCACCGTCCGTTACAGATCCAAGCGTCGCTCCGGAGGGTAAAGAGAATCTTTTTTTCCTCGTTCCGCTAGCTCCAGACCTTAAGGACAAGGAGGGAGGAGATTTAGATAATTACTTTAATCATTTAGTCCAGAGGGTAGAAGCATATACAGGTGACTCCATATCTGACCATATTACTTACAAGAAATATTTTGGTATAAAAGATTTTAAGGGTGTGTATAACTCCTTTAAAGGAAATGCCTATGGGCTGGCGAATACTTTATTTCAGACTGCCTTCTTAAAACCAAAGCTCAAAAACAAAAAATTAGCTAACTTGTACTATACTGGGCAACTTACTACCCCAGGTCCTGGTCTTCCGCCATCCATTATATCTGGACAAGTGGTCGCTCAGGAGATAATTGACAACCACTGAGAACATGCTAAGCCTTTACCGTCAAGTCTGTTACGAGTGTAGTACACTGATTACCCATCGGTACAGTACCTCCTTTTCTCTTGGTATCAAGCTGTTCGCTAAAAAGTATAGAAGCCCCATCTACGCAATTTATGGTTTTGTGAGATTTGCCGATGAGATAGTTGACACTTTCCATGACTATGATAAGTCTGAGTTACTGGAACGGTTCAGGCAAGAAACTAAGCAGTCCATAGAAGACGGTATCAGTCTCAATCCTGTACTTCATACCTTCCAGGAAGTGGTCAACGATTATAATATAGAATGGGAGCTTATAGACGCCTTTCTCTATTCTATGAAAATGGATCTCGAAAAGGTCCATTATACGGATGATTTGTATAAAAAATACATTTATGGTTCAGCAGAGGTGGTCGGTCTCATGTGCCTCAAAGTTTTCCTCAAGGATAACCCCGAAGAGTACGAAAGACTAAAAGATGATGCGAGAGCTCTGGGCTCTGCCTTCCAAAAGATCAACTTTCTCCGTGATATACGAGATGATTATATCAATAAAGGCCGCACATATTTCCCTAATCTGACCCATAGAGACCAGGCTCAGTTTAGTGATGCGGACAAAAAAGAGATAGAAAAAGATATAGAAATAGACTTTCAGAATGGGCTGAGAGGTATATTACAGCTACCCAAGGGGGCACGTTTTGGAGTTTATATCGCCTATAAGTTTTATTACCACCTGTTTTTGAAAATACAGAGGCTCAGTTTTGATAAGATATTGAGCGAAAGAGTGCGAGTGAGGAACAGAAAAAAGGTATTAATCTTAGCAAAATATTCGGTGAAAAATTCGCTGAATATGATCCATTGAATAATGACAAAATTTAACATTGCATAAGTGCAAAGCAGCCTTTTTATATTCTAAATAGGTCGTGATTTGCGCGATATAAAAAAGTTAAATTTTTTTCTCTATAAAGTTGCAAAATTGGTTCTTGTTAACCTATCTTTGCCATCCCTTAGAAAATAAGGGAAAAAGTTAATTGACATGGTATTTTTAATAGGTGAGGAAAAGAATTAAGAGTTTCGATTTTATTTAAGAGCCTAAGTGGATCAAAAAACAAACTATAAGATTTATACTATGGAGAGTTTGATCCTGGCTCAGGATGAACGCTAGCGGGAGGCTTAA
>JAHDFP010000005.1 GCA_020628095.1 Saprospiraceae bacterium
CGGACTGTGATGGCGCACAGTATGAGATAGTTTATACAGTGACAGATGATTGTGGCAGAAGTACAAGCTGTACACAAACATTTACAATCAGCAATGATGGCCCGACAATAGCGTGTCCAGCAGATGCGACAGTGGAGTGTGAGAGTGACATAGCAGAAGGTACGCCGACGGTAATGACGTCATGTGGCTTAGGCAGTACAATCAGCACAGACGGACCAAACTTAGTGAGTGGTCAGGCAGATTGTGACGGTGCACAATATGAGATAGTTTATACAGTGACAGATGATTGTGGCAGAAGTGCAAGTTGTACACAGACATTCACTATCAGCAATGATGGACCAAGTATCACATGTCCAGCCGATGCGACGGTAGAGTGTGCAAGTGATATAGCAGAAGGTACACCGACAGTAACGACGTCATGCGGATTAGGTAGTAGTATCAGCACAACAGGTCCTACTCTTGTGAGTGGTCAGGCAGATTGTGATGGTGCACGTTATGAGATAGTTTATACAGTGACAGATGATTGTGGAAGAAGTGCGAGTTGTACACAGACGTTTACAATATCGAACGACGGACCAAGTATTACGTGTCCAGCAGATGCGACGGTAGAGTGTGAGAGTGATATAGCAGAAGGTACGCCATCGGTGACGACTTCATGTGGTCTTGGTAGTAGTATCAGTACAACGGGTCCTACTCTTGTGAGTGGCACTGCGGATTGTGATGGTGCTCAATATGAGATCGTGTACACAGTGACAGATGATTGTGGAAGAAGCGCGAACTGTACACAGACATTTACAATAGGCAACGACGGACCAAGTATCACTTGTCCAGCAGATGCGACAGTGGAGTGTGAGAGTGATATAGCAGAAGGTACGCCATCGGTGACGACTTCATGTGGTCTTGGTAGTAGTATCAGTACAACGGGTCCTACTCTTGTGAGTGGCACTGCGGATTGTGATGGTGCTCAATATGAGATAGTCTACACGGTAACAGATGATTGCGGCAGAAGCGCGAGTTGCACACAAACATTTACAATAAGTAATGATGGACCAAGTATCACTTGTCCTGATGATCAAATTGTATTATGTGAAAGTGATATAGTAGAAGGTACACCAACAGTGAACGTTTCTTGTGGTGTGGGTAGTAGTATAAGTACAACAGGCCCGACTCTTGTGAGTGGTCAGGCAGATTGCGATGGCGCACAGTATGAGATCGTCTACACAGTGACAGATGATTGTGGAAGAAGCGCGAGCTGTGCACAGACTTTTACAATAAGAAATCAAGCGCCTCAGATTACATGTCCTGCTGATCAAGTAGTAGAATGCGAAAGTGATATTGCAGCAGGAACTCCTACGATAATAGTATCATGTAATCTAGGAAGCAGTATTAGTACGGACGGACCTAACTTAGTTAGCGGTACAGCAGATTGTGATGGAGCTACTTATGAGATCGTCTATACAGTAACAGATGATTGTGGAAGAAGTACAAGTTGTACACAAACATTCACTATCAGCAATGATGGACCTAGTATCACATGTCCAGTGGATGCAACGGTAGAATGTGCTTCGGATATCGCAGAAGGCACACCTACAGTGACGACGTCATGTGGCTTAGGAAGTAGTATCAGCACAGATGGCCCGAACTTAGTAAGTGGTCAGGCGGATTGTGATGGAGCGCGATACGAAATCGTTTATACAGCGACAGATGATTGTGGAAGAAGTACAAGTTGTACACAGACATTTACAATCAGCAACGATGGGCCGAGTATTACTTGTCCAGCGGATGCGACGGTAGAATGTGCTTCGGATATCGCAGAAGGAACACCAAGTGTGACCGTTCCATGTGGATTGGGTAGTAGCATCAGTACAACAGGACCATCACTTGTGAGTGGTACTGCGGACTGTGATGGAGCTCAATACGAGATTGTGTACACAGTAACAGATGATTGTGGTCGTAGTGCAAGTTGCACGCAGACATTTACAATAGACAATGATGGACCGAGTATCACATGTCCAGCGGATGCGACAGTAGAATGCGAATCAGATATAGCAGAAGGTACACCGATAGTAACAACATCATGTGCTTCTGGTAGTAGCATCAGCACGACTGGACCATCACTTGTGAGTGGTACTGCGGACTGTGATGGAGCACAATATGAGATCGTCTACACAGTGACAGATGATTGCGGAAGAAGTGCGAGCTGTACACAGACATTTACAATAGCAAATGATGGACCGAGTATCACATGTCCAGCAGATGCGACAGTAGAGTGTGAAAGTGATATTGCAGCAGGAGCACCAAGTGTTGCTACTTCATGTAACTCTGGTAGTAGCATCAGCACGACGGGACCAACTCTTGTGAGTGGTACAGCAGATTGTGATGGCGCTACTTATGAAATAGTATATACAGTAACAGATGATTGCGGTCGTAGTGCGAGTTGTACTCAGACATTTACAATAAGTAATGATGGACCAGTTATCTCTTGTCCAGCGGATGCGACAGTGGAGTGTGAGTCTGACATAGTAGCAGGGTCGCCTACAGTAGTGACATCATGTAATGCAGGAAGTAGTATGAGTATCACAGGACCTACTTTGGTAAGTGGTACAGCAGATTGTGACGGTGCACAATATGAGATAGTGTATACAGTAACAGATGATTGTGGAAGAAGTGCGAGTTGTATGCAGACATTCACAATAAGTAATAATGGACCAAGCATCACATGTCCAGCGGATGCGACAGTAGAATGTGCTTCTGATATCTCAGAAGGTACACCTTCTGTATCATCGACATGTAATACAGGATATTCAGTATCTACGACAGGACCTAGTCTTGTGAGTGGTACAGCAGATTGTGATGGCGCACAATATGAGATCGTATATACGGTAACAGATGATTGTGGAAGAAGTGCAAGTTGTACTCAAACGTTTACTATAAGTAATCAAGCGCCAGTAATTACTTGTCCATCTAATGCCATCGTAGAATGCGAATCCGATATTGTTGCAGGAACGCCTACTGTCACCACGGCTTGTGGATTAGGTAGCAGTATAAGTACTGACGGCCCTAATCTGGTCACAGGAAACGCCAATTGTGACGGTGCAGTATATGAAATAGTATATACAGCTACTGATGATTGCGGTAGAAGTACTAGTTGTACTCAGACATTTACATTAGATAATGACGAACCTCAGATAACATGTCCAGCAGATGCAACAGTGGAGTGTGAGTCTGATATTGCGATAGGCACACCGACCGTGACAACTTCTTGTAATGCGGCAAGCACAATTAGCACGACTGGACCTACATTAGTAAGTGGTCAGCCTGATTGTGATGGTGCAGTATACGAGGTAGTTTACAGCGCTATGGATGATTGTGGAAGAAGTGTGAATTGTACTCAAAGATTTACATTGAGCAATGCAGCACCTCAGATCACATGTCCAGCGGATGCGACGGTAGAATGTGCAGAAGATATTGTGATAGGTACGCCGACAACTTCTACGTCTTGTGGAAGCTCTAGTACAGTAAGTACTGTAGGACCTACTTTGGTAAGTGGTACGACTGATTGTGATGGCGCAGTATACGAAGTACAGTATAGCATCATAGATGCATGTGGAAGAAGTGCAAGCTGCACGCAGAGGTTTACAATAAGCAATGATGCACCGACAATTATATGTCCTCCAGGAGGAACAGTGACTTGTGCGTCAGAGATTGTTGTAGGATCACCGATGGCTTCGGTATCATGCGATGCTAGTAGCAATATACAGACGACTGGACCGACATTGGTAAGTGGTCAAGCGAATTGCGATGGCGCAGAATATGAGATTATATATACAGTGACGGATGCATGTGGAAGAAGTGCAAGTTGCACACAGACATTCATAATCAGTAATGGCGGACCTACCATAACATGTCCAGCAGATGCCACAGTAACATGTACTGCGGATATTGCCATGGGTAATCCGACTGTAACAACGACATGTAATTCTGGTAGCACGATGAGCACAAGTGGACCAAACTTGGTTAGCGGTGCTGCAGATTGTGATGGTGCGGTATACGAAATAGTATATACGGTGACAGATGATTGTGGAAGAAGTGCAAGTTGTACTCAAACATTCAATATCAGCAATGGTGGACCTTCGATTACTTGTCCAGCAGATGCAACTGTGACGTGTGAGTCAGATATAAATGCTGGTACGCCGTCAGTGACATCTACATGTGGATTGAGCACGAGCATCTCTACTTCTGGACCGACACTTGTGAGTGGTCAGGCTGGATGCGATGGTGCACGTTACCAAATCGTCTATACAGTAACGGATGCATGCGGAAGAAGTGCAAGTTGTACGCAGTCATTCTTAATCAACAATGGCGGACCTTCGATTACTTGTCCTACAGATGCAATAGTCACGTGTGCTGCTGATATTACAGTAGGCAACGCGACAGCAACTAGCCCTTGTGGACTGACGACTACTGTGGTTGAGTCAGGGCCGAGCTTAGTAAGTGGTACAGCCAATTGTAATGGTGCGGTCTACGAGATAGTCTATACAGCTACGGATGCATGTGGAAGAAGTGCGAGTTGTACGCAGACATTTACTATTCAGAACCAAGGCCCAAGTATAACTTGTGCCGCAGATGCAACAGTAACTTGTGCTTCTGATATTTCTGAAAGTACGCCAATAGTCAATGTGCCTTGTGGATTGGGAAGTAGTATATCTACTCAAGGTCCAACACTTGTAAGTGGTCAAGCAGAATGTGACGGTGCGAGATACGAAATCGTATACACCGTAACAGATGATTGTGGAAGAAGTGCAAGCTGTACACAGACATTTACGATAAGTAATAACGGACCTTCTATTACTTGCCCTGCAAGTGTTACTTTAGGGCGTATAGAAGAATATGTACAAGGAAATGCTACAGTAAATACGCAGTGTGGATATAGTGCTACTGTTACGGTAACTGATCCAGTATTAGTGAGTGGTAATGATTGTGATGGTGGAATGTATCAGGTGACATATGCTGTTACAGATGCATGTGGAAGAAATGCGAGCTGTGTGCAGGACATCATAATCAGAGCAACTGATCTTAGCTGCTCTACAAGTGCAACGCATACGACTTGCGGAGACGATAATGGATCTGCAAACGTCACTGTTACGGGAGGCTATTCTCCTTATGGTTATAGCTGGAGTAATGGTAGCAGTTCTTCTGCAATCAGTAATCTGGCAGCAGGAACATATACTGTGACTATTACCGATGATGTCGGATGCCAGAGAGTATGTTCAGTAGTAATAGATCCGAGTACACAACCTGTATGTACTATTTCTGGAGTTGATTCTTCTTGCGGATTAGCAAATGGATCTGCAACGGTCAATGTAAATATGGGTAGAGCACCTTACAGCTACACATGGAATAATGGCATGACATCAGCTACGATCAACGGTCTGGCAGAGGGCACTTATTCTGTTATAGTTACTGATGCGGATGGATGTACGACATCTTGTTCTGTAGATATAGGTGGATCAGTACCGCCGACATGTTCGGTAGTAGGTACTAATACGACCTGTGGTCTCAACAATGGATCAGCTCAGGCTATAGCTATGGGTGGATCAGGTACATATACTTACCAGTGGAGTAATGGTGCGACAACAGCATCTATAAATAATCTGACACCTGGTACGTACAATGTAATAGTTACGGATAGTAACAATTGTACGACGGAGTGCTCAGTAAGTATAGCGGGTAGTGCGACGCCGAGTTGCTCTATTTCGGTAGAAAATACGACTTGTGGATTAGATAATGGTTCTGCTACGGTTACAGTAAGTAACGGTACAGCACCTTATGTTTATAACTGGAGTAACGGCGCGACTTCTTCACAGATTAGTGGATTAGCTGCGGGTAGTTATACAGTAACTGTTACAGACATCGTCGGATGTACGACGACATGTAATGTCAATGTAGGTCAGAGCGAAGCACCATCTTGTAGTATCAGCGGTACGGATACAAGTTGTGGTCTGAATAATGGTAGTGCGGTTGTCACAGCTTCTGGTGGAGGCGGAAACTACACTTACCAATGGAGTAATGGTGTAACCAGTAACTCAGCCAGCAACTTAGCTGCTGGATCTTACTCAGTTACTGTAACAGACGGAAATAATTGCACGACAACTTGTAGTGTCGAAATCGCAGGCAGTAATCCAATTACTTGCAGTGTGAATGGTACGGATACAAGTTGTGGATTGAATAATGGATCAGCGACTGTCAATGTTAACGGAGGTACAGGTAACTACAGCTACACTTGGAGCAATGGTGCTTCTGGTGCTACAGCAAGTAACCTATCACCTGGCAGTTACACGGTCGATGTGGTAGATAACAGTACAGGTTGTGTGACATCATGTAGTGTCAGCATAGCTGGTAGTAACCCAATCGCTTGCACAGTAAGTGGTACTGATACAAGTTGTGGATTGGATAATGGATCTGCAACGGTTAGTGTGAGTGGTGGTACTGGTAATTATGCTTACAGATGGAGTAATGGTGCGACTGGTGCTACTGCATCTAATCTTGCGGCAGGAACATATACAGTAGACGTGGTAGATAATAGCACGGGTTGTATGACATCATGCAGTGTGAGTATCGCTGGCAGTAATCCGATTACTTGCACAGTAAGTGGTACTGATACAAGTTGTGGATTAGATAATGGTGCTGCAACAGTCAGTGTGAGTGGTGGTACTGGTAATTATAGTTACGAATGGAGTAACGGCATGACCAGTTCTGCAGTAAGTAATCTTGCAGCAGGTACTTACACGGTAGACGTGGTAGATACTAATACAGGCTGTACGACCTCATGTACAGTAAGTATAGGAGAAAGTAACCCAATTGTATGTTCTGCAAATGGTACGGATACGACTTGCGGATTAGACAATGGATCTGCGACAGTCAGTGTCACTGGAGGATCGGGAGTATATAATTACTCATGGAGTAATGGTGCGACAGGTGCTACTGCATCTAATCTTGCAGCGGGTACTTATACTGTAGATGTAGTGGATACGAATACAGGTTGTACAACATCATGCAGTGTGAGTATAGGAGGCAGTAACCCGATTAACTGTCAGGCGAATGGAACAGATGCAACTTGTGGACTAAGCAATGGTGCTGCCACTGTCAATGTTACAGGAGGATCTGGCAACTATAGTTTTGCATGGAGCAATGGTGCGACATCATCAACTATTAGTAATCTATCTGGAGGCAGCTATTCTGTACAGGTTACAGATAATGCAACGGGATGTACAACATCGTGTACAGTAAGCATCGATGCAGGCTCTACTATTACTTGTAGTGTGAATGGTACGGATGCGACCTGTGGTTCATCCAATGGATCAGCTACAGTAAGTGTATCTGGAGGTACAGGTAACTATAGCTATGCATGGAGTAATGGAGCGACTGGTAGTACTGCTAATAACTTAGCGATAGGTAACTACACTGTAGATGTTACAGATAATGTAACAGGATGTACAACGTCATGTAATGTGACGATAAATGGATCGAATGCAATTTCTTGTTCTGTCAGTGGAACAGATGCCACATGTGGAGATAATAATGGATCAGCCACGGTTAACGTATCAGGAGGATCTGGTAACTACAGTTACTCATGGAGTAATGGTGGATCAGGAGCGAGTATTTCTAATGTAGCACCTGGTAGCTACAGTGTCCAAGTCACTGACAATGCAACAGGCTGTACGACATCTTGTAATGTGAATATCGGTGGTGGATCACAGATCACTTGCTCAGTCAGTGGCACGGATGCATCATGTGGAGATAGTAATGGATCAGCAAGCGTAAGCGTAAGCGGAGGATCGGGTAGTTATAGTTATACATGGAGCAATGGCGCGTCAGGAGCGAGTATATCTAATCTGACTTCTGGTAACTATAGCGTACAGGTAACAGACAGCAGTACAGGTTGTACGACAACATGTAGTGTAAGTATAAGTGGTGGATCAGGTATAGCATGTAGCGTAAGTGGAACAGATGCCACTTGTGGATCTAATAATGGAAGTGCGACAGTAAGTGTAAGTGGTGGCTCAGGTAACTACACTTATGTATGGAGCAATGGTGCTTCTGGTGCTACTGTTACTAACCTTTCACCTGGTTCCTATACGATCAATGTAACAGACACAGCTTCTGGTTGTGCGACGACTTGTAGTGTAACGATAGGCGGTGGAGCACAAATAACATGTAGTGTGAGCGGCACGGATGCTACTTGTGGATCTAATAATGGTTCTGCATCAGTCAATGTCTCTGGTGGCTCAAGAAGCTACTCATATAGCTGGAGTAACGGAGCGTCTGGATCGGCAGTCAATAATCTTGCACCAGGCAACTATAGTGTACAGGTAACAGATATAGACTCAGGATGTACTACTTCTTGTAGTGTCAATATCGGTGGTGGAGCAGCAATCTCTTGCTCTGTCAATGGTACGGATACTTCTTGTGGAGAATCTAATGGAAGTGCGACAGTAAGTGTAAGTGGTGGCTCAGGAAGTTACTCTTATAGCTGGAGCAATGGTGCATCAGGTGCTACGGCAACTGGTCTAGCAGCCGGAGGATATTCTGTACAGGTGACAGATAATACGACGGGATGTACAACATCATGTAGTGTGAGTATAGGAGGATCTAATGCGATCTCTTGTACGGTAACTGGATCAGATGCAGCTTGTGGTGTAAATAACGGCACTGCTACAGTCAGCGTCAATGGTGGCTCTGGCAACTATGTGTACACATGGAGTAATGGTGCAGTAGGAGCAAGTATATCAGGTCTTATGGCTGGTACATACACTGTACAAGTAACTGATAGTAGTACAGGATGTGCAACATCTTGTAGCGTGACGATAAGTAATGGTACAGACTTGACATGTAGTGTAAGTGGAACAGATGCCACTTGTGGATCTAATAACGGATCGGCTGTGGTCAATGTAACAGGCGGTTCTGGCAACTATACTTACTTATGGAGTAATGGTGCAGGTACCACCAGTATAGCTAACCTTGTACCAGGTAATTACTCAGTACAGGTAACTGATAATGTATCAGGTTGTATGACGACTTGTTCAGTAAGCATTGGTGGAGGATCTGACATTTCTTGTACGGTTGCGGGTACAGATGCTACTTGCGGATCTAATAATGGAAGTGCCTCAGTGACAGTAAGTGGTGGCTCAGGAAGTTATAGTTACTCATGGAGCAATGGCGCCACGACAGCGAATGTGACTAACCTTGGAGTAGGCGCATACAGTGTACAAGTAACAGACAATAGTTCTGGATGTGTAACGACTTGTAGCGTAAGTATCGGTGGTGGCTCTGACATCGCTTGTACGGTTGCAGGTACAGATGCGACATGCGGAGACTCTAATGGAAGTGCAATAGTAAGTGTAAGTGGTGGCTCAGGAAGTTATAATTACTCATGGAGTAATGGTGGCTCAGGACAGAGTATATCTAATCTTTCTACTGGTAATTATAGTGTAACTGTAACTGATAGTAACTCGGGATGTGCAACTGTATGTAGCGTATCCATTGGAGCAGGATCAGCTATTACATGTAGTATCAGAGGAGAAGATGCAGATTGTGGAAAAGGAGATGGCTCAGCAACAGTCAATGTATCAGGTGGTCAAGCACCTTACCAATATAACTGGAGCAATGGTGCAACTGGAAGCACACTGAATCAATTACCTCCAGGTGATTACACAGTCACAGTAACGGATGCTAGCGGATGTTCTACATCTTGTAGCGTAAGTATCGGTGGTGGATCATCTATTAGCTGTAGTGTGACAGGTAATGATGCGTCTTGTGGTGATAATAATGGTTCAGCATTTGCGACGGTATCAGGTGGATCTGGTAACTATACTTACACATGGAGTAATGGTATAACAGGATCATCTGCGAGCGGCCTATCAGCAGGTACATATACAGTATCTGTTACGGATAATGTGAGTGGTTGTACCACGGATTGCAATGTAGTCATAGGTGACTCAGGCGCATTATCTTGTACGGTCAGTACCAGTGCAGAAAATTGTGATCAAGGCAATGGTGGGGCAACTGTGACGGTGACAGGTGGAACTGGTAATTATGATTACTCATGGAGTAATGGTGCTACGACATCTTCTGTGACTAACTTACAGGCAGGGTCTTACTCAGTAACTATTACAGATAACGCCGGTTGTTCTACTTCTTGCTCATTCACAATAGAAGCGACTGGACAACCAGAATGTCAGATCGTAGGTAGAAATGGAAACTGTGCATCACCGTTAGGATCAGCAGAAGTATTTGTATCCGGTGGAACGGGTAGTTTCACTTATGCATGGAGTAACGGAGGTACATCACCTCAGATCACAGGATTAGCTCCAGGTACTTATAGTGTTATCATAACTGATTCTGCAGGATGTCAGACGAGTTGTTCTGTAGAGATAGGACAGGATGATGTTCCTGTATGTATGACTCAGAGTACACCAGCAAGTTGCGCAGAGCCAAATGGTTCGGCATCGGTATCTACGACAGGTGGGTCTGGGCCTTACAGCTATGCATGGAGTAATGGTGAGAATACAGAAACGATCACTGGATTACTACCAGGTACATATACAGTGACAGTAACAGATAATACAGGATGCGAAACTATTTGCTCTGTAGATGTAGATGCGACATCTCCTACAGCATGTGAGATCGTGAGTGATGATACATCTTGTGGTCAGGATAATGGTTATGCAGGTGTCACAGCAACTGGCGGTGTAGGTAACTACACTTACTTATGGAGTACAGGCGATACTAATTCCGAATTATTCAACTTGCCTGCTGGTAATTATTCAGTAACGGTGACGGATGAGTTCGGTTGTAGTACAGTATGCTCGACTACTGTAAGAAACAGAGGTAATGGACCCATATGTACAGTCACAGGATCTGATGCGACATGTGGTGATAATAATGGTACAGTATCCGTTTCTGTAACGGGTGGAGTCTTACCTTATAGCTATGAGTGGAACACAGGTTCTACTTCAGATAGATTGACGAACCTTATAGGAGGTGATTATACAGTGACAGTGACCGATGCAGGTGGATGTAGTTCTATATGTTCTATATCTATTCAGTCTATCGGTGGACCGACTTGTACTATCGATGCCATAGACGAAAACTGTGGTAAAGGTGATGGACGTATGACGGCTAATGCTGTCGGTGGTTCTGGTATATATCAGTACATGTGGAGTACAGGTGAGACAACAGCGTCAGTATTTAATCTTACTGCAGGTCAGTACAGTGTGACTGTAACTGATGATAAAGGATGTCAAGTAGTCTGCACAGGCAGAATCGAAAACTCTCTCGAAGACTGTAATGCAGAGGTGGGAGATAAAGTATGGAATGATCAGGATGGTGATGGCATCCAGGATAGTGATGAGCCAGGTATACCAGGAGCCATAGTAACTCTATATGATGCAGGTGGTAATGTCGTAAGTACATTAGTCACTGACGGTAATGGAGGCTACTGCTTCACTGATCTGACTGAGGGAGATTACTATATCGGATTCGCATTACCTTCTGCGCTGACAGGATATGCTACTTCTCCACAGAACTCTATGCTGACAGGTATCAATAGTGATATAACTGGTGCTAATGGACCAGGAACAACAGATATCTTCACACTAGAGCAAAGTGAGAAGAACAAGAACATAGATGCTGGATTCTATAAAGGCGGATCTATCGGTAACACGGTATGGTGCGATCCGATAGAAGGCGGTAATCCTAATAGTCAGGATGGTGGTGATCTACCAGTACCAGGAGTGGTTGTTAATCTTTATAAGATAGACCTCTCTACGGGTGCAGAGACGTTCTGCGGATCAGATACGACGGATATCAATGGTAACTACTCATTCAGTGGATTGACGGCAGATATGTATATCATAGAAGCATATAATCCAGAAGTAGACAGACCAGAGGACGAAAAACGTTTCGTCAGTCCTAATGTTGGTTCTGATGAGTTTGATAGTGATATCATCGAGATCATGGATCAGGGAGCTGTCGGACGTACAGCTTATATCGCATTAGCACCAGGAGAGGTTAATAATGATATCGATATAGGATTTACGCTAAGAAGACCACTGGCATTAGAGGTATATGACTTCTTTGCAAGATGGGAAAGTGAGCAGTGCTACACTGAGATATACTGGACGACAGAGTTTGAGTCTAATACGCAATACTTCGAGGTAGAGAGATCAGAAAGTCTTGATGGCGAGTACATGGTTGTCGGTAAGACGCCAGCAGCAGGAAATAGTGTAGATAACATCTTCTACGAAATGACTGATGCAACGATGCCAGAGGGTATATCTTACTATCGACTGAAGTTAGTGGAACTAGATGGTTCTTACTCTTACTCTGATCCTGTGTCTGTCAATGCAGACTGTGATAAGGATGGAGCGATAACACTCGGTGTATATCCTAATCCGTTCGTAGATAGGATTACGATACAAGTTAATACTGAAGTTGCAACTCAGATCCAAGGAGGATTCTATGATGCGATCGGTCAGTTAGTAAGAAAAGTAGATACGCAACAAATAGATTCTGGTACGACGACCTTGTCGATAGATACAGAGGATCTACCGAGCGGAAACTACATACTAAGAATTACTGCAGATCAGAAAGTATTTACTGAGAAAATTACGAAGTCGAACTAAGAAATATAAGTTCTCAATTGTAGATGGATATAGGAGTCTCATTTAATTATGAGGCTCCTATTTTTTTGTTATGAAACCTTAAAATTGAACAACCCAATTAGTAGTTAATGGAAATACCTTTTTTTTGATTTAGCTTATCCTTCCTAGATTAATGGTTCCTTGGTTTAGCTTTTCTATTTTTTCTTTGAGGACAGTGTTGTTAGAGTCATTGAGATAAGGGTCTTTATTGAGTATCGTTTGCGCAATTTTTCTTGCAGAGAACAGGACATTTTGATCTTCTCCTATGCTGAATAAATTGAAATCTATACCACCACTCTGTCTTGTCCCTTCTATATCTCCAGGGCCACGTAGCTCTAGATCAGCTTCTGCTATTTTGAATCCATCATTAGTATCGGTCATGGTCTTAATCCTAAATCTTGCCTCCTGACTGAGCTTATATCCCGTCATCAATATGCAATAAGATTGCTCTCCACCTCGTCCGACCCGACCTCTGAGCTGGTGTAACTGTGATAGACCGAATCTCTCCGTGTTCTCTATAATCATAACAGTGGCATTGGGCACATTGACGCCGACCTCTATCACTGTGGTAGCCACCATGATTTGAGTTTTTCCACTGGCGAATCTTTGCATCTCGTACTCCTTATCTTTTGGTTTCATCCTTCCATGGACGACACTGATCTGAAATTCCTCAGGCGGGAAGTGCTGTCTTAGATTATCATATCCCTCTTGCAAGTTGGCTAGGTCCAGTTTCGCAGATTCTTCTATTAAAGGATACACAATATATATCTGGCGACCCTTGAGGATTTGGTCATGCATGAAATGAATGACCTGCGGTCGATGTTTATCCGTCTTATGCAAGGTCTGAATTTCCTTTCGACCTGGCGGTAATTCGTCGATGATAGATACATCCAGGTCGCCATATAAGGTCATAGATAGTGTACGTGGAATAGGTGTGGCGGTCATGACAAGGACATGCGGTGGATGTTGGTTTCCTTTTTTCCAGAGTTTTGCGCGCTGCATCACACCGAACCGATGTTGTTCATCTATGATGGCCAATCCCAGATTAGAGAATTGTACGGGATCTTCAAACACGGCGTGTGTCCCTATAAGTAATTGTAGGTCATTACTTTTGAGCAATCGTAAGATTTGGTTGCGGACTTTTCCTTTGACACTGCCAGATAAGAAAGCGGTTCTGATACCGAGACCTTCCAGTGACTTTTGTATAGAATTATAATGTTGTTGTGCTAATATTTCTGTAGGTGCCATGAGCACAGTCTGGTAACCATTGTCGATTGCTAATAAGGTCGTCAGGATCGCGACTATCGTCTTACCACTGCCGACATCTCCTTGTAAGAGACGATTCATCTGGCGTGCTGATCCGAGATCTGCCCTTATTTCTTTGATGACCCTCTTTTGAGCACCAGTTAAGGTAAACGGTAATTTTTCTTTATAAAATTTGTTAAAGCTGTCTCCGACCTTAGTGAAATTGTGCCCCTTATACTTGAGTTGCCTTTCTGACTTATTGAATAATAACCTTAATTGGAAATAAAAGATTTCTTCGAATTTTATTCTTGACTGCGCTTTGGTTAGGGCATTTTCATTTTCTGGGAAGTGGATGTTTCTGATAGCCTGATATCTGGATATTAATTTCAACTTATCCGTCAGATAATGAGGAAGTGTCTCTGGAAAATATCTTTCGCCTAATTTTTCCAAAATGGATTCGATTACTTTTCGCCGCGCCTTACTATCAAATCCAATCTTATTCAGTTTTTCTGTAGAAGAATAGATGGGTTCGTAAGTATTCTTAGCTTTCTGCTGATTTTGATCTGCGGCCTCCATCTCGGGATGGGCAATATTAGCGATGCCTTTATACATGCTGGCTTTGCCATAGACGATGTATTCTTTATTAAGTTCTATATACTTCTCTATATAAGCAATGCCCTTAAACCAAACCAACTCCACAAAGCCCGAAGCATCTCTGAGGGTCGCGGTAAGCCGTTTTTGTTTTTTGCCTTTTATAAGTTGTTTGGATATTATAGAGCCTTTGATCTGTACGAGGTCATTATTTTTGATGTCGCGGATGGGAGTAATTTCAGTTTTATCGACATATCTAAAAGGATATTTACTAAGCAGATCACCCACGGTGAATATACCAAGCTCCAGGTTGAGTATTTCGGCTTTGATAGGGCCGATGCCTTTTACATATTTGATATCCTTTCTTAGTACATCCTCCATCTAAGGACTAATATGATTTTTATATTGGAAATATTTCGATCCTTGTCGCAACTAAATGATAGTATTGTAAAGGACATTCATATTATAAATTAAAATATATTTAAATATCTAAAAATTAGATTACTTTTCGGATTAGCTAAATCAAAATGGTCTAGGATATGGCGAGTATCAGACAAAGACAGACAGAAGAGGTTATTAGGAGGCATTTTGGATCTGTATTATTGACAGAGGGTCGGAATATATACGGAGATGCTTTTGTGACAGTGACCAAAGTAATGGTCACTCCTGATATAAGTTTGTGTAAGATATACCTGAGTGTTTATAATTCTGAGGATAAAGTGGGGGTCCTGGATAGCATAAACGAAAATCTCCATCATCTCAAAAAGAATCTTGCACAGAGGATAAGAAAGCACGTCAGACGTATTCCTGATATATCATTCTTCTTGGATGATCTGGTCGACGAAATGTACAAGGTCGATAAGTTGCTCACGGATATGCGGAATCAGGGGCTCATGGGAGAAGAAGAATAGTCTGAGTGGTAATATCTTCATATTAACAAAGTATATATAAGACTATTCCTTATATGTTTCCTATTTTTGGGCTTTAAATAATCTAATTAAAATTAGATACGATGCCTGTAGATGTTCTCTTAGGCTTACAATGGGGTGATGAGGGGAAAGGAAAGATAGTAGACTACTTAGCAAAGGACTATGATATCATCGCTAGATTTCAGGGAGGTCCTAATGCGGGTCATACTATTGTCATAGGCGATCATAAGCATGTCTTACACACGATTCCCTCTGGTGTATTCAGAAAAGATGTTATTAATGTTATAGGCAATGGTGTTGTTATAGACCCCATCGTTCTGGCAAGGGAGCTTAATTCTTTGGTGGAGATAGACGTGGATACATCTAATATCTACATCGCCAAAAAAGCACATCTTATCCTACCGACGCATAGATACCTAGATGCAGCATCCGAAGCCTCCAAGGGAAAATCAAAAATAGGCTCTACTCTCAGAGGTATAGGTCCTACTTATATGGATAAGACTGGAAGGAACGGATTGCGTGTAGGTGACATACTAAGAGATGACTTTAAGGAACGATATAATAACCTCAAACAAAAACATATAGAGCTCGGAAAGATATATCCAGCGTTAGATTTTGATATAGAGACAGAAGAACAGAAGTGGTTTGAGAGTATAGAAAGTATCAAGAGACTACATCATATAGATTGCTCTTATTACATCAACCAAGCCATCAAAGATGGAAAGTCTATACTTGCAGAAGGAGCACAAGGCTCTATGCTGGATGTGGACTATGGTACATATCCTTATGTTACCTCATCTAATACATTGACCTCAGGCGTATGCGTTGGTCTTGGAGTGGCACCTCAGCATATCAAAGATGTCTACGGTATCACTAAGTCTTACTGTACGCGTGTAGGTGGCGGACCTTTTCCGACGGAGCTAGATAACGAGATAGGGGAGGAACTTAGAAAAATTGGTGCAGAGTTTGGTGCGACGACTGGTAGGCCACGACGTACGGGATGGATAGATCTCCCGCAACTCAAATACACCATTATGCTCAACGGTGTCAACAAGTTGTGTATTACCAAATTAGACTGCCTTAATACTTTTGCCAATATAAAAGTCGCCACCCATTACAAAGTCAGCGATGGCGAATCGCAAAACCTACCTTACGATCTCACCGATAGTAATCTTACCCCCATATACAAATCCATAGAGGGCTGGGAGTCTGACACAGATCAGATCAGAGATTATCAGAGCTTACCGCCTAAGGCAAAAGAGTATATCGAATTCTTAGAAAGTTATCTAGAGGTGGAGGTGAAAATAATCAGTACTGGTCCTGAGCGGGATAGTTTGATTATAAGGTAGATCATGACAAGTTAAGTCAATAAATAGTTTTTAGTTACCGAACTAAAGCGAAGAAAAGTACCCTTATAAAGGAGTAATGAAAGTTGGGTTATACGCTTGTCTTCAATTCTCTGTCAACCATACAATACCACGTCCAGATACAAACAAAAAGTCCCAGAAAGTATATTAGCCCATAAATAGTGCAGGAATACCTTAGGCTTTTGGATAGGAATTATCAATTTAGTGAACTAAATATGCCGTTCCTATGGATGATAACAAAGCCCTAAAAAATAAACATAAAGCGGATCTGTTGGCAGCAGAGTTAAGAATCAAAAATGCAAAAGCATCAGAAGCCGAGGCTAAGGCCTCTAAGGCACTAGCAAGAAGTACCGAAGATGCCTCCAATGCTGAAGGAATGTTCGGTACTAAATCAGAGCCAAGAAAGTCTATGAGTACTTTTCTGAGAAATCAGAATAAACTCCAAGTGAGCACCATAGCTATTTTGGATAGAAAATCTGCGATCCTCATTCGTATCTGTACCACGCTTGTATCTGGACTGATTGTCCTACATGGGTATATAGATGATAATGTCGTCGGTGGGCACTGGATATCGGTTGTCCTCTTGATAGGTATGATGATTACGCTCGTCATGGCTATGATAGCCACTAAGCCCATGAGTTTTCTTGCCAAGAATGTCAGGCATGAGATATTCGATGCGCATCGTTCCTCTGAGGAAAATGTTTTTTTCATGATGAAGGATTATAATTTGAAAGAATATCAAGAGTCGATGCAAAAGGTGGTGGCGAGGCAAGATTTGCAACTCGGCAATCAAATAAGGTCAAGCTATTTTCTAGGACGATATAATGCCAATAAAGGTAGGATGGTGGACCTAGCGTACAACACATTTATTATCTCATTTTTATTAGCAGGACTTCTATTCTTATATTTTAGGTACTCAGCGGTATGATACGGATTATCAGCTTTTATTTTTTCCTCATACTCCTCAGTTGTATAGAACAACCTCGAGCGCAAGGAGTATTACATGTGACACCCTTTTCCCCCATGGAGTCAAAGTATGATTTCACTACGTCCGATGACATCTTTATATTGGATGGGGAGCTGGAAGAAATATCTGGTCTTAGTTATTGCGAGGATAATCATACACTGGTTACTCATAACGATGAGAAAGGGAAGCTTTTTGTTCTGGATATTAATGATGGCAAGATTCTTTCGAAACACAAATTTGGCAAGTCTGGAGATTATGAAAGTATTCTATGTCTCCAAGATCAAATATATGTAGCTAATAATGCAGGCACATTATATACAATAAACAGATCATCGCCTGACATTTCTACCAAACAAAAAACGAAATTATCCACAACAAATGATGTAGAGGGTCTCTGCTATGATAAAGAGAATCATCAGTTGCTGTTCGCATGTAAAGGTCAATCTCTGGGAAAAGAGAAGAGTAAAAAGAAAAAGGTGATCTATTCTTATGATTTGATAAAGAAAGAAATAAGTGAAGAAGCATTCCTTTCTATTAAAGATGATGAGCTAGTGGCTTGGGTAAATACAAACTATAAGGCTCAATCCAAATCTGATATGAAAAAGAAACTATCAAGAGTCAAAGATTTTTCTCCTTCTGGGATTTCTTTTAGTTACGATGATAATGGGTTATATCTAGTCTCCGCGAAGGGAAGTACTATGTTGGTTTTTGATAAAGAGTTAGAATTGTCCGAAGTCCATTTTTTGAATCCTAAGACTATCCCTCAGCCTGAAGGTATCTGTTTTGATAAGGACAATAATTTGTATATCAGTACAGAGGGCAAAGGGTTTAGTGCTAAAATTTTCAAATTTTCTCCTAAGTAATATAGTATGCATCTAAAGTTAGTTTATTTCATCTCTATTATTTTCTTATTTGTCTCGTGTGGCACATCCAAGTATGCATCATATAGTGATAATGCTAAGGGTTGGGAGCAAAGAAAACCGCAATCTGATAAAGAATTAATCCATTCGCTTTATCTGGTGGGTGATACGGGAGAATTAGATGACTTGTCCAAAAAACAAAATGATGTACTAGAGGCGCTCAAGCCAGAACTTATTAAAGCAACTGATAATACAAGTCTGGTATATCTGGGTGATAACATTTATCCGAAAGGACTACCTAAGAAAAAAGCCGAAAACAGAAAAGAAGCAGAGCATATCATAGAGGCGCAACTAGAACTTGCAGCACTGCATAAGGGAATAACCTACTTTATACCAGGCAACCATGACTGGAACAAACATAAGGCTGGTGGAAGAAAGGCCATAAAGAGGCAAGAGGATTATATAGAGAAATATGGCAAAGAACATGATCTGGATATAAAATTTTATCCTAACAATGCTTGCGCTGATCCTAAAGTCGTCAAGATCAACAAGGATCTTGTTTTCATCTTTATCGATTCGCAGTGGTGGTTGCAGGATTGGTCCAAAGAAAGTAATATCAACAAAGGCTGCGATATAAAATCAAGGGGAGACTTCCTCAAAGTCTTGGAAGAAAAGTTCGTAGATCATAAAAACGATGAGATCGTCTTACTTATGCACCATCCCATGAGGACGCATGGAACGCATGGTGGATATTATAATCTAAGGCAGCATCTTTTCCCATTAACGGAACTGAAAGAAAAACTATGGATACCACTTCCTATCATTGGCTCTTTATATCCTATCTATAGAAGGGTCTCAGGATCTAAGCAAGACTTGACCAATGTCCACAACCAAGAGCTTATACAGGGCATCGAAAAACTCATTAAAAAATTAAAGGTTAATATCCTTGTGGCCTCGGGACATGATCACGGCTTACAGTATTTTGATATAGGAAAATTAAAACACATTGTATCGGGCGCTGGTGGTAAAGTGGATTATATACGCAGCGGTGGGAATGCAGAATTTGCCGTGGGCAAACGCGGATATGTGAAGGTGAACTTTTATGAAGACTTCGAGGCATGGGCGGAGTATTATATAGTAGATGACCAAGGTAACTCTGAGATCGCTTATAGGACACAGATCAGGGAACCAAGACCGGGATCAGTGGAAGAAGAAATAAAATATCCCAAGGTCACAAGTGCGACGAAAACCATAGCCGCAAACGAGGCATTTGCGGCAGGACCTATCAAGAAATTATTCTTGGGTTCTCAATATAGAGATATGTGGGCGACACCAGTCGAGGCGGAAGTCATTGACCTAGAAACAAAATTAGGAGGACTGACACCAATCAAGAAGGGTGGGGGCATGGCCTCCAATTCGTTGCGGATGGAAGTTGCTGATAAGAGACATTACATATTACGATCTATAAAGAAGGACTATACCAAATTAGTGCCTCCTGGATTTACCAATCTCAAAGTAATAGAT
Organism: Saprospiraceae bacterium; assembly: GCA_020628095.1. GTDB lineage: Bacteria > Bacteroidota > Bacteroidia > Chitinophagales > Saprospiraceae > RFSX01. The sequence goes on from JAHDFP010000005.1 coordinate 20,188, forward strand.
GTATTGGCAGATCAGAATAGTGCTTCGCATCCCTATAACGCATTGGTCATACCACGTCTATCGCAGGCGGCGGGTGTATATTATACCTTACCTAAGTTAGTCTATCTGCAGCACCAGAAAGGTTTGGGTAATTACAATAGTCAGTTTCCAGAAGAACTCTATTTGCTAGAAGAGAGACCGAGTGGAGACTGGAGTATGGCGGAGCAATTCGGGAATTCTGATGAGATCATAGGTTACTCTGACCTCTTGGATATATTAGCCGAAAAGAAAAACCAATTTATTGATCAAGAATGGGTATTGAAATCCAGAATGTTTGATCTATTCATACATGATTGGGACAGACACGATGATCAATGGCGATGGGCCAAATTTGAAGAAGATGGTAAAAACATATACAGGCCGATACCTAGAGATCGGGATCAGGCGTTTTACAAATTTGTCGGTGTCATTCCTTGGTACTTAGCGCATTTTGTCAAGAAAAACTTCAAGACAATGAAGGGGGATCTTAAGGATGTCAAAAATCAGGCATTCAATGCACGCCACTTTGATCGATATTTTCTTAATGATCTAGAATGGTCCGAGTGGGAGCCTATCATTAAAAAAATGCAAACGGATATAACGGATGCGGACATTGATGAGGCGATGCTGGGGTTTCCGGAAGAAATAATGTCCTTGTATTTTGATGAAGAACTGGTGCGGCTTCTAAGAGAAAGAAGAGATAACCTTTTGAAAATTGGTAAAAGGTATTATAATTTTATCAGCAAGGAGGTAGAGATTACAGGTAGTAATAATGACAATGAGTTTGAGATCAAAAGATTCGATGATGGCAAAGTCAATGTTCAATATTTCGAACAATCTAAAAGTCTTGGAAAATTAAAGAAATACGACCGCACCTTCTATCCTGATGAGACTAAGGAAATCAGAATATATGGCTTGAGAGGAAAGGATGTATTTAATATAAGTGGTGCTAATAATTCCGCAATCAAAGTCAGAATCATAGGTGGCGAGGATGATGATACCGTTATCAATGAGACGACGGATAAAAACGTATATGTCTATGACGAACCTAACGGTATAAGAACCGAAGGCAAGGTAATAGATAAAACCAGTCTTGATCTAGATATCAACGAGTATGACAGAAACGCATTTACCTACGATACTAATTTTCCATTTATTAGCATTGGCAATACCATCGATGATGGCTGGTGGCTGGGTGGATCTATTAACTGGGTGAAGCACGGCTGGAGAAGATCGCCGTACAAATCAAAGAACAACTTGTCGTTCAGTCTAGCGCCCGGTAGTCGTAATGCACTGCAGTTAGCGATAGGATCGCACATGCCAGACCGCATAGGCAAATTAGATTTAGTACCGAAACTTAGCATCAATTATCCTCATTATGAAAATTACTTTGGACTTGGAAACGAAAGTGAATATAATGTTGGTCTGCCAATAGAATACAATTGGGTGAGGATGCGTGATATAGATGTAGAACCATTACTACGTGCTAACCTGGGACGAGCCATGCAAGTAGATTTTGGTCCTGTCTATCAATATAGAAGGGTTCTCAATACGGAAGGCAGAGTTAGCGAAGATGATGGTCTTGGATTTGATCAAGAGACTTTTGATGCGCGTAATTATATCGGAGGAAAAGTAAATTTTTCTATTGACGTCGTGGATAGACGTTCTTTTCCAACCAATGGATTTGTGCTTAATGCTTCTTATACCGCCTTATACGAGACTGGTAAAGATGAGCAAGTTGGTAGTATAGACCTAGTAACAAGTCAATATTTCAAGCTCCTCAAAAAGCCAAGGCTAATTCTTGCCAACCAATTTGGTTATCACAGAACGATGGGAGATCGTCAGTTTTATCATCACCCTGGGATAGGAAACCTGAGAGGCCTCAGAGGATATCGTAACGAGAGGTTCAGAGGTGAAAGTGCGATATACCATAATATAGATATCAGGATGAGTTTGTTTTCGTGGAATAACAACATTATCCCTATGGATATTGGTCTGACAGGAGGGTATGATTACGGTCGCGTAAAAATGTCGAATGATGCAACTAACCAATGGCGAAATAGCAAAACCATTGGTCTTTGGTTCGATGTATTGGGTGTTATAGTCATGCAACCATATTACTCATTCAATGATGAGCAAAATACCTTTAGTTTATTGACAGGTTTTAGTTTTTAAAGTAAAATATACTAAGCGATTAGACTTACTTTTCTGCGACTAGGATATAAGAATAATCCAGAGAGGTGTCATCTGAGATAAAACTGCTGTATCCCGCTTGTTCTATCTCTTTTTCGAGTGAATGTAAAGGGACGCGTTGTTCGGTAGGTGGTGGATTGATGGAAGGGTCTATTCTTTTGTATTTGAAATCAACAATAACTAACTGACCATTGTCTTTGAGTTTTGACTTTAGGTTGGATAGGTAATCGAGACGATTTTCGAAATATGTTACAGTATTGACAATGAGTATGATATCAACTTCGTCATCTTTGAGTAAGGGGTCATTAGCTAATGATAACCGCGTCTCAAATCTCTCATCGAAATTGCTTTCTGTCTCCATCTTTATCATCTTCAGTAGATTAAGAGATTCTATCATCTCAGGGTCTATGTCGATGGCGATGACTTTTTTGGCCTTTTCATTGGCGAGGGCGAAAGAAAAATAACCTAATCCTGCACCGATGTCGGCAATAACCTTTTCTTGTATATTGCCCATCTTACTGATGACCACATCGGGTTTTTGCCAGTAATCTCTGGTATCTGTTTCTTCTTCTTGGTTAAGCTCTGTGGTAGTGAGAGGCTGTGGCCTATCTTCTTTTCTGCTGGTATGATCTGGTACACAACTGATCACTAAGATAGAGGCCATGATGCCGAGCCATAGTGGTCTAAGTAGGTTATTGCTGGATTTGATCATTTTCATTCAACAATAAAAATAAATATCTCTGATTAGTTTGTCTAATTTTGATCTAATGACTTTTCCTTTGGCGCTATATCCATTGACTATTATGCAGAAACTTATCCATTTTCCAGATTTGGCTCTAACGACTCCTGTATAAGATTGCACAGACTCCATTGATCCGCTTTTGAGCCAGACGTTACCTTTGGCTTTTGATCCCGAAAACATACTTTTTACAGTGCCAGAGTAACCTCCTCTGGGTAAGTATTTTATAATTTTTTCTATTTCTAATTTATTAGTTAGTGCGGATAGGAATTTGGCCAGAGCATAGCTTGATACCTTGTTTCGAGCGGATAAGCCACTGCCATCCATGATAATTTGGTCAGATTCTCTGGCTGATGCTTTTTTCAGCTCTTTGCGCACGATATTGATGCCATTTTGACCACTGCCCATTCCTCTTTTCTTGAGACCTATCATTTTGAGGATCGCTTCTGTATAGAGGTTATTACTTTCAAAATTGGCACGTCTTACGATTTTAGATAGGGTAGGAGATTGCAGTGTGAGCAAGTGATTTGTTTCTGATACTTTGACTGACTCAAAGGAGGTTTCGTATCCCTGGTTTTTAATCTTTTTGTCTGTCAATTCCTGACTGACTCGATAGGCTAAAAACATAGGTGGGTCAGGTATGGACCCTTTGATCGTAAAAAGTGTAGAGCCTTGCGGTATCGTACCGACTATACGCTTATAGTAATTATATGGTCCACCGAATATGTATGCCTGATCTCCTGTGTGCGCGCTATCCACAGTTATTTCATTGGATAGATTTAGTTTAGGAATATTGGGATATGTGCTATGTATACGTGGGCGCGTTCCGATTTTATCGCGTTTATCAAAGTGGATGGCATATTGGTTTTCTGTTACATTAATACCCCATGCCCCTGTCGCATAGTAATTACCCAAGTCATTCCATTGCCAGGTTGGCGCGATAGGGTAGCTATCGAATATGGATTCGTCGGCAATCACTTTGCCATCTATGCATGTGATACCTGCTTTTTGTATACTGGTAATGATAGCTGTCACTAATGGTTTCAATCCCAATACTTCATCAAATTTGGTACTCCCTAAGGTCGGATCGCCTCCGCCTTTTATAATAATGTCGCCTTTCAGAGTGCCGTCGGCCTGTATCTTTCCTTTGTAATATATTTTGGTCTCGAATCGATAAGACGACCCTAGTGTATGTAAGCCCGTCATTGTTGTCAATAACTTGAGCGATGAGGCGGGGGTCAATACTTTGTGAGGTCTGTGGCTGGCGAGGAGTTCTTGCGACTCTATATCCACTATGGACAATGTGATATTACTTGCTCTGAATAAGTCAGAGGCTAAATGTCTCTCTATCTTAACCTGTAAGTCCTCATAACTGCTCTGCGCACTGATCGAATAACTAGCTAATAACAATATGAGGGTAAAGAATCTCATATTATAAAAATAACATATTACGATTAAATGTAATATATAAGATAGACTTATTAGGGATAGATTTATTCTACTTCTACTCCTATGTGAAATAAGGCGTCGCCATGATTGACCACGGAGGCATTGTTATGGCCTATGATGTACCCATCATTTTTAGCAGTGACTTTCACAGATTTTTGACCGTAGGGATCATTGATCGTTCCTAGGACTTCTCCCTTTTTGACATAATTACCAGATTTTTTATCCCAGATAAATATGCCAGAATAAGAGGCTCTTATCCATGAGGACTTTTCTATGACGATGGGTTTGATGGCGGTCTCGGGTGAGGCTGATATGAGTCCCAGATGACTTAGGCACCTTAACGCTCCTTCCAGTCCTGATTGTATGACGGAGTTATTGATACGGGCAGATTCTCCGCCTTCGTAGACGATGGTAGGTATTTTCAGTGATCTAGCTGTCTTTCTCAGAGACTTAGGGATAAGACCACTTTTTATTATGAAAGCTGGATTAAATACCTTGGCTAATTCGGCAGCCGTTTGGTCGCTTTTAGTATAACGCACCTGCGGATAATTATAACGCAGATCACCACCAGTATGAAAGTCCAGAATGTAATCTACATGCGGAAAAATGTTCTTAGTCAGTGTGCTGGCAATGCGCGAGGCGAGCGATCCATTTTTATTACCTGGAAAACTTCTATTGACATCTTTACCATCAGGTACATATCTATTAAAAGTAACGAAGCCATAGACATTGAGTAAAGGAACGACAATGATAGTTCCCTTATGAATGTTGTGGAGATGATTCTGAGCTAGCAATCGACGGACGATTTCTATACCATTGATCTCATCACCATGTACGCCAGCTAATATTAAGACCTTAGGTCCTGGCTGCTTTGCCCTCATAATATGGGCTTGGATACTTATGCGTGTATCAGAAGGCAGTCGACCTACATTCAATCTTAGCACACCTGATTCTCCAGGCAAAAATGCCTGCTTATCTATAATAAGTTCTTCTTTATTCATGCATTATACTGGTTGTCCAGCGGCAACTTGTCTCTCTATAAAACTAATGATCTTCCCTGCTATATCTACTTTGGTGGTCGTTTCTATGCCTTCGAGTCCAGGGCTGGCGTTGACCTCTAGTATAAGCGGACCTCTTGACGATCTCAGCATATCGACACCTGCGATTTTGAGTCCGAGGTATTCTGCGGCCTTCAGAGCAACGTCTTTTTCTTGATCGGAGATGGCCTCGATTCGTGATGTTCCACCACGATGCAGATTGGATCTAAAGTCACCTTCTCTTGCTGTACGTTTCATAGATCCTATAACTTCTCCATCCACGACGAATATACGCACATCACTTCCTTTGGACTCACCTATGTATTCTTGCATCATAGACTTTTGTCTATTTCTGTTGAATGCCTCTAGTATAGATTCCGCTTGATTTCTATTTTCTGCGAGTACGACACCGATACCATGAGTTCCATTTATCAGTTTGATAACGACGCTTTCATTACTAAATTTCTCTAGTAGGCTGCTGTACATATAATGATTATTGGACATGATGGTCTTAGGTACATCTAGCCCTTTAGAGCCTAATAGTTGCAGACAACTCAGCTTGTCCCGTGCCTTAAGTAAGGCATCCGAACTGAGACTCGTAAATATCCCTTTCTCCTCAAACTGTCTAATCACCGCAGCACCATAGACCGTATAAGAAGCACCGATACGAGGAATAATGGCATCAATGTCTCTGATAACCTGACCATGATATGACACGGTAAGATTGTCTTTTTCTATGATCAGATCGCAATTGTTATAATCTATTATTCTTACGAAATGATGCTTGGCTCTGGCGGCACGTACTAGGGATTGGGTACTATATAAGGCGGGATTCCTAGATAAGATGGCGATATTCATAATACCTTATGATTTTATATATTCTTTAGACGTAGAAATTATTAAATAATCACAGATACAATCAGTCATTTTTTCAAAAAAGAATAAATTAACTGTTCTTAAAGAATTTGCTAATTATAGAACAAAATCTAATCCAAGTCTATAGTTTTTGACTAATTTGTTAGAATATGACTGCTGACTCACCTGTTATAAAAAACAATAAGAAAACCATCAATGGCTGGGCCATGTACGATTGGGCCAATTCTGCTTTTAATCTTGTGATTACGACGGCAGTCTTTCCACCTTTTTTTGTGGCTGTTGCACCAGAGTTAGTCGATGTACTCGGTATGCAGATAAAGAGTAGTGCTCTGTATTCTTATGCCATATCTATTTCTTACCTCATATTATCTGTGGCATTGATAGCCTTATCTGGTATTGCGGATGCCGGTGGTTATAGAAAGTTGTTTCTCAAAATATTCACAACAATGGGGGCGTTGAGTTGTGCGGCTCTGTACTTATTTGATGGTCCTGATATGACCCTGATGGCAATTTTGTTTTTCATTTTTGCCTTGCTTGGTTTTGGGATGAGTTTAGTTTTTTATAATTCTTTCTTACCCGATATTGCGACTGAGGACAAGCATGATTATGTGAGTGCCAAAGGCTATACCTATGGCTATATCGGATCAGTCATATTACTAGTTGTCATATTGACACTTATTCAGTTCAAAAGTTCATTTGGATTTGAGTCTGATGCCATACCTATAAGGATAGGATTTGTTCTTGTCGGTGTTTGGTGGTTTGTATTTGGTTTTTACTCGATCAGCAAATTGCCGATAGACAAGAAAGGGACCTTGGGAGATTCTGTTTTTTCGGAGGGGCTATCAAAACTGAAAACGGTCGGAAGACAAATATGGTGGGATAAGAATAAAGTGAAATTTCTTATGTCTTACTTTTCGTATATCGGTGGAGTTAACATCGTCATATATCTCGCGAGTATTTTCGCCAAAGAAGAGCTGGCGTTCGAAAGTAACGAATTGATTATCCTCATACTGATGATGCAATTTTTGGCGGCCATCGGTGCTTTTCTATTTGCCTTTGTATCCAAAAAGTTTGGTAACAAAATATCTATAGGTGTGCAATTAGTGATATGGGTGATTATCTGTGTCTGCTCTTATTTCGTATATGGAAAAGCTAATTTTTATATTCTTTCTGTTTTCGTGGGATTGGTTTTTGGAGGGATACAGTCGCTTTCGCGGTCGACGTATTCTAAGATGATCGATGACCCTGATATTCCTCTGTCATCGTACTTTAGTTTTTATCAGATTGTAACTTATTTAGGTATCGTGGTGGCCACATTCATATTCGGCATGGTGGAGCAGATAACTCAGAATATGAGGTACTCGGTGCTGACGACGACGATATTTTTCATCATTGGATTACTGATATTATTCACGGTTTCTTTTAAGAAAAAAACGGCTTAAATAGTCTCACTAATTATTTCTGAAACTCATAGCAACCAATATCTGGCATATCAAGAGTACGCGGATTATCCTCTATATCAAAATCAATATTATTAATAGGTGAGGCCATATCTATGGCAACGGACATGGTGTCAAGATGAAAATCAAACCCCTCCAGATCTATAAACAGACTGTCTGTTCGCGTCAGATTTTTGCAATCCGTGCATCGATCAAAAAAATTAGGGAACGCATCGGCATCCAGTAACTCGTCTACTATAACAATAGAGTTCGAAAACTGATAATCAAATTCTACAGAGTTATCTTCAGAAATATTAGTCAATCCGATCTCATCATCACCATTACCCATGAAGATGCAATTATTGAATCTGGCTCTCGTATCATTAATTCCTATGACACTGCAATCTGAGTCATAGCATCTGAAGTTGTTGAGGAATAGGGCTTGGTCCTGATTGTCATAGTTGGAGATCGTGCAATAGTTGAAGGTGTATGTGCCGCCATAGTTGAGATGTAACCCATAGGCACTATTATCATAGAACAGGCAATTCTCCGCATACACGGTGGAGTGTGCGGTCACTACCGCGCTGGAGGAAGTATGTGCAATCTGACATCCTACCATCCGCAGTGTTGCGGTAGAATCGACTGATACACCCACTACGGAATTTTCTATATGCGTGTACTTCAGTTCATTCCGCTGGCTGCCTACCGAAAATAATATTCCTGACCATTGTCCCGTCACTTGATCAAAATCTTCTTCCAGTCGATCTGTTTTGAATAGCACGGGGTTGTCAGGCGTGCCGTTACATTTCAGGCTTCCATCTTTGAGAAAAATCAGAATTCCATCCGTGTATATTCCTAAATCATTAATGGCAATACCACCGTGTATATATATTTCTTTTCCCTCTGGAATGACCAAAGTGCAACTGTCTATCACTAATGATCCGTAGATAACATAGGGCTTAGGATCATCCCACGTGACCGTTCCAAAGTCACAGGAAAGTAAGCTGATACGACTCGCACTCTGTCTATTAGGAAGGTAATTGGCGTTTTGGCCCCAGGCTTGGAGTAGGATTTGGTAGTTATTAGTACCAGCGACTATATTGACATGATCTTCTATAATAAAGGGACTAATGCTCAAGGGCATATCTGGATCTATGGTCACCTCGGCGAATACATATATGCTATCCATGGCTTCTATTCTGATATCCTTGGCTTGGTTACCTGCGACGCCATCTACGTTAAGACGGAAAAAGCTATTCGATTGGTCTATTGATATGCTTTCTATGATAACCGCTTCTGGTTGAGGATTGAATATCTTAAACCATCGTGTGGCTGATCCAGCTTCTGTAAACACGGTATCGAAAGTCAGCGTATCCAGCGAAAATGTCAACTCTATATCATCACCGCTGTAGATGGTCTCTTCGCTACAAGAACAGAATGACATCATCCAGAGAAATATCATCAAAATTGCCAATAGACAGAGTCTTGACCCTGAGAACAATTGCAATTTTAAGTAATGATTCATCATTTTATAATTTTCAAAGGTCTGATTAGGAGTAAAGAGTCTATTTTGTAATCAGTCCTCTATTTACTTCATAGAAGATTCAGGATATAAAAATAACTTATTGATTACTCATAATGTCATTATCTGACGGAGTAATAGAGATATAAATTTTTAGTTTTACGTACAGTTATTCATGTCAGAAAAACCAATTATAGATGTCATTATTCCTGCCTATAATGAGGAAAAATCCATAGGTAATGTCATCTGCGATATACCACCTGATCTCGTCAGAGATATTATCGTCTGCAATAACAATAGCACAGATAATACGGCAGATATAGCGAGTAAGAAGGGAGCTACAGTTGTCATGGCGAAGCAAAAGGGATATGGAAGTGCTTGTCTGGCTGGAATGGCTTATATAGAGGAGAAGGATACTAATCCGGATGTGGTTGTTTTCTTGGATGGTGATTACTCTGATTATCCGCAAGAGATGACAGATCTGATAGGCCCTATTATAGAGGATGACATGGATTTGGTAATTGGTTCTAGAGCTAACGAGCAATTAGAAAAAGGCGCGATGCAACCTCAGCAGATTTTTGGTAACTGGCTGGCCACGACGCTTATCAAACTGATCTATAATTTTAATTTTACAGATCTTGGTCCTTTCCGAGCAATCAAGTATGACGCATTGAAAAAGATAGATATGAAGGATAGAGATTTTGGATGGACAGTGGAGATGCAAGTTAAGGCTGTAAAGATGGGTCTGCGGTGTACGGAGGTGCCCGTAAAATATAGAAAGCGGATCGGGGTCTCAAAAGTATCAGGGACTATCAAAGGGACCATACTGGCAGGTCATAAAATATTGTGGACCATATTCAAATTGATATAGGTGATCGTGATTAAGGGCATATTATTAGTGTTTTATCTGACTTCGCTGATAGTGGTTACGATCTACTGTCTTATACAGTTCCATCTACTTATCAAGTACAAAAAGAAGAACGTTACTGAGACTAAGCATCCCAGAGAATATAATGGCGATGCCCCGATCGTCACAGTTCAGCTCCCTATCTATAACGAATACTATGTCGTAGATAGACTCATAGATAATATATGCTTGCTAAAATACCCCAAGTCCAAGCTAGAAATACAAGTCCTAGACGATAGCACAGATGAGACGATAGAAAGGACAAGAGCCAAAGTCAAATATTATAGCGAAGAGGGTTTCGATATTAAGCTCATCAAAAGAGAGAATAGAGAAGGCTACAAAGCAGGCGCACTAAAGTATGCCACCAAAACCGCCAAAGGGGAGTATATCGCAATATTCGATGCGGACTTCTTACCTAATGCAGATTTCTTGACTAAGACGATACCTTATTTCGAGAATGAAAAAGTGGCGGTCGTTCAGACCAAGTGGGGACATATTAATCAGGATTACAGCCTTCTGACGAGAGTGCAGGCATTTCAGCTCAATGTGCATTTTTCTATAGAACAAGAAGGTAGAGAAAAAGGCAATTATCTGTTACAATTCAATGGGACAGCAGGGGTATGGCGCAAGTCCGCAATCAATGATGCTGGTGGCTGGCATGCGGATACTTTGACAGAAGATTTGGATCTGAGTTATAGGGCTCAACTGAAGGGTTGGCAGATTGTATATCTGGAAGATGTCACCTCACCAGCCGAATTACCAGCAGAGATGATAGGCCTCAAATCTCAACAATACAGATGGATGAAGGGTGGGGCAGAGACAGCTAAGAAGTTATTACCTACGGTATGGAATTCTAATATAGGCATCGCCAAGAAAATCCATGCTTCTACGCATCTATTGGGTAGCTCGGTATTTTTGTTCGTCTTCATGATAGGGGTGTTTTCTGTACCTCTTGGTTTTCTGATAAGTCCGACGGCTAGCGGATATGTATTTATGAATGTGTTTTTGATTTCTCTGTTTTGTATTTCGATAGTCTATTTTGTCGCTAATGTGGAATCCGTCTGGGACAATGAAAACAAGATCAAATCTGTACTGAAATTTTTGTTTCTTTTTCCTGTATTTCTTTCTCTGTCTATGGGATTATCTCTACACAACTCGCTGGCAGTCATCAGTGGTTATAGAGGTAAAAAGTCTCCTTTCGTCCGTACGCCAAAGTTCAATATCAAAAATCAAAAAGACTCTTATAAGCAACAGAAGTATCAGGGAAAAAAGCTGCCTTTAGCCACTATACTAGAAGGCGTACTGGCTATTTACTTTTTGGGTAGTGTTATATTCAGTTTTTATTCTGGTCGCAATTCTTTGATTATTTTTCATACTTTGCTCTTCTTTGGATATTCTACCATATTTTATTTTTCTGTAAAACATCTTAATTATCAAATCAAAGAATAGGCCCGCACTAATTATAAGTACGATTCTATTTTGTTTGATGACTTATCTGCTAGGATATAAGGTCGGACAATCCGATTTTCCTTATGTCATAACTCTATATGGCGGTCTATTCTTATTGTATGCCTATAGTATCATAATGGTAAGGCGTCATAGCTTTCATTGGAGAGATATAATTGTTCTTGGGGTATTACTTCGCTTTATTCTTATTTTTTCTTTCCCTAATCTGTCCGATGATATTTACAGATTTATATGGGATGGGAGGCTAATGCACTTGGGTATACACCCATTGTCATATACACCTTCGCAGATAATAACTGAGGGATTGCTCCATTCCGATTATCTCAAGGAGTTGTATCCATTGCTCAACTCTCCTGATTATTTCACGATATATCCTGGATTTTGTCAGTTGATATTTTACCTAAGTGCGATGGGGGAGAATCCGATATTATCATCTATTATTATTAAGTCGGGCCTTTTCTTAGCGGAGTGTGGATCTATATATTTCCTCTATAAAATATTGACCATCAACAAATGGTATAAGTCTAACGTCATTATATATGCACTTAACCCCTTGGTTATAATTGAGATATGCGGCAATGTGCATTTCGAGGGATTTATGGTTTTCTTTTTATTGGGAGGAATATATTTTGTTCTTATGGAGCGTTATGCGCTTTCGGGTGTGATGTGGTCTTTGAGCATTGCCAGTAAGTTATTGCCTTTGATGTTTTTACCATTAGTCTTAGTATACCTTTATAATAAGAGGGTGGGGTGGTTCTCTTTCTTAGGCAGTCTGGTGGTATCTACATTGATTTTATTTGTTCCACTATTTGCGAGTTTGGATGTTAATCACTTCCTAAGCAGTATTGATTTATACTTTCAAAAATTTGAATTCAATGCAAGTCTATACTATGTGTTCAGGACTATAGGTCAGTGGATAACAGGCTATAATCAGATCGCTGTTATAGGTCCCAGTCTTAGCATTATTGCCATGCTTATGATATTGGCTTATGCTTTTAGGTATTATATTAATAAGTGGATAGATGGTGAGCGATTAGTAGATATGATGCTCTATTCTTTCTTGACTTATTTGCTTTTGTCGACAACAGTGCATCCTTGGTATTTGGCTCTTCCGCTATGCCTATGTGCGCTTAGGCCAAGAATATGGGTTATGGTTTGGTCTTTCTTGATACTGTTAAGTTATAGTACTTATGCTTCTCCATCATTTCAGCAAAACTATTGGCTGATTGCTTTAGAGTATTTGGTAGTAGGGTTAGTATGGAATGCCGAAAAAAAATCCCGAATCAAACTGAATTGATCCGGGAAATTATTTTATACTTTAACTATAGAGTTTTCTTTTAGTACTCCCACAGGTCATGTTCAAAGTTGAACAGTTCTGCTTTGATTCTATCGGAAGCCATTAGTTTATCTATACCTTGTAGTTCTTCCGAGCCTTGAGTATATATATCTTGTAGTCTCATATCCAGAGGATTGGACCTCTTAGTTATGTAACTGGCGAACATGCGCTTCTCAAAGAGGTTATACCAGGACATCGGTGATATATCATTGTTATTATTCTCTACCCGCACTCTTGCAAAATGATCTTTAGCTTCTGGATAGTATATCCAGAAAAGAACTTCTGTATACTTAAACTCTCCCGTCTCTGTATCTATACGATCGATAAGAGGAGCAAGTCCGAGTATTCTACAGTTCATGGTAGCCGTTTCTTTGTCAAAGTACCACACTTCTTTCATACGGAATTGCTTCACGTCTTCCCAGTTAAGGTCATTCTTGACAATCTCTACTTTCTCCTCGTAGGTATCATAATCTAATGAGGTCACCGTATCCACTCTACTGAACTTTCCTTCTATCTCATCTATGGTCAACGGCTCTCTGAATGCTTCGTCCTTAAATACTGCCACATCACCATTCTGAGCCATCTCCTTGAGGACTGTAAAGAATGGCTTCAATGGACTACGAAAAGTAACATTCATCTTTTCGCGTACATCTATCACTCTCCATAATTTTCTCTCCCATACAACGTCAGATTCACGAGGCTGGTCAAATTCCAAAATAGGAGACTCTTCTATCAACTGTCGCTTGACCACACCATCCACATAAAAATCTTCCAGTGGTGTGCCGTTTTCCGTCATGATTTGCGTTTCAGTTTCTTGCGCATTTATAAATGAGATTGAGCAAATAAAACTGAATAAGAAAATTACTTTTTTCATGATATTATGATTGTAACTATATTATCTAATGTTGAATACCATCGTACCAAGATCTCTGGCACCTGCCTTAGGATCTCCCGGACACTTACACTTTATATTCTCAAAGAAGTATTTGTCTGATGGAGTCGCTTTCTTTATAAGAGATTGGACATTTGGTTGGAATTTACCACCTCTGTTTGCTTCTCTTACAGGGTCTTGTCTCTTAGCAACTCTTACTAACTCAAATCCTACGATGTTACACTTTGCATCAAAATCAAAGTTCTCCAAAATAGGGAATACACCTGGTTGGATTTTGAATTCTCCAGAACCCATACCACCACCTCTACTCTTAGATAGTTTCGGCACTGGATCAGGAATTCTTTTTACTCTAAATGGCTTCTTGTCGCTTAATCCTTTTGCGTTGACCGTAACATTAGCAAACTCACCAGCTTTGGTAGGTTTTGTTACACGCACAGTATAAGCACCTTTACCATCAGGCTTGATGGTACCACCGCCAGCACCAGTCATGCTGACTTTGATATCATTAGACGCCACACCTGCTGCAGATACCTCTACTGGGTTATCCACACCGATGTAGAATACGTTCATCTTAGAAGCTGATACTGCCACTGATCTTTCACCGACCTCGTAAGAAAATTCTTTCTTGAAAGTCTTAGTTTCTCCTGTAACAGGATCAGTAAGAGAAGCACTCGCTGTAAATTTCTGAGCACCATTTCTAGATGCAGTCGTCTCATAGACAGCCATTCCTTCATTGTTCTTAGGTAATGTTTTACCATTGACTGCATAAGATATCTTCGTACCTGAATCATCACCTGCTGCAGCACTCAAGAATATATCTGTCTTATACTTTTCTCCTTTGATGATGTAAGATTTTTCTGGAGCAGAGACAACCGTGTACTTATCTAATACGACAGTCGTACCACCAGCTCCCACTTTACCAGCTAAGTAGTTAAGCGCAGCCGCTTCAGTAGATTTTACATCATTTATAAACTTAGAGAAAATAGGAAGTACAGCCTGTAATGGCATGTGGTCAAAGTTCATGTGCGCCCAACTCTTTTTATCTTTCTTCTTCCATGTCTCTTCGTCTATTTGTACAGCGATCTCTTTGCTGAATGTACCATGATCCTCTTTGTCAATATGCTTTAGCATATCTGCCTTGAATTTTTCTAATCTGGATTTTATTTCATTACCCAGACCAGCTTCAGGATTCTCAGGATCGATAAGTATTCTTGTTGTAACGCCGTAGTCTTTAGCTTTTTTAAGTTCTTGCAGACCTGTTTGCTTATCTTCTACGTAACCACCTCTTATTTCGCCAGTGGCATCGTCTTTATCTTCTATTAATTTGGTCTTGATATCTTCCAGATAAGCAACAAGTTCGTCAGAAGTTTGCTTGATCGGATCGATTCTTTCCGCGTAAGTTGCTAGCGAAGGTCTTGTTTTAGCACCATCTCTGATGGCTTCTGGAAGAGCCTCCATAGACTCATCTAGTGCCTTATTAGATTTAGCTAATCCTTTATCCACCATTTTGAATGCATTAAATACTTCGGCAGATACATTAAGCGCGAGTAGCGCAGTCAGTACGAGATACATGATGTTAATCATCAACTGACGGGGTTCCTTAGGAATAGACATAATGTATTTTTTTAGTGTTAAGAATAATAATTAAAAAATATCTATGCCTATTCTATACCTTTTCTGAATGCTCCTAATACGTTACCGTATACAGAGTTAAGAGAGGTAAGGTTCTTATTTAACGAAGAAAGTTGCTCTTTATATATACGTGTATCCTCTACAGTTTCGCTAAGAGAGTTCATAGCTTCATTCATTCTTGTGTAGAAGTTACTCATGGATTCCATTTGGCCTTTAGTTTCTGAGAAGTCTACCTCCTGTAAGGCTTTGAGACTTCCAAGACTCTTAGACATGTCTTGTAATTCAGTAAGCATTCCGCCTAATCTACCTTCGACTTGGTCAGCATCTAAAGGTCTCGCAACATTGCCAGGACCAGCAGAAAGTGGAGCTATATTAGCATTATAATTATCCAATCCTGGATATAATTTTTCCCAGTAGTAATCTTTCTCTGGAGGTAAAATACCTAGTAATGCAAATAAGAAAGCCTCCGTCAATAGTCCTGCTGTAATCAAGACATTACCCAGCGGGTGACTTAATATTTTTGCTAATGCTCCAATCATAACGACTGCTGCACCAACCCCAATTATGAAATTTTTGAAATACTTAAATCCTTTTGACTTAATAAAACTCATTAGTTAGATTTTTTGTGTTAGAAAATTAACTGATTAGTGTGTATAAAATAAAATATTGCTTTTTTAGAAATCATTGAGAGATCTTCCCAAGAAGGTTAGTGCACAACGGAATCCGATATAGGATTTCGTTGTGTCCTGATATTCGAAGTCTCTAGTACCTGTCTGACAGTAATAAGATATGTCTTTCCATGAGCCTCCTCTGATGACTTTACGCTTGTAAGATTCTGGATCATCATCTTTAGCGTCATATTTCAGGTCAGGGTTAAGGTCATGCACATGGTCGTATGCCGCTGGGTGGTACATAGACTCTGTCCACTCTGATACATTACCAGCCATATTATATAAGCCATAGTCATTAGGGAAGTAAGCGTCTGCCTTAACAGTGTAGAAGCCACCATCTTCTGGATAATTACCTCTACCAGGCTTGAAATTAGCTAATAGACATCCCTTAGCGTTTCTTATATAGTAACCACCCCAAGGATAAGGCGCTAGCTCTCTACCACCTCTGGCGGCCCATTCCCACTCAGACTCCACTGGTAATCGAAATTCTTCTGTATTAGGCTCATCTGCTCCCTTGTATGAGTTCCACATGTGTGATCTCCAGTGACAGAATGCTCTCGCCTGATCCCAGTTTACCCCCACAACTGGATAATCGTCAAAAGCTGGGTGCCAAAAATAATTTCTGGCCATCGGCTCATTATATGAATAAGCGAAATCTCTTATCCAAACAAGTGTGTCTGGATAGACATTGACTGTTTCGTCGTTGAGAAGTTCTGATCTGATGGTACCCTTACTGTGGGCTGCCTTTTTCCAGTCGATCCATTTATAGGAATACTCGAACATTCTTGTATCAAAGGCTCTCTCAGTATCAGACATTCTCATATCCCCCTGATAATACATGTCTTCTAAGTCTTCGCCGTAACCTTCGTCGTAAGAATAGTCAACATCTTCACTCCAATCTAAAGGTTCATTACCAAAATCATCTTCTCCGGCATAAAATCCAAGCATATCTAATGCTATAGAATCTCTTATCCAGTATACGAACTCCCTATACTCGTTGTTAGTAATCTCGGTATCGTCCATGAAGAATCCTGAGATGGATATAGACTTTGGTTTTTGGGTGTATGTGTTAAATACATCCTGATCACTCTGACCAATCGTCAATGTACCAGATGGCACGTAGACCATACCATAAGGATTGATACCATTCCACGCTGGTCTGTTTTGTACACCGAGAAGTTGGCCTTTTTCTTCACTTCCACATGATGCTAATACAATAGCAACAAGGCAGAAGAAAAACAATGCATTTCTTTTCATGTTTATTAACTGATTTTCGCTAATCTTTAAAAATTTGCCCTTTGTTCACAGACTTGTAAATATAATATTTACAATCTACTAACAAAACATGTTATTGCCTAAATAATTGCCTGTTTAACTGAGTGTATATAAGGAATCAGTAAAACGGGACAATATTCAGTTTTATTATTCAAATACTAAAAATATTATCACAAAATCAAAGATTTCTTGGATTGTATATAATCGCTGGGTCTAAGCCGATTCCTATGAGTTTATTCAAGTTATAATTGATATGAATCTCATGAGAACCTTGCGATACGCTCCTGAGCGCATTAATGCCTACATCATAACTGTATGATAAGGTATAATGCGCGTTGAGTCTTATACCACCAAGAAAAATTATAGAGTCAAAGGTATTTTGATTGAATCCACGTAAGCTAATTCCACCAAAAATATTGCCACTTTTTACAATTCCGCCAATATCGACCTGAACGGCCTGATTATTACTTTTGATAAGTACTGAGGGTGAGACTTTTATAGATTCTAAATATATGTCAGATGAAAAATAAAGACTTAGGTAGTTATGATTAGATACTGATGCACCATCTATACCAACAGGCGAAAACAAATAATCCGATAAAGTGAGACCTGCAATAAATTGTCGTGTCTGGAATATGCCGCCAATAGTCCAGGTCGGACTGGTTACAGACCCCAGATTTTCTAATAATAATAGATCCTCATGAGAGAACTGTCCGCCTGTGTAGATCCCTTCTGGAGTTCTAATGGCTTGATTATCAAGGGCTAATTGCCTTAACCCCAGCCGCACTCCCAAAGAAAGAAAACCAGCCCCCATAGCTTGTACTCGGTTGTAAGAAGCACTGATCTCAGTATAGCTTATAGCACCAGCTCTATCTCGACGGAGTGAGAGACCTGCGCCTCCTTTCCAAAGATATACTGGCAAATGTGCATTAATGTAAAACTGTGCTGGATTAGATTCTATGCCCGTCCATTGTGACCTATAGTTGGCATTAATGCTAAGAGACTTGTCAAATCCTCCAAAGGCTGGATTGAACTGATATGGGTCTATGGCATACAGAGAGTTCTGAGACACCTGTTGTGCCTCTGCTTTCCATGTCCATAGTGACAAGCATAAAATAATCCAGAATCTGATGGCGAAGTCTTTTAGATTGGATGAAGTTAATAGAAATCCTTTTGACTCGCAATTCACTTTAGTCAGTTGATATGTATAATCTGCCCATCTTGCAAAGGCATGACATTAGCAGGTAGCTCTTGACTCCATAGTGCTGTTTTGCCCATGCGATGACTTATGTGGGTGAGGTAAGTTTTTTTGGCATTGATCTTATGCACTAGCTCTAAGCACTCTGATAAGGTCAGATGAGAATGATGGTCTTCTTTCCTCAGTGCATTGATAATAAGTGTGTCTAAGTCCCTAAGTTGGTCAAGAGTAGTCTCTGATATGGTTTTTGCATCTGTGATATATGCAAAGTCATTTATCCTATATCCCAAGATGGGTAGTTTGCCATGCATAATGCGCAGCGGTTGTATAAGTACATCATTGATACTGAATGATGATAGAGTAATCTCGTGCAAAGAGATCATAGGTGCTCCATAATGCGACTCAAAGGCATACTCAAATCTCTTTCTTATCTCTCCCGCGACGCGACTTTCCATATAAAAAGGAATCGTCTTCCGCTGCATAAAATTAACTGCCCTGATATCATCTAAGCCAATGACATGATCATTGTGCTCGTGTGTCAGGAGTACCGCATCGATATCCCATAATCCATTATCCAAAAACTGAGATCGGAAATCTGGTCCAATGTCGATAAGTAGCTTAGTGCCATTGACTTCTATATAAGCAGATGTCCTCAGTCTACGATCAGCAGGATCATCAGAGGTACACACGTCGCACCGACATCCTATAACGGGGATGCCCTGAGAAGTACCTGTTCCTAACGCCACTATTTTCATTACCGCTAAGTAAGTAGGAATTTTTGAAAGTTGTATGGCTCTCTATAAAGTAGATTTTTTTGATGCCGTCTTACAAACGAGATTTTCGCTGGTGGAATTCCTCGTCTGATATGATTCCTTTTTCTCTGAGGTCATTGAGTTTCATGATTTCGTCGGCTGTTCCTACTCGACTTGATAGAGCAGGTGCCTTTCCATCATTATATTTTAGATTAAACTCTTGATCACTCATCGTCAGATAGATGATGAATTCTATAAACGAAATTATAGAAGGAATAAAGGTCCAGCAAAATATCAGGTAGAGAACACCTTGCAGAATTCTTTCGAGATAAAATTTGTGTGCTCCTAATCCTCCTAAGAAGAATGCCAATAAGGCTGCAGTTGTTTTATTTTTCATTTTTGTATTTGATAGTCTTGATATAAACGTTTAGCGTAAATCTAATTTATTGATTTCATAATTTGGTATTAGTAGTCCATCTCTTTGTACTTTATTGGTTTGTCGGTGAACTCTTTGGAAATATGCGGGATAAGTCTTTCTATTAGTTTTCCGACCTGGCTATGTGTCATGTGTGATGGCGAAAGTATCGTAGCCACATATCTAAAACCGATTCTGGCTTTCCAAAATGTAACTTGCACTGGTTCTGATTCAAATTCAGTTATGTGTAATATGTATTTTTCTGAAAACTGGTCCTTGTATTTTACTACAGTAACATCATCATTGTTATTGATTACATCTGATATTTTTCCCTTAATATTTTCCTTTGATTCATACTTAAGGTCGTTGTACGCAATTTGGATATTGGTATCATTACATTCAAAGGAATAATCCTCTATTTCATGACTCTCACCTGTTAGTATATTAATTGTATCTTCTATTATTCTAGCATTAGCGTTACTAACAAAATATTTTTCTCTTTCTATATTGAGTGAGTTGCTTAGTAGGCTTTTAGTATCGGCTTCTATCTCTGATAATGGTTTGGCATTTGTAATGTCGGTGCTAAAAAAAGCCGAGGCGTCATCCACTTGCCTCTTTTCTGTAATGCCAAAATTAGCCCTTAGCCCTAATCCCGAAAATGTAAATCCAATAGGGTAGCCCACCGTATAATTTTCGCTTTTATTAAAATAGTTGCATGGTATATTTTGATCGACTTTTACATGTATGATTATTGAAGTGTCTTGCTCAAATAGTTCAAATGTTTTGATGCCTTTTGCTTCTTCGGCTATAAGTTTGTTTAGCTTAACTTGTCTGGGGTACTCATAATAAGTCGACTTATATTCTTCTGGTTTGAGGATGCTGTAATAGACATTATCTCCTTTATAGACGAAGTTGTATATCTTATCATTTTCAGTATCGAATACATTACGACTCTTTATGTTGCCTTCATTATCTAGTTCTACTTCGGCTAAGTTCTTATCGTCGTAATAGATGTTATATGTGATATCAGTGGGCATTTGATCTATTACAAAACTGACCATGAAGGGTTTCATGCGTGTTGAGTCTAATATTTCGTAGTCCTTGTATTTTATTGTTAGCTTATTAGCGGCTGTGCTGTTTTTGAGATTTGATTTTTGTGCAACACAGGATAGAGATACACAAGTGATAATTAAATAGAAAATGGTTCTCATGATTTTTTATTTGTGAACTGTTCTTGGATGGTATAGGGGTGAGATTTCTTTACTGTAAATTATGATCATTGATTATAAGGTCAAGGTAATACTTTTCTTTCTTTTTTATATATGATTTGGATCGCGTATTCATAGGGTCTTAATTATTCAGATACCCATTATCCCAGACTCTATGGGGATGATGATTTCTTAGGTCTACACCAAAATCTACGGCGGCTTTCATAGCCATGAGTACAGAAACCCAGCCTGCCGTCATTTCTTGTTTGACTTCTTCTGAGGGTGTCCGTACGATCAGTGTGAAGTCTGTGCCGCCATCTTTTGTCATGACTAACTCAAAGCGCGTGTCCGTACCAAAATAATTCAATCGAAAAAAGTCATTAGGTCGTTGCTCTATTATCTTCGCTTTGTACTTGGGATAATTAAGAATGGTGAATTCTATGTACCCATTTTCTTCTACGGTTTTTTCTGCCCAGAACTGGCAGCGACCAGAATCTGTCGTAAGATATCGGTATACCGTAGTGATAGGTGACGTAAAGTGTACCTTCCACAAGATGACATTTTTTCTTTCCTGAAAGGGCATCTGCTTTTTAATTTGTCAGTCAGTAACGCATCCATGTATGCGAGTTTTTTTTCTCGATAATATGGTGCTTATCACACCCTATCATACGTCCTACCTATAGTCAATGCGTCAACAAACTTTTATTGCTACTGAATTTATTAATAAAAAGTAATTATGTCTTTTTTTTGTTAAATATTGTTCCTATTTTCCTCATCTGATTAGATCAATTCTGTAATATCTGTGAAATAACACCACGATAGAATAAGAAAGTCAATGTCCTCAAAAAACCAATTGCAACAGGGCATCTCTCTTTTTATATCCAGCGTTCTTCTCACCGATAAAGGATGTAAGAAATATAGAATAGATTAAGGTGTATTTTGGAAAAAAATATTCTCTCATCATCCTATTATAAGTATGGTATATATCCCTCTGTACTCTACGGAGTATAATGGCAATGCAGAGGTATTATAATATGGTCATAAGGCCTCGGCATGTGCTGTGTCATGCGCTGCACAGCATATAGTCCTTGTGTGCCATAGTCATAACGGCATGTTAGTATGCGTAGGTCATTCCTATGCTATTCTTATAATTTATTTTTTTTAATTAACCCTATTTTTTTTAAAACAGTAAAAACTTATGAAACAATTCTTAACACTTATTATGACGACCATCATAATGGTCACATCTGTACAACTGTATGCGCAAGAGGTGGACTATAATAACAATATCTCCTACAGCGATGTCATACCTGGTCTTACCTCCATCGAGACGGATATGAAGTTTTCGGATAGCGATGTCAGAATGAACACTTTACATACGGTAGAAGAAAAAAAAGGCAAGAAAATACACACGATTATCAGTCGGCGTGTCGATCACGATACACTAAGAAAGTATCTTGGAGATGATGCGCTGTATAAGATTGATTCTACTTATTACTATGAGGATGACACACCACTCATAGATTCCTTAGTCATTATGGCTAGAGAATTATATCTTAACGATGGAACCTTATGGTTACCAGGATGCAACATAGGGATATATGCGGATCAGATCGGTAGGCCCGAGAAATTATTTGCAGGGGATGTTGGCAATATAACTATATCAGCCGATGCCTTACCACCGAGAACCTCAGTAGAGAAATATGTGGAATCAGACTTGCTAAAAGGTGTGGATGGAACAGATGCAGGAAATATAACCTCAAAAGTCGGTTATATTGACAATCATAGTAGAGGTTATTTTGTAATGTCATCAAAGGGTGCAGATGGCGGATGTGTTTATTTTCCTAAAATCACCTATAAGGATCCTAAGACTAGATCTCCAGCAAAAGATAGAAAGTTTTATAAATGTCAGGATAATGGAGAACCGGGAGGTACTACCACCACTACTTATTATCCGACTAACTGTCAGATAGTTGCTTGTGTTTTTACTAATCCGGATTGTGAAGCAAAGTTTGGTTATCAGGTTTTTGATGATGACTTTGAAGTCGTTGAAACTACTAATGATGCAGGAAAATCTGCTAAGGATTTTTTTAGAGATAAGGAAAAAAATAGATTCCAATGGAAAGACGCGACTCCGGGAAAAGCAGGAAATAATGGAAAAATTTTACTGGAAGCGAACAATTGGTCGCTATTTTATAGCGTGACGTCTTGCTCAGGAAATGAAGGAGCTTACTATAATCGAAATGTGGGTTCTAACTATTATATAGACGACCCTTATATTGGAAATGCATTGAATTTTGACGTTAATCATAAAGGTCAAGTAATACGTATGAAGGATTTAAAATTATCTGACTACTGTGCTCTGATGGTCAATAACTATACTAAGTGGGATGGGCTAAGCAAAATCTTGCATGTTGATTACATTAAGGAGCATAATTACACCGTAGAAGAAAAAGCAGGTGTGGGCTGGAAAACTTTGAAAGATAAATATGGAAATTACGAATACAAAGAAACCGCATGTCAAGAGGAATTATTCGGTATTCTTCCTGATACGATAATGCAGTTAACTCCCTATTTACAATGCCGTGCGACAACTTATTTGACTCCTTACCTGCTATGCGAGTTTGTAGCCAATACCGTCAAAAACGAGTACAGGGATAAGAATAGAACGGAATCTCAAGACAATAGAGTCAAAGAAGATATTAAATGGCTAAATAATGTTATTGCATCCTACAAAAAAGTTATAAAGCAGAAATACGACAACGGTAAGAAGGGACCATTCTACGAAGAAGCCATATTAGAAAAGCTGAATAACATAATGAATGAGCTAGACCTAATAGCTAGCGATCGATTTGCAGAGCGGGATATCTACGGCAACTTACCTGGTTATAGGCCTGTGTTATCATTCCGTACCATTATGTCTTACTGGAAGGAAAATATACGAGATGATTTGTATTTATATGCTGTTGCCTCCGAGGGACTGAAAGAAGAAACCCAAAGAGAATCTTTCATTAATAATCTGGGATCAATGAAAACAATGCTAAAGCAAAAAATAAAAGATGGCAAGGTTAATATGGATAAGGCTCAGGATAAAATTGATGGACTAAAGACAAAAGCACGCGATCTATCTTATCAAATAGACTCGCTTAATCGTGCACTAAAAGCTAAGGAAGAGAAACTTATGGAAAGAGCCAAAACGGAATCAGATAATGAAAAAAAATGGCGTATAGGTCTAAAAGTATTATCTACAGCCGCCGCAGGTGCAGCAACATATTTTGGTGGTCCCGAGGCGGGACAACTGGCATTTAGCCTGACTGATCAGATATCTAGTGCAAGTATAGATGCCGCATATCCTGATGCTGATCTTAGTAAAGGTAACATTGTCAATTCTGTCATACAAGACTTAGATATAAAAGGCACCTATGCGGCTATAAGAGATAAGACATACAAACCTACTTATACCAAGAGTGAGTTGAATAAAAGAAAAGAGTACTCGAATTTCGACCTGGCCTTTAATCTCCCTGTAGAGGAAGATTTCGAACAAAACAAGATTGCATATACCGTACCACCTGCCAAAAAATATTATTTGGAATATAAAGAAGAGTATGATAAACAGATGAAAAAAGAAAAAGAGTTACAGGCTTATGCCGCTCTAGCTTCTAATGCGATAAAAGATGTAAGTAGTGTTACTGTCTCTTCGGATTATATGAGTAAGGCGATTAATAGGATTGTAAAAAACTCACCAGAGTTAGCAAGAATAGCAAAAAATGTAAAATGGTGTGCAAAGAAGAATGGCGAATGTATGACGGAATTTACCGAGGCGCTGAGTGATAAAAATAAATATATGTTATCGGTATATGACAATACAGAAAAGCTATATCATCTCAAACTCATAGATGCTGATAAGGATAAGTACTATGATCCAATTATCAAGTCAAAATTAATAGGTATGAAAGATCAGGCATTAGAAAGACTAAAGTGGATGGAGTATCAGTTGGTCAAGATATACAATTACACTACGCTCGAAAAATACGAAGGGAAGATGACTAATTTTCGTAATCTGTTATCCAGTCGAATGCAATCAGAACCAGATACTGCACAAATGAAAGCGGGGTACGCTGCCAGTCTTCAGAATATAAAATTCAAAATAATAGAATCTGCCACTAATGGGCACTATCAAGATGAGACTGGTCGCAGTGTTGTCTTAAAATCAGAAAAAATAATGGATAATCTTAATAGAGATAATTCAGTAGTAATTGATTTACAGGCAGATTTGAAAGACGAAATTATTAGACCAGATGAAAATAATAATCGAATAATAGAAATCAATCTTGTGAAAATTGTCCTCGAAAAAGATGGAGAAGAATATACATTGGGGGAAGATGAAGAAGTAAGAGTAACAGCTACTTTAGGTGATAAGGGGGTTCTCAGAAAGAACAATGATTTTTTCTTATTTTTTAATGATAGTAACTCAAGTGATGCATGGAGTTGGACCTGGGGTGAGGGCAATAAGTCTATAGGAAAGACTATTCCATCAAAGAATTATAATGAGATAATTAGCTTTATCACAGATAATAAAAAAACAACGACCTTATTCACTAATCCCCCTGCGTGGAATAAACTTCGTATAGGCTTAGACAAAAAGAAACAACCAAAAGGGGTGACGATAAAAAGTTTGAAGTTTGAGGTGGTTTGTGATTTCGAAACCTTGGATAGAGAGGCTAATGGTTTGCTAGATGTCAGAATGGCAAAGGATTTAGGCCAATCGTATATTATAATCAATGATTCTAATGGTCTTGATACTATTATGAACAATCGCTATAGCACGCTAGCACCTAATACCAATGTTTCATTAGAGGCTGTCTCTTTGGATACGACTAAGATGTTTGCATATTGGGAGGTGTATCCTGATAACGTGTTTGCTAATCAAGATGCCCTCCATGAGTCAAAAATTTCGTTCACCATGCCGAAGGTAAATGGTGTGCCTGTCAATGTAAGGATTGAACCGGTGTACAAAGAAAATTCTTCTGGCTTGTTGGCTTCTAGTGGTGAAAGAATGCCGTTTATGGATATTCTAAATTATAATCCCGATACGCAAAAGATGGAGCCTGTATCTCAGGGTACTAAAGATGTTATATTGAGTAAGTATGAGTGCGCACCATCCTCAGATCACCCAGGTTATCATGAGGTGGTCTCAGACTTTGAGGTGCATTATGTCAAGTCGACTGAGTTAGAATAATATTATATTTTATCTCTAAGAAAAAAGGACCTGTCCCCTTATTGGGATGGGTCTTTTTTGTTTTTATAGCTAGGCTTAGGCAGTGAGTTCTTCGACGGCTCTTATAGCTGATCTGGCGGCGGCATGTACGCTGCTCCAGTCTGCTCCAGTTGTGTATCCATCACCAGCAAAATATAACTTGTCGGCGACAGATTGCCCCAGCGTCCTGACCGTTCTCCAGTTTTCTTGATCTGTGAGGTAGGCTCCGTTGGCGAAGGGTTCGGCGTTCCAGTTTTGAAAAAGGTGTTTGATATAATTAGCCGATGCCTGACCATCGAATACTTCATCTAATTCGCTGAGCATATAGTCGATTAGTTCTGAGTCAGATAGTTGTACATACGGTAGTGTACCCGTCCCTACAGCGAATAGACCAAGAATGTTTTGATTAGAGTTTTGACCATAGGCGGCATCATAGTATAATTTTTGGCCCGCACTCTCTGGCGTTATCTCGTATCCGACGAAGGTCGGGTAGAATTTCTCTCGGAACTGTATAAAGGCTTTGCAGCCGTCCCATACGGTCACCTCGTTGATGGCTTCTATTTTGTCATCAGGTAGGGCAG
The DNA here is from genome assembly GCA_020628095.1 of Saprospiraceae bacterium. Taxonomy (GTDB): domain Bacteria; phylum Bacteroidota; class Bacteroidia; order Chitinophagales; family Saprospiraceae; genus RFSX01. Next base: position 47,052 of record JAHDFP010000005.1, read on the forward strand.
GGGAGAAGTTGATGTGGCCGTTTTGTAATATTTTGACAGGGACTGTGACGATGACCCGATCTGCTGAGAATGATTCGTTATCAGTGCGGACCACTATTTTATCGCCGCTATAGTCTATCTCTTGGACGATCTTATTATATTGTATCTGTTCTCTTACTGACGGTACGACATACGTCTCAAAGAAATCAAACCAAGAAGAGGCTATGAATTTCTGATCTATAGTAAATCCGATGTCTTCCGTGGATATTTCTTGTCCTTCGTATAGACCATAATCTACCTCGTGATTATAGGGCGTGGTATCTATATCAATCTGTACTGAGGGATCATTGACTATTTCCCCCAGTACGTCCTTTTCTACATGTAACCATTCTCCACCCAGTGAAATGGGAAAATCCGCAAAATCCAAAGTTCTTTTAATCCGTCCTCCGTGGACAGGAGCCGCCTCCACAATACTAAAGTCTAGGCCTCTCTGCCTGAGCAAATAACCTGCTGTAAGACCCGCTGGACCAGCACCGATGATAATTACCTTTCCTGAAAATTTTTCTATCTGACTTTCGCCACCACTGCAAGAACTTAGGGTGGAATGTAAGGGAATACCTAGGCCTAACAGCCCACACATTCTTACAAATTCTTTTCTTGTCATATCCTGTTATTACCTACGCAAGGAATATAGAAATATTAACGCGTACTCTGTGAGGTGATAGCATAATTGTCCAAACTTATTCTATTGAGTGACTGCTCATCTCATGATCTATATCCTCTAGATATATCTTATGGATAGGGTGTATATATCCATCTGACATTTTTCTACCCATGAGATATTGTTCTTTGGCTTTTATCAGGTGCTCTGTATATTTTTCGTTTTGATGGATAGCTTTATAGGCCAATGCCATATAAAAGTGGTTTTCGGCGGTTTGCTCCACCTCATGTTGTCTATCGAACATATCTATGGCTTTCTTGTAATTGTGTTTTTCGAGATAGAAAACACCAAGATGCAGGTATCCCGTCAGTCCAAAAATATCTTCTTCTTTATCAAGGTAAGGCTCCAGCAGTTGTATTGCCGTTTCTTGGTTGCCCATAGAGTAATGACACATGGATCTGGCTAGATTCAGATGATCAGAGGTCATACCGAGACTATCCATGCTATCGAAATCTTTCAGGGCTCCTCCGTAATCTCTAAAGCATTTATAGCGCATGAGACCGCGATACTCTAGATTATAATGAGGATCGTATTTTACGGCTAGGTCCATTAGTTTTTTCCATGTTACGAAATCACCACTCTTGAGATAGGCTGTCGATTTTTTGTGGTAGGCATGCGCGAATGTAGGATCTATTCTCAGTGCATCGTCCAGTATTTCTTGGTATTCCTTGCTGAATTGGTATAGTCCCTGCGTCTCTTCTGACTTTTTACAAGCCTCATATTGTACGGTATCTTTATAGTAATACTTGAGGGCTTCGCAGTTGGGTTGAGAGAAGAGGCTGGATGAGAAGATGATCATGGCGCAGGCAAGCAATGGTATATTCATGGTAAGATTTCTGTTATTTGGCCATCTATTATTTTGAATATGAGGTAGTAGTAATAATCTATGGGTTTGTCATTTTTATAGAGTACGACCCATTCCTTGATGTCTTTAGTAATCTGTAATAGTTGAGCAGTAATGCGCTTGTCAAATTTTGTCTCTTGATAATCGAGATCGGATTGTAATACTCGGAATCGTCCCGCTTTTCCTTCGCAATTGACTATAAATCTGATTCTGATAAGTCCATTCTGATCTTTGCTTTTTATAGGTACATACTTTGTCTCGAATGCCTTGACTAATGATGGTTTTTCGCCGGCATATACAGGCCCTTGACCAAGATTGAAGTATTGGAGCACTTTGCTATCACCGTTACAAACAAGAAATTCTTCTTCGTCTATAGTAGCATCATGTTCTATATCACCGACCCATCTTAGTGGTTTCTTTTCTGTGCTGGTCGTGTTTTGATGGGCGCAACCCATTAGGAGTATCGCCATGATAAGTGCCACTGTCTTTGTCATGATACTAAATGTAAGCTACCCGTGTCGGATTACAACATGGTTGACAATCGTTAACAAATGCTTTGAAAGTTGTTTATTGGACTATATTATAAATCCATAATATCAACGCTTGTTCCTATTTCTTCGCATCTCATTTTTAACTCTTGAACATTAATGAGATTCAATCGATAACATCTTCTGAGAAAGAAATATGCGGAGTTAAGAAGTTCCTTTCTCGATGTCTTTTTATCCGATTTTGTTTGAGATGACTTTTTAGGCAGAGTCGGTTTTCTTGTTCCTTCGCCTAAATCACAAATTCCCTGACAAATAGGACAATGATCTGGTACTTCAATATTGTGAGATTCTATCCACTTTTTTTGAGATTCATACATAGCGTCAAATCTCAAATTGTGCCCATCTATAGCATTCAGCGCTGACTTCACTTCATGGAGCCAAAATTCAAGATTTGAAAATTGACCTACTACCATCCAAGAATCAGCATCTGAGAATTTTCTCAGTTGTTCAGTTAATAGCTTTGCTCTATGGACTGTATATATCAAGTTTCCGTGTTACTTAGTCACCATAAACTTATGTATAATTTTCACTTAGATTGGCAACTAGTTAGAAGCAAAGTATGCTTCTGTAGACCGAATAGTTATAAGTGTTATGAAAACTTAAGGCAGAATCCCTAAGTGAGTACTCAATGTAATCCTACGCCACCTTATTCAGAGCCAGTGTCGTATTCTCTACGACACGTAGAAAATCACGGCTGCGCTCGGAGAGGAGCTTTTCTGTGATATTGACATAACCGAGAATGTCGAGTAGGCATTCTATGCGACCTTTGGTATCGAAGAACTTGTTGATAACGATGATTTTGCGGGTATTGAGGATGCAATAGCCTGAGTTAAACTGTCCGCGCTCATACCTGACGGCAAAGTCAGATTCCTTAAATATCTGTTCTAATTTATTAAGATTAGCTTTGTTGTACTTAATTTTCATCCCTACAGTTGATGCACCAAATATAAAGGAATTCTATATATATGGATACTTTTAATATGAAGTTGATGGTAATTTTTTCTTTGCTGATGTTTTCGATACAATCTTTGGCTCAGGAGGGATTTAGAGGGTCTTTATTCGCTGGAATGACGGCTGCACAACTAGGAGGAGATAGTATATCTGGCTATAATAAGCTGGGTCTGACCACTGGACTCAAGGTATCGTATAGACTCTCTGATAAGTTCGAGCTTAATCTCGATCTGAGCTATGTGCAGAAGGGTAGCCGTGAGAGTATTGGATTTAGCGGTGGTGGTAGCAATACGACCACCCTACATTACGCACAACTACCTGTTTATCTGACACTTAACGATTGGTATATCAGTAAGGACGATTATTACAAGGTCGGTGCGTTTGCTGGATTATCTTATAGTTATCTTATTTCTGTAGCAACTAATAATCCTGTACTAAAGGGTCTGGAGAACAGTTTTAGAAAAAGCGACCTGGGAGGACGTATTGGTGTGTATTATTCCTTCTCAAAAAGATTAACTTTAAGAATTTTCTATACAGATTCTTTTCTTAATGTGCTGGAAGGTCCGATGGTGTTTAGAGGTAACACGTTGGACAGCTTTTACTGGACATTCAGGACGGAATATAACTTCTGACCTATGCTTACACGGATATTATTGATAATAACAGCCTTCTTGGTTTTTTCTTGCAAAAACACACCGACAGATACGGCTCCTACATCTCAGCCTGCTAATGCGACTCAGCAACCCGCAACCAATGGTGGATTTGAGGCTATTCCAGCAGACTTAGTTATGAAAATGTGGAACGAGGGTGACTTGATAGATTACATCTTTCATAATCTACCTTTCAGCATGAACCAGACGGAACAGGCTAGCATAAGGACTAATCTGACCTATTTTTCTCAGGAGGCACAACCCAATATTCCATCAACTTGTAAGTCTCCATTTGGTCGACAGTTTTATGGAGTGGGGGGTGACATCATATTCGAGGCGGATATCTATCTGGACGAGAACTGTGCCTTCTATGTATTTTTCATTGATGGCAAACCCAAGTATGCTAATAAAATGTCTGAGCAGGGTAGAGCATTTTTTGGTACCATGATACAGAAGGGTCTGGAAGCCAGAAAACAAGCCACAGGACAATAAGCCTCCTATTATGAAAATAGGTGTTATAGACATCGGTAGTAACACCATACATTATCTGATTGCTCGTATCACAGAGAGTCATGGCATAGATGTCGTGGACCGCAAAAGAATCTTTGCCTATATCGCCAAAGAAGGCTTACATCATATTAAGGATGCCGCTAAAGAACGACTGTATTCTGCGTTAGCAGATGCGAGAGCTGCTTTGGACAAACACGCAATAGAATATGTCAAAGTTGTTGCCACCGCATCGCTTAGACAAGCCGATAATAGAGAACTGATCATCGCGGAGGTCAAGAAAAAATATGGTCTTGATATAGAGATTATTAGTGGATCAGATGAGGCGCGATATATATTCGAAGGGACTAAGTTGCTGGGATTAGAAGCGGATACGAATTATTTGACCTTGGATATTGGGGGTGGTAGCGTGGAGTTTATTTTTTCGCGAGGAGAAGAACTACTTCATCAGATGTCTTTGGATATAGGTATTTCTGCGTTAAGGAAGAAATATCGACCCTGTGATCCCATACAGGAGGAAGAAGTGGATGTTATCACTAAAGACCTAATGGAGCAGATAAGATCGGGATTGCAGATTATGCCAGAGTTTGTTCCAGAGATATTGATTGGTGCATCGGGTCCATTCGAGATATCAGAGCAGTATATGGGCTTATCGCCACATCCACAAGGGAATTATATAGATGTAAATTATATCAAGGAATTAGCGAACATTATCATCAGCAAGTCCTCAGAAGAAAGAAAGCAGTTATCTTTTATGAATGAAGATCGTGCGGATCTGAGTTTGGAGTCTTTTCTTTTGATTCGGGTGGTTTTGGACTTGTTTCCTTCTATTGCTAGGTTATGGGTATCTCCTTATGCTATGAAAGAGGGGATAATAAGAGAATATTTAGCATCTGTTAGTAAGGATACCAAAAGCTGACAAGGGGTGTGCTAACGATTCGGTTATTAGTCATTCAAATATTTAGACAAATCTAAAAAATGAATTAAATTTGGTTAATATTATTTTTATATGGCAGAAATAATAGAGGCATTTTCTTATCCTTGGGCACCTAGGGCGCTCATCGTTTCTTCGCTAGTGGGGATGATGTGTGGCGTATTGGGGTGCTTTATAGTATTAAAGAATATGTCTTTGATAGGTGATGCCTTATCTCATGCGGTGTTGCCTGGTATATTCGTTGCTTTTATGCTCGTGGGATATAGCACGATAGGTTTTTTTGTAGGATCTACGGTGGCTGGTATCGTCACTGCGGTTATTATCTCATGGATACAGCAGAATGTTCCGACTAAAAATGACGCAGCCATTGGTATCATATTCACGGCGATGTTTTCTATAGGTGTAGTCGGCATCACATGGATGAATCGTAATGGAGGTGTACATCTCGATCTAGTCCATTCTTTATTCGGTAATGTACTCGGAATCTCAGACGAGGACTTATATCTGACGATAGGGATAGCCATATATACGATAGTGAGTGTGACACTATTTTACAGACCGTTATTTATTACCACGTTCCAACCGACGATAGCCGAGACGATGGGAATATCATCTAAGATGATACACTATTTTCTTATGCTGTTGTTGTCTTTTGCCATTGTCGCCTCATTGCGTGCGGTAGGGGTTATACTCGTTGTAGCTATGCTTATCACGCCTGCAGCGACTGCTCTTTTATTATCAGATCGGCTCAAAAGAGTCTTGGTACTATCAGCACTCTTGGGTATATTTTCTGCGGTGATCGGATTACTGATATCTATAATCTATGATGCCCCACCTGGTCCGGCGATGACTCTGGTGGCGACGGGTTTTTACCTATTGGCAGTGGTGTTCTCTCCATCTAAAGGTCTATTATTCAAATATCACCAGCAAAGGGTCGAAAAGAAAAGAGTCTTACGAGAAGATATACTCCGTCAAGTCATCAAGAAACCTCTGCAAGAGGGTATGTCCATAGCGGCTATCTCTGATAATCTGGAACTGGCAGAATCCAGAATCCGCTCTTACGCTAAGATGATGAGCCGCAGTAGCTTACTCACCTTACAAGATAGTCAAGTGATACTCAGTGATGAGGGACGGGCGAGGGCGCAGAAGCTGGTAAGAGCACACAGGCTATGGGAAACCTATCAGGTCAAACAAATGGGACTAAAATCTGACCAGATACACGACGAAGCCGATATGATAGAGCACTATCTGACAGAAGAATTGTTGGATGAGATAGATGAGACGCTCGGATTTCCTAAGAAAGACCCTCACGATTCGCCGATTCCGACTAAGAACTAAGCCGTTTTTTCGCAGGCGCCATCGCACTTGCCATATAGATTGAGAGAGTGGTGTGTGACATTAAATTTGAGTAAGTCACCCATCATGTCTTTGATATTTTGGATGCGCGGATCGCAAAATTCTGTCACCTTGCCGCAATCTACACAGAGCAAATGATCGTGTTGCTTAAACCCGTAGGACTTTTCGTATTGCGTCAGATTTTTACCAAACTGGTGCTTCGTAACCAGATCACAAGCTACCAATATCTCTAAGGTATTATATACCGTCGCACGGGATACGCGATAGTTTTGGTTTTTCATGTGGATATAGAGAGCCTCCGCATCAAAATGATCGTTACGCCTATAGATTTCCTCTAAGATGGCATAACGCTCCGGTGTCTTACGCGACTGATTCTTCTCCAGATAGTTAGTGAAAATCGTACGGACTTCCTCTATTATTTTTTCTATGTGTTCTTTGGTATTAGTCATCCTTTATGACTCTAGTAACATTGGATATTCCCTCTAAGTTCTTGATCGCATTAATAACTTGGTTGAGTTCGTCCTTGTTCTTTACAAATAAAGAAATCTTACCCTGAAAAAAGCCTTCTGTACCTTCCATGCTAAATGATCTGATATTGATGCCGAGCTTATTAGATAACTCACCAGCGATGGCTTGTATCACACCAGGTCCAGAATCTATTCCCTCTATGGCCAGTTCTGCTATAAAATTAGTATCATAACTTCCTGTCCACTCTGCTTTGAGTACTCTGTAACTATAATTAGCCAGTAGATGCGTTGCGTTTTTGCAATTGATGCGATGCACTTTCAGGCCATGACTTGAAGTAAGATAACCGAAGATATCATCACCCTGCACAGGAGAACAACAACGTGCCAACGAAAAATCATACTGGTCAATGGGTTCACCATCAACAAGTATGTTGGATTTGCTTTTGACTTTGGTCCTTTTTGCCTTAGTCGTATTGATCTTATCGGCAGGTGCCTGATGACCTGATTGTTCCTCAGACTCGATTTTTTTCAGACCAGTAATCTTGGCATTTTCTATCTCAAATAATTTAATATCAGGCATCTTAAGGTCACCGATCGCCAGCGCAAAATAGAGATCAGGCCGATTATTAAATCCAAAGTGCTTAACCAGAAAATCCACATTATCCTCAAAAGGCAATTTGTTGTTCTTAAGTTTCCGCATCAGTGCCTCTTTCCCCAATTCTCCTTTCTGACGTTTTTCTTCTTTCATCGCAGACCTGATCTTGGATCGGGCCTTGCCTGTGACTGTCATTTTGAGCCAGTGCTCAGACGGTTTTTGGTTTTTATTAGTGACGACATGTACTTGATCTCCGTTAGCCAACTTATGTCCCATCGGGACGAGCTTGTTGTTGACCTTAATGGCGGTCGCATGATATCCGACATCAGAGTGTATGTCAAATGCAAAATCCAATGCCGTCGCACCCTCTGGCAACATACGCATATCCCCATTAGGTGTAAATACAAAGACCTCTTTGATAAATAAATTGGTCTTAAAATCACTCACGAATTCTATCGCATCAGAATGCTGCGTATCGAGTAGGGTGCGGATATTATCTAGCCACTTATCATAGACATTGTTGCTGTCCTTGACACCTTTATATTTCCAGTGCGCAGCAAAGCCACGCTCTGCAATATCATCCATGCGCTCCGTCCTGATCTGCACCTCTACATATTTACCATTAGGTCCGATGACGGTGGTGTGCAGAGACTCGTAGCCGTTGCTTTTAGGCGTGGTGATCCAGTCCTTGAGTCGTTCTGGTATCGGATTATAAACGTCAGTGATAATCGAGTATATCTGCCAGCAGACACTTTTCTCCTTCTCTTTTTCGACATCCGCGATGATACGCACGGCAAATAGATCATAGATTTCTTCGAACGGTACCTGCTTCTTTTCGATTTTCGCTGCAATAGAGGATATAGCCTTGGGTCGTCCCATCACCCTGTAGTCTATCTCCAGATCATTGAGCTTATCCTTGAGTGGTCCGATCAGTTCTTTGATGTATTTGGCTCGATCAGATTCTGATTCTTGTAGTTTTTTAGTGAGTTTTTTGTGTCGCTCAGGATCATTGATCTTGAGACATATATCGTTGAATTCTGTTCTTATATTATATAGACCAAGACGATGAGCCAGTGGCGCATAGATATACTCCGTCTCAGCCGCTATCCTGATTTGCTTCTCTCTCGGCATCGAGTCTATGGTCCGCAGATTATGCAGACGGTCTGCCATTTTGATAAGGACGACACGTACATCATGGACCAGTGAGCTGAGTACTTTTTTATAGTTTTCGGCTTGCTTGTTCTCTACATTATAGGTTCCGTCCAGCTTAGTGAGACCATCGACGATGAGGGATATTTTTTCGCCAAATTCATCTTTGATTTCTTCCTGAGTGACGACGGTATCCTCTACGACATCATGCAGTAGGGCAGAGACAACCGATGTCGCTCCCAGACCTATCTCATCATGACATATACGTGCTACCTCTATGGGATGGAATACGTAAGGCTCACCTGACTTACGACGCTGATAATTATGAGCGTCCAAGATCATCTTGTATGCCGAATCCAGATTTTTAAGGTCTTCTTCTGTACACTTAGGGCGGGCCTTGCTTAGTAACGCGTCATATTCTACTGCGATCTCTGCATACTCTTCTTTCGTTATGGCGTTACCTTTAGGCATATTCTATGTTAAAGAGAAAGATTAAAAGTAGGTATATTATAATTTTTTGTAAAGTCTAAAGTGGGATTTTATAAAAATTGGTAGCAGGCACTAATTGATCTAAACGGAAACCGGTGCAGAGTTTGGGGCAAAACTTTTTCTTTTTAAGCATTCTTTAAGACGCGGAATACCTTTAAAGCATCCTAAGTATGAGTCGATAGTTTGTCAACAGGCTCCTGTATTACGTGTAGTGCTTTGTTCTCCATGTTCTTTTTTCAAGTTGTCTAAAATTCTCACAATCCTTAATTGAAGTTAAGTATTTCGCAAGTATAGTTAGTTCTTCGTCTTCAATTTCTCCTTGATATGATTTGGGATATACCGCATTTCCATAGTTTAACTTTGACTTATGTGGACTATCATCCACTATTAGAATTCTCTCAATTTGATATCCCTGTTTCTTTACTTTCTTTAAAGATTTGACGTAGTGGTAATGAGAACTGTCGGTTCCATAAATTCTTAGTTCGTCTTGTTCAAAATTTCTCCTATAAGTTGCTTTAGATCTTCCCCATACGAATTCAAATTCATAGTTTCTGAGGACTGTTTGTTTAAGCACCTCTTCTACATAATCATCACTTGCGGAGGACCAAATTGCTAGTTTGTAGTCTAATTTTATGTGTTCTAAGAATGTCTCAAGATTTGGTCTTTCATATACATAGTAATTAAAAACTTTGCAATCTTCGTCTCTTGACAATTTTGATTTTGTTGCGTAAATCAATGTTTCATCAATATCTAATATGAGCAATGCGTGATTCAAAAATTTGTTATAATTTTTATATTGTTAGTCTGAGGCAAAAATAATATCTATCTAATTTAAATATCGGCTTGATTCTATTCGATTCACCAAGATTTGACTTTTTAGATAAATCATTTATTCAGACTCGATTATTATAATTTCACCTTTGAAGAACTATGACTTGGATCTAAATATTCTATGGGCTACGTCGCTACTATTTTCTTCTATAAGAACAAAATCGTTGTCTAATTTTTCACTCAGGTGTTCATTAGTAGTTCATTACATATAATGGAACGGCGATAGGCGTCTGCACTAAGTATGCCGTCCTATATCTTATTATCTGTAGTCTTTAATGGTCACAATAAAGGTTTAAATCCTCGCTCTTTAGAGCGATAAATTTCATTTCTATCTTTGGTTAAAAATTGGATGTCAAAGGTACGTAAAGGTAGTCATACGTCAAGTTGGCTTACGGTTCATCTGATATTTGTTACAAAGTATAGATATAAAGTTTTGAAAGGAGAGATTAAGAAGAGATGTAGAGATTTGCTTCGCCAAGACTGTAATGCGCTGGATATAAGGATATTAAAAGGAGTGGTTAGTTCAGATCATATACATTTGCATATAGAATATCCACCGAAGTTATCGGTTAGTGAGATAAGCAAACAATTAAAAGGAAGGAGTTCTTCGAAGCTGCAAAAGGAATACCCACAGATAAAGAGTCGATATTGGGGTAGGCGATTTTGGAGTCGAGGTTACGGTGCATTTAGTTCTGGAAACATCACCGATGAAATGGTTCAGCACTATATAGAAGGTCATCGCCCAAATCCAAATGATGGAGCGGAGAACTTCTTTCTTGGTTAATGCAAGTAGGACTTTAGTCCGTGTTAAGTAACCCACCTACTTTGAGTAGGTGGTATTTGAGTTAAAATAAGACGAAACAACATAATTAATGAGTAAAAGTGTGTTTATAACCGGCGGTGCTGGTTATGTCGGTGCTATGCTAGTGCCGAGGTTATTAGAGTTAGGATATAAAGTGTCCGTATTAGACCTGATGATATATGGTGAGGACGTTATAAAATCTCACCCTAATCTTACAATGATTAAGGGAGACATAAGAGATCAAGAACTGCTAAAGAAAAACATTCCTGGTCATGATAATGTCATTCACTTGGCTTGCATATCTAATGATCCGAGCTTTGAGCTAAATCCTGATCTAGGAAAATCCATTAATTTGGACGCATTCAGACCATTGGTAGAGATAAGCAAAGATGCTGGTGTGGATAGATTTATCTATGCCTCTTCTTCCAGTGTCTATGGTATCAAAGATGTACCAGATGTGCACGAGGATATGGAGCTAAAACCGTTGACGGATTACTCTAAGTTCAAGGCGCAATGCGAGAAGATACTCAATGAGTATCAAGCTGATGATTTTACCACTGTGACAATAAGACCAGCGACGGTTTGTGGATATTCTCCAAGACAACGATTAGATGTCGTGGTCAATATTCTGACTAATCTGGCCTATCATAATAGAAAGATTACGGTTTTCGGTGGCGAACAATTAAGACCAAATATCCACATCGCAGATATGGTACAGGCTTACGTCACTTTGCTGGATGCACCTAAAGAAAAAATAGGTGGCAACATCTATAATGCGGGTTACGAAAATCAGAGTGTACGTCAACTTGCGGATACGGTCAAAGCGGTAGTCGGTGACGACGTAGAGCTAGTGACGACTCCGACAGATGATAACAGATCATATCATGTATCGTCTAAGAAGATCAAAGACGAATTAGGTTTCGTGGCGACCCATACGATCAAGCAGGCTTCGGAGGATTTAGTGAAGGCATTTGACGAAGGTCTTTTGCCTGATAGCTTAAATAGCGAAAGATATTTCAACATAAAAAGAATGCAGAATATAGAGCTTAAGTAAGCTCTATATTCTCTAAAGGGAATAGCACATATTCTAAGTTGATGTCGGATACGGATCAAATCACAATCAGGTCGGCTACTAAAGAAGATCTGGAAAGAATGACAGCTTTCTTTGTGGAAGCCTACGGCAATCACACCGTTTTCCAAGATAAAGATTTTGTTAGCTATTATTTTGATCCATTTGATACTGGCAAAGAAGCCTTGAGTTTTTCCGTGCTCGGTTTGACCAAAGAGAATAAGGTCGTATCACACTACGGCGGTCTGTATTACGAATTAGTTATGGATGGTGAATTGGTGCCACTAGTGTGGGGTGTCAATGCCTACACATTACCTGACTGGAGAGGTAAAGGAATCAATGGTGGAATCGTAGATTATATTCATAAAAATAATGTGGCTAATGCCGTCATCGGTATGCCTTTTAAGGCGCCATTCTTTTATGAGAAATTAGGATATAATATTTTTGAAAAGCAGACATTAGATAGATTTATCTATGTGTTGGATGATAAAGCTTTCGAGGTAGCCGAGGACTTAGGCTATGATATAAAGGAGGTGACTAACTTGCTAGCTCTCTCTGAGCCAGTCGCCATACATGCAGATCCAAATATTATAGAATTAACCTCAGATAATTTCGAAGACTTTCAGTATGATCTGGTCTTTGATAATACGATTACGACTAATCGAAGTGTTGACTTTCTGAGATGGCGCATCTTTGATAATCCTTATGTTACATACAGCGTGTATGGCTACATGGAAAATAACCACGTAAAATCATACATCGTTCTACGAGAAGAAATGCTTCTACCTAAGAACTATATGACGACAAGGATAATAGATCTCTATGGTCATCCTCTCGGAGTAGAAAAACTCTTAGCGCATACTGTAGAGAAATGCCGTAACAACGAAACTATATATATCGACTTTGGTATGTACGGTGTACTTTATAAGTCCGAGCTGGAGCAAGTCGGTTTTATTAAGTTAGTCGATGATGATGTCTGCATATTGCCATTGGTGACGGCACCTATCCAGAAAAGACCTAACCATGAATTTATCGTACTGCAGAGTAAGACTTATAATGATAAGATCAAGGAGTTAAAAAGGGAGTACGTTTATTTTACTAGAATAGATGCAGATAGGGATCGTATTGCACGATTATCTCAAATAAAGAAAAATAATGGATAGCAATCGAGTTACCATTGTTATGTATCATTATGTAAGAGACCTCAAGAATAGTCGATATCCAAGTATCAAAGGTCTGGATGTGAAATTATTCAAGGAGCAGGTATCTTACCTAAATAAGAATTACCATTTTGTAACTGCGGAGGAGGTAATAGATGCCATAGAAAACGATAAGGTACTACCACCAAAGTCTGTTATGCTCACTTTTGATGATGGATATGCGGATCACTTTGATTACGTCTTTCCTTTTCTGGACAAGTTGGGAATCCAAGGATTATTCTTTCCTCCTGCTGGAGCTATACTAGATCATAGCTTGTTAGATGTGAATAAAATTCACTTTATACTGGCTGCAGAAGATGATAAATCAAAAATCATCAAGGAGATAAAGAATCAATTAGATCTTTATAGAGAGGAGTATAACTTAGAAAGTTTTTCTCACTACTATGACAAACTGGCTACTGCCAATCGCTTCGATACTGGTGATGTCATATTTATAAAAAGGTTATTACAAAGAGAATTGGATGAATCTCTAAGAGGTAAAATGTCTAAAAGCCTTTTTGAGAAAATCGTTGATGTGGAAGAGGAGCAGTTCTGCCGAGAATTATATATGGATGTAGAGCAGATAGAATGTATGTCACGCCATGGGATGCACTTTGGTAGTCATGGTTATAAGCATACTTGGTTAGGGTCGTTATCAGATCAAGAACAAATTACGGAGATAGAGGAGTCGCTAAGTTTTCTAAAGAAAATCGGAGCTGATCCAGAGAAGTATACCATGTGTTATCCTTACGGTAATTATAATGATACGACGGTAGAACTGATGGATAGGTATGATTTTAAGTTTGCACTTACCACTCAGGTGGATGTCGCGGACCTCACTACATCACATCGTTATAAGTTAGCCAGACTGGATACTAACGATATACCAAAGGATCGTGTCGCTCCAGTAGATTCTTGGTACCAAAGAGCTTGATAAGTATTATTAGTCGTTTATAAATATTTGCTAAAGAAAGAACAATAAAGCGGATGAATCAGGAAGCAAACAATAACCTGTACTACGAAATGCTCAAAATAAGGAAGGTAGAGCAAAAAATAGCCGACCTATATCCAGAGCAACAGATGAGATGCCCAGTGCACCTGTCCATAGGACAGGAGGCAGTATCTGCGGGCATCTGCTCATTATTAGATCATGATGACAAAGCCATCAGTGCGCATAGATGCCACGCCCATTATCTTGCCAAAGGAGGCGATATCAAGTCTATGATCTGCGAAATATATGGTAAGGACGCTGGATGTACTCAGGGCAAAGGAGGGTCTATGCACTTGATGGATCTGAGTGTTGGTTTTCTGGGAGCGATACCGATTGTGGGTAGTATGATTCCTGTAAGCGTCGGTGTAGGCATGGCTATGAAAATGCAAAAGCAATCGGGCATCTCGATAGTCTTCTTTGGAGATGGAGCGACTGAGGAAGGTTCATTTCACGAAAGTTTGGATTTTGCAGTTTTGAAAAACTTGCCTGTATTATTTGTATGTGAAAACAATTTCTATTCTGTCTATTCTCCATTAGAGGTGAGGCAGTCCAAGAATAGACGCATTGACGAACTGGCAAAAGCGCACGGTGTATTTAGCGTGTCTGGTAATGGTAATGATGTACGAGAGGTGAGAAATAAGTCTAAGCAAGCGATAGATCATGTGAGAGCGGGCAATGGTCCAGCACTGGTCTTATTTGAGACCTTCAGATGGTTAGAGCATTGTGGTCCGTTCTGGGATAATGATCTGGGATATAGAAAAGTAGGGGAGCTAGATAACTGGATGAAGCGTGATCCATTGGCCCTAGAAAAGAAATTGCTGGTTGAGTCTGGTGATTGGGACGAGAATTATGACAAAGAATGGAATCAATCCTTCGATAAGCAGTTGGATGATGTATTTGCTTTTGCTAAATCGAGTCCATTTCCTGCAGTATCAGAATTAGATACGCACATTTACGCAGATTAATTTATTAACTAAGAAATTAAGCATTAACTGATTATATGAGTACAAGTACATTTGCTCAAGCGATTAATTCAGCCACAGAAATAATGATGGAGAAAGATCCGACAACAATGTTGTACGGATTAGGTGTGCCCGATCCTAAGGGAATCTTCGGGACGACCTTAGATCTTCACAAAAAATTTGGTAATGAGCGAGTCATGGATATGCCGACGGCAGAAAACGGTATGACAGGTGTGGCCATAGGGTCAGCGATTATGGGAATGCGCCCTATCATGACTCACCAGAGGGTAGAATTTGCACTATTGGCTATAGAGCAGATATTTAACCAAGCCGCTAAGTGGCATTATATGACAGCTGGTCAGCTTAAGGTGCCTATGGTTATACGATTGATTATAGGTAAGGGATGGGGGCAAGGTCCGCAGCACTCGCAGAGTCTCGAAGCGATCTTTGCTCATATACCTGGACTGAGAGTAGTGATGCCTGCAACTCCCTATGATGCTAAGGGACTGCTAATATCCAGTATAGAGGAAAATAACCCTGTGATATACATGGAGCACAGATGGTTGCATAATACACATGGTGAGGTGCCAGAGGGATATTATACTGTTCCTTTGGGTAAAGCACGTGTGGCTAAAGAGGGTAGCGATATTACCATAGTGGCTAACTCCCTTATGGTTGTGGAATCTCTTAGAGCGGCAAAGCTATTGGAGGAGCACGGAATTAGTGCGGAGGTTATAGATCTAAGGTCTTTGCGTCCATTAGATAGCGAGACCATTCTTACTTCTGTATCAAAGACTAAGAATCTATTAGTCGCCGATAATGGATGGACAAAGTATGGCATTAGCGCAGAAATTATCGCTACTGTAACTGAACAACTATGTACAGAATTAAAGTCAAACCCTCAACGTGTAGGAATCAAAAATGGACCTATTCCATCCACTCCTGCACTGGCTAAGTATTGCTATACAAGATATGTAGATATAGCTCAAAAGGCGGCACACATTCTTAACCATGATCTCAAGCTATCAGAAGATGATCTGAGAGAACCAGAGCATCTGGACATTCCTGATAAAAGTTTCACTGGTCCTTTCTAAAGAGAGAAAATCTTTATCACTCGTACTCTAGATCATTCTGGTGAATAAAGTAAAATCTATTATCAAGCGCATTGCTCAGTATGTGCTTATGATATTATGCATTCCAGCTGTACTTATTATAAGATTGATTAGTCCGTGGAAGCATGTTTATTTGGGATATTTTGATGTGCGCAGAATAGGTCATGTGACTGTAGATGCGATGATAGAATTAGGTCGGAGGCAAGAAGAAAAAAAGAGTAATGTCTATTGGTATTATGCCCTTGGAAAAACTTGCAATGAGGCTTGGCTTAATATTATGCATAGACATTTTTATATCCGCCCTTGGGTCAAATGGATGGATATGTGTAATAGAAAAATTCCTGGAGGTGAGTCGCATTATAGACCGCCGGGAAGGACAACGGGGAGCAGAGACTTGACTGGTGTGGTAGAGAGAACAGGGGTTACCATGCCATTCACGAAAGAGGAAACCAATAAGGCCAAATCATGGCTAAAAAGCAAGGGATGGAAAGAAGGAGAAAAATTCGTTGCGCTGATGGTGAGAGACTCAGGTTATCTGTCTGCTAAGACGCAATCCAATAATCAATCGCAAATACAAAAACACCACGAGTATAGAAATTCAGATATCGCATCCTATGTAAAGGCGGCTGAGTGGCTAGCAGATAGAGACGTTTGGGTGCTGAGGATGGGGCAAAAGATGCTCAATAGAATTCCATCCGATCATCCCAAGATTATTGACTATGCCTTTGAGACAGGTGCATCCCCGTTATTAGATGTATGGATTATTGCCAACTGTCATTTTGGAATTGCTACACTGACAGGGATGGATTCTATCGCTGTGGCATATCGGAGACCTATCGTTTTTGTCAATGCCATGCCTATCGCTCATCTTATAAGCTGGCATAATATAATTCATGTGCCTAAGAACATGGTGTACAAATCCTCTGGTCACCCTGTACCACTGAAGGAGCATGTTGCGCATTACTATTTTTCTACGGTGGACTACGAATCCAATGATATAGAATTAGTAGATCTTACAGAGGACGAAATATTATCGGCCGTACAAGAAAGATATAATTCATTATTGGAAGATGTTGAGTCTAGTGTGGTCGATACGCAAGAAAGATTCTGGAATGCACTTAAGCAGGTCAAACGTGATAGTGCCAACAGAGGTTGCATTGTATATGACGACCTGCATGGATGGATACATCCCTCAGCTAGAGTGGGGCAGGATTGGTATGATAAAAGTCTGATGAACTAACTAAGAGCTAGTCTTTTGGGTATAGGAAGGAATATAAAGATTTGGAAAAAAGCGATACACTCTGGTGTCAGAGTAGCTAGGCGACTTTCTACAGAAAAGAAAGATATGTCTAGACTGATATGCACTATTCCGAGAAGTGGATACTCTATGATCGCCGCCATAATCAATTCTTGTGAATGCGAATTGTTGGGCATTGACGGCAAGATTTTTATTACTAATAAGTCTTATCTCAATTACTTTAAAGAACACCTACAATCTGCGGACGAACGCAGCTATTTTAGAACCTATCCAGCTAAAGTATATCATTCTCATCTGCCCTTGAACAAAGTACTTATTCCCATAAGCTCAGATAAGAATAGGATAGTCATTATGATGCGCGATGGATTTGGTTATACTAAAAGTGTTTTGCGACATCTTATACTTGACAAAGGACTTTCGGATCAATATTCTGATCGCCTCGGTATGAAAGAGTATGATCGTCTTAAGAAAATATATAACCCTATAGAGTATTATATCAAATTCAATAACTCTCTATCCCAATTTTTGGAGGAAAAGAAGAGAGGTAATTATGAGCTACGGATTCACTATACTAAGGATCCAAAAACCATTGATAAAGAAAAATTTGTACATACGCTCAATGACTTTTTCTCATTGGGATATTCCGATGAGATAATAACCAAAGCCTGTGGCTATCTGGATCAGGAAAGAGTGAAAAAATACTCTAGTGCTTCCTCTGTTAAGTTTTCTAATTCTTCATTTTCTTTCACACCAGAATTAGAAGAATACATAATAGATCAATTGAGTAAGTCGAATGAAACCTTAGAGAATATCTATAGTCAATTTCCATTCTATAAGAACCAGTAACACTTTTATATATCTATACTAACTAAAACAATTCTTATGCAAACGTCAATAATATCTGAACAAGCTAACATTCATCCTTCGGTCAAGATAGGGCACTTCTGTGTCATCGGCAGTGATGTGACCATAGGAGAAAATGTCGTCATCGGAAACTATTGTATTATAGATAGCGATGTGACCATAGGTAAAGGCACGGTGGTCAAAAGTAATGTGGAATTAAGACCTAACACCAAAATAGGAGAAGACTGCTATGTGGATTCGGGAGTCAAGACTTCGGGTAATGTTACTGTCATGAATAATGTCACACTAAGGTATGATACTATCTTAGCGCGTGGTGTCGTCGTCGGTGATAATACTTATATCTGTCCACGTGTTATGACTAATAACTTAAGTACCAAGCTGGATACCATCGGTGGTGCGAAAATAGGTAAGGATTGCTTCATAGGTACTAATGCCGTCTTACAGCATGGTATAGTCATAGGTGACAAAGTAGTCGTTGGCGCCATGTCATTTGTATCTAAAGATTGCGAAGGAGATAAAATATATGTGGGCATACCTGCTAAAATCTGGCAGAGATAGTCTATCGTAATGCACGACGTTATTATAATCGGTAATGGTGATAACGCAGAAGTTGTCATTGACATCATCAGCGAAATCCATGATATAAATATCATCGGAATTGCATCTGAAAATCTTAATAAAGGAGATCAGTTTATGGGATTCCCAGTATTAGGTAATGATCAAGATATAATAAGCTCGACTGATAATAGTGTACAACTCGTCAATGCGGTGGGCGCCTATAGAAATACAGAAAAAAGGCAGGGCACTTTTGATAAATTCAAACAAGCAGGCTTTACATTCATATCAGTTTTACATCCTAATGTGAGTATCTCAAGCAATGCCACAATAGGAGAAGGTGTCATCATGTATTCTGGCGTGTCTATTAATACCAATACGACAATAGGCAATAACTGTATACTGGCATTAAACTGTTCTGTAGGACATCATACACACATAGAGGATCATGTCCTCATATCTGCCGGTGTCAATGTAGGTGCCAATGCAACCGTGGGCGCCAACTCATTAGTTGCTATAGGGGCCTCTGTAATATCTGGCGTAAGCATCTCTAAAAACAATCTTATAGGTGCTGGCGCGGTCGTGGTAAAAAATACATCGGAAAATCAAATCCTATTTGGTGTTCCAGCAAAACCAATCAATGAAAAGTAAAGAAGCATATATTATAGCAGAGATCGGCCCCAATCATAATGGTGACGAAGCATTGGCTATAGAAATGATAGAAAAGCTTTCCAAAATCGGTGTTAACGCAATCAAATTTCAGATTGCAGTTCCAGAGAATGTATACTCTAAGGACTCATTCAAGCCGGAGTATCAAAAACAAAATGAAAAGAGCAAAAGCCCTATTCAGATGGCCAAACGTCATCAGCTGAGTTATGAACAGCATAGACTCTTTTATAATGTGTGTAGGGAGAATAATGTGGACTATTTGTGTTCTGCTTTTGATTTAGCGAGTCTTGAGTTTTTATTGTCTGAGTTTGAGTTGCCATATCTTAAGATAGCCTCAGGGGAGATATTTTCAGTCGATATGATGGATGTAATTGCTAAGACCGATATACCTGTGATACTCTCTACAGGTATGGCCACGTTTGACGATATAGAAAAAGCCGTTGGTCTCCTGAATAAATATAAAAAGAAGGATATCACAATACTACATTGCATAAGCAATTATCCGACTCAGTTTGAAGAAGTCAATATGGGTATTATGAGTAAAATCTCGTCTACATTTGGATATCCTGCAGGGTTTTCTGATCACACCATTGGCAATATTGCCAGTGTAGTTGCCGTAAGTCAAGGTGCAACGATTATAGAAAAACATGTTACTAAGGATAAAAACCTAGAAGGACCAGATCATAAGGCGAGCATTACTATAGAAGAGTTTGGCGACCTAGTTAAAGCTATAAGAGATGTAGAAACAATTATATCGGGTCCCGAGACTAAGACTTTCACTAAAAGAGAAGAAGAAGTACGACGTTCTGCCAGAAAGAGTATCATCGCGGCAAGAGAATTAAAGAAGGACGATGTCATAACCCGAGAGGACCTAGTTATTAAGCGACCGGGATTTGGTATAAGTCCATTAGATATGGATAAGGTCATAGGCCGACAACTTCTGGTAGATGTGGAAGAGGATAGAATCATCAAGCCAGAATATCTGAGTTGAGCCAGGATAGAAAGATAGCTTTCTTTACAGGCTCTAGATCAGAATATGGGATTATGAAAAATCTCATTTTTGAGATTAAGAACTCATCCTTTGATTATAGCTTGTTTATTTCTGGTTTCCATCTTTCTGAGAAGTACGGTTATACAATAAAAGAAATAGAAAAGGACGGATTAGATAATCTCGAACTGATCCATCTTAGTGAAGAAGAGAACACATTCTCGCCACTCAGTTTTTCTGAACTAATCAAAGAAATCTCGCAAAGATTAAATAAGATTCGTCCAGCAGTGATGTTTATATTTGGAGATAGAGTGGAGAGTTATGCAGCTACCTTAGCCGCACATTTGGAGCATATTCCGATTGCGCATTTTGGGGGTGGCGTTTTTACTCAAGGAGCATTGGATAATATTTATAGATATAATATATCTAATCTTGCCGATTACAGTTTTGTAACCACATCTTCAGCAAAGGAGGTTCTTGATTCTTTGCCAATCGTAAAAAAGAAAATCTTTAATGTAGGGTCTGTGGCTATAGAGGCTATAATGAAGTGGAAAGATAACGCCGTTAGTATTAAGGAATTATTACCAGAGTTAGTCATTGGTCAGTTTGTGCTAATCACTTTTCACTCTGTTACTTTTTATAATGAAGATGTGGCGAAGGTCTTGGAGGAGAGTGTAAAAACTATACTTCGTCATGGTGACCAAGTGTTGCTCACTTATCCTAATGGGGATATCGGCTCAGAACCGATTGTGGAGACTATAGAAAGGCTGAGAAATGTGAATGGAGTGTTTGTCGTGAAGAGTTTGGGCGCGAAGTATTATTATGCCGCATTACAAGATTGTCGATTTGTATTGGGTAATAGCAGCAGTGGCATTATAGAGGCACCTTACTTTGATAAAATGGTTGTCAATGTCGGTAAGAGACAAGAGGGTAGAATCTCAGAAGACCATATTATACATGTTCCATCCGATCCAGATTCTGTTATCCAAGAGATAAATAAACTCTATGAAGGCAATGCTCAAGATCCGCGTAATTCCTGCATTTATGGAGAAGGAAATACCTGCGAAAAGGTCGTACAAATATTGGAAGAAGAACTTAATGCCGTTTAATGAAGAAATCTAAGTACTTAGTAGATCATAAAATCTCTGTGGTCAATTGTCTTATAAAATTAGATGGACTGGCATCTGATGATACTTTGTTCGTTGTGGACGAGCAACATACACTATTAGGTTCTATAACGGATGGCGATATGAGAAGGGGGCTGATAGATGGACTAACTA
This sequence comes from Saprospiraceae bacterium, assembly GCA_020628095.1. Lineage (GTDB taxonomy): Bacteria > Bacteroidota > Bacteroidia > Chitinophagales > Saprospiraceae > RFSX01. Next base: position 68,822 of record JAHDFP010000005.1, read on the forward strand.
TTAATAATGAGATATTAGAATATGCCAACAAGTCTCCTAAGTATGTGATGGAAAGTGATTTGGATATTTTGAAGTTGGTTTATTGGAGAGACGAACGGAAGATTAATTTGATACCTATAGTCAATGAGAATAGGCAAATAGTCGAAATTCTAAACTTTAAAAACCTGAGATCAAAGCTGCCAATAGATGCAGTGATTATGGCTGGAGGAAAAGGGGTAAGATTGCGACCGCTTACGGAGAATACGCCCAAGCCTCTTCTGAAAATAGGTGATAAGCCGATTATAGAATATAATGTAGATAGATTGAAGTTATTCGGCCTCAAGAACCTATATATTTCGATCAACTATCTTGGAGAACAATTGAAGGAATATTTTGGCGATGGGGCAGATAGGGCTTTGGATGTAGGCTATATATGTGAGGACAAACCCTTAGGGACAATTGGTTCTTTGTCATTGGTTCCTTCATTCGAGAACGAATATATATTAGTGATGAACTCTGATTTGCTCACTAATCTGGATTATGAAAAAATGTTTATCAAGTTCTTGAATGAATCTGCTGATATGATCATAGCGACTGTGCCATATCAGGTTGAGGTGCCGTATGGTGTATTCGAACTTGAAAACAATCTGGTATCTGGAATTAAGGAAAAGCCTACCTATACCTATTATTCTAACGGGGGTATATATGTATTCAAAAAGGAAATGTTGAAATACATACCTGAAGGTAGTTATTTTGATGCCACGGATTTCATAGAAACGCTAATTAATAACGGAAAACGTGTGGTGCAGTACCCGATACATGGCTATTGGTTGGACATAGGTAAGCATGACGATTTTAAGAAAGCTGAAAGAGAAATCCATAGTATAGATTTTTCCTAATTTTTTGCAAGAAGTATTGAAACCTAAAAACTTTATTTACCTAAGCCAATCCAAGTTTTCCAGAGTGTTCTACGAAGATTTTGGATTGGATACCATGATTGATTTGGGCTACAATGTTGAGTTTTGGGATATATCGTATTTGACAAGACGAGAATACGCAGAGTCGTTTAAGCCTATTGACCCAATGGCATTTGATAATCTAAAGGTTATTGATTCTATTGGCGACTTTAAACAATTATTGAGTCGTCGAGCAGAGAGCAATTCACTCTTTTTCTTTATCTCTTCATTTCCCGATTTTATACTGAAAGAAATAAAGCAAAGTGGTGTTGATTTTGTAGTTCATGACTTTAAGCCAATGCCATCCATAAGCAAAAGAGATGTGCTTATGAGCTATGTCAGAAAGAGAGATATAGGAAAGTTAGTCGCAAAAGTCATAGGATTATTGAAGGATAGAATAGTCAAAAAGAAAACCAAAGTTGCTCCAGTCGTAGATGTTCACGCAAAGTACGCGATGATCGTAAATGAGAAGTCATGGAGAAAAAGTCTTGCGAATGGAGAAACTAAGCCAGTCCATGTGCCATCGCCAGATTACACGACCTGTGCCATTAATAACAAGACGGAGCAACAAGAAATCGCCTTTATAGATCAAGGATTCGTCAGACATCCTGATCTAAACAGGAAGGATCAAGATAAGATCACTCACCATTATAAGTCTCTTAATAAGTTCTTTGATATCATCGAAGAAAAATTTGGCTGCGAAGTGGTCATAAGCGCACATCCACGTGTGGAGTATGATGAGAACCTCTTTGGTGGTAGAAAGATATATTATAAAGACGCAGCCAACCAGGTAAGGAATGCTAAGCTGGTGCTGACATTCTATTCTACGGCTTTGTCTTATGCTGTATATTATAACAAGCCGCTCATGTTTTTGCATTGCAAGTACATAGAGAGTTTAGTGCCTATTAGCTTTAAGTACACATACATGTTAGCTGATAGATTAAAAAGTCCATTAGTCGGAATTAATAACACCTCAAAGGCAAAAAGATTGCAGTTGCCAAAAGTAGATAACCAAACCTACAGTCGATTTAAAAACCTATACCTCAAAAAGAATACAACTCCAGAGCAAAATGCTTTTGAGATTCTGGATAGGGCGATCAGATGTTAGTGTGTTATTACTTCTTTTAGATTAGTGCTGTAGCAAGCTAGTGATAGATACCAAAAAAATACTTGTCGTGATTCCCGCTAGGGGTGGGTCTAAGGGCGTGCCACGTAAAAATATCAAAACGCTAAATCAGATTCCCCTTATTCATTATTCTATTAGATTGGCGAGAACACATTTTTCTGACGATCAGATTTGTGTAACCACGGATGATAAGGATATTATAGAGGCCTGCGAACTTATAGATTATAAGCCCCAGTTTGTAAGACCAGATCATTTGGCAGCTGATACGTCAGGTATGCGCGATGTCATATTACACGCAATAGAAGAATATCAAAATGAAGAAAAGAAATATGAGGGCTTGTTATTATTACAGCCCACATCACCATTACGCCTGCAATCTCAGATGAATGGTTTTCTTTCTCATATCGATGATGACATGGATATGCTTATATCAGTAAATAAGAGTAAGGTCAATCCCTATTTTAATTTATATACGGAGAACGAATCGGGCTATATACAGAAATGTATGCAAGGTAATTTTCAGTATCGTCAGGCCTTACCTGATTACTGGCAAATTAATGGTGCATTCTACTACTTCAAGATAGAGGCACTGTATAGAGAAAGTATCTCATCACTCAAAAAAGTGAAAAAATATGTCATGAGCGAAATTAACTCCGTTGACATAGATTCGCCATTGGATTTTTTCATTTGTGATAAATTATTGGCAGAAGGTAAGGTCGAGTTAGATTACTAATCTCTGCTTCATTTTAGTGTTGAATATATAAATGCTATTTAATTCCATAGAATTTTTAATTTTCTTCTGCATAGTCTTTGTGGTCTATTGGTTTGCCCTAAAGAAGAGCTATACCAAGCAGAACATATTCATATTAGTCGCAAGTTATATTTTCTATGGATGGTGGGATTGGCGTTTTCTATTTCTTATCTCGTTAAGTACGGTTACAGATTATACCATTGGCATATTCATGTCACAAAGCACTACTCAGAAATCGAAAAAAAGATTTCTTTGGTTGAGCCTGATGGTTAATCTAGGTCTGCTTGCAATATTCAAGTATTATAACTTTTTCGTTGACAATTTTGTAGAGGCATTTGGATTATTGGGGATCGAGCTTAATGCAAGAACACTTAGTATCATATTGCCTGTAGGGATTAGTTTTTATACATTCCAGACACTCAGTTATACGATAGATATATATAGAGGAAGAATAGAACCGACTAAGAATTTTATAGCTTTTGCCACTTTCATTAGTTTCTTTCCTCAGCTTGTGGCAGGACCTATTGAGAGAGCCACTAATCTATTGCCCCAGTTTCTCAAAGAAAGAAACTTTACCACTAATAACGCCATAGATGGATTGAGGCAAATCATCTGGGGACTTTTTAAGAAAGTTGTTATCGCGGATAATTGTGGTGTATTCGTTGATGATATATTTACTAATTATGCGGACTATAGTGGTGGTGTCGTATTCCTAGGAGCCATACTATTTGCTTTTCAGTTATACGGTGATTTTTCTGGTTATTCGGATATAGCGATAGGCGTGGCAAGAATACTCGGATTCAATCTTTTGCAAAACTTTAAGTTTCCGTACTTCACAAGTAATATGTCTGATTTTTGGGGTCGATGGCATATATCACTTTCGACCTGGACTAACGACTATATCTTTCTTCCACTTAATACTGCACTTTCTAAAGTGTCTAAGAAATCCATTTATACCAGTCTTATAATTACCTTTCTGATATTAGGTCTGTGGCATGGTGCTAACTGGACGTATGTCGTCTTTGGATTGATACATGGTTTGACTGTGGCGTTTGAGTTTTTGACCAGGAAGCAACGTAACATTTCCAAGAAAAAATATAGCAAGATATTCTCTTTAGGCGGTTGGGCAATAACCATGTTTATATGGTTGCTGAGTTTGATATTTTTCAGAGCACTTAGTGTGGATCATGCATGGGGCATTATCTCGTCAGTACAGTTGAGTAACTTATTTGACTTTAGTAGTTTTTCATTTAGTACTGACTTGATTATAGTTTTAGTATTTATAGCCCTTTTGCTTGCGGTGGAATGGAAAAGCAGATTTTATGAGCATACTCTGGAGAAGTTAGAGCTGAGACTAGGACCTATTCCCAGGCGATTGACTTATTATTTTCTTGTCTTTGTGATATTAGGATTTAAGGGTAGCGAACAGAACTTTATTTACTTCCAGTTTTAGATGAAAGAATTTATTTATAAGGGCATATCTTTTGTGTTTCCTATTCCATTTTTGGCTTTGGCAGCCTATTTTGTTTTTCCATTTATTCTTGGTGTTTTAAATGGTCCGTCAACAAAGTTTCAAATAGAAAAGTCTTTCGACTATTTAGAAAGTAAAGATGTTGATTTGCTGATTCTTGGTAATAGTAGAGTATATCGAGGAATCAATCCATCTATTATACAAGAGAAGGCCTTTAATTTTGCACATGATAATGACACTTATAATCAGCTTTATTATAAGTTAGTCCATGCCTTGAAAGTGCATCCTGATATGAAAGAGGTGGTATTAGGTGTTGATTATTTCCAGTTTAGTTTTTTGGCTAAATCTAGAAATTACGCCTATGCCGATGTATTGCCAAAAGAGTATCTCAAAGATTACAACGAATCTCAACTTAAGAACAAGTTGTTGCATGTATACAAGACAATTTATCCAGCATACTTCGTCAATAAGCTAAAGCACTCTAACTATAAACATGCAGTACCTTTTTATAAAGAAAATGGTCAATTCATCAAACCTGGAAAATCGTCTCCTGATGATATGACGGAGAGAGATTTTAACCGTCTTGAGATCCAGATAAAGTATTTTGGTTTGATAGTAGATTTATGCAAAGAGAATGATCTTACCTTGTATTTGGTGATGCCTCCGCTCAGAGATAATGAGCTGACAAACTATACCGAAGAAGAGATAAAAGACTTTAAAAGTTTTATAGGTTCTTATACAACTGATGATAAAGTTCACTATTTGGACTTTTCGGTCAGACATGATTTTGATTTAAACGATTTTACAGACCTTTCGCACCTCAATGAGTCAGGAGCAGATGCTTTCTCCACTATGCTGAGGGATGATATTATTCAACTTCGTAACAGTTATAACAAGTAAGAAGTATGTGCGGATACGTAGGATACGTAGGACCCAATGCCTCTGATAAGAGAGAAGATATCTCACTAATGAGATCACTCATAAATCATAGAGGCCCTAATGCGAATACCATTAACACACATCAGGATGTAATCATTGGATTTAACCGATTAGCCATTAATGACCTTAGTGCTAATGGTAATCAGCCGTTTACTGTGGATAATACGACGGTATATTGCAACGGCGAAATCTATAATCATAAAGAACTAAGAGAAAAGTATGATCTGACGGAGCTATGCCGATCGACCTCAGATGTGGAGATAGTGCCACATCTATATAACAGATTTGGTCTGGATTGTCTGAGTCTTTTTAATGGCATGTTCGCTCTCTGTATAATAGATCATGATAAGGATACGACCTACTTAGCATTGGATAGATTTGCTCAAAAGCCTATGTATCTCAGCAAGAGAAAGAATGGCTATTATTTCGCTTCAGAGTTAAAATGTTTCATGCTGGGTCTGGAGGATGCAGAGATAGATAGAGACGCTCTTAACATTGGTTTTTTCCTTGGGATGTTTGCACATAACATGACGCCTATAAAGGGAGTGGAGAGACTCGCTCCAGCTGAGCTGGTTGCTATCAAAGATGGCGAAATTACTAGAAAGGTATGGTATCAATGTCGTCCAAATTATCATATTGATAAGTTAGATAATATAGAGCTGGAGAGAGAATATTATAAGCTCTTTGACGATGCTGTCAGACTAAGGATGGAAGCGGATGTGGAGGCTGGCGTATTTCTGAGTGGCGGGTTAGACTCTTCATCCATTACGGAGTCAGCACAAAGACAATATCCTAAAAAGGTCCATTCTTTCACTGGGATAGTGGACGGCAAGAGTTGGAGTACGGACAATGTCAATTCTATAAAATTTGCAAAAGAGTATAACATATATAGGCATGAGGTACCTATTAATACGACTACTTATGATGACCTTATAGTCAAGACATGTTATAATAATGATGAGATTCCTTTCGAGTCTTGTCAGCTCAATTTTATGGCTATTGCAGAGGAGGCGCAAAAATATGTGACCATACTTCTTGACGGTACGGGAGGAGACGAACTTTTTCTTGGCTATCCTTGGCATAAGTTGGTATACTCTAAGCCACGATGGGCGCGAGATGTTTTTCCATTCTTAGGAGTCAATTTTTTCAAGAGATTAAGCAAGACTAATTATAGGACTCTGATAAGGGGACTGATGCTTTCTGATGTAAGAAAGTTTATTTTCTTTTTCCGCGCTTATGTGAATATTGATATGATGAATCTCTCTCCTCATTTTAAGAGTGAGATTTTGTTTGAGTTGTTGGATGATTTTATTCCTAAGTATAAGGGACATTTCAATAATACATCTAGCGTCAATCACCTTTCGTACCTCGAAAATAGTACCACGAGGATGTTGCAATACTTTATGGGTGACCGATCGTCTATGGCATATTCTATTGAGAATAGGTCTCCATTCTCGGATTACCGTATTTGGGAATTTGCTATGGGAATAGATGAGAAAAGAAAACTTAAGACGGGTACTAAAACATTGATGAGAGAGATATCTTCTAAGTTACCAGACTACATCAGAAATGCAGAGAAAGATGGATTCAGTACGCCGATATTTCAATGGTTTATAAAGGATGCAGACTTTCTTAATTCTAAATTGAAATTAGTGTCTCAATACAGGGAAATGCTAGATCACTATCTAGGTCACGAGCTGGTGAAAGCAATATTAGACAAATGGATTAGTAAGAGTAATCTAGTCTGGATGGATGGAATTAATCTGCACATGCTGGTATCGTTTGTAGTTTGGTATAAAATATTCTTTGAAGAGAAACGACCAATAACCGACCGGGTTTCATTTAGTGATTTTGTATAAGAGATTTGTTTCTATTGTTTCATATCTAAAAATTAAATCATGAGATTACTGATTATCATTTTTGGCTTATGCGCTTTTACTCTTGGATGTAAAGGTGATAAAACCGAGGTAACTACACCCACAGCTGAGTCCAATGCAGAAGAAAAGATAGAGACGGTTGCCAAAACAGAACCTACCAACAAATCCACGAATGAGATGGCATCTAAGCCGCTTACTGGCTCATTAAGTAATCAATACATCCAACTAAAACAAGAGCTAAAGAATGTGGATCAGAAGATGAAAGAAGCGCTAGAGCAAAGAAAGACTATCAGTAAGCGCCGAGGTGATGTTACCAAACAGTTTTCTGATAAGACAAAGTCTGTCCCAGAAAAACAAAGTTGGGCTGACTCTATGAATCATTACAAAGCAAAGTATCAAGAAAACGTAGACATGTATAAGTCTCTTAATACTAAGAAAAAAGAACTGCTCACTAGTATATCAGAAAAGCGCAAGGGCATCCAGGCGGAAATAAAAGTACTTACAGAGAAAATAGGAGAGACTAAAGACGCTAATCTCAGGAAGACGGTTATTGATGAGCGATTAGAACTTATTAATGTACTCAAGGCAAGGTAGTCACCACCTTGGGGTATAAAGTATTATTTGATTTATGACTAAGACTAATTTTGGAAGTTGGGTAACACTTAATCATATCTCTATAGTGGAGATAATGGCAGATGCTGGATTTGATTGGTTATGTGTGGATATGGAGCATTCCGTAATTGATTACAAAGATGCGCAGCAGTTGATAGCCAGTATACAAGGTAAAGGACTCAAGGCTTATGTACGTGTAGGCGAAAACAATATGCGCATTATCAAAAGAGTGCTAGATGCAGGAGCTGACGGCATCATAGTGCCGAATGTAAAAAACAAAGAGGAAGCTCAGAAAGCCGTCGAAGCGGTAAAATATCCTCCCATGGGTAAGCGGGGTGTTGGATTGGCAAGGGCTCAGGCTTATGGATATAATTTTGAAAATTATAGGGAAGGAAAAGCCAAGGACATTCCGGTCATAGTCCAAATAGAACATATCAATGCGATAAATGAGCTAGAGGATATTATTATGACAGAAGGTGTTGATGGTACGTTCATAGGCCCTTATGATCTTTCTGGATCTATGGGAAAGCCTGGTCAGTATCATGACGCAGACGTCAAAGAGGCTTTAGAACGATATGAAAAAATAGCAAAGCAATTCGATAAGTTGATTGGCTTTCATGTTGTCCAACCAGATTATAATTTGGTATTAGATAAGATTAATAAGGGTTATGATTTTATAGCTTTTGGTTTAGATACATTGTTTTTAGGATCTAAATGTCGAGAGCAACTTACTTTACTGAAAGAAAGCTTAACATGAGAATAATAGGAATTATACCCGCAAGAATGGCTTCGTCAAGATTCCCAGGCAAACCAATGGCTGATATACTTGGGATGCCGATGATAGGACATTGTCTTAAGCGATGTAAGTTATCGGATAAGCTGGATGAGGTCTATGTGGCAACCTGTGACAAGATCATATACGATTATATAGAAAGTATAGGTGGTAAAGCCGTCATGACAAAAGATACACACGAGCGTGCATCAGATAGAACCGCAGAGGCATTGCTCAAAATAGAAGAAGCCTCAGGAGAAAAACAGGACATTGTCGTGATGATACAAGGAGACGAACCTATGATAACTCCTCGGATGATAGATGCCGCAGTACAACCCGTGCTGGATCACGAAGAGGTTAAAATCACTAATCTGATGGCATATATGGAGTCTCGTGAAGAGCACGAAGATCCTAATGAAGTAAAAGTAGTTGTCGATAAAAATCATTTTGCCTTATACTTCTCCAGGGAGCCTATTCCATCTCGTAAGAAAGGTGTAGATGACATTCCCATGCTCAAGCAGATATGCATTATACCATTTGAAAGAGATTTCTTACTGGAGTACAATGAGATGGAGCAGACCCAGCTAGAGATAATAGAATCTGTGGATATGATGCGACTACTGGAAAACGGAATTCCAGTCAAGATGGTTATGGTAGATGATAACACCTACGCTGTAGATAATCAGGCTGATCTAGATAATGTTGTGAAAAGGATGAGTAATGACCCATTGCTAAAAGAATATATGTGATATGCCGAAAGTAGCTGTAACAAGTCCATCATTCTCAAAGCATCCCATATTGAGAAAAGAGATCACGGAATTATTCCCTGATGTCAAACTAAACAATGATGGCATAAGATACAAAGGGGATGCCTTGTTAGATTACATTAAGGATCAAGAGGCATTAGTGCTTGGACTAGAACTAATCACTAATGATGTGCTTAATCAATGCCCAGATCTCAAAATAATAGCGAAGTATGGTGTCGGTCTCAATAATTTAGATTTGGAAGCCTGTAAAAACCATAATGTAGAAATTGGTTGGACTGGTGGAGTCAATAAGTTGTCTGTGGCCGAGATGACTCTGGGTTATATGTTGATGATAAGTCGTAATCTATATACTACCTCCAATGAATTGAAATCTGGAACTTGGAATAAGTCTGGCGGATTTCAATTAACAGGCAAAAGGGTAGGTGTCATTGGAGTAGGACACATCGGTAAAGAGGTTATCAGACTATTGAAACCATTTGGTTGCGAAATATGGGTCAATGACATTATAGACCAAAAAGAATATTACGAAAGTGTCGGTGCAATAGAAAAAACAAAAGAAGAAATCTATTGCCACTGTAATATTATTACCGTGCATACGCCATACAACGATGGTACGCATCACATGATTAATAAGGAGAATATAGATATGATGGATAGTTCTACAGTTATTATTAATTCTGCCAGAGGTGGCATTATTAACGAACAAGACTTAAAAGAAGCCTTACTATCTGGTAAGATACACGCAGCGGCTATAGACGCCTACGAGGAAGAACCCCCTACGGATACATCTTTAATCCAAATTCCTAACCTCATTACTACCCCTCATATAGGCGGTAATGCCAAAGAAGCCGTCTTAGCCATGGGTAGAAGTGCTATTGGTCATCTTAAAAGGTATTACAATCTATGAGTATGAGACTTGATAAATTTTTAGGAGATCATAAGGTGGTTATTATTGATGTCGGCGCGGCAGGTGGTGTACATGAGCGTTTTGACATATTCGAGAATAATCTGACCACCTTATTATTCGAACCCAGAGAAGAGGCATACAATAACTTGCCAGACGAAAACGGAGTTATAAAGTTCAATTATGGTTTGGATGAACATGAAGGTGAAAGAACCTTGAACCTTACCAATAAATTGTGGTGCAGTTCAATTTTGAAACCTAAATATGACTTTTTAGAAAGGTTTCCTTATGTCGAAAGATACAATATAGATTCTAAGGTCAACATGGCGGTCAAACCTTTAGATTCCATCAGAGGTAGTGTGGAATATTTTGATTTTCTCAAAATAGATACACAAGGAACCACTTTTCCAATTATAAAGGGAGGGGTGAAAGTTTTGGAATCCTTATTTGCTATAGAAGTCGAGACGGAATTTAATGCGATTTATGAGGGGCAGATACTTTTTCATGAGGTAGATCGCTTTTTGAGGGTCTTTGATTTTGAGTTATTCGATATGCAAAGATATTTCTGGTGCCGAAATACGCTTCCGGCTTACCAAAAAACAAGAGGTCAGATCATATTCGCTAATGTGGTTTACTTTAAGACGAGAGAAGCATTGGCAAAAATGTTAGGCGCCATTACCAATAGTGTGGAAAGAAAAAATAGAGCCAAGAGTTTGTTTTCACTACTTCTGGCGTATAGACAATATGATTATTTGTTAGAGCTCGTGGATTTCTTTAAAGAGCAAGATCTAGTTAGTTTTTCTAAGGAAGAGCTACGCATAGTGAATGGTTATATTAATGATGGGCAAGAGTCTTCTGTGCCTGATTTTAGAGGAAAAAGGTATATATACAGAATCTTGAAATCTATTACGGATTGGGTGCATATATTCCGTCCACGAAAGTGGTTCTGGGTGGATAATGATTTGTAGTATTAATATGAGAAGTCAATATTGATAAGAATGAAGGTTATTGTTTTTGGAGGCAGTGGTTTTGTAGGTAGTCATATAGTCGATGAACTACTAGAAAAAGGTTATGACGTTACAGTTTTTGACGTACATCCTTCTGATTATTTGCCATCAGGCGTCAAGATGCTTACAGGAGATATTAAAGACAGAGAACAGGTTAATGAGGCAATAAAGGGGCAAGATTATGTTTTTCACTTAGCGAGTATTGCAGGTATCAAAGATGCGGATGATGATCCGATATTGACAACTCAGACTAATCTGATGAGCACCCTGTACATTTTGGATGCCTGTGTACAATACAAAGTTAAGCGTGTTCTTTTCGCCAGTACGATCTACGTCTATAGTAAGTATGGTTCTTTCTACAGATGTAGCAAGCAGGCCTCGGAAATCTATATAGAAAACTATCATGAGGTCTATGGACTTAACTATACCATAATGCGCTATGGCTCTCTATATGGAAAACGTGCAAACCATTTTAACTCTATCAGTAACCTAATCAAACAAGCCATTCAAGAGAAGAAAATTGTAAGAGGCGGAGATGGAGAAGAAATAAGAGATTATATACATGTCAAGGACGCGGCAAGGGCCAGCGTAGAGCTTATGAGTAGTGATAGGACTAAGGATTATGTGATGCTGACGGGCTCACAGCCGATGAGGATTAAGGACTTGCTTAATATGATTAAGGAGATGTTTGATAATAAGATAGAGATCGAATATCTCGGTGATCCAGGGCCTATTGTAGGCCATTATAATATCACTCCTTATACCTTCAAACCCAAAGTAGCACGTAAGTACGTGCTTGATTATTATTATGATTTAGGTCAAGGTATACTTGATTGTATATATGATCTGGATAATCAACTTAAAGAAAGCGTAAATTAGACAACTTTTTTGCTCAGAAAAATCACTTTTATTACATATAAATATGATTTAAAATTATCTTCGGACAGTAAAAAAATAATTCAATCATTACTCAATCTTAGATCCCTAATGAAAATTCCTATTTTATTCTTGGTCTTAGCATTCTTTGGCCTCAGTTCTAATTCTGTTGGCCAATCCGCAGATAACAGCAATAGTGCAACAGGCGAGGTAAAAGCTGAAAGCGCCCAAAATGAGACTTCTGATAAATCTAAAGAAGAAAGACTCGAAGAGTTGCTCGACGAAATAAAAATATACAAGAAAAAAATGAGGGCTCATGACAAAGAAATGCGTGCGCCCCTGAAAGAAAAAGTTAAAGAATTAGAGGCGAGAATAGAGGAGATAGACGATAATGAGGTAAGGCATCAGCTTTTGGAACAGAAAATGATATTGGATCAAAAGATTAATAAAATAGATCGCGCTTTTCCTGAGCCTTTTCATCAATTAAGTAGACAACGAAAAACTTTATTGGCTAAAAGAGATCAGGCGGGTAAAGATACACCTGAGTTCAAGGCCTATGTTGAGCGTATCAATGAGTTGAAAAAAGAAATTCCTCAGGCAAAAGATATGGAGGAGAAAAAGGCATTAGCTAAAGAGAAGGCAGAAGTAGAAAAGGAAATGAGAGCCTTTATTAAGGAAGCAAGAGCTGTTGTAAACGCTGAACGTGACGAAGTAATACGCAGGATAAGAGAAATAGAAAACACTCCTGAAAGAAACAAGTTAGTCCTAGAACTGAGAGAAGTTATCCATAGGATAATGGATATAGATGATAACGAAGAGCGTCGCCAACTTCTAAAACAAATATCTGAGACTAAGGTGAAGATGAAGTACATCGTCAGAAATGAAAAGAGGCATGAAATAGCCCGTGTGAAGAATGCAATAGAGGCTGAAATTAAAGAATTAAAGACTGCTCTACGAAAGTCCTAATCTTATAACAATTATAAACTTACTAGCTAAGCACTGTCGGATTATCAGAAATTGTTAGAACATATCTCTAATGGAGATTGGACACTTTTTCTCGATAGAGATGGCACAATTAACCAAAGAATTATTAATGGTTACGTTGGTAAGTGGGAAGAATTTAAATGGATTGATGGCGCTATTCAGGCTTTAGGAATCTTAGCCAAATATTTCCGCCGTATTATTATAATCACTAATCAGCAAGGGATAGCCAAAGGTCTTATGACAGAGGAAGACCTTAGTTCTGTACACGAGATAATGACTACGCAATGCCGTGAGATAGGAGTAGAGATAGATGCGATCTATTACTGCCCTAAGTCAAGATCGGATAAGTCGAATAATCGTAAACCTAAACCTAATATGGGATTACTTGCTCAAAAAGACTTTCCAGAGATTGCTTTTAGCGAGACCATTATGATAGGTGATATGCAATCTGATATTGACTTCGGAGTCGCTTTGGGTGCTAAGACATTGTCCTTGTTACCAGACAATACGAATGCTGATTTCTATATTCCAAGTATAGAGAAGTTTGCACGAGATCTTTCTGATTACGCAATATCTTAATGTCTGATATAAGCAAAACTATTAAGGCGATTCTCTTTGATTTTGATGGGGTCATTTTAGATTCTGTTAATGTCAAGACAGAAGCTTTTGTTGCCATGTATGAGCCCTACGGACAAGAGGTTCAGCAAAAAGTATTGGATTATCATTTGGAATATGGCGGAATATCCAGATATAAAAAAATTGAATACTGGCACAAAAATTTTCTCGGAGTAGAATTGGACGAAACTCAGTTGGAGGCATTGGCGCAAGATTTTTCTAATAGAGTACTTGACGGCGTTTTGAATGCAAATTTTATTTTAGGAGCTGGCGAGTTTTTAGATCTATATAGTAATAAGTTGCCATTCTATATCTGTACCGGAACACCACAGAAAGAGATAGATGTCATAATAGAAAAGAGAAATCTTAAGTCCCGTTTTGTTTCAGTCTATGGCTCTCCTCAATCCAAAGAGGAAATGATAGAGGTGATAAAGGAGAAGGGGGAATATGCCTCAACGGAACTATTATTTATAGGTGATGCTATGACGGACTATAGAGCAGCAACTAGCAAAAAGTTGAATTTTATTGGTGTCAGGAATGATAGAACAGATTTTCCAGTTGGTACAAGACTTATTGATTCTATAATGGAGCTAGAAGAATTTGTATGATGGAGGAAAAGAAAAAAGTATTGGTTACAGGAGCAGCTGGCTTTATAGGCTCTCACGTTGCCAAAAGAATGTTGGACTTGGGATATGATGTCGCAACTATAGATAATCTATCGACAGGCTATAGGTCTAATATTCCTGAAGGCGTTACATTTTATGAGGGTGATTGTTTTGATCAGGCAATTATAGAGAATCTGGAGAAAACAAATTGGTCCAGTATTATACACATCGCTGGTCAGAGTTCTGGAGAAATAAGTTATGATAATCCAGTATACGATCTACAAACTAATACGCAGTCGACACTTATGCTGCTTAAGTTAGCTCAGAAGACTGGTTGTAACTCGTTTGTGTATGCGTCGAGTATGTCCGTGTATGGTGACCGATTGGATTCTGAGGCTAAGGAATCAGATCAGGTCTCACCTAAGTCCTTCTATGGTGTGGGCAAACTAGCAAGCGAACATTACCTGAGGATATACACGGACTATAATCTGACCTGTACTTCTCTGAGGTTATGCAACACCTATGGCCCTGGTCAAAACATGGAAAATATGAGACAAGGTATGGTGAGTATATTCTTGTCACAGGCTATTAACGACTCCCATATTCATGTCAAAGGAGATAAAGATAGGTTTCGAGATTTTTCATACATAGACGATGTCGTCCATGCTTTTGAGAGATCAATGGAATTCTGTGATAACAAATACAGATGTCTTAATGTTACTAGAAATATTAAAATAACAGTAGAAGAATTAGTAACTGAGATTAGAAATCTATTTGATGAGGATATTAGTGTAAGGTATGAGGGATCTACACCTGGCGATCAAGTAGGAGTCTATGGTGATAACACCATGATATCAAAAGAATTAAGTTGGGCACCTTCTGTATCTCTTAGGGAGGGTTTGCAAAAAATGTACGATTGGGCAAAGTAGAACTCAGCTATTCCGACAGGCCTATTCAAGTAGTTAGTCTTCAGGACGTGGAAGCTTGCGCCAAACATATATATGACGAAGTAAATGAGGTATGGACAGAGCAAAATATTCTTATCTCATGCGGTGGTGGTACACCCAAACCGTTCTATAGTTTGCTTTTTTCTAAGGCTAATAAAAGCAGGCGCACATTACTATTGTCAGATGAGCGTATAGTACCAGATAATCACCCTAAGTCTAATCGCCTGATGATATCTTCCATTATGCAAAAAAATGGTAACAAAGAGGATGTAAGGCTATTACCACAATTTAATTCTGATGATACCTCAATGGATATTACGCAAGAATTAAATAATACGGACTATTACCAAAACGCTAGTGTCATCTGTGCGATATTAGGTATAGGTGAAGATGGGCATACGGCATCCATATTTCCTGGAGCTAATATAGATTATGATACGAAAGAGGCTTTTCTCACATGTAATAACGATGCTGAATCATTCGGTCGGTTGTCTCTTTCATTTACTTATTTGTTTCGTAGTGAGATGATTATGCTCTATGTTACAGGTAACAATAAATTACCGATATTAAGACGCGTATTGAATGGAAGTTATGAGCCTCAAAGTTATCCAGTACAATACATACTAAGAAATTACAACGGTCCTCTTAGCCTTGTGACTGATCTATCAATGCAAGATTTAAAAAAGTAGATAAATTATCGAATGAATAATATAGAAAGAATTTTTTCGGAGAGTAGTAATAGCGCAACCGACTTTATTAATGGTTATGTTGATTACCTCTGTAAATTATTGAAAGAACTAGATACTGAAAAGGTAGCACTATGCATAGATCAGCTGGAGGAGGCAAGACAAAATGATAATACGGTTTTTATTATAGGGAATGGTGGATCAGCTTCTACTTCTTCCCATATCGGTAATGATTTTGGATTAGCTGTACTAAAGTTTGCTAAGGATAAAACTAAGTCCTATCGTGTTTTGTCTCTTGCTGAGAACATGTCAGTCGTCACTGCGATAGGGAATGATTCGGCTTATGAAAACATTTTCGTGGATCAACTTAAAGTGCATTTTAGACCAGGTGACAAGTTGTTAGCTATATCCTGTAGTGGTAACTCACCTAATCTGGTAAAAGCCGCAGAATGGTTTAAAGAGCAGGGTGGTACAGTCATGAGTTGGTTAGGATTTGATGGAGGTAAATTATTAGGTCTTTCTGATGTACCTGTGGTGGTCACATCTCCTAAGGGCGAATATGCTCCTGTAGAAGACGTGCATCTTGTCATTAATCATATTATCGTCAGTTGGTTACAACAAAAGCTTATTCATAATCAATAATAACTTCTTTTATAAAAACAAAGCGAAGAACAATGTCAACATTTGATAAGAAGGGAAAAAGAATAATTTGCATCATTCCTGCCAGGCTAGGTTCATATAGGTTTCCTACTAAACCATTCGTGGACATTTATGGCAAGCCTATGATTGAACACGTGTACAAGCGTGCGGCTCTATGCAAAATGCTGGATGAGGTATATGTCGCAACGCCCAATCAAGAAATATATGATCGCGTGGAGGCTTTCGGTGGCAAAGCAATTATGACAACTGATGATGTGCGCCGTGCCAGCGACAGAGTGGCCCAGGCTGCATTCAAAGTAGAAAAAGCGGACATCATTGTTAATCTACAGGGAGACGAACCTTTGGTTAGGCCTGAGATGATAGAAATGGCGGTACAGCCTCTTCTTGATGACCCCACAATTTCTTGTGTTAGCCTGATGCAAAAAATCGGATACGAAGAGGCCACAGATATACATGAAATCAAAGTGGTCCATGACACTAACAATATGGTTCTATACCTATCTAGAGAGCCTATACCTTCTAAGTTTATGGGCGATAAGGTGATTCCTTATTATAAGCAAGTCTGCGTGTTTCCATATACTTACGAATCACTAAAAGATTTTACAGAGCTGGAGTCTACACCTCTGGAGATACTAGAGTCCATAGATCTTATGAGATTAGTAGAGCATGGAAGAAAGGTCAAAGTTGTAGAGACTAATGTAGAATCTTACAGTATAGATGTGCCAGAAGATGTTCCTAAAGCCGTCGAAATCATGAAGAAAGACGACCTTTTTCCTTTGTACAGTTGAGACAGATATTCTGATAACTTTATAAAAGTTGAATAGCTCACATCTTAGAATTTTTGGATTAGCGTATCCTATATCGGCGTTAGTCCTTTACCAGAACTCAGTCACTTGGATGTCATCGCGGGTGGGCTATGGTTTACTTAGTTATTCTAAGCTCTTATTAGTATTGTTTATACTCTTATTTGGACCTAAGGCGATTTCTACCTTTTTGACCGATAAGTTTGATTTAAGTTGGAGTGGTTCTTCTGAGCTTATTTTTGTTGGGCTCATAGGTGTGTTGACTCTCCTTGGTACGTTTGTTAGTACTTCGGGAAGTACACTTTTGATTTTGACATCTTTGGTGATTACGTTTCTATTATTAAAAGATGGGGTAAAGGAATTAAAGCTTTTTCCTTTGTTAGCATCTATAGGCTTTAGTCTTATGCTAAGCGTCTATATGGCTATGATGTTGACAGAAAATGGACGAGCGACACCATACTTTTTGCAAGATTTTATAGCTGGAGAGCTCAATGTGGATACGGTTTTTCATTGTGCATTGGCTTATTTATTTGATACCTATAGGACTATAAGTACTGCCTATAATGGGATAGTAGATCTGCCTTACCATGCTTTTTCTAACATGTTTGTCTCCTCATTATCAGAGCTTACTCAGATAGGAAGAATGGACCTGTATAATGGCATTGCCTTTTATATTATTATTCCACTTTTCTTATGTAGTATTATAGAATGCGCAAGACATGTCTCTCATCAGTATTTTAACTTAGATAAATATAGCTATGGCGTCGTATTAATATTTACATCGACTCTTTTTTTTAATAATGCTTATCTATTTAGATGTGCATTTGTGCATCTGAATTTATTGTTTTCCATAGTGCTGCTACTTCATTTATTTATGTTTTTGAGTAAGCACTATGATAAGAATAGAGTATCTGTTCCAATCCACATTTTTATATTCTTATTCATAACAATAATAACTTATACCAAGCTTTCGTCGGGATTTCACGCATTGGTCATGTACGGAGCATTCAATTTGAAATATTTTGAACTAAGCCCTAAGAGCGTCTTGCTGAAATTGATACTTCTTGGATTATTAGTATTTTTTGTTTTTCGATTTGTACTGATACCACAAGGCTCGTGGTTTGTGTCCGCCTCTTTTGCTAAATCCACTTATCGAAAAATAGTAGAGACTTATTGGAGGTTTTGGCGTAATGGTCAGGGATTTCTTTATTATTCGAGTGGCTTCATGATGACTGCCATTTATTTGTTTAATCAGAAGGTCAAATCTTTTAAAGATATAAAAGAAGCGATATGGAGTAATTTATTTGTTGCCACCTTATTACTCATGAGTATATCGGGATTAGTTGTTGGAATTCTGTACTACACCTTTAACTGGTACTTTCTTTTGCCATCTATTATATTCAGTATAATCTATATAGCAGTTATAGTCAGCAAGTATTGGACTGAATTAGATGTCAAAAAGTCGTACAAGATGAGCTTTCTCATTTTAGTAGGGGCACTAAATTTTATTAGCCAACCCACAATGATTAAAAAGTATAAAGCTGAATCCAAAAAACTACAAAAGTCATACAAGAAAATAGTCAATACAAAGGAGAAAAATGTATTGACCGCATATTGCGCCGAGTTAGAGCAACTTGACAGAATAGAGAATAAGAGGGAATTAGCCATATATGTCCATAAAGACGAGGACTGGCTCTATAAAAGTCAAAAAAGCAAACATTCACCGTTGTTGATTACTCAGGCTCTTACTGGTATAGCTATGATAGGTGCAACAGACGGATATGTCAAGCGTGGTAGACATCTTCCATACTTCGGACTACAGTTATATAACAAGCTCGACGAGGTCAATAATTTAGAAGATGCTATATCTGTAGCCAAGTCTCATGGCTACAGTACATTGCTTAGTTATAGTGCGGATAATAACGAATTGCGAAAAGAAGTCATCACGTTAGATTAAGCAGAAGTGAAATTTCTTATAGCACAGGTTTCAGAAGACACTTTATCTCGCAAGATTAATTCCTTCGAGAATAGTAATATTAAAGAGTACTGTTTTTTGGGCAAATCAGCCATGTTGTCATATAGACTTAGCAAAACATTGGGTAAGGTCAAGAAGAAGTTGCCTTATGCTGAAAGACTAAGTCGTATACAGTATGATCATAAAAGTGATTATCTGGATTTTATAGATGGTATAGAAAAGGAAGGTAATCAAGAGGCGTGGTGGTCGAGTTGGTTGTCTTGGAAATGCCCTTGGACGACTTCTTTTTATCTTCGGTTGAGCCAACTTCTGACCATAACAGAGTTGGTGGAAGAATATAAGACGAAAGGCGAACGACTGATGATATTGGTGGAGGAGCAAGTGCTTTTAGAAAGTTGCAAAAGGCATTATGCAAATGATGCAGAGGTAGAAGTTGCAGAAAGTGATGAAAGGAAAAGTAATCTGTCTATAGTCAAAAATGGTAGACGTCGTCGTTTAATGTATCCTTTGACTCGACTCAAACGATCCACCAACTTCAATAAGATTTTTAAGGATAGAGTATTTTCATTCAAGAAGACCGAGGATAAGAAACTTATCTTGATTCCTACATTTTTGGATAACAGATCATTTAGATCTGGAGTATATAAAGATCCATTCATAGGAAAGATTATTAAAGACTTAGATGTTAGTCGTGAGAGCGAACAGGTACTCATAGTGCCTATTATGAGCATCGTACCTAACGATAGTCTTTTGAAGTTTAAAGACTGGTTAGTAGAGAATGGATTCTATGTTTTGTTTTTGGATCAAGTTGTTAGTTTCTTGGATAACGTGAAATTCAGTATTTCTAATTCTGCGTTCAATAATAGCTCTGAGAGGGAAATATTATATAAAGGAATTGACATTGGTGAATTAATCCACGAAGAGAGAAGATCAGAATGGGCTAGTTTCCAAAAAGGATTTCTAAATCAAGTCCGAAGATTAGGTGAAAAGCTGAATAAACTTGATAGAGAGATAACCCTTATATATCCATACGAAAATCAGAGCTGGGAACGCATCCTTAATAACGAACTCCGGTCAAAGAAAAACTTTAAAAGTTTTGGTATCCAAAATGCGCCATGTCCGAGTTTATTTACAAAGTTCTATTTCTCTAAAAAGCTAACTTCTGATTTGCCTTTGCCAGATCATCTATTTACGAGCGGATATATTTCTTATAATAATCTATCTGAATATTATGGAGATTATACAGATGTTATATTAAGCGCATCACCAAGACCATTTGGTGATTATAGTTCTTCTGATTATGAACGAAACCCAAGGCATGTCATGGTGGGGTGTTCTGCAAGTCTGGAAGAATCTATAGACCTTATAATCTTTGTGGTAGAAGGCCTAAAAGATCATTCTGATTATCAAGTAAGAATAGTGCCACATCCTCAGAGGAAAAACTTTAATTATAAGCAGTTGCTCTTAGAACTAGAAACCCCTGATCATATAAAGATTACGGAAGATGGTTATACCGCAGAGTTACAGCGTGCAGGCCACATGATTTTTGACTCCTCTACAGTAGGACTCGAAGCCATACGTCATAATCTGAATCCCATCTTTATAGGACATGATAATGTATTATGTGTCAACCCTAATGAATTTGATAAAGAGGTGACGCAGTATGTATATGACATGGAAGAATTGATTTCAGCAATAGAAAATTATAAGGGATATAGTAAGGAAAAATCCCAATCACTAAGTGAGCAATACTTTGGAAATGAAAAAGGTGTCAACATTGCAAGCTACATTCGATCAAAGATTGCTTAACTAAAGAAAAATAATCATCATGGAAGTCGTTATACTATGTGGAGGAAAAGGGACACGTCTGAGCGAAGAAACAGTGCTCAAGCCCAAGCCTATGGTGGAAATAGGCGATAAGCCAATCCTATGGCATATTATGAAGAGTTATAGCCACTATGGCTACAAAAAGTTTGTACTGGCTCTGGGTTATAAAGCGAACTATATCAAAAACTATTTTTATAATTATCGTATTGCATCTAATGATTTTACGCTAAACATGGACCCTCAGAGCCAATTGCAATATCATGGTGCTTCTGACGAAAAGGATTGGGAGATTACTTTCGTGGATACGGGATTAGAAACACTCAAAGGGGGGCGGATAAAGCGATTGGAAAAATATGTAACATCGGATAAGTTTCATCTGACTTATGGTGATGGAGTATGCGATGTGGATATATCTAAGCTGGTGGATTTTCATAATAACCATGATCGAATGGGCACGGTAACTGCTGTGCATCCGCCTTCACGATTTGGTGAGATGAGTCTGGAGAGTAATGCGGTATTAGATTTTCACGAAAAACCACAGATGAACTCTGGATATATCAATGGTGGATATTTCATATTTGACAGGAAACTATTTGATTATCTGACGGAAGATGAAAACTGTGATCTGGAATTTGGTCCATTACAAGAGATAGTCCAGGAGAATCAATTGAATGCTTACATACATGATGACTTTTGGCAGTGTATGGATAATGTCCGTGAGAGAAACTATCTGAGTACTTTAATAGAAAAACGAAAAGCACCTTGGATGGTGTGGGATAAATAAAGATGTTTAAAAATATATATAAAGGAAAGAAAGTTCTTATCACTGGTCATACTGGTTTTAAGGGAAGCTGGTTAACGAGCTGGTTGCTTAAATTAGGGGCTGAGGTGCATGGATTTTCTGTGGACTATCCGAGTGACCCTTCTATGTTTTTAGAGTTGAAAATAGAAGATCGTATCCATCATCATCTGGGTGATGTGAGAGATAAAGAATTAGTCCATAAGATAGTGCATGATACTAAACCAGATTTTGTTTTTCACTTAGCCGCACAGGCCTTGGTGTCTATTTCTTACTCTGATCCAGTGGATACTATCGAGACCAATGTCATGGGTACAGCTAATATGCTGGATGCACTTAGGACGGCTGAGTTCCCATGTACCGCTATATTCATCACGAGTGATAAGTGTTACGAAAATGTAGAATGGGTATATGGGTACAAAGAAACAGATCAGATCGGAGGTAGAGATATATATAGCGGATCTAAGGGAGCTGCAGAGGTGATCTTCCATTCTTATTATTATTCTTTCTTTAAAGACAAGAAAAGTAACATCAGATTGGCTTCGGCAAGAGCAGGTAACGTGATCGGTGGAGGCGACTGGGCCAAAGACAGACTTGTGCCGGACTGTATGAAGGCTTGGTCCAAAGGAGGACAGGTTACGATAAGAAGTCCAAAAGCAACAAGACCTTGGCAGCATGTTATGGAGCCACTAAGTGGTTATCTCAACCTAGGAATGCAATTGTCACTGGACGAATCCTTGCATGGAGAAAGTTTTAATTTTGGACCTCGGTCAGAATATAATCATACCGTATTAACCTTGCTCAAGGAGTTATCCACATATTGGAAATATGAGGATAGCAATGATGCTTTTACGATAACGGATAATATTCCTTTTCATGAGGCTGGCTTGCTTAAACTCAATTGTGACAAAGCCTTGTTTTACATGAAGTGGCAGCCGACTCTGGATTTTGAGACCTTAATTAAGTTTGTTGGTGAGTGGTATTATTCTTTTTATAAATCAAAAGATAATATCGTCGACATAACTAATAATCAAATAGAGCAATACGAAAATCTGGCAATAGACCAGAGTATACAATGGGCAATATCATAGAGGGCATATCTATCCATGATCTTAGGATCATACCGCATCCACAAGGTGATATTATGCATGGAATAAAAAGTTCTGATGTAGGGTATTCTTCATTTGGCGAGGCGTACTTTTCGTCTGTTCATCATGGAGAGGTCAAGGGCTGGAAGATGCATACTAAGATGAGGCTTAATCTTATCGTGCCTATTGGCGAAATAAAGTTTGTGGCATATCATGAGCCGAAGGATACTTTTTTTGAGATAATATTATCAAGAAGTAATTATAAGAGACTAAGTGTAGAACCAGGAATCTGGCTGGCATTCCAGGGGGTAGGGCAAAACGAAAATATGTTGCTCAATATAGCCAGTATACCACATGACCCTACTGAAGCAGAGTCTAAACCCTTAGAGGCTATTAACTATCAATGGCAGTAAAAAAGTCATTACTCATCATAGGAGCTAAAGGATACATCGGCGCCTATCTATCCTCGAAGTTGACTGAGGAGTACGATGTAGATGGGGTAGTAAGACGTATGCCAGAAGGGAATGAAGAAGTTTGGCGGACTGCCTTCAGGCAAATTTACTTAGGTGATATGACGGACGAATCCTTCGTTACGGAAATAAGCCAAAAGCAATATGATGCCGTAATATATCTGGTATCATTGGATCATACAGAATCCAGAAAAGACCCCGCTTATGTGGCTCAGGTCAATGTGATTCCATATTGGAGCTTATTGAGACAATATAGTGAACGAGACTATAAGACAAGAATTATCTACTTCTCTACACAGCAGGTTTATGGTAGAATACCAGCAGAACTAATAAAAGAAAATAGAGAATTGGCCGTCGTCAACCAGTATGGACTAACGCATCAGATGTGCGAACAAGTATCTAAATACTATAGCAAAGTAACCAATTCGACCTATGCCTGTATCCGATTATCCAATGGCTATGGCGCGCCCAAATTAAAAGAGAATAATTGTTGGTCTCTTGTTACGAATGATCTCTGTCAGATGGCCTATAGAGATAACAAAATCGCTTTGTTATCAGATGGATCGCCTATGCGCGATTTCATCCACTTAGACGACGTATGTAGAGCAGTTAGTATATTGCTGAATGTTGATAAACCTCAGTCTTATGACTGTTATAATGTCGCTTCTTCTGAGACGCACAGCATTTTGTCTTTAGCAAGTAAGGTGCAAGATGTATATTATGAAAGAACAAAAACCAGGATACCTATTATAGGTCCTGATAGTAAGGAAATAACAGGACTAGATCAGTTTTCTGAAAGGGAGAGGTTTCAGTTAGATACTTCTAAAATGAAGTCATTGGGATTTAGTCCATCTGTCACATTAGAAGAAGGTATTGAATCAATATTTGATTACCTCTCACAATCATGACTAAGCTGCCTACAATTAGCATCATAGTTACGACGTATCAAAGGGAGCAACTGCTCAAAGAAACACTTATCTCAATACTAAATCAGACGTATACAGACTTTGAGTTGATTGTTGTTGATAATCATTCGGATTATAACTTTTTAGAGTCGATAGACTCCATTGGTGATGATAGAATAAAGCCATTTCAAAATCAGAATAATGGCGTTATCGCAGTTAATCGTAATTATGGTATCCAACGCGCTAAGGGTCAGTATATAGCATTTTGTGATGATGACGATCTATGGCATCCTGATAAGTTAAAGCTGCAAGTGGATGCTATGCAGGATAGCTCGCTTAATGTGGTTGGTTGCGAACTTAATTTGATGTCTAACAAGAAATCATTCAATGGTTATGCCAATGTTATACGAGGAATGAGTAAGGCATTTGCGGATGAGATCATCTTGACGGAAGAATACATTAAGCAAGAAAAAGATATTGCCTTGTCTAGTGCTTTGGTAAGGAGAGAAGTGGCAGTTAGATTAAATGGTTTTGATGAGGATAAGAACCTTGTGGGTAATGAGGACTATGAGTTTTGGTTACGGATATTGCTGGATAAGGACAAATCCATTAGAGTATTGGGTCAAAAATTAGTAGACTATCGAGTACATATTTCTGGTTACTCTAATACTTTCAATACTAATGATATGTCATACGTCAACAAAATGAAGTTGGCTTTTGACAAAAACAATGAAGCCCTCAAAAAGTATGATATCGAATCACAGTTAGAACAGTTGAAAAGAAAAAGAGGAAGGGGTTCTGTCAAACGAGCTTACCTTGGAAATGAAATTACGCTATCTGAAGCTGTAAGGAACCATAATGTGGGTTATATAACCGCGATAGATTGGATGCTGCGCAAAAGAATAAAATCTGTATTAAACTAAGTCCCACCGATTGTCCGAGACAAAAAAAATATTGTTTGCCTCTACTAATCCACATTCTATCTATCTGAAGAACCTAGCCAGAGAAAGTGTCAACAGATATGAAGGATTGAGTATTGATATGATCGATATAGCGAGAAATGATTTTTATCATTTTAAATCAGAGGAGTCTTCATTCGCATTAGTGCCTGATGAAATCACTAAGAGAGGTAAGACTATTTCAGAATTATGGAAGACAAGATCTTTGATTAAGGGATTAGCTTCTTATGAGTCAGTGACCATGCACGCGCCATCGGTACGATACGCTCTTTATATGGGTGATTTAGCAGGTAGAGCAAAAAGGGCTAATGTGGTGATATGGGGCTCTGACTTTTATGCCATTACGTCATCTTGGAAACAGAAGTTGCAACGCTATATATATAACCGTGCTGATAGGATGGTCATCAGCACAGTCCAAGGGAAGCTGGACTTGGTAAAAAGAGTACCTTCTGTAGAGAACAAAATCACAAACATCAAATTCGGCAATAATAATATCGAGTTGATCAATGTGGAGACTATCAATGAGATAAAGAAGTCCTTACGCAAGGAGTATGGTGTAAAGGATGGGAAGATGGTTTTTTGTCTGGGTCACAAAGCTGAGGCAGAACAACAGCATTTACGTGTATTGGAGAACTTATTCCAGTTAGATACCCTCCTTTTGGATAAGTTACATATTGTTATACCGTTAACTTACCCTAGAGGGGCTTATGCCGAAAAACTAGAGAAAGATATACTTGAGTTTTTTGATCAGAAAGATTTTCAAGATTATACCTTATTGACAGATTTTCTTTCTGATGAAGAAATATCTAATCTCAGAATAGTGTCAGACATATATATCAATGCACGTACGCATGATTTATTTGCTGCGGCCGTAATGGAACACCTCTATGCTCAAAATGTGGTTTGTGTTCCAGAATGGCAAGTCACTTGTGATGAGCTCAAAGAGATGAAGGCAGACTTCTTTGATTTTAATTGGGAGAACCTACAAGATGTGTTGACTAAGGCTATTAATCGGGCAGATCGCAATGCTTCATCTTTGACACATAATTCTGAAATAATACATAATCATATTTCTTGGGATTCCGTAGCCCCGAAGTGGCTCGATATATTCCTGAATTAGAACTAATCGTTAAATGAAAGTACCTTTTTTCAAACCTCTAATAGATGATGATGTCATTGCCGAGGTGAATGACACACTTACAAGAACCACCTGGTTGACTACAGGTCCTAAGGTTCGTTTGCTGGAGCAGGAGATAGAAAAGTTATTGGGTATAGCCAATGTGCTTTGTGTTAATTCCTGGACTTCTGGCGCCATGCTCGCACTCAAGTGGTATGGTGTAGGACCAGATGATGAGGTAATTATTCCAGCCTATACTTATAGTGCAACTGCGCTATGCGCTATGAATTTGGGTGCAAAAGTGGTGATGGTAGATGTCAAGGATGATTTTACACTTGACCCAGAAAAACTGTTGGAAAATATAACTAATAAGACCAAAGCGATTATACCCGTTGATATAGGAGGATGGCCCTGTGATTATGATGCTATAAAAAGTATTGTCCAAAGCGAAGAGGTCAAAGGCCGTTTTGTAGCTGAGAACGAAGTACAAACCAAATTAGGCAGACCTCTATTGGTATCGGATTCGGCTCATAGTATCGGTGCTCTATATAATGGCAAGCCGATAGCACATGCACCTGATATGACCGTGTTATCATTTCATTCAGTCAAGAATATTACTGCTGGAGAAGGTGGTGGGATATGCTTAAACCTACCAGCCGATTTTGATTCACAAGAATTATATCAGGAGCTTAAAGTGCTTTCTCTCAATGGTCAGACTAAGACGGCTTATGAGAAGAACAAGGTCGGTGGCTGGCGCTATGATATCATCTATCAGGGATTAAAAATTAACATGCCCGATATATGTGCAGCCATAGCTCTTGCCCAAATAAAGAAATACAAAGAGGAGTTGTTGCCAGAGCGACTCAAAATATTTGATAGATATAACCAAAATTTATCTAAATATGAATGGGCCATAATGCAAGGGGTAGAGGATGGCGGTAATAGATCGTCATGCCATCTTTACCTTGTCAGGATAAAAGGAATCACTGAGGATCAAAGAGATCAGATGATACAATATCTATCCGAAAACCAAGTAGGGGTCAATGTACACTATATTCCTATGGCCATGCTTAAGTTGTTTAAGTCAATGGGGTATAAAATCGAGGATTATCCTAAGACTTACGAATTATATGCCAATCAGATAACATTGCCTATTTATAATAATCTGACCTTGGAGCAAGTCGATCATGTATGTGTTATGTTGGACAAGGCCTATCAGAGTCTCGGAATCTCGTAAATGAGGCGATTTTTAGTTAAGGTTGCTTTATTTGGACTGTTTGTGATGGTTTTCGGTCTATCTGCATTTGTGGTGAACTATCTTTGGATAGATTGGACTAATATAGAGGATTGCGAGTTCCCAGAAAATCAGGATTACGATCTGCTTATACTTGGTAGTTCTAATGCCAGTGATATCGCCAGACATTATAAGACTAAGAGAAAAGACCTTAAGACGGCTGCATTCCAGACGGCTGGCGGGGGTGTATTGATCCAGCAATCGTATTTGGATCTATTTTTTAAGAAGAACAATACGACAAAGAAGATTCTATACATCTTCGATACGCATCTTTTATTCACTGACAAATTTGATTCTCCATCACGGGCTCGCAAGTTAAAATTTGATAGTGATGTCGTTGCTGTCTATAAAGACAATCTGGGACCAAAGTGGATGTTTAGTCAATTAGCAGAATACTTTAATATGGGTAAATGGCAATTGCTAGATAAATTCGTATCGCGAGAATTAGAGCAAGCAGATTACAGCAAAGCTTTGCAGGAAGTGAAAGAAAAAGAAGTCATCAAATGGATAAAAGATATGTTCGGTGAGTTTCCAGCAAAGGCAGATGACGAAGTAATTAATGTACAGACTGAAAAGATGAATAGTACCATACGAAAGCTGCTAGATTACAAAAGTGTGGATGATGTTGTCCTTGTGATTCCTCCTTCGTTGTATGGACAAAAGGATCCAAATAAGAAGGAAACATTAACGTATTTAAACAAGTATAGAAATAAAATTAATTTTTTCGATACCAGTGAAATTTTTCTTGGTGGTGATTTGTTTAAAAATTTTAAAGATCCAGTCCACCTTAATCAATATGGCGCTGAGATACTAGAAAGAGATTATTTGTCTAAATATTTAAAATTATAGCCTAGTGCAAGAAAAGTTAATAGAGATTATCCAAAAAATAAGAACAGAATCTGGTCTTCCTGAGATTACCGAATTTAAAGAGGAGATGAGCTTAAAGGACGATTTAGATATAGATTCGATCAGTATGGCGCAACTCATAGCCGAGATTGACCAAAACTTCAAAGTGGATATAAATGCGGCTGGCCCTGTGCAGACATTTGGAGAAATCCTTAGCAGATTGAAGTAATCCAAGAGAAATGAATATCAATAAAGATATCACAATCAATATGCCTCAGATGGCGCTTGAGGCACTTTCCGAGAATTGGTTGTTTAAGGAATTAGGGGCGATGCACTGGGATCTTATCTGTCATGGATTAAGTACAAAATCATTTGACCTGAAAAATGATACTGATGATCGGCTCTATGCCACCTTTGTGAGGATCAGGTTGACATCAGAAAAGAACCTAAGCCACTTTATAGAAAATGACGCAGCTGCAATGGATGGTAGTATCGCTAGATTTGGTAATTCTATGTATTTCAGTAAGATAGACTTTAAGACATCAGAAGTTGCCTTCCACAATGAGTTGATGACTACATTTTCTATAAGAAATCATGGAGATAATACCAAGTTAGCTAAGAGTGAACCTCATAATGTGGACAACCAAGTAGAAAATCTAAGCAAATTACCTGCCATAGGCTCAGAATATAGATTAATCAAAAAGAGAGTTCTCAAGGAGCTCAATCTTGGAAACTTCAAATTTACTATTGATTACGATCAAGAGCCCATTTTTACTCATACGTACGCGCTTAATCCGTTCATAGATCTCAATGGTGTTAATCTACTTTACTTTGCGGCATATCCCATTATCAATGATGTCTGTGAGTCCAAGTATTTTAACGAACAATTAGATGGAAGTCGATGGGAGCAGACTTACTATACATCACATAAGGATATTCTATATTATTCTAATTGTAATATAAATGAACGCATTAAATATGAGCTATTGACGGCGGAGAAGCAAGGTGCGGATTATTTGGTATCTAGTTTATTGAGAAGAGAAAGTGATAATGAAATACTTGCTCGCGTATTCACTGTGAAATCACCAAAAAGAGAAATCGCATAAGTCGGTGTTATTCAATTCGATTGAATATTTAATATTTCTTCCTTTAGTCTTTTTGACTTATTGGACGATACTCAAGGACAAAACTAAGTTGCAAAACCTTTTTGTCCTAGTAGCAAGTTATGTTTTTTATGGATGGTGGGATTGGAGATTTCTTGGGCTAATATTATTTAGTACGATAACAGATTACACCTTGGGTCAGGCCATATACAAATCCGATAATGCACTAGCTAAGAAGAGACTACTAATACTTAGCCTTGTAGTCAATTTAGGTTTACTTGGCTTTTTTAAATATTACAACTTCTTTGTCGAGAACTTCGTTGATGCATTTGGTAGTTTGGGTATAGAGCTTAATGCACGCACACTCAGCTTAATATTACCGATTGGTATTAGTTTTTATACATTTCAGACCTTGAGTTATACCATAGACGTATATAGAGAACGACTCAAGCCGACTAATGACTTCATTGCCTTTGCGGCATTTATTAGTTTCTTTCCGCAATTAGTAGCTGGACCTATTGAGAGAGCATCCAATTTGCTACCTCAGTTTTTTAAGTCCAGACAATTTACATACGATAATGGGGTAGACGGGCTACGTCAGATATTATGGGGTCTGTTTAAGAAAGTGGTCATTGCAGATAATTGTGCGGTTTACGTTAATTATATTTTTGAAAATTCCGCTGATCTCAATGGTATTACGTTATTAATAGGTGCTGTGTTGTTTGCCTTCCAGATTTATGGGGACTTCTCCGGATATTCTGACATTGCAATAGGCTCCGCCAAGTTATTAGGATTTAACTTGATGCAAAATTTCAGTTATCCATATTTTTCAAGAGACATTGCTGAGTTTTGGAGGAGATGGCATATTTCTTTGTCTTCATGGTTTAAGGATTATTTGTACATACCCTTAGGTGGCAGCAGGCTCGGCAAGTTTTCTACCATAAGAAATGTGTTTATAATATTTATTGTTAGCGGATTTTGGCATGGTGCTAATTGGACTTATTTGTTTTGGGGCTTTTTGAATGCAGTCTTCTTCTTACCTCTGTTATTATCTAATAAGAACAGAAGTAACTTGAACGTCGTCGCTGAAGGAAAGTATATTCCGAAATTGTCCACCGTTTTTAGAATCGCTATCACTTTTTCTTTGACTTGCCTTGCATGGATATTTTTCAGAGCCAATGATCTGTCTCATGCCTTTGACTACGTACTAAGTATAATCAGTAATTTTCAAGTAATAAGTCTGCAGGTACCTGGCAGCATTAAAGTGCTTGTATTAATATTCCCGCTCATAATATTGATGAATTTAGTGGAATGGTTAGGCAGAGCAAAAAAACATGCATTGGAGCAGATGGAATTAGTTGTAAAGAATGGGGCGTGTAGATTTGTTGTATACTTATTTCTGATTTTCATAATAGCTGTTTTTGGTGGCAATTTGGATCAAGAATTTGTTTACTTCCAGTTTTAGTAAGATTAATTAAGAAAAAATAGAGTAAGAAATAAATGAAGAAAGTACTGGTAACAGGAGCAGACGGATTCATAGGAAGTCACTTAGTAGAGGCACTGATAGAAGAAGGGTATAAGGTTAAGGCTTTTTGCTATTATAACTCATTTAATAGTTGGGGATGGCTTGATACATTGCCTAAAGATAAACTCGATCAGGTAGAGATATTTACCGGTGACATAAGAGATCCTAATGGTGTAAAAACAGCAATGCAAGACTGCAAGGAGGTTTTTCACCTAGCAGCACTAATTGCGATACCTTATTCGTACCATTCACCTGATTCCTACATACAGACCAATATCTCAGGCACGCTCAATGTACTGCAGGCAGCTCGTGATTTGAATTATGATAGGGTATTGGTCACCTCTACCTCAGAGGTATATGGTACAGCACAGTACATTCCTATCGACGAAAAGCATCCACGTCAGCCACAGTCCCCTTACTCAGCATCTAAGATCGGAGCGGACTGTCTGAGTGAATCTTTTTATAGATCATTTGATATGCCCATTACGATCGTGAGACCATTTAATACTTTTGGCCCACGTCAATCAGCTCGTGCGATAATCCCGACTATAATAGGTCAGTTGGTGAGTGGTAAGTCAGAAATCAAACTAGGCGACCTCAAACCGACGAGAGATTTTCTTTATGTAAAGGATACGGCAAGAGGATTTATAGCCATCAGTAAGTCGGACGCACTGATAGGTCAGGATTGTAACATAGCAACTAACTCTGAGATATCTATGGGTGATCTTGTACAAAACCTCATAGACCAAATCAATCCAGAAGCTAAAGTAGTTACTGATCCTCAGCGCATAAGGCCTGGAAAATCAGAGGTCTATAGACTCTATGGAGATAATAAGAAGATAATGGAGCATACAGATTGGAAGCAAAAGTATACACTTAGTCAGGGGCTAGCAGAAACCATTAAGTGGTTTTCTAATAAGAAGAACTTAGATAAGTATAAGACCGATATATACAACGTATAGAAAGAATGCTAGAGCTTAAGAATAAGAGGGTATTAGCCTTGTCGCCACATACTGATGACATTGAACTAGGAAGTGGTGCTACGGTCAATATGATGTTGCAAAATAATTGTGAGGTGACCTATGTGGCTTTTTCTATATGTGAAGAGTCCGTGCCAGAAGGATATGCTAAGGATACTTTGGAAAAAGAATGTCGGGCGTCTACTCAGCAGTTAGGAATCCCAGATTCTCATTTAGTTATAAAAAAATATCCTGTAAGGCGATTTAACGAGCATCGACAAAATATACTTGAGGACATCGTTAGCTTACGGAGTCAAGTAGATCCTGATTTGATATTTTGTCCTTCTTCTTTTTCTATACATCAGGACCACCAGGTAATATATAATGAAGCGCTAAGAGCCTTCAAGATGAGAACCATCTTAGGATACGAATTACCTTGGGATACGCGATCATTCACCACCTCAGCGATAATCAAAGTAGATGAAGATAATGTCCGAGCTAAAGTAAATGCATTACAGGAGTATAAAACTCAGGGATTTAGAAATTACTGCTCTGAGGAATATACAAAAGCTCATCTGAGTGCACGTGGCATACAAGTTGGCGCGAAGTATGCAGAGGCTTTTGAAGTGATAAGAATAGTTACATAAAAACGAACAAATAATAATGTACCAAAAATTTAATACGCACAGTAAGGCTTTAGATAATAGAATCAAAGCGCATGGCAAGTATGGATCAAGAGATTTAAATTCTTGGATTTTTAATAGTGTCAAGGTCGCTCCAGGACAGGTTGTTATGGACTTAGGTTGTGGTCGTGGAAAACAAACAATGGATATCGCGGCTAAGGTAGGTACTAAAGGCCATGTTACCTCTGTCGATCTGTCTAAAGAATCATTGGATCATCTTCTGGCTACGGCCCTAGAAAAGAAGTTGCATAACATAGAAACTTATCATTCCGATATCGACAACATTTTTAAAGTGCACGGTCTGAAAAGATACGATGCCATGATAAGCTCTTATGCTTTGTATTATACACATAATCCTGAGCAGACAATCAAAAACATATACCGAAAATTAAAGCCTGGTGGTAAATTATTCTTCTGCGGACCGTCAAAGCAAAACAATGCCGAGATAAAAAACTTTCATTATAAAATAAAAGGTGGTGATATTCCACCTCATACATTTGCTTCGATATTCATGGAAGAAACAGGTCTGCAAGCGGTGAATAAAGTATTCGGTAAGAGCAAAGTTTTAAGCTTCGATAATACACTCAGCTTTGATAGTGCTGAGGCTTTATATAATTATTGGAGTTCTTATAATCTTTATGACAAATCAATAGATAAAGCTTTTAAGACGGCTGCTGCTGCACACTTTAAGGATAACAAAAACTTTATTACCAAGAAACGAGTCGTCGGTGTCCTTGCCGTCAAGCCTAAATAAACTAGCTTGAAAATATTTACAATAATAGGTGCGCGACCACAGATAATTAAGTCGGGCATTATATCCCACGCCATAGATCGTGTAGATGGAGTGGAGGAGGTGGTGGTGCATACTGGGCAGCACTTCGATGATAATATGAGTGATGTCTTTTTCCGTCAGATGAATATCAAACCGCCTAAATACAATCTGGGGTTAGATAGCTTATCACATGGCGCTATGATAGGACGTATGATAGAGCAACTGGAGATCAAGATGCAATCAGAGCAGCCAGAGGTGGTGTTGCTTATCGGTGACACTAACTCTACTTTGGCAGGTGCTATTGCAGCCAGGAAGTTGGATCTATTTATAGCTCATATAGAAGCTGGTGTGCGCTCTTATAATAAGTTGATCCCGGAAGAGGCTAATCGTCTGATATCAGATCATCTATCGGATGTGTTATTTTGTTCTAACAGGGACGCTATAGATTGTCTTAATAAAGAAGGAGTATATAACCACGTTTACTTTTCTGGTGATGTGATGAAAGATGCAGCGATGTATTATCGTAGCATGTCACAGTCGCCTAGTAACATCGTAGCGGAGAAGGGCCAATTCGTATTGGCCACTTGTCATCGTGCCGAAAATACTAATGATGCGGATAAGCTTCGTCAGATATTTGCTGCGTTAGATGAGATTAACAATCATGTAAAAATCATCATGCCGCTCCATCCTCGTACCAGAAATAAGTTAAAGGAATATCAGATCAAAACAAATATAGATACGATAGAGCCTGTGGGATACCTTCAGATGCTATGGTTGTTAGAGAATAGTAAGATGGTCATCACCGATAGTGGAGGAGTACCTAAAGAGGCTTTCTTTTTTGGAAAACCCTGTCTGGTCATGAGACCAAAAATAGAGTGGACAGAATTGGTTACACATCATTGTACAGACTTGATAGATTATATATCTACTGACAATATAGTGCAGGGATATAAAGCTGTCAAGGACAAGACGATCTCTAAGGATCATAACTTCTATGGAGATGGAAATGCCGCCGATTTCATAATCGCCAAAACGGTGGAATACGCTAATCAAAGATTGAATCAATAATCTTCAATGTCTGAGAAAAATTACTTTGCTCACGAGACGGCTGTCATAGATGAGGGTTGCGTGATAGGAGAGGGTACTAAAATTTGGCACTTCACTCACATTATGCCTAATTGTAAAATCGGGATTAAATGTAATTTAGGTCAGAATGTCGTTGTATCACCTGAGGTCATATTAGGTAACAATGTGAAGGTACAGAATAATGTTTCTATCTATACAGGTGTTATCTGCGAGGACGATGTTTTCTTGGGACCATCTATGGTCTTCACCAATGTGACCAATCCAAGGTCTCATGTCAACCGTCGGTCAGAATTTATGAAAACGATCGTCAAAAAAGGGGCTTCTATAGGTGCTAACGCAACAATAGTGTGTGGCAATGACATAGGCGAGTATGCACTAATAGGTGCTGGCACCGTCATTACTAAAGAAGTACCTGCTTATGCCCTAATAGTCGGCAATCCAGGTCGCCAGATAGGATGGGTAAGTGCCTATGGACATAGATTAGATTTCGGAGAAAACGGTAGGGCACGATGTCAAGAGAGCAATGAGGAATATAGATTAGTTGACAACCAAGTCCAAAGAGTAAGTTCTTGAAAAAAATACTTATAGTCAGCTATAGTTTTCCACCTTCTAATGCGGCAGCGGCGCAGAGGCCATTTTTTTTAGCTAAGTATTTTCCTGAGTATGGCTATCACCCGATTGTTCTAACTCCTGAAAACGCACATAGTGCGCAAGGCTCAAGTAACTGGACAGATACCTCAGACATAGAGATTGTAAAAACTAAAAACGTAGACCTATCTGGTGCGCAGAAGCTTAGAAACAAAAATTACAATACCTCTGCTGGAAAGAAGAAAGGGGCATCGCGTTTGGCTAAAGTAGCCAAATCAAGTATCGAGTATTTGGCGCCGAGGGTTTGTATTCCAGATAGAGCCTTTTTATGGAAAAAGTATGCTATTGAGAAAGGCAGAGAAATATGTACCAATAATAAAATAGAAGCTGTAATCTCTACTAACCCTGCGGTAACCAATCATCTCATTGCAGAGAAACTTTCAGATGAGTTTGGAATGAAATGGATTGCTGATTTTAGAGACTTTTACTATACAGGCAATTATGAAGACAGCGCATATCTCAGACGAGTAATAGATTCTCGAATAGAAAAGCGAATCTTGAAAAAAGCTGAACACATTACAATGATCTCGCCTAAAATGAAGGATCATATAGTAGATAGTAATAAACATATCAGTAACAAGAGTACTGTAATCTATAATGGATTTGATCCCAATGAATATTCTGATGGACAGAATAGTATAGAATTGCGAGAGGATAAGCTGACTATCTTTTATGCTGGATCTTTTTATAGAGGTGTAAGAAATCCCTTGCCCTTGTTTCAGGCTCTGGATAGTGCCATAGAGGACGGCTTAATAAGCTCTGATAAAGTAGAAGTCTCGATTGCCGGCAATCTTGACAAAGAACTATTAAAAGATATTAATAGATACAAGTCATCCGCCTGCCTTACGTTGCTTGGGGTAATACCACGTAAAGAAGTTATAGAAATATACAAAAGAACACATTTGTTATGGTTGATAATAGGTGACCATATTTCTCATTACTTGGGTTTTCCAGTTAAGGGTTATGAGTACATGGGGACTAAACGCCCTATGATTGTCTTTGCGCCGAATAATTCGCAAGCAGAGGATATAATCGATGATATAGATAATGGATACTTTCTGAGCAGTGGTATGGATACCGTTAATCAACAAGCTAATGCCCAAACCATGAAGACTATTATCAAAGATTTTAATAAGTGTAAACTGCAATCTCCATGTATCTATCCAGATGATGCGATTAAGAAGTACCATCGAAAATATCAAACGCAGCAATTTGCTGAAATACTACATGGCTAAGCTTAGGTGAGATTATTACAAGTCATATTAGCTCTGTTTGTGCTGACCTCGACTTTTAGATTTAATGTTATGCCAGCGACCACTATTAGTCAATTTTTTGGCTATGCTGCCGTATTGCTTTCAGTGGTTTGTCTTAATAAGGTTGTCTTGAATCATACTCTGAAGATCTTTTTGCTTTTTATAGGATTTCTATCTATTAGCTTTTTTCTTACAAAGAATTTGCCTTGGACAGCAGTGAGTTTTATTGCTGTATCATATTTCTTTCTGGTATCAGCAACACTAGTAAGTAGTTTTTGTTCGGAAAATGGATTTAGGAATTTAGTTTTGATTTTTGCATCCGCCACCTGTATATCTTCTGTTATTGGTCTTTATGACTTATCGACCGTAGGTACGGGCGCACAGCAATTGATTGGGATGGGATATGAAAATCGTTTGCCCTCAGGGACTTTCAAAAATGGTGGGCAGGCAGGTTCTTATATGATGGTGGCCTTCGCCTCTATCTTTCCAGTTGTGATGAGTGATCTTAAGAAGAAATTTAGCATATTTCAAAGATTATTTTTATTCGTGGTCTCAATCTTAGCGGTTGTCTACACCCTGTTAAGTGCTAAGATGGCTTCGTTAGTAGGTATTGTTTGTGGTATCGTTTTCTTTATTTTACTCAGGCTGAACTTACGAGTTATTATAGTCAGTGCGATATCATTATTTCTGTTACCTAAACTTTTGGACATCATATCTGCTCTTGGAGGGGGCAAAATTATAGATAGGTTATTGAATAAATATTATTCTCGTTTAGGTGGGTTCGCTGAACTTGATTTTGGAGTCTTGCAAAATGAATTTTTCGGAGATAATATCTCGACAGCCCTAAGTGTTTTTAATAGATTTCCATTATTTGGTTCAGGTTTAGGAGGAGTTAAGGGAGTATATAATCATTACGAAATACATTCCACATACTTAATGATTTTAGCAGAAACAGGATTAGTCGGAAGCATACTTTATGTATCACTCATGTTAAGTCTTACTTTCTTGTTTTTTGTCAAAAATAGATTTGGGAGTAATCCGTACAGCAGTTATTTGAAAAATGCATTTCCTCTATTTGTAGGGATGGTCGTTTCTTGGAGTTACACCTTTCATCTGCGTAAGAGAGAATTTTACATTTTTTTGGCAATTATCATCATTGCCAACATACTTGCCAAAAGAGTCAATCGCATGAGAATTAATTCCTGGAATAATCATCAATTGGCCCTTGACTAAACTGTACTTATATCTTATTCACGCGATTTATGTACTATATTTTAGAACTCATTCTAAAATTGTTTGCAAAGGAAAAGTAAGAATAAAAGGGAGACCTAATGTCTCAATAAAAAATAAATCCAAGCTAATATTAGGGAATAATGTAATGATAAATTCTTCTAACCATGGTTATCACATTAATATGTTTAGACCAACCAAGTTGCTTTTGGATGGTGAGTCGGCTGTAATAGAAGTAGGTGATAATACAAGGATACATGGGTCGTGTCTTCATGCCAAGAGCAATATCCACGTTGGTAAAAATTGTCTGATTGCGGCTAATTGTCAGATTATGGACTGTAGTGGTCACATGTCTAATTTTGATAATCCATCAGAAAGATTGAATACTACAGATATACCAAAGAGTGTTATTATAGAAGATAACGTGTGGATAGGTGCTAATAGCTTTGTGCTCCCAGGTGTAACTATAAAGACGGGTAGCATTATAGGTGCTGGAAGCATAGTTACTAAAAATATTCCTGCATACTCTTTAGCAGTTGGCAATCCATGTAAAGTCGTCAGAACTTATAATCCTCAGGCCAATTGAGTGGTTTAGTAACAAAGATATATTACAGCCTTCCAAGCTTTCTTAAAAATATTTTAATTACTGGGTATGCCTGGAAAAATCATAATAAGCGAAGGGCTGGTGTGTACCAAAATAAATTGAATCTTTATAGAGAATCATACCACTGGACGAGACCTCAGCTAAAGAATTATCAATTAGAAGAATTGACGAAACTACTAAGGGAAGCATCCTTGCATTCAGATTTTTATAAAGATAGAGTGTCTACACATTTTGTCGATGAGTTAAACCAAACAAATATTCAGAATCAACTCAAGAAGCTTCCTTTTCTATCTAAAGATGAACTCAAGAATAAAGTAGATTCTATCCAGAATAAGTCAAGAAAATCTGATCATATCAATATGACCAGTGGTACGACAGGTACGCCCACTAAGGTCTATTATGATGACGAGTCTACTCAGATTTCTTTCGCCTTATGGCGTAGGTTTCATGATGTTATTGGATTACCCGAGAGTTATAGGTCGGTTCGATTTTCTGGGAGGATAATATGTAGTCCGACAAGTACCAGACCTCCTTTCTGGGTTTATAACTATCTGGATAAGCAGTTGCTCATGTCTACTTATCATCTCAATGATAGGAACATGAAAAGTTATGTAGATAAACTGAATCACTTCAAGCCACTGTTTTTGGATGGTTATCCTTCAGCACTATATATACTTGCCAATTTTATTGTAAAAAATAGTTTGAAATTGACTTTTAGACCTAAAGCAATAGCCACTACTGCGGAAACTCTTTATGAGCATCAAAGGGTAGTCATAGAATCTGCTTTCGGTTGTAAGGTGTATAATCAATATGCTTCGTCAGAAGGTGGGTCGTTCGTGACAGAATGTTCTCAGGGTAATCTACATCTTAATCTTGACTCTGGGATATTCGAGTTTTATACACACGACGATAAGATCGCCGAATCCGGTGATATGGCCGAGCTAATTGTTACAAGTTTTAGAAACTTAAAGACGCCCCTTATTAGATATAAGACAGGTGATTTTTTTAGATTATCAGAAGATAAAAATGAGCAATGTGAATGTGGATCATGGATGCCGATGGTAGAAGAAATTATCGGAAGGCAAGATGACATATTGTATACGGAAGAAAAAGGGTATGTGGGTAGAATGGACCCCGCTTATAAAGGATTAGAAGGAATTGTCAAATCTAAGATTGTACAAGAAAGTATTGATCGAATAAATGTTTTTCAGATAGTAGACCAAGGTTATACTGAGTACATGAATAAAAAATTCTTAAGAAGTCTTAAAGATAGGTTAGGAGAAAAAGTCAATATTGAGATAAAAATTGTTGACGAAATACCATTGTCAAAAAATGGCAAGTTTAAAGCCGTTGAACGTAATTTCGAAATAAAAGAATAACATCTGGATTATGGAGCAAAAAATTCACATGGTCGATCTTATCTCTCAATATAAAGACATCAAGTCAGAAGTAGATATCGCGATCAATAAGGTCATCGAAGAAGCTAGCTTTATAAAGGGACCTCAGGTAAAAGAGTTTGAATCTAGTTTGTCAGATTATCTTAATTGTGGTCACACCATAGCTTGTGCCAATGGAACGGATGCTCTTCAGATTGCACTTATGGCGCTCGGATTAAAACCAGGAGATGAGGTCATTGTGCCTGCATTTACTTATGTGGCGACTGCTGAGGTGATAGCCTTATTAGGACTAAAACCTGTTATGGTAGATGTAGAGCTGGATTCATTTAGTATCCTACTTGATGGCTTAGAAAAAGCAGTCACTACTAAAACTAAAGCAATAGTTCCAGTGCATCTGTTTGGTCAGTCATCTAATATGGAGGCCATTATGAAATTTGCTAGTACTCACAATCTTTACGTAGTAGAAGATAATGCTCAGGCCATTGGATCAGATTTTATTTTTGAATCTGGAGAAAGGTCCAAAACTGGTACAATTGGTCATATCGGATGTACATCTTTTTTTCCATCTAAAAATTTAGGCTGCTATGGTGATGGTGGTGCGATTTTCACTAATGATGATCATCTGGCAACGCAGATAAGAATGATCGCTAATCATGGACAAAAGAAAAAGTACTATCACTCTGTCGTCGGATGTAACTCCAGACTAGATAGTATACAGGCGGCTGTTCTAAATATTAAGCTGAAAAAGTTAGATGAGTACTGTGCGCATCGGAATAAATTAGCCGACTACTATGATGGCCAATTGTCAGATATAGAAGAGCTAATAATTCCTTATAGATATAAGCAGTCTACTCATGTTTTTCATCAGTATACACTAAGGGTAGCTAATGGGAAACGTGATGCATTAAAAGAGCATTTGTCAGCTAATAATATACCATGTGGAATATATTATCCATTACCACTGTATAAACAAGAAGCATATAGTCATTACGTGACACAAAATTTTAGCTTAAGCAACACTGAGCAATTATGCGAAGAAGTTATTTCTCTACCGATGCATACACACATGACTGAGGGCCAAAGGGAATATATAGTAGCTGAGGTTAGATCTTTTTTTGATGATTAGTTCTTAGGACAATGACTTTATAAAAACATTTATCAATCTAGGTAATATGAAGAATTTTGTACTTATAGGCGCGGCGGGATATATTGCCCCTAGGCACATGCAAGCCATAAAGGTCACTGGAAATAATTTGCTTGCAGCGTTTGACCCATTTGATTCGGTAGGAATTATAGATAGTCATTTTCCAGATGCTGACTTTTTTACAGAGTTTGAAAGATTTGATAGGCATCTCGAGAAATTACGCCGCAATGGAGTAAAGATAGACTACGTGTCTATTTGTTCTCCCAATTATTTACACGACGCACATTGTCGATTCGGTATGCGTCTAGGTGCAGATGTGATCTGTGAAAAACCGATTGTCCTTAATCCATGGAACATTGAGGCTCTCAAAGAAATACAGGACGAAACAGACAGAAAGATATTTAACATATTACAACTACGACTTCATAAAAGTGTGGTGGCTCTAAAAGAAGAAGTCATGAATGGTCCACAGGACAAGGTGTATGATTTTGACCTGACCTATCTTACATCGAGAGGAAAATGGTACTATACCTCATGGAAAGGTGACATAGTCAAATCAGGCGGTATCGCTACTAATATCGGTGTGCATTTCTTCGACATGCTCATCTGGATATTTGGCAGTGTTGTAGAGAACGAGGTGCACGTACATACACACGACAGGGCCTCTGGTTACCTTAGGTTAGAGCGTGCTAATGTAAAATGGTTTTTGAGCATTAATTATGATGTCATTCCTGAGGCCGTTAAAGCGACTGGAAAGAGAACTTACAGATCTCTTAGAATAGAGGATAGAGAGTTTGAGTTTTCCGATGGTTTCACGGAGTTGCATAATAAGAGCTATCAAGAGATTATGGATGGTAATGGCTTCAACATACAGGAAAGCCTAGCGGCCATACAATTGGTACATGACATCCGTCATCAAAAGCCTATGGGTGTCACAGAAAGAAGTCACCATCTGGCAAGTGCGGAGGCTTCTGAGCATCCATTCGGACATTCTATTAAGTAGGATATTTACTAGTTTTCTGGCTTGAGAGAAAATAAGAATCCACTATTGTTCAGAATGACAACTGTCCCTTTATCCTTAAACTACTTGTTAAGAGGGCAGATGCGAAAAATGTCTAATAGTGGTTATGATGTTTTGATGATAAGCGCTGATGATGATTCGGTTCAGAGTATTAAAGCATCAGAAGGATGTCAGCATGAGTCAATTTCGCTGACACGTAATTTCAGCATAGTCACTGACCTCATTGCTCTAAAACAATTCGTTCAACTTTGTAGAAAATATAAACCAACCATTATACATACTCACACACCGAAAGCTGGAATAGTAGGAATGCTCGGTGGTTGGATATGTCGTATACCATTAAGGTTGCACACTGTGGCTGGATTACCTCCTGTAACCCAGGGAATTAAGGGCAGAATTTTCAAGTTAATCGAATCTTTAACTTTTAGATGCGCTACTCATGTCTTACCAAACAGTAATTCACTAAAAAAATATGCGCTGAATAGATATCCTTCTCATAAGAGAAAAATGGATATGATAGGACATGGTTCCTCTAATGGTGTTTCCCTAAAAGAGTTTAGCAGCAATGACTTAGAAGGAGATGTCATGAACGAAATCAAAGAAAGTATAGATTACAATGAACATTATAAATACCTGCTTTCGATAGGTAGAATAGTCAAGTCTAAAGGCATAGAGGAACTTGTCAATGCCTACAAGAAGCTGGATATAAAGGGAGTCAAATTGGTTCTTTTGGGCAAATTCGAAACCTTGAGATCGAATGAAATTATATCCGACAGCATCAAGAATGAAATATTAAATAACAAGAATATTATACACATAGATTGGACGGATAATGT
This sequence comes from Saprospiraceae bacterium, assembly GCA_020628095.1. Lineage (GTDB taxonomy): Bacteria > Bacteroidota > Bacteroidia > Chitinophagales > Saprospiraceae > RFSX01. Next base: position 111,700 of record JAHDFP010000005.1, read on the forward strand.
CAAGTACTTTTTGTCTTTAGCTGATGTGTTAATTCATCCTTCTCACAGAGAAGGTTTTCCCAATGTACTCTTGCAAGCGGGAGCAATGCAATGTCCCATAGTATGTTCTCGTATTGTCGGCAATGTCGATTTGGTGTCTCAAAAAAATACAGGACTTTTGTTTGAAAAAGGGAATATGGATGAGATAAAAGAGAGCTTAGAGTTCGCTATAAATAATCCAGAGATAATGCAGTCATACGCTCTAAATCTTTACAAAGAAATACAGACAAAATTCTCAAGAAAGAAAGTGCAGCAGGAGTATCTCAACTATTACAACAATTTATTAATAACCACTTAGTAGTTTCGCTGATTGTTCAAAAGGCTCTTTGACCTTATGGTTAGCATTCCCATGGCATTAGTTACATTTCCTCTTGTCATATTTACTTTTCTTGTCCTTTGGATTGACTTAAGGACTTTTCCTGTTTTTACACAATTAAGACCAGGAAGGAAATCAAAACCATTTACTATTTACAAACTAAAGTCAATGAACGATAATAGAGATGAGAATGGTAAATTGTTGCCCGATGACGTACGGTTAACCAAAATTGGAAAAATTGTACGTAGTTTATCTTTAGATGAATTACCACAACTCTATAACGTTATCAGAGGTGAGATGAGTCTTATTGGTCCACGACCATTGCTAATGGAATATTTGCCACTTTATTCTGATAAACAAAGTCGCAGACATGAAGTCAGGCCTGGTATTACGGGTTGGGCACAAGTGAATGGGCGTAATCAATTATCATGGGAGGATAAATTTGACTTTGATGTCTGGTATGTAGATAACCAAAGTTTTTTATTGGACTTGAAGATCGTTTTTTTAACTATCAAGAAAGTCATATTCAGAGAAGGAATATCTTCAGCTAATACCTTTACTATGGAAAAATTTAGGGGTACAAAATGATACTTTTCGGTGCAAGCGGGCATGGCAAAGTGGTACAATCGGCTTCTAATAAGACGGTAATTCTGTATTTTGATGACGATGAATCGAAAAGCGAATTCAATGGATTGTCGGTTAAGCGATATGACTTTAAAATATCCTTGACGGAAGAAATTGTGATCACGATTGGGGATAATCAAATAAGAAAAACGATATCTCAAAAAATAAAACACAATTTTGGAAAGGTAATTAGTTCATACGCCATTGTGGATCAGAATGTATCCATAGGTAGGGGTAGTCAGATATTGCATAATTCAGTTATTCAGTCTGATACGGTCATAGGAAAGCATTGTATTATCAATACTTCTGCCTCTGTGGATCACGATTGTGTAATTGAGGATTTTGTCCATATTGCACCTAATGCAACTTTATGTGGTAACATATTTGTTGGCGAGGGTAGTCTCATTGGTGCGGCGGCAGTAATTTTGCCAGGAGTAAAAGTAGGAAGATGGTGCAAAATAGGTGCAGGTAGTGTTGTCACAAAAGATGTAGAGGATTTCGCGGTTATGGTCGGATCGCCAGCAAGAAAATTAAAATAGAAAATGAATAAACCCAGAATATACTTATCGTCACCACACATGTCAGGCCACGAACAAAAGTTCATACAGCAGGCCTTTGATGAAAATTGGATAGCGCCATTAGGGCCTAATGTAGATGGCCTGGAAGATGATATTGAGGCTTACAATAGTATAGATCATTGTGCTGTACTATGTTCAGGTACAGCGGCTATCCACATCGGGCTTATACTATTAGGAGTAAAACAGGAGGACGAAGTCTTGTGTTCTACCTTTACCTTTTCTGCGACGGTCAATGCTATACGATATTGCAATGCGGTTCCTGTATTTGTAGATTCAGAAAAGGATACGTGGAATATGTGTCCTGAGATGCTCAGGGCAGCAATAGAGGATCGAATCAAAAAGGGTAAAAAGCCAAAGGTATGTATCATTGTACATCTCTATGGAATGCCATCCAAAATGGATGAGTTAATGGCAATATGCGAGGAATACGAAATACCAGTACTGGAAGACTCGGCCGAAGCACTGGGAGCTGAATACAAAGGGCAAAAGATGGGGACTTTCGGTGAGTTAGGTATTTATTCTTTTAATGGTAATAAGATAATATCTACTTCTGGTGGTGGCGCATTAGTATCTAAGAACCAAGAACATATAGAGCGTGCTAAATTTTTGTCCACTCAGGCAAGAGATAAAGCCCCGCATTATCAGCACTCCGTTATAGGCTATAATTATAGAATGAGCAATATCGTGGCAGGTATAGGACGTGGTCAGATGATCGTGCTGGATAAGTGGATAGAAAAAAGACGAAATATCAATAAGTGGTATAGAGAGCTATTGTCGTCTATAGACTATATCACTTTCTTAGAAGAACCGAGCGAAGACTTTTTCTCTACTTTTTGGCTGACTTGTATTTATTTTAATAAAAATGATCAGGGTGTAGATCGAGAAATGGTCAGATTAAAGTTATTGGAGCAAAATATCGAGTCAAGGCCACTATGGAAGCCGATGCACATGCAACCTGTGTTTAAGGATTTTCCAGCTTATGTCAATGGATTTAGCGAAGACTTATTCGTTAATGGTCTATGTCTGCCAAGTGGGTCCAATATGACGGAGGAGCACTTCGATCGTATCCAATCATCCTTACTCGGTTTATTATCACCCGTAACTGCATAATTTTTGCAGTAAGGTATATGGATCAAATATCTTGTAACTTTGATATACAAAACCTAACCTTAGAAATAATATCCCTTTGGATTTATTAAAAAAGAAATATACTAATCCAGCCTACCTGAGTCGACTGCTTATCTTATTTGTCGACGTTTTCTTGGTTTGTACGGCGATATGTCTGGCATTTCTATTGAGATTCGATTATAACTATGATAAGTTATTTCCCGACCTCAAGTTCTTCTTACCTAAGATATTACTGATAAGACTTATCTGTTTTAGGATTTTCAGGACCTACTCCGTTATTGTTCGTTACGCGGGTCTACAGGATTTATTTAAGATATTCCTATCGGTATCTGCTGGATCGGCATTTATGATTGCCATCGTCTTACTATTTAGGTTGAACTATGACCTGACTAAGTGGTCCTGGGGGTTTTATCCTTACTATCCTTTGTCCATTTTCATAATAGAATATATTCTTTCTTTGGCACTTATCGGAGGCTTCAGGATAGCCATGCCATTTATATTTAATCTGGTCTATAATAAAAGTAAGGATAAGAGTAAGACAATAATTTTCGGAGCAGGGCAGCTTGGTTCTTTGACATTAGATTTGCTGAGTAGGGATACTAATAACAAGTATAACATTGTAGGTATTGTAGATGATAATCCCGATCTCAAGAACAAATATCTCAATGGTATTCCAGTATATCACATAGACTCATTGTCAGAGCTATTCGAGGTACATGATGTGGAGAATGCCATCATGGCGATAAAAAACATCAGGTTAAAGCGAAAAAACGAGTTTGTAGAATATTGCCTCAAGAAAGACATTAATGTCATGCAGGTTCCTGTCAGATCAGATTGGGATCAAGCCGAATTTACTGTTAATGAGATCAAGAAAATAAAAATTGAAGACCTTCTCAATAGAGAAGCCATCAACTTAGGCAAAGAGCAAATCAAAAATTATATACAAGGTAAGGTCGTTTTAGTTACTGGTGGGGCAGGATCTATAGGTAGTGAGATCGTAAGGCAACTCATAGGATTTAATCCAGGAAAAATATATATACTCGATCAAGCAGAATCACCATTGGTAAATCTAGGACTAGAGATCAAGGAGAAATATGGATACGAAAGGGTAGAGGTGATATTGGCTAATGTCTCTGATAGACACCGATTACAGTTTTTGTTCAAAAAAATGAATCCTCAGATCGTCTTTCATGCCGCCGCCTATAAGCATGTCCCGATCATAGAGTCTTTCCCGAGTGAAGCTATCAAAGTCAATGTCTTAGGAACTAAGAATGTGGTCGAATTATCAAGCTTGATGGGTGTAGAAAAGTTCGTACTGGTATCAACGGACAAAGCGGTTAATCCGACCAACGCCATGGGGGCGTCCAAGCGAATAGCTGAACTATTTGTGCAATGCGTTAATAACCGATCTAAGACACAGTGTATCATTACAAGATTCGGAAATGTATTAGGGTCTAATGGGTCCGTTATTCCGAGATTTAAAAAACAAATCGAGACTGGAGGTCCAGTTACAGTAACTCACCCTGAGATCATTCGTTATTTTATGACCATTCCAGAGGCGTCTCAGCTAGTAATAGAGGCTGGTGTGATGGGAGAAGGTGGGGAGATATTATTGTTTGATATGGGAGAGCCTGTCAAAATATTAGATCTTGCTGAGAAGCTTATAAGGTTAGCAGGGTATAAGCCGCATGATGATATAGAGATACAATTTACAGGCTTGCGTCCAGGTGAGAAATTATACGAAGAGCTGCTTACCACTAACGAAAATTCTGTCCCTACACATCACCCCAAAATCTTAAAAGGTAAATTTTTCAAAATAGATTTTGACAAAACAGAAGAACAAATCAATAAGCTCATCGAGAGCATAGATAAAATCACTAAAGAACAAATCCTAAAAGACATTCAGGCAATTGTGCCAGAATATAAAAAACCAGAACTGAAAGAGATAGAAGACACTCCTGTCAAGTATCTCAATGTAATCAAATAATGCGCTCACTCTACAGCATCTCATCTAAGCTGATATATGGAGTATTCATATTAGGGATATTCTTTTATGTGCTGTCCATTGGGACATTCCATACTCAGAATTTATTTGATGATGCCTTGTTTTTTTCTAAGATGCCATTACCATTTACTAATGGTGTTCTTTACTATCTATGGATCGCGGGATTCAGTTTGTTATCGCTTGTATTTTTAAGGAAGAGAAAGGATATTCCCCTTGTGGATATGGTCTTTTTGGCTTTGGTATTATGGTCATTTTTAAGTGTATCGTGGGCGAGTAATCAGGCGCTTGGGCTTTCTGTGTCGAGTAGACTCTTAGGGGCTTATCTGTTGTTCGTAATGACCAGAAAACTTTTTTCTGAGCATCCTAATTTTAGATCATACCTTTCTCTCAGCTTAGGAATACTATTTATAATATTCTCTATTTTTTTCATTTTAGAAAATTTCAATGTATTCCAGTCCTTTATGGATACAGGGAGTAGAGCTTCGTTTCACCATATTAGAAGTTTTATAGGAGGTAAAAACAATTCTGCTATTTTCCTTTCTTTCAGCCTTCCATTGCTGTTATTCAATCTGGCCAATAGACCATTTAGAGATGTCTCTATTATTGCCTCTTTACTGTGCATAGTCGGGATACTTTTGTGTGGTAGCCGTAATGCGATTGTTTTTATTGGCTTGTTTTTCATTTTGATCTTATTGCTCAGATTTGGTTTTACGGCTTGGAAACTAATGATTGGGTTTCCAGTTTTGCTATTCAGCTTTTTATTTATTCTGATAAACTTTGAGGTCGGTGGATTATTCAGATCTGGAATGACTTATTACCATCAGCGGATGGCGAAAATATCCTTGGGCTTGCTCAAAGATGACAATATATTACTGGGTATAGGAGCGGGGCAGTGGACTATTATGAAGGATAAGATGCAATACTATATCAATGCTAATCTCGTCCATCCGCACTCTGATTTTATGTCCTTTTTGTCTGAATTAGGCTTGATTGGATTTTTGTTGTTTGCAGCAGTTATTGGACTAGTAATATATCAGGTATCCAGAGGTGTAAATAAAGAAAATAGAATATTACGCTGGCAAAATCATGTCTGCTTTGCGTTTGCTATCTCAGTATTATGGTACATGTCCTTTGAGGATCTCAAGCTCAGTCTTAATTACTATTCTCTTATTATACTTAACTGGGGAATAATATTCAGTGATAAAGAAATAAACCGTTTCAAATCAGATAACAAAATCCTAGGTCTTGTGAGTCAGCTTTCGGTCATATTGATGTCTGGATGGTTGATATATTATGCTTACAATCTTAACAAAGAAAGAAGCAAAATAGATAACTATAGGACTTCCCTACAATCACAAGAATGGACCTATGCGCTTTATGATCTGAGACAGTTTGATAAGCAGTATTATAATACGATAGGTAGTCGCCCATTATCTAATATGGAAGCCGAGGCCTATGGCAACTTACAGCTAGATAGTCTGGAGCTCGCATCTTACTATGAGACCTTAGAGTCATTTCCTCATAACGTAGAGGCTCATAGCAGATTATGCGAGATTTATTTTGAGAGGGGAGAGATGGAAAAGAGTTTTCGCCATTTCAAGTTCGTGAGACGTTTCCAAAATCACATGCGCTTTACTAACGCCTACCTTAAGAAATTTGAAAAGATTCCTGAGTACGCAGATAAAGCTAAAAAGCTCAAGAAATATAAATGGAATACAAGAAAGGTAAACCTATTGCCATTCTAAAACTATATACGTAGTGAAAAGACTTCTAATTACTTGTATAGTGGATAAACAACCCGTTTTTATAGAGGAATATAAAATATGGGCTGTATGTATGTCAAAGCTCTACAAGGATTCTGCTCACACGATTAGGGCCTATTTTATAGATGAAGTCAATCCGGAGGTTGAGCTTTTTTCTATTAAGTATGGAATAGAAATAAAGATTGTACCTACACTTATTCCTGAAAGTCCGCATAGCAATAAGATCATACCTCTGTTAGCTGAGGATATTATCGAGTATGATGGGATCGTAATTACTGATTCCGATCTTTATATGGTACAAGCTTTTGACCAGTATTTTATAGAAGGTCACATCAGATTGGCGCCAAATAACCAAAATAATCCTCCAAGTCGGATTTTCGAATCAGTATTTAGACTTTTTGGGTTGCCGCTACCGTTCAAAAAAGGAATAGCATTATTCCCTGGACATAATGGACTCCAGGAATCCTATATCAATAATAATAGTGGTGGCATTATAATGGTCCCCGCAGACCAAGCGAGAAAGGTAGGTGAGTTATGGAAAAACAACGTCCTACGTATCATTTCGGAAGCCGAGATATTAGAGAGATGGAGAGTCCATGTGGATCAGGTGGGATTCGCAATAGTCATGGCACAGCTGGGTAAAGAGATATTCTTCTTGCCACCCCAACTCAACTGTATACTCAAAATGATGCCTTTAGTCAGTGATATAACTGGTTTTCATATCGCCAAAGCCCATAAAAAACAGTATGCAGAGTGGTTTTCCAATGATAATTTGTTAGAGTATCAGACAGATAATGCCGAATTGCATAGGTCAATTGCATTATTAAATCAACGAATTACAGAGGCAAACACTATTGTTTTATGATTTTTGAAAATAAATCAAAGTAATTGTAGGGTTTTAATTCTTTGTGTTGTTCTATTTATAACAGGCTTATTTTTTTGTTTCGGACAATACGAATTATAACAAATTGAGTACTCAATAAGAATAATTGTCAAATACAACGAGATGTATGATTTTTGACAAAATATGGCATAATTGTAGTATTTGTAAAATATAATAACCGTATTACGCCGTGCAATAGAATATTATACAGTATTTTAGATTTTTGCATTTATTAAAACTTATACAGCATGAAATTTACATTATCCATTTTTATCCTATTTATAAGTTACACATTATCAGTAGGTCAGCTCAAGGTTGTTACTAATGGTGATATCTTAGTCAGTGGCACATCAGCCCCTTCGACTTCTGCATTTTTAGACGTTAATGTACATAGTACTTCTCGTAACTGTTTTCAGACTGGATCTTATGGTCTACAGTCAGCAGGTAATACTAACGGTTTCTTGACACATAATTGCTATTGGAATTCTGCTAATGGTGGTGGTGCTGTTGTCTTAAGAGAAGCTGGAGCAGGTGCTATATCTCAATATTTTCAAGGAAACACAATTTTCAGAACAGTACCAGCAGGTGCTGCAGGCGCTGTTGTACCTTACGTAGAGGCTATGACAGTACAGGCATCAGGTAAGTTGGTATTGGGTTATCCGTGGACGGCTAACCTACCTAACCTTATGTCAGTGAATGGTTCTATTGGCGCATCAGCGTTCAATGTCGTTTCTGATATTAGATTAAAGAATAACATATCTAAGTTTAAGCACGGATTAGATGCTGTGATGAAGCTAAAGCCTATCACATACACTTATAACGGTGGTGCAGGGATAGAAGACAGAGAGGTGCATGTTGGATTAGCAGCACAGAACTTGCAAGAAGTGGCTCCTGAGTTAGTAAAAGAATTTGAATATCAGGATCATGAGATTATCAGTGGAATGGAAGGTATTACTAAGAAAGTGGGTAGTGCTGAGACATATTTACAGATCAAAGATAATCAGGTGAAGTACCTTCTTGTCAATGCTATACAAGAGCAGCAACTTATCATAGATGATCAAAAGGCGCAGTTAGATGCTCAGGCCGAAAAATTAGATAAATTACAAAGCCAGATAGATGCCATTATCAATGGTGATATTCAGATAGGTGAAGTTATCAGTGTACAGTTAACGCAATATGATTTTGCAGAGCTAAAAGATAACAGACCGAATCCATTCAATGGTTATACAGAGATAGATTACATTATTCCATCTGAATCAAAGAACGCTCAGATGAATATCTATAACAATGAGGGCAGACTGATAAGATCTATTCCTATCCAACATACAGGTGCAGGAACAGTTAAGTTAGAAGCATCACAAATCCCAAGTGGTACTTATAACTACTCACTACTTGTAGATGGTAAGATGATAGAGACTAAGCAAATGTTCTTAGCAAAGTAAGTAAGTCGCAAAAAAGAAAAACGAAAGGGTTACAACATGGTTTGTAACCCTTTTTTTTATGCCTCTTACTTTTCTTCTTTTTTCTAATTTCGCAGTCGCAACATCCAATTAGATATATCCAATACACATGAGCGATATTGCCAAGTATAATATTACAAAGCATCTAAAGGAACAAGATTTAGAAGCACGGTTTGAGCTTTGTCCTTTTTGCCAAGGTGATAAGTCACTGCATGTATGTGATATACAAGAGAAACCCAAAATAGAAGCTCTGGAGTGCAATCATTGTCATATAGGCTATATCAGTAGACAGCCCACAGGCGAGTACCTTAATCATTATTACTCCAACTATTACGATGCGGAAAAACATACCACAATAGAAAAAGACACGCTTATAAAGCATCTCCTTAAAAACCTAAGCGCTCATATTACAAAGGGTATCGACACTCTAAAGGTCATTGACTACGGCGGTGGAGATGGTAGTATCGCTTATGGTCTAATCCAAGAACTGGTTAGTAATAAATCATATAAGTCCGCGATACTATACGTCGTGGATGTTAACTCGGGATTATTATCTAGTAAGGACGACGTAGAGGTTGTCAATCTAAAATCCTTGGAAGAATTACCAGATAATCTATCTGCACATATAGTCATTGCCAGTGCCATATTGGAGCATGTCAAGCAGCCTCAAGTTATACTAAAGCAATTGCTAATGTTATTATCATCCAAGGGCTTATTCTACGCAAGGACACCGTTCATGTATCCATTCTCTAAGCTATTTGGTAAGGTCGGATCTCAGGTTGACCTACATTATCCAGGGCACCTTTTCGATATGGGCAGTAAGTTTTGGAATCGTGTGTTAAAAACATTGGATATTGATAAGGATTACAGTTTCGTCAAATCTCAGACTTCTTTAGTCGAGACGAAGCTCAAAACTGATTTTGTGAGGACTATTGCTGCGCATATTTTTAAGTTACCATCTAAGTTAGGCCTGAGTGGATACAAACTTGTGGGAGGCTGGGAAGTATTTATTCAGCGCAGATAGTACTTAAGAGGATTACTACTTCTCCACAAAAGCCTTTATATGCCCTATGATATACTCCTGCTCTTCATCGGATAATTCGTAGAAGACAGGAAGTCTGACTAAGGTGTCCGCATATTGATCACAGTATGGTAGATCGTAATTGACATCATCATATCCCTTGAAGAAGTCACTGCGATGTAAAGACAGATAGTGAAAGACGCAATGAATCTTTTGAGCCCTCATATAACGTATAAACTCTGATCTACTATCTAAGTCATGGAATAAGAGATAGAACATGTGTCCGTTCTCTACTGTATAATCTTTGAGCACTGGTAGCTCAAAGATGGTTTGGTTGAGTGCGCTTAGTTCTGAGCGATACCTTTCGACTATTTTTATTCTTTTGTTTTGTATTAGCTCCAGACACTCTAGTTGCCCATAGAGATAGGCAGCATTAAGCTCTGATGCTAAGAACGAAGAACCCTTATCTACCCATCCATACTTATCTACCTCACCACGGAAGAACGCCGCGCGGTTAGTTCCTTTCTCCCATATAATTTCTGATCGGTCGAGGTATTTCTCATTATTGACCACGAGTAGTCCACCCTCTCCAGAGATCACATTTTTGGTTTCGTGGAAAGAGTATGCTGAAAAATCCCCAAAAGATCCTAATGGTTTCCCTTTGTAGGTGGAGTCTATTGCTTGCGCACAGTCCTCTATAAGAAAAAGATTGTATTTGGCGCATAACTCCATGATCGGGTCCATATCACAGGCTTTACCAGCATAATGGACTACCACGATGGCCTTAGTATTGGGTGTGATACTCTCTTCTATTTTGCTGGCGTCCATATTGGGATGATCCGGCTCAGAATCTACAAATACCAGTTTCGCATTTCTTAGGACGAAGGCATTAGCTGTAGAGACGAAGGTGTAACTAGGCAATATGACCTCGTCACCCTCTTTGATGTCCGCTAGTATGGCTGACATCTCTAGGGCATCCGTACACGAGGTCGTCATAAGACACTTCTTATATCCATACCGCTCCTCAAAGAACCGATGGCACAACTTACTATAGTGACCATTGCCAGATATCTTTTTCCTGTCCACCGCATCTTTGATATAATCCAGCTCCTTACCGACGATAAATGGTTTATTGAATGGTATGTCGAATGCCTTATCAGCCATCTATTGATTTTCGTACTTTTTTGAATCTATTAGAATAGTTAATGCCTTCCTTCACATTGATCTTTGTGGGTACCTTATATCGCTCCAGTCGTTCTCTGCAATAATTTCTGAGCGCTCTTATCGTTCCTTTCTTATTCTCCGATGATTTTATAACCACATCGGCTACCACAGTCTGACCAGTAATCAGGTGCGATGCACCATAGACAGAGGCATCTAATACTTCTGGATTAGTCATCAGTACTGTTTCTACCTCTATAGGCAATAGCTTCTCACCACCGACATTGATAACCTCACTATTCCGCCCTATGATACGGATGTAGCCGTCATCGGTTTCTTCTACCAGATCACCTGTCTTAAACCATCCGTCATCTGTAAATCTCTGCATAGAAGCATTAAGATAACCCATAATTTGAGTTTTGCTTCTTAGCCAGAGTTCGCTATCAATGATTTTGTACTCCAGATTAGGGTCATCTATTTTTAAGAAAGTACTGGATGAGGATTTGCTTGATATATTAGCGATTCCTGTTTCGCTCGTGCCAAAAGTCTGTAATAACTTCACTTTGGGGAAAGACTCTTTGAGCCTTAGTAAGAGGCTTTCAGACATTTGCTCTGTACCGTAAGTAATCATCCGCAGTGAGCTTAGGTCATACTTATCTAGTGCACCACTCATAAGAATAAGATTAAGAAAAGTAGGGGAGGCAGGTAGTATTTGCACCTTATTTTTCTCTATAAGCTCACAGATATAGTCTGGGTCTCGGTGTGTCGGTAAGATCAGTGTCGCCGTCATCGCCAGACAATTAAACAAAGTATTAAGTCCACCGATATGATCAAACATCAGAAAGACCAACAACCTCATAGACCTAATCTTCTTACTCTCAAAACTTGATAATAGATTATCGAAGTTATGGATCATGGCCTTGGGCTTCCCTGTGCTACCACTGCTGAATAAGATCAGTCCTGCATGATTACCCTTGACAAGATTTCTTATTAGCTCATGCTGATCTTCATTACTATTTTCTTCTTCCTTAATGACGAGTTCACCATCAGAAAGACATTCTATGAGGAGGTCATTATTTAGTTCGGCTTTCTTTTCTTCGAGATTAACGGCACTTTCTTTAGTGACTGGAGCGATGATGCACTTTTGCTTAATGAGCGCAATTAGTAAGGAGATAGAAAAAAAACTGTAATCAGAGTATAAGATCACCGTCTTGTTCTGACAATCTATAGACGATAGCTGTTCTGTATATTTATCAATTTGCTTACTCAGAGCCGCATAATGGTATTCTTCCTGATCGTGGACCAGAGCCACTTTGTCAGGGTTGTCGTCGAATCTTTGAAGTAACCATTCCATAGCCTTACATTACGCCACCCAGATAGATGGTCTGTCCAGTAATAAACTGACTTTCTGGTTTTATAAAAAAGTCAATCACATTAGTCACATCATCGAATGTTCCAAATCTCTTTAGACTTTGATGACCTATGAGTTCATCTATTTTGTCTTTTGGTACATTTTTTATCAGGTCGGTTTCTATAGGCGTCGGACCTACACAATTGACTGTTATACCAAACTCTCCTAACTCTTTAGCTGATATTCTTGTCAGACTTTCTACGGCTGCCTTGCTGGAAGCGTAAAGGGCCTCTCCATCCAGATTAAGTGGAACAGCTACTGTAGAAAAATTAATGATCCGTCCCGCTTTCTTTTTTATCATCACCTTTGCCACTTCTCTGCTTGTAATAAAAGACCCATAATAATTCGTCTCGAAAATAGATTTCATAGCCGAGTATGGCGAAAGCAAGAGATGGTTCATAGAGGCCATTCCTGCATTATTAATGAGTACGTCTATATGTCCATGCGCTTTTTTTATAGAGCGCACCATCCTGACAATTTCCTTTTCTTCTTTCAGGTCCACCTGATGATGGCTATACTTAGAATGCTCAAGATCGACAGGCCTGCGACTACAGCCTATGACAATATGTCCTTGACTGAGATAATGCTCTGTCAGGTGCTTACCGATGCCTTTTCGGGTACCTGTGATCAGTATGATTAGCTGATTGTCCATCAGTTAGAGACTAGCTTATTGGTCTTGAGCATTTATAAGTTCCTGTATATAATTAGAGATGCTGCGCACTGTCCTGAAAGGGGATATCCTTTGACTCATAGCCCTCTCTGTGGCAATGGTCACCTGCTTACCAAAATTGTCCTCTATCTCCATCTCCAGATCTGCTATCAAGGTCACCAGATTAATACTATCTAATCCGCCGTTAGGACCATACAACACGGAATCTTTATCAGGGTTATGATACATATCAGATTCTATGTCTTCACCCAGTAGTTTGACACATTCTATGACGACCTTTTCTATTTCCTCTATCATCGTTTACTTGATGTATTTATGAAAACCGAAACTTGAGTTAGAAATATTGAATCCATAAGACAAGTACAAATTGATGGTCGCAATATTGGCTGCCGATACTTTGACATCTACAACATTACGCACGCCTTGACTCACCAGATAATTCAATAACGAGCTCCAAAAATAAGGAGAAACCAATCCAAAATCTCTACGACTACCTCCTAAAATCAGTTTGGCTTTTGACCCCATTATTTCTAAGGCCATAAAGCTAATTAATTGATTATCAGATTCGTACACTATTATCTCTTTGCCTTGCTCTACAAGATCGTCTATCCAGTGCCAATGTCTTTTGTGATTGATCTCTGGTGAGACCATGATATCTTCGTAAAATCTACCGTAATCAAACGCCGTTACTGCGATATCTTTTATAGCCTCTATATCCGATGGTGTATAACTTCTTATATCAAATAGCTTGTCCGGAAATTTAAGTTTGTGCAGTCTTCTCTTGTTAAGTGTCAGCGTTGTCTCCACATATCGGAATCCTCTGTCTTGGATATGATGTCTGAGCATTCTTTCCTGAGAATCTATGCGAGTATAGACCAGCTCGTAAGATTCCGAAGAGATTGCCGATTCCAATTGATCGAGCAAGGAAGCCACGTCTTCTTCACTAATATTAGGACTAAAGTGGATCTCTCCCGTTTTCAGACCAAAGGCACGGGCATCCCAGGGAGTGGGCTTGAGTATCGCATAATTGCTCTTGTCGATACTAATCTTCGTCATCGAATCCTATCTTTTTCTCTACTACAAACAAGGGTCTATTCTTGACAGTATCAAAAATACTACTGATGTAGATACCCACTATACCCAATGATATAATAATGATCCCACTCAAAAACCAAAGTGAAGATATAATCGTCGTAAAACCAGAAACACTCGTACCCATAATCGCATACCGTATAAGGTAAAATAACCCCAGCCCAAATCCAATCAGTGATATGAATATGCCTATGGTGATGGTGATATGCAAAGGCTTATTAGAGTACGAAATAATAATATCAAATCCGAGTCTTAGCAAGGTCTTCAGAGAATATGAGGAGGCTCTTAGCTCTGAGTTTTCTCCATGCACAACATCCAGGCTCGTCTTATGGAAGCCCAACCAATTAATAATGCTCGGAAAAGATCTCAATGGCTCATTGAATTCGTTAAAGGCCTTAATGACCTTTTTGTGATAGATTCCAAAGTTAGCAATCGTATGATCTTGTCTCAGACCTGATAGTTTTTCAAAAATGTAATAGAAAAGTTTGGAGGACAATTTTTTGAAAAAGCCATCATATCGAATCTTTCTTTTAGCCTGTACGATGTCGTAACCTTCTTGAGCCTTTTTGTAGAGATTAGGAATTTCTTGTGGTTTGTCCTGCAGGTCGCAATCCATCACGACGACCCACTCTCCAGTTACATGTCTCAGTCCTGCGGTTATTGCTGCATGCTGTCCAAAGTTTCTGCTTAACTTGATGGCTTTTATTCTAGGATTGGAAGAGGCAATATCTTGGATTTTTTTCCAAGAAGAATCGGGACTATGATCTTCTACGAGGACTATTTCGTAGTCAAAATGCGTCAATGATTTGTCTATTTGATCGACAAGATCAGTAATGACCGCTTCGGCCTTATATACGGGTGAGACAATCGATATAATGGGTTGGTGGGTGCTCAATATATACTAGACTTTTTCCGCTACACATATACAACTAGACCCAAATGGTATCTTACGCAGATGTGCAATCCGGTTTAATTCCCAAGATAGACATCTTTCTAAGATTTTGTTGGGTTCTCCAGCGTTGGTATTATGCTGTTTTTCGAGGTCTTTTATGTTTTTGGGGTCTTTTCTCATATTGAGCTTGCTCGGTATACTTCTAAATATGAATATTGGTAAAGGCAAGAATGAGAACAAATATGAACTATAGACTACTCTGAAAGAGCAAGACTCCAAAGTCTTATGCAAAGAATCAAGGGTATATCTGCGATAATGGCCAGCTGCTAGATCATCCGTGGCCCATAAGAATTTGTAAGCAGGCACCGTAATAAATACTTTGCCAGAAGGACCGAGATTCTTATGAATCGTATTCAAAAATCCATGATCATCCTCTATGTGTTCTATCACATCAAAGAGCCCCACCGAGGGCATAGAGGGTTGAGATAACTTGAGATCTTCTATTGTGCTGCATATTACAGTATCTACACCGCGCTTTTTGGCATTTTGTACCCCATTGATGCCAGGTTCTAGTAAGACCGATTGTATGTCAATATCCTGTAATCCCTTAGCCACAAATCCATTACCACCTCCCACGTCAAAGAAAGCTTCGTCTTCCACATGAAAGCTCTTAACTAACTCCTTGATGCAATTATTACGGTGCCTAAACCAAAAACTGTTTTCCTCTAACTGATAACAAATATCATTGCCCTCTTCTGGATAAGACA
This sequence comes from Saprospiraceae bacterium, assembly GCA_020628095.1. GTDB lineage: Bacteria > Bacteroidota > Bacteroidia > Chitinophagales > Saprospiraceae > RFSX01. Next base: position 127,510 of record JAHDFP010000005.1, read on the forward strand.
GTGGCTTATTCTCCTTAGAGTAGTAGATGCCTTCTCTATAGTCTAATGTCTGTGTTAGTGCTTCGAGATTCATGTATAATAACGCCGAAGATAATAGATTATAAAGCGGAAAGCTTCATCGTGAATATACTGTATGGAATGTTGAGGTGATTATCTGTGATATAATGCCGGTCTATCTTAAAATATTTTTGGGCCAAAGAAATATAACCTTCAGGACCTCTGATATTTTGTCCTCGGTCTTTGGATACTAGCCACTTGGATATACGAGATTGTTTGTTGTGGTATACGGAGTCTACGGTCACCATATAACCATCTGGCTTGAGGTATTTAGAGGCTGTCTGTAATAAGGTATCTGAGTCCTGATCGCTAAGATGATGTATCAGCCCATGTGCATTGATAACATCAAAGGTTTCTATCCATTTGTCATTCACCTTTTCTCCGACGGCTTCTTGTATAAATGTACCACGTGATCCAAATTTCTGCTCTGCTGCCTCAACATATTCCTTTTGCATATCGAAACCAAAATATTCTACATCGTCATCCAGATAATTAAGTACCTCGCAGGTACCACATCCGATATCGAGGAGTTTTATTTTTCCCTTTCCATTAAAGTGCTTATCACAATATGATCGGACATAACCCTTTGCCCCTAAGATATAATCATTGAAAAAATTAAAAATCTTAGGATTCTCAAGGACCTTCCTGAGTCCTTTGTCGATATGTGTTTTCTGCGCTTCCGTTTTTCTACTTTTTAATCTTGTTAAACTATTATCTATTGGAAATTGAATATGCTCTTGTAATCCTCCAAGGTGAGTTTGATCTCCCGATGTTGGTTTTTTATAATATGAATGCCCGTTTCTACTGGATAAAATAATGTTTCGTGCTCTTCATTATATAGTATCGGCATTTTTGATTCGTTTTCAGCAATTTTCTCCAAAGGTATATTAAGACTTTTAAACTTGAACCCATTTTTTTGATACCAGTTGAGGACAGAAAACAAGTGCTTTTTAGCCACAAATCCGTAGAGATATAGTCTATTACTGTTTAGCTTTCTGACCTCTGACATATAGGTCATGGAGCTTTCCATATAGTCTGTTTTGATATATAGGTCCTGTGGTGTGACACCATATTTGGCATTCAGACCAGCTTTATGTAGACTGTCCAGTTGTAGTTTGTCATAAGCCTCTACTGTCGGCTCATCCACCATGCTGGCTTTTTCTATAATCTCTATGAGTTTCTTTTCTTCTTCAGGAGATAATCGGGATGTACAGCTAATCACAAGGATGGATAATATAATGAGGAGACTGTAGCAATTTATCGTATCTAATTGTGTAAATTTCATCCTTGAGTAAGGTATAAATTATTCTCTGACATAAAAGTAAGCTATTCTATTTAAGATAGAGCGATTTATAGATTTGATATAGAGATATGCAAGAACGCTTTAGAACTAAGTTAACCGAAAAATGGTGGTGGGTCGATGTCATTGCGATTCTCACGCTGCTAGTTTTTATTGCGCTTAAGTATCATAACCATTTGTTCGGTGAGCATGTGTTTGGTCGGTTTCAGGATGCGACTTATATGTTAAGCCCAGCGATGTCATATTGCGATCAGGTCATGAGTCAGGGCGATATGCCTTTATGGATCAAAGGTATGCTCGGTGGTATGGAGTTCTATAATGCGCCGATGATCAGTATCAGTTATCCTTTTTACTTTTTTGGATTGCTGGATTATGGGACAGGTTTTACGACTTTTCAGACTATTGCGACTGTGACGGTATTGCATCTGATGTTTTTGGGTGTCAATTCATACATTTTTGGACGAGTGTATAAGTTAAAACCAGGATATGCATTCCTTTTTGCTTTACTGTTGCTCTCCTGTGCTTTTTTCTATAAATATTCTAACTGGCTCAATGCCATTATCGGATTCACTTGGTTGCCGCTTTTCTTTGCTGGTGTAAGACTCTTGTATGATCTTAAGAAGAATTTTCTGATTGGCTTACTGCTCTGTTCGGTTGCGCTTATTGGGATGACTGGATTTGTATATTCTTTCTTTTTTGCGATCTATCTGAGTTTCGTGATGTTTGTTTTTAGATTTTTCACAGTCGAGGAAAAAGCTTCTTTTCTTATAAGGAATGTGGCTCTGTTTGTTGTTGCAGTGGTGCTCTCAGGTGTGGCGATATGGCCCTCATTTTTTGAAGCGGAGAACTTTATCAGATGGGTAGGCAAAGGACTAAAAGTGGTCGGTAATCAGGCGTTACCATTAGAGGCTTATGCAGAAGCTCTGCCCACATCATCACTCACAGAATTTGTGGCGAATCCTGATATATATGCCTACAGTCCAGCGCATCATTATGTTGGTCCATTGGCTTTTATATTCGGCCTGGCAGGAGTATACTTCTTTGTAAAGAATTATAAAGAAAAATGGAGTCTTTGGCCCTTCGTTATTATGACTGTCTTAGGTCTTTTGTATGCCTTTGATTTCAGGCCATTAGTAGAATATGTATATCAATATCTACCGCTACAAAATAAACTGCGACATCTCAGTGATAATATATATTGGTTCGTGTTGACAATTTGTTTTCTGTCGGCATTCGGCATGCAACACCTGATTGCCGCATATAAGAGTCTGGATAATAATCTAGGGATAAAAATATTAGTAGCCGTAGGCCTCGTCGCGTCCAACTATTTTCTTATCCATAACATAGCCAGCCAATATGCTTTGATCAGTACAGCCATTATTGTTGCCCTTATGTTATTCTTAGTAATCAATAAAAGAAAAATGGGGTGGGCGTTATATACATTGATGTTAGCTTATACAGCTGGCTTTTTCTTCTTTTTCAAAATTACGGATCGACAAAACCACCTTATCGGGCAGTCTTCTTATTTCAGTGCGGATAATCTCGAAGCTATGCAGTTACTAAATCAAATGCAGAATAATCTCCCCGATGTAAAACAATACAGAATCCGATATAATACAACTCAGATCAAAGACCAACATTGGTCAATGAACTCTATCTACTATCAACTGCGATCTTTGCAAGGACAGTTTGCGCCCTTAGTCCATGATCAGTTTAAGGAGTTGTTTCTTATGGACAAGTACGATAATTATCTCAGATTATTAGGTGTCAAATATAGGGTAGAGGCCGTGCGAGAAGCAGGTGATGGTGATGATGCTCTGATCAAAACAGAAAAATTCTATGTAGACGAGGACAGTCTGGCGTACCCGCATATCTATAGAGCAAATGTTATCAAACCGTTCAATGGGGGACTACCAAAGTTCATCAGTATGTTACAAACGGTAAAAGACAATAATCATGTATTCATACAAGACAGTATTTTCCGAGAAGTGGCTGCTGCTCTTAAAAATAATGCGCCATCTGCTAATGTGAAAGCCTCAGAAATTATTCATTATAATAATCACAATCTGATAACCATGTATGTCAATCTATCACACAATCAGCTTTATGTACTCAATGAGTTTTATAATGATGAAAACTGGAAAATATATATAGATGGTAATCGAGCACCAATATATGAGGTTAATTATAATCAGGTAGGATTCGTCATACCTAAGGGTGGTCATCAGATCAAGATCAAATATGACAATAGTTTGTTCATTAATTGGTATTGGATACAGAGGATTTCCATTGTGATTTTAGGTTTAATCTTCCTCTATTATTTGGTAATAAGAAAATTGATAGTACGCGCGGATCAGTAATGGCTCAAAAAATCAACCTGCTGTAATACCCTTTATTAAAGAGATAACTAAACGTCCTATATACCCCAGATTCTGTTTCTTGGTTATTGATGTATTCCAAATAATGATTGTGCTTACTAGAGTTTTCTTTGGAGTTACTTATCGGAGATTTTAGAAAATTATTTAATCTGAAATTGATTTGATTAATAAAATCCTCAAATCTAATCACCACCAAATTAGAGGGAACCACATTGTTATATAAGAGATAATCTTTGATCTTAAAGAAGGTCGGCGCTGTCGTCGCGAATGTCTCAAAATCTGAGGTTTTGGCTATCTCTGCTGCTTTGCCTTGATCCCATGGATTATTTTTCCTTAGATAAAAATATCTCGATACTAATAGATCGTAAGGATTACGTATGACCACAACGATGGCTTTGAAGGTTTCTATTCTGTGCGGTAATTCGTTTTGTATAAAAAACTCCTGAGCATCAGCCAGATTTTCATGCCGTTTACCAGCCAATATTGTTTCTTCTCCAATAGCATTATGATGTCCTTCGGGTACGGTGATGCGTATGTCTCCTTTCAGATTCTTCAGAAAATCTCCAGTTAGCTTCATACCACCTGTTTTGGGGACATGAAGAAAAAGCACCTCATCCGTAAATATCATAACTTATCTATTCCTTATAAAAAAGAAAGCAAATCTAAGAGTATATTATGATATGGCTGTGGTCTTATTCAACCTTTTGATTTCTTTGGATATATGACCGAGATTCTTTTTGTGCTTCTTGAGAAATTTCTCAAAATTAACCTTCTGGTACCTTTTGAATCCTGTGTTTTCGTCCGTCCCAGAGGTGCCTCCTTCGTCATGATATATGATGCTCTCAGGAGTTACGACAGTCTGTATATCATTCTCCCATGCTGTATAGCATAGGTCACTATCCTCACAATAACAAGGATGGAATTGCTCATCAAAAGTCCCAATCTTATCTATCGTCGCACGCTTGATGAACATGCTGCAACCAGAGACGTATCCTACGCGCTGTGCAATATTATATTCTCGCTTATCGGGATCATCCCACTTACCTATATTACGTCCTGTGCCGTCTTCATATAGCTCAGACCCGAACTCCTGTAGTGTTCCATCTGGGTACAATATTTTAGATCCTACGATACCGATGTCTGGATCAGAGTAAGCCACCTTGTAAAGATTTGTTAACCAATCTTTTTTCACATAGGTATCATTATTGAGCAAAACCACATCATTGAGTGGGTACATATCCATCATCGCATTGTTAGGCTTGACGAATACATCATTAGTCTCGGATAGGATAGGGATGATACGTGGGTTAATTTCTTTAGCTGAGTTAAGGTATTGCTTCGTTCCATCTTCGCAGCCGTTAGAGTGTACGACGATTTTATAATAAGGGTAAGTTGTGTTTTGCTCTACAGATTCTATGCAGCGCTGGAGTAGTTCTAAGCGATTCCATGTAACAATGCAGATGGTAATCTCAGGATGAATACTCCTGAGCATATTGGTTTTAGCTTTTTCGGCACCGACTATAGATAGAAGTTTTTTCTGTGCTCTGGAGGTGATGTCATCCAGATCATATTTGTCAGAAAATACATCCACAATGTGCTTCGCCATCGCATCGTAATCCTCAGTAACAAAGCCTTCTTCGCCACTCACCAGATTAATCCCTTCATTACCTATGGCATTGGTCACCACGGGTACTTTGTATGCGATTGCTTCGCATATCTTACCCTTAATACCAGCGCCAGCCAGAAGAGGTACTGCACAGACGCCAGTGCTCTCATAGAGCTGGTCGATATCTGACTCTTCTATAAATCCCTTGTAAACAACACCGTCCTTTTTGCTAAGAGCCACGACATCATCAAGTGCATTGGAGCCAGCTATGATTAGCTGAGCATCAGGTATTTCTTTTCTGACTAGAGGAAGAATTTTTTCTGCGCAGACCTTTACAGCGGATATATTAGGATAATGGTTATAGCCACCAAAAAATAAGATATTATGACCTCTCTTTTCTGATAATACTGTCTTTTCTATATCATGAATGTTGGATACGACTTCGACTCTTTTTTCTGGTAACTCTTGGTGCAAATAATGCTTATCATTTTCTGTGACAGCCCAGATGACATCCGCCTTTTGATAGGCTTCTATTTCTAGTTTTTTGTTTTGTGCTACTTTTTCTTTAGTCAGAGACTTAGTCAATCCGATAGAACGTTCCTCTCTTACCCAATGCACATCCACCGTATCCATTATAATTCTTGCCTCTGGATAAAGCTGCAAAAATCTATCGCAATCAAAAATGGTATAAAACCATGCGAAGATAATGGCATCAAAATGAGCCACACTTTCTTTGACCTGCTCAAAGTCCTTCGTGTCAAATACATTGACATTAAGCTCATTTAGTTTAGCCACATGAGAAGCCGGCTTGTTACCCAAGGTAAAAGCATACACGTTACAATCTTCTGCAAGGAGACCGAGCATGCGCGTCGCTCTCTTTCCACCACTTGATTGGTCGTAGTCAGGGAGATGCGGAGAAATGAAAAGAACATTTTTCCTTTGGTTGTCTGCTTTGATTACGTTATAAAGCCCATGTATATCTGAGTCTTCTTTGTTGTCAGAAACAAGTTTTTTGAAGTTATTGGCGATATTCTTTGGGTTCTCATTTCCGAGTGCGGATTTGAGTTTTTTGACATTATCGGGAGAGAAATTCTTTATTGATCTTATGGGATGCCTGAGGAATAATAAGCCCATAGATATGAATAGCCAAAACTTAGAATGTCGTAATGGAAGATCACCTGCAAAAAGATCATAAACGAATCTAATAGGCCAGGTTAACACTCTACCTAATCTATAACTTAGAGACGATTTTATATTGGCTTTATCTCCTTCTACAGCCATCATGTGATCATAGATCTTTTGCTTATCAGAGACAAGATTTTCGTTTTGTTGGCCTATCTGTTTGATGCGGTTGTTTAGTTCTTCATTTTTGTTGTCAAGAGACTTGAGGTGTCCGCTTAGTTCTGTCAACGATACTTTTGATTCGGATAGATTTCTCTCTACTTGACCTTTGACGGCATGAAGGTTACTTATTTCTTGGGTAAGATTGTCTTTGCTTTGCTCTAGATATTTATTTGCCGTTTCTAATTCAGTAACTCTATTCGCTTTTTGATTGATTAGGTCTTGCGCTTTTAACTGCTCTTCTCTAGCAAGATTTTTTTCTTTTAATATCTCAGATTCTAATCCACTTATTAATTGATCAATTTTACCAGACACCATCGGAAGAAAATCAATAGCATATCTCCCAATTGATATAAACTGCAATCTAAATCCCAAAGATTCTACAGGTCCTATACGATCTTGGTACAAGTGGAGATAAGAGTTTTCGTTTGCAACACAGTACTTTTCATAATTAAGCAACGTACTATTAATTGTAGCAGAAGGTGTTATATCCCTATCCCCACTCATGACGGATATCAAAGAAAAAATAGAATGATCACTACATGGTAAAAAAGTAAGGCTCGTAAACTTGTCTATACCACTTAGATCAAAGTCTAACACATTGACTCCATACTTTACACTTTTGACTAAAGAATCAATTACTTGATCTCCATTGTATACAAGCAATCTGCATTGATAGGCAGTGGATTTTTGCTCTTTATTTTCTTGTGTTGTCAGCAAATCATTCACTTCAGCCAAAAGTTGAGCTTTCTTATTGTTTTCAGATTTCAAGTTATTAGTAAGCAAGGTATGGATAGCTTGCGTTAGTCTTTTGATCTCAGGCTTGACTTCATTTTGCTCGTTTGCTACTAACTTGGAGATTTGCTTTTTATTCAGGAAGGTGTCGATTTCGTCCTTTCGTGTTAGCTCAGGATTGAGACCAATTTCTTGTAGCACACTTATAAGTCTTTCACTTTTTCCCTCTAATAGCTCTTGGAATGATATTACACTAGATTGGTCATTCTTATCTATCTGACTGATAAGACCATGATAATAATTAAGCCATATCAGATTAGATTTTTCTGAGCTAAACTTGTTTCTTTTATGGAGTGATTGTATGACGTGGACAGGGTCTCTATGTATGATTATTGACTTCAGATCGTAATGATCTTTTAGGATAAGCTTCCATATTGGAAGAAGGAGGCTTATTCTAGGGTCTTTGATACATAAGTCATTACTTGCGTCAAATTCTGCCTCTATTAACCTTAGCAACTCTTCTTTTTCTTCGTTAAGCTCCAGCAGACTTTCCCAGTGACTTGGTAGGGGATGAGTCGATTGCCAGTTCATAGATAACTTGGCCAATAATTTATCATTATAGGCAACGACCTTCTGGTTCTCAAAAAAACCAGTCGGATTATCTATAGATTGCTTTAATATACTCTGACCAATATCATAACCCATCTTATGCAGCGCACCAGCCAATGCAGATGTGCCTGATCGATGCATGCCTAGGATAAGGATGATATTTTGTTTCTTTTGATTGCTCAAGCTATAATCTTGGGTCAGTTGTATGTTTTATAGATAGGAACAACCTCATCCGGATGTCCCTGTGTTATAGTTTTTCCCTTATGGAGCATAATTACACGACTTGAGTATTTCTTTATGTCTTGTAGATTATGTGAGACGTGAATGATGGTTTTATTATTCTGAATCATTTTCTTGAACAATTCGTCTGATTTTTTCCTAAAAGACAAATCACCTACACCACCAAAAAACTCGTCAAACAAATAAATATCAGCCTCTGCATTCATGGCAATAGAGAAAGCCAAGCGGCTTCTCATGCCATTAGAGTAAAATTTGATTGGTGTATCGACAAAGTCCCGTAATTCTGCGAAATTAATTATCTCATCAAACAATTGCCCAATCCGCCTAAAGCTAAGACCTAATATGGCTCCGTTGACATAGATGTTATCTCTCGCTGATAGATTCTTGTCAAAACCCATGCCGAGAGCTAATCTGACGATTTTACCATTAGTAATGACCTTAGATCCTTTGTCCGCTTTGATAGCACCTATGATTATCTTGAGTAGGGTAGATTTGCCGCTGCCATTCTTACCTATAATACCTAAAAACTCCCCTTTTTCTATCTGAATGTTGATATCACTAAGTGCAGCAACCTTGGATCTCTTTCTGGGGTTGAATATCTGTAAGAACTTCTCACCCATCGTCACACTCTTGGTCAGAGGGTAGAAAGTCTTATTAAGATTTTCTATGATGACGCTATGTTTATCTGACATCATTGTTTTTCTATAGATAAATGAGCGTAACGATTAAACAAGAATATAGAGATAAGGAAAACGATTATACCAAAGGCCAAGTTTTCTAATAACAAATGGAAGTACAATTCGTTTCCTTCTAGTAGGCAGGCTCTGACATTTTGTATCATACCTATAAAAGGATTGACATGCAAAAACCAACCGAAGCCATTATCTATATAGTTAGTAATGGTGAAAAATATACCCGATACCCAAAAACCTATCATCAGCAGTAGACTCCAAAAGTGCATGACATCCTCTATAATCGGCCTTAGTATTCCAATGATTATAGAAAATGCAGCCGTCACTAAAAACCAAGTCAGTAAAACCACTGGAAAATATAATATATAGTCTCCCAAACCCGCTCCTGATATTATCATAAGGAACAGGTAAGCTGCTATATTAAACAGTAGTCCCATAAACACAGATAACATGTGACTTATATATAGGTCCAGCCATTGGAACTGGATATTCTCTATCAAGTATTTCTTTTGTATCAATACAAGTGACCCCAGCGTCGTGCCCTGAGAAAATGCTATCCAAAAGATTAAACCTGAAAATAGAAATAGGGCAAAATTCTCTTGCTGATTGGGTAAAAGAAGGTTAAAAACAAAATAGTAGATGGCTATCTGGGTCAGGGGATTAATTAGAGCCCATAATAGGCCCAGTTTATTATTATAATACCTTTTCTTGAAATCGACCTGTGCTAACTTCCATATCCGCTCCAATCGGTTATTCTCTGGAAAAAGTGATATGATGGGCTTTAATAAAGAGTTTAGCAAAATATAGTGGTATTAAAATATGTTTATCCCTTTTTTACCAAGTCAAAGTAACCAAATTCTTTGCTTGGAATAGCGCGCAAAGATAGCTTATTCCTGTCAAGATGTTCGTTAAGGGCACGCATTGCAGTATCATTGACATGAGACTTATTGAGAGGGCTATAACTGATACTCTGAGGGGACTTTCGCCAGTGATAACATATCTCAGGAATATGATATATGTGATCTACAGAATCCAAAGCATCCATAATACGCAATATCAGGTCATAGTCCTGCGCTCCTGAGAACTCTGGTCGGTACCAGCCCACCTTATCTCCTATAATTCTGTTGATGACCAGATAATGATTGACACAATTAGATCTTCTGATATTTTCGAGTGTAAAAGCAGGTTTATGATTAGGTTGAGTTCTTTGGCCCTCTTCGTTTAGTATATCCTCGTCACTATAAAGTATGTCCTTTTTACCAACTTTATTCAAGGTCTTAACTAGATGATATAGAGCCAAGACATGTAATCTATCATCATGATCTAAAAAGGAAATATATTCCCCACTACTTTTGTCGATGGCTATATTAAGAGTCTCGGCGATACCCTTATTACTTTGATTTTTATGGAATAGAATACGAGGGTCGTTATAGGATTCTATCTGCTTTTGGATGTTTTCTATTCCTGCTGAAGCATCATCAACGATGACTAATTCCCATTTTTGATATAGTTGTCCTCGCACGGAATCGATGGCTTCCTGCAAGAATCTGATGTCAGACTCATAGGTAGGCATGATAATGCTCACAGTGGGTTGATAGGCATATTTGCTTAGTTCAGATTTTATCAAATTAATTTGTGAATCAGATAGCTTTTGGGCTTCTATTTCTTGCTGATATAGTCTATTTTCTTTCGACCGCCTCAGTACAGTTTTTATTTTCCTGAGTGTTACAGAAAAGGATTCATTTTTGAGAGAATGAAGTAGAACCTTGAGGTTGTTTATATTTATAATCCTTTTGATACTAATCTATATTGAAGCGAGACGAAGATATGTCAAAAACTCCTGTGATCTCTATTGTATTACCGACCTATAATAGAATAGACTCCTTGCGAGTAGCCATAGATTCGGTGCTCCATCAAAGTTATGAAGATTTCCAATTAATCGTGGTCAACGATGCCTCATCTGACGGCACAAGGGCTTTCTTGGACTCGGATATAAAGGACAAGAGGGTAGTCCTAATCCATAATCCTCAAAACCTCGGACTGCAAAAATCACTTAATAAGGGCTTAGAAGCTGCCTCTGGGGAATTTATCGCCAGAATAGATGATGATGACAGATGGATAGATAGTGATAAGCTCAAGAAGCAATTAGACTATATGCGGCAGAATACAGACTGCATATTATTAGGTACGGCTTATCAAGACGAAAGTGGTCAAGTAACTCATAATCCATTGAGTGACGGAGAACTGAGGAAACAGATGTTGTTCAGATGTCCTTTTAGGCATAGTAGTATCTTGTTTCGTGCAAGTGGAGAGGAATGGCGATATGATGAGCAATTAAAGTATTCAGAAGATTGGGAGTTATGGCTACGGATGGGACAGAAGGGATCATTAGCCAACCTAGATGATGTTACTGTAGAAATCGCTACTGAAAATAACGCCACTCAAAAATTCTTCACCAAACAGATTCCTATAAATATAGAACTCATCAAAAAGCATAGATCTAATTATCCCAATAGTGCTAAAGCCTTATTGTATCACAAGTTTTTACTTCTTTTCTTTAAAGTTGTTCCCTTGGATGGAATTATACATCGGTTTTTCCAAAAGGTGTTTTCTTTGGTGTTTTTAAAAAGTAAATCAAGTTGATAGGGAAGAATTTCGCCTTCTTAATGGGAATCCTCTTAGGAGAGTCCAAACTGTTGTTTTGGATTAACTATCACAGAGCTATTGTCAAGGATAAATTAATCTCAGATAAGACGGATATATGCATAGAGGGATTCCAACGGTCAGGTAATAATTTCTTTTATTCATTTTTCAAAAGACATAATAGGCCGAAGGATGTATCGCACCATACCCATTATGCACAGAACGTCATTAAGGCTATTAACCAAAAGCTACCTACTGTAGTGCTTATACGTCATCCTTTGGATGCTCTGGCGAGTCTTATTACCTATGATGATCGCCTGTCACTCCGTGTCGCGACTTTAGCCTATCTCAGATATTACAGGAAATTAATTCCGTTCCTGGATAAGTTGTTGCTTGTTGATTTCACAGATGTCATCTCTGAGCCTGATAGGGTTATTGAGCGCATCAATGACCGCTTTGGGACCAACTATAAACAATCTGGTTTTACAGATGAAGAAATCCAACAATTCCTAAATCAGAAAAAAGAACGCAATAAATCCTTAGGTGATAAGTCTCCTTACCCTAACGCAGAGAAGAATAGAACTAACAAAAAAAACAAAGCTCTAATAGAGAAACACCAGGGTTATAAAAAATGTCTGAAGCTGTATCAGCAATACCAAGAGTTAATAAGGAATCAGACCACTTGACTTAGGAATTTTTCTTTATAGACTTCTTTGATCCCATCAGTCAGACTTATGCTTGGTTTCCAACCCATCTTGGTCAATCTTTGACTATCCATAAGCTTGCGGGGTGTTCCGTTAGGATAACTTGTGTCAAAGGTTATTCGCCCCTTATATCCAACGATTTCTTTGATGAGTCGAGCAAGATCGCCGATCGATATTTCTTCGTTAGAGCCTATGTTAAGGTGAGTTGGTTCATTATAAGATTTCATAGCGAATAGGCAGGCATCCGCCAGATCATCTACGTGCATAAATTCTCTGAGTGGTGATCCATCTCCCCATACAATGACCTCTTCTGCCTCTGTTATCATGGCCTCATGAAACTTTCGTATCAATGCCGGCAAGACATGGGAAGTCTTCAGGTCATAGTTATCATTAGGACCATATAGATTAGTCGGCATGACGGAAATGAAATTAGATCCATATTGAGCTCTGTAGGCATTGCACATTTCTATGCCTGCGATCTTAGCGATGGCATAGGGCTGATTAGTAGGTTCTAATTTTCCAGATAGCAAAGAATCTTCACGTATGGGTTGCTCTGCAAATTTGGGATAGATACATGATGACCCTAAGAACTGTAGCTTTTTTACGCCAGACTCATAAGCAGAATGGATAACATTACTCTGTATCATCAGGTTCTTATAGATGAACTCTCCTCTATAGGCATTATTTGCGTGTATGCCACCCACTTTGGCGGCAGCGAGAAAGACATAGTCAGGTTTTTCTTGCTGAAAAAAGCCTGAAACACTTTCTTGTTGGGTCAGGTCCAGTTCACTCGATGTACGTGTTATGATGTGATCGTATCCTTCGGATTTTAGTTTTCTACAGATGGCAGAGCCCACCATACCTCTATGACCAGCCACATATATCTTTGAGTCTTTTTGCATTTTATTCCCATTCGTTGAGCGTGAGATAACCTGATTTTCTTAGTATGGAATGTTTCTTAAAGTATTCCATATCTGAGTCCACCATCTCTGATACTAATGCAGCAAAGTCATACTTATGTGACCATCCTAGTTCATTTATTGCTTTGCTAGCATCACCTACAAGTAGATCTACCTCTGTCGGTCGGTAATATTGTGGGTCTACTTTTATAAGGGTTTTATTATTAAGATGAGCATACTCTGGTACGGTAGTCATCGCAATACCTACTTCGTCTTTGCCCTTTCCCTCAAAACGAATATCTATTCCAATATGTTTAAAAGCCGTAGTGGCAAATTCTCTGACAGAATACTTCTTACCCGTCGCCAGAACAAAGTCGTCTGGAATCTCATGCTGCAATATCAGCCACATACCATAGACATAATCCTTAGCGTGCCCCCAATCTCTCTCAGCATCCATGTTACCAAGATATAGACAGTCATCTATGCCATAGGCTATTTTTGCTACCGCACGGGTAATTTTTCTAGTTACAAATGTTTCTCCTCTCAATGGACTTTCGTGATTAAAAAGAATACCGTTGCTACCGAATATATTATAGGCCTCTCTATAGTTCTTGGTTATCCAGTAGGCGAATAATTTAGACACGCCGTAGGGTGAGCGCGGGTAGAAAGGTGTTGTTTCTGTCTGAGGAATCTCTTGGACCTTACCATATAGCTCTGACGTAGATGCCTGATAAAATTTAGTCTTTTTCTCTAAGCCTAATAACCTTATAGCCTCCAGTATCCTTAGAGTACCGACTGCATCCACATTGGCCGTATATTCTGGCGAGTCGAAGCTAACTTTGACATGTGATTGTGCACCTAGATTATAGATCTCATCAGGCTGTGTATCCTGTATAATTCTTATAATGTTAGTCGAATCCGTCAAGTCACCATAGTGTAGTATGAAATTTCTTTCCTTGACATGAGGATCTTGATATAGGTGATCTATTCTTCGGGTATTGAATGAAGAGGACCTTCTTTTTATACCGTGTACTTCGTACCCCTTTTCGATAAGTAATTCTGCCAGATAAGCTCCATCTTGTCCTGTGATACCACTTATCAATGCGACCTTTCCTTCCATAGATTAGTTTAGATTATACATTAAAGATAAACTATATATAATAGTGAATTTGCTTTTTGTCGGATTTATAGTAATTTGACCGTTTAATCATGAGCCTAGCCGCTACCAAAGTAAAAAAGGGTGTTCTTATCGCTTTCTCATTGATGTGGGGAACACTAATCATTCTGGACTTCTTCAACAAGCATCCAGGGTATTTCTTTTCGTTCAAGTACTTCAGATACTTTGGACTTATCATGTCAGTTGTACTGCTGGCAATTGTTGCTTGGTATTATAATCATCGGATAGACAAGGCGGATAATAAGTATTTGAGATTCAACGGGCTAAGTATATTCTTACTTATAAATATCATCTTCGCCTTTGTTATTATAGCCAATAAGAACTATTCCTACAGCCCACTCAATTTTTCTGATCTTTTTGTCTTTCAATGTAAGGGAGCACTGATGGTCGTTTTGTTGTATTTGTTTACAGCATTAATGAGAAATTTTGGTCGATTTGTCAATCAAAAGGTCTTTCTGCAAAAGCCTCATTGGTCACTAGATGTGGCGACGGGATTACTCTCCTATGGGTTGATTATGTTTGCACTAGGTTGTTTCAGGTTTCTTAATCCGACAACCTTACTGATGGTGTTCTTTGTCTTTGCTCTGGTGAAGATTACTTATTTCTTTAAGGGTATCATTAATGATATGACCAAGCCGCTAGAGTTGGATGGTATTAATGGTTTGGGATGGGCTTCGTTTTTTGTAATGGTACTGTTCTTATCTGCTAACTTTCTTTCTAATATAGCCCCTTTCCCACAGGGATTTGATAGTCGTAATTTCTATGTCAATATATCAGAGGCCGTAGCACTTAATTCTTCTTTGATAGAGGGATTCCAGCCATATAATTGGTCATTAATTATGGCAACGGGGTCTATACTATTTGAGCATATACACCTGACGTTGGGAATTTCCTTTTTGGGTTTTGTTTTGTGTCTGGTTCCTGCATATAAAATAGCAACAGATTATCTTGATCTCAATAAGAATTATGTGCTCTGCGCATTGGCCTTAGTGAGTGTCTCACCAGCCATAGCCAATCAATTATTTGTGGAGCTAAAAGTAGATTTTGGATTGCTTTTCTTCCAGTTGGTTTCTCTATGGTATTTCTTCAAATTAACCAGAGACAACGAAAGACCAATTACCACCAATAGAATAATAAGGAATTACCTATTACTGGGACTACTTGTCGGTTTTGGCCTTGGTATTAAGTTGATCAACCTTTTCCTTGTATTTACGCTCAATATTTTGATCTGGTGGTCTAAGAAACATGTCCAAGGATTATATGCGGTGATACTGTTATCTACAACGTTCTTGATGTTTTCTGGAGTCGATGAGACGAGTGGTCTTGCAGATTCTCATCTCAGTCTTGGCATAGTCAAAATTGTCAGTTTGGTGGCAGGTCTTGCCTTGTTAGGAATGAGTTTCATGAAAGACCGAGAGTATACTCTTAATAGAATTATGAAATCCGCAATTTTCGTCATAGGGATATCCCTTCCTATGATCCCTTGGATTGCTAAGAATGCTATTGAGTCAGAAGATAAAAGTCTTAAGTCATTGATTCTAGGTAAGAATCCTGGACCTGATCTGAATACGACTACCATTATTAACAACTACGAAAAGAAGTGATATGAAAAGGATAGGGTGGTACATAAGGGTTTGTAGTTTGATTATGATACTGTCTACTGTGGTGTCTATCAATGAGGAGTGTCAAGCACAGGCTCAGGTAAAAGAAAATGTCGCTAATGATCCTAAGAGAGAAGAGCTACAAAGATACTTTGGATACGAAAACTTGCTCTATAGATACATGACACTACCTTATGATGTGTCTATTAATACTAATCAGCCAGGTAACTTTCTAGAGATTGGATTTTTGTACTTACTTATTCTTCCATTACTACTAATGGCGACATCGCTCAATAGAAAGAGATTTTGGATATATATGATTATAGCCATGATACTATTTATCATATCCACTTCTAACTCCTGGTTGTTCTCCCATAAGATTAATAAGATAGATTCTAATCCAGCGTTGATTGATAATTATCTCAGTAATGTGAAATTTGGCGAAGAGCCATTGGATATTATTACGGGCCATATTTATAGTATATCTCACTCTCTTTATAAACCATTTGGATCTATTGCAGAGGCCCTATCAGGAGATCAGGATCATGTCACTTTTCCATTGATATTACTCATGCTTCTAGCAGGGATTTTCTTTGTTATGAAATCAGAGAGCAAAAGTGAGATGAGGCGTCTTTTTATAGCTTTCACAGTCTTCTATGGTTTCTATTGGTTTTCATTTGCGGGTGGAGTTATATGGTATGGGTATATCTTACTTTTTGTCTTTTATTTGTTCATTCTTACACTGCTTTCCAGACTTGGAAAAGATAGCGTCATTGGAAAATTCTTCCACTATAGCTTCCTTATAGGAGCGATAGTATGTATGACTTTAGGAATCGTCAATAGGTTTTCCAACATCAACCCCAATACACCAGAGACCAATCTAGGAAAAGGAATATTCAATCCGCTTTTCTTGGATTATGCTTGTGATAGAAAAACAGAAGAAGATATATTACAACTGATATACTATCAGTCCGCTAAGACCTTTGCTCAGATCAATATAGATAAGCGATCTAATATCTTGCGTATAGGGACATCGATGACCTATTTCATAGATAATAATCACAAGCGAGTACAGATCGATAATCAGCTGGGTACTTTTTATGCCCTCAGAAAAAGGTATCCTGACAATAGTGTACTCGTAGATGCACTCAAGGCAAGTAATATCAATTACATCATCTATGACCTGAATACGGCAACCATAGATTATACCCCTGAAAAAAGTCTTACCCGTAAGGCCAACTTATTCATGGATTTTGTCAAGAATAATCCACGTGTAAAATTGCTATCAAGTGATCGAATTGTGCAAGAAATTGTTAATAACAAACCAGAATATAGAGTGGCACTAGAAGGTCAGACTTACTATAATCAAGGCTCTTATGCCATCTTCCAGCTAATATGATGCGAAAATTTGTCGCATTTCTTTCTCGTAATAAATTACTCAATGTAATTATAATTATAGCCTACTATCTCGGCGTCGTGATACCTCATGAGGTGATAGGCCAACTAATAGGCAAGCATATTGCTCGACCAATAGGCAGAAGTACTTATGATTTCATCACGATAAGTTTTGGCGGGATACTCTTTGCCATCAGTTGTTTCTTTCTTTATAGGAATATTAGAAAGTTAAATGGTGATAAGCAAAAAGTTTTATTTGCCTATCTGATAATCAGCTTGATCTTTATATTAATATCGGTCAATGTCTTGATGGTTATTAATATTGAGATTATTCATTTTTTGCAATACGCAATTCTATCAGTTTTATTATACCCTTGCTTGCGTAGTGTAGAGTTGACATTGATTACTGGCACCTTATTGGCGATTTTAGATGAGTTATATCAGTATGTTTATTTACTGCCCGATAACCCTTATTATGATCTCAATGATGTTGCTTTTGATGTGATCGGCATTGGGCTAGGACTTATTATCATTAAGTCTCTTGACCTAGGATATGAAAGTCCTAATAGAAAGAAAGGAGTTTATATTCTGACATTTCTTATTTCATTCTTAGCCTTTAGCGTCCTTTCTTATTTATTTAAGATTGTTTCTCTTTACCCTAATGAGGAATATGCTGCTAGCTTAGTCCGAGAGGTGAACATGGACTTTTGGTATCACTTACCTCCTGGTGTGGACTTTCATGTTTTTCAGCCTGTCGAGGGGATAATTATCATCATGATGCTAATAGCCTTTTATTTTGGATTAGCTCTACTGCCAAAGACTCAAGTTGATTTATCAAGTTAAAACATATATATTATTATTCAATATGTACGTAGTTGACAATTAAATACTTTAGCGTACTTCTTAAAGCTATCACAATTATCCAATAGCAGTAGATTAAGGCAAAATAATATATCCTTAACGCCACTGAATCACCCCCGAGAACTAAAAAAACGTTAGTTTTGCACGAGAAATCTGACCGAATGACATCCGATGTCTATGATAATACATATATAATTGTGCCTGCCAAGGACGAAGAGAGATTCGTCAAAGGTTTAGTGCAGTCTATAGTGGACGTTGGATTTAAGAATATTGTCTTGGTCAATGACAATAGTAAGGATAGAACGGTGCAATTAGCCACAGAAGTATATCGAGACATAGTTATCTTAGATCATATTGTAAATCTCGGAGCAGGGGCCGCCACTCAGACGGGTATTGATTATGCCCTCAGTCAAGGCGCTGATGTGATATGTACGATAGACGCAGATCATCAGCACAATCCTAATGATCTCGTTCCACTTATAGAGTGTCTCAAGGAAAAAGAAGTAGACTTGGTTATAGGAAGTCGATTTATGAAACGTAATAAGATTCCTGTCTCTCGTATATTCTTTAATATCGTCGGTAACATCATTAATTTCTTTATGACGGGGCTGGTCATCACGGATAGCCAATCAGGATTGAAAGCGATGTCAAGAAGGTTTGCCGAGAGCCTCACGATTACTTTTAATGGTTTCGAGTTTTGCATAGAGATTATCAAAAATGCGCAAATCACCAGAAGTGATGTCTACGAATATCCCATAGACGTCCGTTACTCCAAAGAAACTATGGATAAGGGACAAAGCATCTTTAGTGGATTTCAGATGCTTGGAAAACTATTTAATCCTTACAGGAGGTAGTCCTTATTTCTTCTCTCCCTTAAAGTGATCCTCCTTATACTTGAATAACACATTGAAGCTAGTCAGACTACCATATATTCTTGTGATATACTGCTGTAGATTGACTTTTTCTTCGTCTGAGAGCTTGCTGCTATTTATTCTTTGCTCCATGACTCTTAGTCTATCACGCACCATGACGATCTTATGAAAGAAAGTATCTATAGGCATCTCTTTGGACTTTAATTGCTCATCACCAGGCTTGAGTATGAGTATACCGTCATCCCACTTATCACCTAATGCGACAGTTTCATTAGTGGCATTATAAGTTTTGAGTATACGTAGGAGAGACTTTTCGGCTTCTGTAAAGCTAATGTCGTTCTCCGCTGGTATGTTTTCTATGACCTCCCAGTCTCCATACTCTTTGCCGACCAGTTTCTTGCCATAAGTCATAAATACTACCTGATAAGCTGCCACATCGAGGCCTATGATGACACCATCTCCATAGGCAGGGTGCTTGACACGAGAGCCAACCCCTAACAAATTATTTTCTTCGCTCATATTTTAATAAAACGATTTGATGCTCGTAATTCTCCATCAAATATAATGTAGTATACGCCAGCATCGAAATGAGAGATGTCAATTCTCTCAGATGGGACTAAGGATGTGATTGTTTTTATAACCTGACCGCGATTATTGATAA
Organism: Saprospiraceae bacterium; assembly: GCA_020628095.1. Lineage (GTDB taxonomy): Bacteria > Bacteroidota > Bacteroidia > Chitinophagales > Saprospiraceae > RFSX01. The sequence goes on from JAHDFP010000005.1 coordinate 147,281, forward strand.
TCTTAGCAGATGATTTATCTGTGTTATTTACTCGGATGAAATCTGTCGTGGGATTAGGGTAGATGGTAATATCTTCTTTGATTTGATCTTCGCTTGATACTATACTCAAAATATCAAAATCCCATATCCCACGACCGAAAGTACCATAACGTACGATCTGATCATCAAGTACTTCTACACTCCAGTATTCTTGGTTAGGTGCATTGCTCTTAGTCATAGGATACCACTCACCCAACTTACGGATATATACGTAAGGACCTGCAGCTGTTGCCGCATATATAAAGTTCTCTGCACTGGTCATATCCATATCAAATACAGTCGTCGCTGGTAGTCCCTCAGCAAATGGACTAAACGACTGGCCACCATCCTCAGAGATATAGACTGGTGCATTATCATAACCAGAACCCGATATGTAGATCACATCAGGGTCTATGTCTGAGCAGAGTATCTTATGTCCGTATAGATAATTAGCTTCTGTAAGTCCTGACTCACTCAGTCTAAAATTACCTCCCGCATCTTCTGATATGAAGAATTTACCATTGGAAGTAATGACATAGATAATATTAGGGTTATTAGGATGATAAGCGATGTCGCTGATATATCCTCCATGTATAGCAAAATTATAAGGTAGCTGGACTGGCGGTCTCGCAATATTTCCTTCTACTTCTCTTCTTATAAGAAAAGAGCCGCTTTGATTACGCAGGATACTACCTCCTCCCATGATTATACCATCTTGTACATTGGGATTGCTCGCAATAGGTGGTAGCCATATCTGAGAAAATGATTCTAAGCTAAAAGTGTGCTTTGGCTCTCTTTGCAAGAGAGGATTATCGTAATATATAATTTCACCTCCTGGGAATACGGCCCAGAGACTTTTACCCTCGTTAGTATATTCCAGGTGACCAAAATCACCAGAAAAGGTCTGATCAAAATAAGATTCTCCCTCTTCTATTAGAAATGTTCTTTGGATGCCCTGATCCTGAGATCCTGCAAAGATGTAATTGTTGTCCCTTGGGTACGTTTTTACACTATAATACTGGCTTACATTGAGGCCGTAAGTCGCTATATTATTAAATATTTCACCACCGTCTATGGACGTGCTTATGCCCCCATGATTACATATCGCAATCATGCTATAATCGCCCGCGTCGTATTCTTCAATGTGCATAATGTCAGCGTGTAACTTATGCTGTACATCAGCATAGTATTCCTCCCAATCATTGATCTTACTCCAGTTACGGCCAGCATCTTTACTTATCAAGGCATTAACCCCACAGACGATCATCGTATTAGGATCCGCTTTGGATATGAATAGGCCACCTTTCCAAGTGTAGGTATCAGGCGGCAATGAGGCCATTTGCTGCCATGATGCGCCTGCATTAGATGATTTTTTCAGATTATTATTTCCATCTATGACGTAAAGGTCCGATTGGCTTGCTTTGATATTTGCGTAGCCATAAGAAGATAATCCGACTGGCGAATCAGCAGTTAACAATTGTAGACTACTATTATTTCCTCTCCATATCTTGCAACGATGCGGACTAGCCTTTTCTATCAAATAATAAGAGTCTTCCTCTTTGTAGCCATCTATCGCAATGTCTTCTATCTCATAAGTATTAAATTCTCTTATCATGGTATATGAATATCCATGATCATCAGAATGATATAATCTTACCTTTTCATTATGCTTTTTCTTGGCGAGGAATAGGATATCCTTGCCGTCATTTATGCAGATTTGATTTTTTATCTGGACAAGAGAGTTCACTTCTCCAAAACCATCAGCTTTCTGCCACAAACCCACACCGTTCTTATAATGTGGAATACCAGCAATAGCAGCGATCAATCGAGTGTTATCCTCAGTAGGATATACCACCTCCAAAAATCTCTTAGTAAATCTCAGATTATCCTCAAATACACTCCAGTCCAGATTCTCTCCGACTCTGATATTATAGGCATTTCCACTCCATATTGAGCCTCCATCCGCTAGTGCGTAGAGTCTTTGCTCCCGAGAGTCATAAGCAGTTCGGAGTATACTACCCGCTTGATTGTTACTTCCTCTCTCTTCCCATTCACCAGTTATGGTATTGGCAATGGTGACTCTTGATTTAGTTCTTTGTTGTGATTGTTGCTTGTATGAGAGATAGCTATTCTTGGCTTCTATTTCTCTCCAGTTAGAGTGGGGCGCACAACTATGTATGGCTTCTATCCAGGAGGCCTTATTTAGTTGCTCCTTGATATCTTCCATATCAGTTTTGACTACTGTCTTATCTGTAGGTGGAAAACCTACATGATCCTGAGGACCACAAGCGCAGAGAAACAAGACTACGAAGACTACTATTTTGCTATACAGTCTGATGATTATCTATCTATTAACTAATACAAAAAAATGTTATGAATAGAAAGGACCAGGTTGTATTGACTATCTGCAAAGGAGACATAAAATTAATATTTTAATTTCTCTAATGCGACATACTTATTGAGATCTTATTAAAATAGAGGGCAAAGAAGCTCAAATATTGATAGTCTGCTACCGAAGCAACAAAGAATTAACGTCATGTAATGTGCTATAGCTGCGTGTGGTTAGTCTCTTTTAATACTTTTTTCTAAATATTAACACTTGAGACATACACGTATTAAATAAGTGATTGATTATAGGGCTTTTATATAAATGATCTAAAATCTAAGTGTAATACCGCCCCACACTTGCCTGCCCAGGTTCTCGATATTATAATAATATTGATAATCCTGATCTAACAGATTGACACCCTCTGCAAATACACTGAAAAAATCAGATGCCATATAATCCACCTTAAAACCAAAATCAACAAATGGCTCAAGCCTCCTCTCTAAAGAGTCTTCACTCTGAGAAAAACGCTCTCCTACAAAAGATAACATCTGTGTAAGACGTAACTTATCATCAAAAACATATTGGTGCATTTTAAGATCAGAGGATAGTTTAGGTCTGTAGATAAGGTTGTCTCCTTGGTCATCAAGAAAATGTCTATAGTCCAAACGCCAATCTATACCAAACGATTCTGATTGATAGGTGAAGCTTGGTGTGATGCTTATTTCTTTTCTATCCAAGGTATGGACCATGAACATCGATTCTGTGTCATAAGTAAAAACAGAAGTATTAAGATAGAAGACGTCATTATCGTAATCATTGTACGATACAGTAATAGAAGGTGTCCAATTCTTATATGGATACATAATACTAAGATTATATGATCTCTGATAAGAAGGAAGCACCTCTGTTTCGTTTATGATGTAATATGGGTTTTGCTGATATATTTGGTGCATATTGGTACGACTATATACGGATTCTGTATAGAGTCTTATTCCCAGGTTATTAAAGAGTTGGTTGATCTGAATATCTACCAAAGGAAACATGAATTTGTCCTCACCCACACCAATGTACTCTGCACCGATTCCTATTTTCAAATTACTCTTTTTATAACTTACCCGAGGTCTGACGGTGACATCTGTAATACTTTGATTATCGACAAGATTAGCTTGACTAGAATTATAGTATCCAAAATCTACCTCTACATTAGAATTGTCATTAATCTTTTTGAGAAGATTAGATTTCAGGTCTAATTGATTTTCGCTTGGATTGGTTATAGCGTTAGAGTAGTTATTTTGTAATCTGTCCATGCTCAGTTTAGATCGGAAAGCAAAGCCGCTCTTTTCAAAAGAATTATGAGAGAAATTAAGTGCACCTCCCAGTCTTTGATACTTAATCTTTCCGTATCTATCTGTTATCGCCATGTCTATTTCTCGTCCGAGATTGTCTCCATTTCCTTCTATACCTATTTTGGTACGAGGACTGAGGTAATAGGATAAATAGACCTGTCCATAAGTATTGGCTCTATTATAGATTTGCTCTGGTGATCTGGTAGAGAAATGATCTACTCTGACTCCTGCCTCTATCCAGTCTTCTATATAATAATGGTATGCACCACCAGCTTTGATGGTATTCATAATACCGTAGGCACCGTAGACGGTAGCATCCTTTATATCACGGTCTACGTGCTCATCAGACTTGTACACCTTAGGTCTGATATTGGGATCAATTGGTTCGTATTCTAAGTTGATCTCGCTATCTGTTGTATATCGATAGTTTTGTGTGGTCGTCTTTTGTGGTTTGTAATCTACTTGGATTTCTTGTTGGATAGCCGTAGCTATATTAGCCTCATAGTTTTTTATAACCTTGACGTTTTCTGTGGTGAGGCTCGTGGTATCGGTGGTCTGAGCGATAAGCGATTGGCTCAGTAATAGGGCTATAATGGTTATATATATTCTCATCGTGTTTTTTCTTCTTGGTTAGGAATAATGACCTCTTGCTCAGATTCTATTCGACTTTCTTCTTTGATTTTCTCGTTTAGTGTATCGAGCTTTTGTTGTGCTTCGGCTACGCTTTCCTTTTGTTCTGGAAAATTCTCTATGACTGTTTCATAAGCGGCAGTGGCATTGAGGTAATCAGATTTGTAATCTAAGATGTCACCTATCAATATCAAACTCTTACACGTCCACAGGGGGTAATGAGCTGAGTTTTGAGTTGTGGTGTAGGCTTGTGTCTCTGCTTTGTCATATTCTCCTTTGTCATAATAGAGTTTGGACAAGAGATAACCTGATTCTGAGGCATAATGATTATCCACAGAAGTAATCACTTTGCTATATGATACCATGGCGTTATCCAGATCATTTCTTCTATGATAAGCCTTAGCCAGATGATAGTGTGCTGTACCTTTATCAGTCGTACTTAACTCTTCTATCTTAATGAGACGACGACCATGATCGAGTATTGATTCTTCATTATTAATCTTTATCGCACTGTAGAAAGCGGATTGTACATACTCCAGGTTAGTATCTGCATTATTAAGTTCTATTAGCTTAGAATAATAAGTATGCGCCTTATCAAAATCTTGAGAATGATTATAAGCGATCAATGCCGATTTCTTCAATGCATTGTGGTAATGTTTTCCTGCTGCATCCGAAAGCAATTTTTCGTATTGACTTAGAGCAGAAGAGTAGCGTTTGATAAGGCTATAGCATTCTCCCGAGTAATATTGTGCGTCATTTAATTTATAACCATCAGAAAATTGTTTCTCGTAATCCGAGAATAGGCTTATAGCCTTTTCGTATTGACTTTTCTTATAGGCAGAATAAGCCACCATATACGTAATGGAGTCTTTGTCATAACGATTCAGGTCTAAGGAATTAGACTTGTCAGCATATCGGAAATATCCATCTGGGTCATTCATTCCATTGAGGTAAATCTCCTCTATGGCTAATAATGCTTGTCTCTGATCTTCTTTGCTATTGGATATCTGGATGACCTTATTGTAATGGGATATGGCTTTTTGATAATCACCAGAGTTATAACTTATAAGTCCCATATTGAGATATGACTGCTGTGCATACTGCGACTTTTCGCCATATTTCTGAGGGATAGAATAAAAGACTTTATAGGCCTCATTTTGTTTTTGTTGGTCCATGAGGGCTTGCCCGATTTCGTATACAGCATCATCTTCATATTCTGACTCAGGATGGTTTTTGATAAGATCTTCGAGGGTAGTCAGTCGATCGTATAGCTTTCCTTGGACATCATAGATTTGTGCTTTTTGTAGGTGGATGTAATCTGATTCCGTAGACTTATTAGCAATAGCCATATCATAAAAGCTGATAGCATCTTCGTAATTATTCTGCAACAAGTCGATATCTGCCAGACGGACTAATGCATCATTGAGTACACCCAAGTCATCTTTGTATGGATCGTAACTATCCACACCCGCTAATAAATAGGCTTGGGCTTCTTTGTAATTATTGTTAGATATGCTGTTGTATCCCAGCATATAGTTAGACTCAAATTTGTGAGCCTTATGATCACCCTTCAGATATTTCTGTAAGTATTCAGATGATTGTTCTTTGTTATCTAGCTTGTCATAGGCCAGACCGATCATATAATTACACTCATCATCAAGATGCTTATCTCCGGGAGTATTCAGGCTATTTTTTAGATAAGATATGGAGGACTGAGCTTTATTTTCTGATAGTAACTGGACGCCTTTGTTATAATTTATTTCTTTATAGGCGGATAATACATCTGGTGTTTTAGAGCTCAGATTTTCAATGGCCTTTATGGCTGCATCTAAATCCTGTGCATTTCTAAAGAGATGAGATAATATCCGTTGTGACTCTTGATGATAAGGATTGTCTGATGATATCTGGGACAGACCATTAATAGCAACTCGTTGTTCTCCCAGTTCCGCAGATAACTTGTAATAATTAAATTCCGATTCTAAGGCAACTTCATTTTTAGTATGAAAATCGGATGCTTTTTTGAATGCTGATTTAGCCTTCTTTTTATGATCCTTAGTAAGATATATAGAGGCCAAGAGGTAATTAGATTTTTGACCTATGATTGTATTCTGCGGACTTAGTTCTACGAGGTGCGGTATGGCTTCGTCATAGTTTCTTAGTTTGTAATGTGTGCTGGCGATCTGAAACAGTTCATTTTCTGTGATAGATTCTGTCGATGTCGCGTAAGCCTCGAGATGTGTAATGGCTTGCTGCGGTTTGTCCTGAGCCAAATAAGAAAGACCTATGATCCTATCTATCAGCGATCTATTATACATGGACTGCCTATTGATTTTGGATTGCATATAATCTATGACACCTTGATAGTCCTGATCTTTAAAGTATATCTGGGCGATGTAATAGGGGATAAGGTCTTTATACTCAGCGTTGTTCTCCACTTGAGTGAATCCTTTTATAGCAGCTTCTTGGTCATTGAGATAATAATGACAGATGGCTTTGTAGTATGTGGCGTCCGTTGTATATGGTCCACCTATGTCCGTCGCTTCTCTAAACTGATCTAATGACCTATCGAAGTTTTTCTTAGATAGCAGACAATAGCCTGATTTAAAACAAACCTCCTGGAGAGATTCACCATAAAGCAATTGTTGGTCTATTTGATTATAATAGCTATAGGCTTTGTTGTAGTCCTTTTTTCTAAAGTATTCGTTGGCAACTAAGATGAGGTTCTTAGTTCTTAACTGTCCATCGCCGTTACGTGATATACTTTCCAGAAGAAGGTCTATAGATCGTGTTTCGTCTATAGCCAAGGCATTACTGGCTTGATAGGCTACACTGCGGGCATCTACTTTATCTGATTCTGCCTGATGTAGTCCTATGCCATATAGACCGTCATTGGTTCTTTCTTCTACCTGAGGTATAAAGTATTGTTCTTCTTGTAAAAGAACATTTTCCTGTGTTCTTACTTCGTTAATAGACAACAAAAAAAGCGTGATCACGACAGATCGCCATAGTAACATAGCCATTATGTATTAGTTATAAATCTGATGCCTAAGAAGATAGTCTATAGGCATGACCATGCTCAGGAAGGAAATTAACTACAATATTACGATAAACGATCTATATATTACAATTATTCTATATATGTATCACCTTAATTAGTAGAAAGTTAGATATTGAAGTTCATTATTGTCTTTTCTATTATGTCACAACACTCATGTAACTGATCCTCCGTGATAACCAATGGTGGTGCGAATCTAATGATGTTGCCATGTGTGGGCTTAGCCAGTAAGCCATTATTCTTTAGCTCCACACATATATTCCATGCTGTTTTACTTTCTGGGCTATCATTGATTACAATGGCATTAAGCAATCCTTTACCTCTGACTAAGGTGACTAGTTCTGATTTGTCAGCCAGTTTTTGCATACGTTGTCTGAATACATCACCCAAGCGACGTGCATTTTCCGCCAAGTTCTCATCCTTAATGACATCCAAAGCCGCCATGGCCACAGCACAAGCCAAAGGATTACCTCCAAAAGTAGATCCATGCTCACCTGGCTTGATACATAACATAATGTCGTCATCAGCTAAGACAGCAGATACTGGGAACACACCTCCACTGAGCGCTTTACCTAGTATGAGAATATCCGGACGGACTTCTGGATTATGTTCGCAATGGCTACTACAAGTACAATTACCGCAGGTGGCTAACAATCGACCTGTACGCGCAATACCTGTCTGCACCTCATCTGCTATAAATAAGGCATTATACTTTTTGCAAAGATCATAGGCTTGCTTAAGATATCCTTCTGCTGGCACGTATACACCTGCCTCTCCCTGAATAGGCTCTACTATAAATCCTGCTGTATTAGGATCTTTGAGAGACTCTTCCAGTGCAGCGATGTCATCATAAGGTATGATCTCGTACCCGGGCATATATGGACCGAAGCCTGTCGTACTATCAGGATCAACGGATGCCGATATAACAGCTAGTGTTCTACCATGAAAATTACCTGAAGCAAAAATAATTTTTGCTTTGTATTGTTCGACGCCTTTTTTCTCGTAGGCCCATTTACGGCATAACTTAAGAGCAGTCTCTACTGCTTCTACACCAGAATTAATGGGAAGGACCTTGTCGTAGTTAAAGTATTCTGTTATATACTTTTCGTAAGGGCCGAGCATATCATTATAAAATGCTCGTGATGTGAGGGTCAGAGTTTCTGCCTGAGATTTTAGTGCATCTATAATACGTGGATGACAATGGCCCTGATTGACTGCAGAATAGGCGCTCAGAAAATCATAGTACTTCTTACCCTCAGGGTCCCATACATACACTCCCTCGCCTTTAGCAATGACAACTGGTAGCGGATGATAGTTATGTGCTCCATACTTATCTTCCATTTGCATCAGTTCCTGAGAAGAATGAACCATTGTATCCATTTATTTTAGTTTTAATATTTGGTTATGAATATCTAAGATTTCCTCATCCAAGTTATCTCCATTATTATAGATAACAAAGTCAGCTAAAGGTATTTTTTTTTCATCAGATAGTTGGTTTTTCATACGACTCTTAATTTGCTCTGGGTTAGTCCGATCTCTTTTCACGACACGCTGTATTCTGAGTGCTTTATCTGCCGTGACCAAGATCACTTTATCAAACCTAGCTTGAATCTTAGACTCAAAAATGATAGCGGACTCCTCCAGTACATAAGGGGCTTTTTGTAGATCCGCCCAAGCCACGAAGTCATGATATACGGCAGGATGCACTATCCCATTGAGTTTTTTCAACAACTTCTTGTCATTGAATATTTTCTGAGCAACGACTGGTCTATTGAGACGACCATTATTATGATAGGCCTCCTTGCCCAATAGGTTTTTGATTTCTGATTTGAGCGAAGGACTTCTATACATAAGAATCTTAGCTCTTGCATCAGCATAGTAAACAGGAATGCCCAAAGCCTCGAATTTCTTAGCGACATAAGACTTTCCAGACCCAATTCCACCAGTCAATCCGATTTTTATCATATTTTATCGAGCTTTTGTATCACATTATAAAAGTAAGGACTAAATTTCCATCGCAATTAACTACAAATCAATTCAGTCCATGATTCAAATCCAGAATTTAAGTAAAACCTTTAATCTGACGAAGGCACAAAAGAAGGAGCTAAAGACGAATGCTTCCTCTGTCAATGCCGTTAACAACATATCATTTGATTGTCAGCCAGGTAGAATTTTTTCATTATTAGGTCCAAATGGTGCTGGTAAGACCACCACACTCAGGATGATAGCCACAATTCTCAAGCCAAGTGCTGGTGATATTCAAGTCTCTGGACATTCTGTGATACAAGCCCCGGAACTAGTAAGATCCAAAATCGGCTTTCTTACGGGTTCTACCAAGCTATATGATCGTCTTTCGCCAGGAGAAATTGTCGATTATTTTGGGCAATTGCACAACATGGATAAGGCCCTCATAGAGACAAGGAAAGATGCCCTTTTTACTAAGCTGGGTATCCATGAGTTCTCCAAGAAACGCATAGGCCAGATGTCTACTGGAATGAAACAAAAGGTATCTATTGCTCGTAGTATGATACATGATCCTCAGGTCGTCATATTTGATGAGCCGACTTCTGGACTGGATGTAATTACGGCAGCCAGCATAATCGACCTTATCAGAGAATGCAAAGAAGCCAATAGGACCGTCATATTCTCCTCACACATAATGAGTGAGGTAGACTTACTCTGCGATGATCTGGCTATTATCAATAAGGGAGAATTAGTCTACAAAAGCAGTATGGATAATTTTCGTAAAGAAAGTGCCGGCACTTCTTTGACAGAAGCATTTATTAATATCGTATCTAAACATAATCCCGTAGCGGCCTAATCCTTGTAAAACATGAGTACAATACTGACAGTTATAAAGAAAGAGATCATAGATACGCTACGAGATAGACGGACATTGATGTCTGCCATCGTTTTGCCGACTTTATTGATACCTGTATTATTATATGGATTCTCTAAGCTATCCTCGACGATTATCAAAAAGGAAAAAGAAAAAAAACTAAGCATCGCGATACTCAATCAACCCAGTGATTTTTCTACCTATATAGACACTTCTAAGTACAAATTAGTCACAGATATGGATATGGAGAAGGGTAGAGACGCTATTCTAGGTGATGATCTGGATGCTATGATATCATTCGATGAGTCACACAACCAAGCTGTAGTCGATAACAAAACAGCTAAGGTTAATTTTTGGTACAAATCAACCAATCTTGCTGTAAAGGATAGGCTGACAGGCATATTTGATGATTATGAAGAAGACCTCTTGGATGATAGAATAAAAAGTCTGGCACTATCTAAAGCAGTACTTAATCCCATAGAGTTAAACCGTTATGACATCGCTCCTAAGAAAGAACAGATAGGCAAACTGGCAGGAGGTATATTGCCATACTTCTTTATCATATTTTGCTTTATGGGCTGCATGTATCCTGCTTTGGATCTCATTACAGGTGAAAAAGAAAGGGGGACGATAGAGACTTTACTGACGGTGCCTGCATCGAGATTTAGCATTCTATTCGGCAAGGTGATTTCAATTGCACTGGTGGGTATCGCGGCCTCTGGATTGACTATACTTGGTCTAGTTGTCGCGCTCAAAGTTATTCCAGACATCCCAGAAGATTTTATGGAAGCCATATCTAATATGGTCCAGGTCAAATATATACTAATGCTCTTTGCGATGATCATACCGCTTAGTTTGTTCTTTGCAGGCTTGATATCAGCTTTGGCGATAAGAGCTCGTAGTTTTAAGGAGGCACAGAGTCTGGTTACACCTATATCTTTCTTAGCGATTATGCCAGCCGCCATAGGTATGATGCCGGGCATAGAACTTAACTGGACAACCGCTTCTATACCGATTATGAATATTGCCTTAGCTACAAAAGAAATTGTTGCAGGGACAATAGACATGGGGCATTACGCTTTGATCGTATTATCTCTTATTGTTTTGGCGATAATTGCTGTCGTATTAAGCTTTAGGCAATTCTCCAAGGAGGGAATGGTTGTTAATTAATGGCTCGTAATTTTTACTTTTTAGTCTTAATTTTGTCCAAACTATTATATGCAAGCCAAACTTTCACCAGGTCACGAAATATTATCTAATAAGGACGAGAGTGTCCCATTATTTAAGAGCAAATTTTTGGACTTATTTACTAGAGTTTCTTGGTGGGTTCCATTGATTGTTTTTGTTCCGGTTATAGGATACTTTTCTTACGTAAGTATTGCTGTGGAGCAATTTGGTATACTTCAGTTCTTGGGTTTGTTTTTGGCAGGGCTGTTTATTTGGTCGATATCGGAGTATTTGTTTCATCGCTTCGTGTTCCATCATTACCCCAATTCCGCCATAGGTAGGAAATTACACTTTATGATACATGGTGTACATCATGCTTACCCTAATGATTCTAAGAGATTGGTGATGCCCCCTTTGTTAAGTATTCCATTGGCTGCGGGTTTTTACTTTTTGTGGTCGGTCGTATTCAGTGCTTATGTATCGCCAATTTTTGCTGGTTTTATTTTGGGGTATTTGATTTATGACATGATGCATTATGCGACACATCATGCCAAATTTATGAAAGCCAAGTGGTTCGTCAATATCAAGAACCACCACATGAAGCATCACTACCAAGACCCAGATCATGGCTTTGGTGTGTCCTCTAATTTTTGGGATAAAATATTCAGAACAGAAATCAAGTGATCGTCACGGCAGAAATGAGCCTCTATCCTCTCAAGGAATCTTACGAACAAGACATTATAGATTTTATCAAAAATCTAAAGTCTCATGATGGCATAGAAGTTATGACCCACGCCATGAGTACCTTTGTAAGAGGTGAGCAATCCAATGTTTTTGAGGCCATAGACAAAGCGATGAATTCCATTGCCGACAGAGGAGCATTCAGTTTGGTTATAAAAATGATTAACCGAAGTCTTCCTGTCGATAGCGGTTTCCTCAGTTTTGACTAAGCCAACTTTTTTCCAGATAGAGCTTTCTTTATGTTATGATCCATTGCACGTTCTGCAAGTGGGGTAGAATAATCATTGAGGCTTTTCATCTCACTTTCTATCTGATTACGATCTTTAGATTCTATGGCAGACGATAGTGATAGGATATGCTGATTCAGTTTCTCTATTTCTTCCTCTGACAATATTTCTTTGTTTTGGATAACAAATTTCTCTCCTGCTCTCAGTATAGATTGTGCCTCATTAATCGATTCTAATAGGGCTTTCTTTTTCATGTCTGCATCGGCATGCTTCAACGAATCCAAAAGCATTTTTCCCATTTCTTCCTCCGATATACCATATTGAGATTTGATAACCACTTCTGTTTCTTTGCCCGACCTTTCTTCTTTGGCTCGGACACGGAGTATTCCATCGGCATCTAAAATAAAACGTACCTCTATCTTGGGGATGCCCGCAGGCATTGGCGGAATATCCTTGAGTATAAACTCACCTAATTTTCTGTTGTTTTCTACTAGCTCTCTTTCACCCTGATACACAGAGACTTTAAGATTTTTCTGTCCATCGACAGAAGTTGTATATGATCTTCCGACTGAGGCAGGAACCTTAGAGTTACGGGGGATGATCGTATCCATTAATCCCCCCATCGTTTCTATTCCTAATGACAAAGGCGTCACATCAAGCAATAAGTATCCAGTCGTATTACCACTCAATATATCTGCCTGCACTGCCGCACCAATAGCCACAACCTCATCCGGATTAATGTCGTCATAAGCTTTCTGACCGAAAAAATCAGAAACCGTTTTCTTGACTAATGGCATTCTCGTACTTCCACCCACCAAAATGATCTTATCAATATCTTCGGTCTTTAGCTCGGCTTCGTTGAGTGCAGATTGACATTTGTCAATGGTGCGCTGAATAATCGGTTGCACTAAGGCATGGAAAATTTCATGGGACAAAGCATATTCTCCATCATCAGATCTGTATTCATTTTGGGCCGATAAGGCTTTCTTAGCCTGTTCTGCTCTGAGTCTTAGAGCTTGACCCAAGGACTTATCCTCCTCTAATCTTGAAAGATCAATCCCTTTCTCTTTTATCCAATGATCGATAATGGCTCTATCCACATCATCTCCACCTAAGAAAGTATCCCCGTCCGTAGACAAAACATCAAAGACCCCATGATCTAATTTTAGTATAGAAATATCAAATGTGCCACCCCCGAGATCGTATACAGCTATCGTTTCTTTCTTATCCTCCTTAGTACCAAAACCATAGGCGAGACTAGCAGCTGTTGGTTCATTAAGGATACGTAATACATCAAGGCCAGCCAATTTACCGGCATCTCTAGTCGCTTGTCTTTGTGAGTCATTGAAATAAGCTGGCACTGTAATGACAGCCTTAGATACTGATTCTCCGAGGTGTTTCTCTATCCTGGTTTTGAGATACTTCAGTATTTCTGATGATAGTTCTATGGGATTATAAAAGCGATTTCCCACCTTGACTTTGACCAATTCATTTTCCTGATCTATGATGTCATAGGATAGCAGTTTTTCATAGTTTTCGACATCGTTATATGACTTGCCCATTAGTCTTTTGACACTGTAGATGGTTCTCTCTGGTCTTAGTATAATCTGTGACTTGGCAAGATCACCCACCACGATCTGATCTTCTTCACCAAAGAGTATCACAGAAGGCACTAGGGTGTTTTGACTGTTGTTATCCTTGACGATGGCAGGAATACCATTGTCTATATACGCCACAAGGCTATTGGTCGTACCTAGATCGATGCCGATAATGATCTCTTTCTTTTCTATTTCCCCAGACTGCATGTTAATTGGTATCTTCGCCATGATCTTACTTACGTTAATTTAAGACAATACGTCCTTAGACTAATAATGTTCAAAAATAAGGCGCATACACTATTTATTATATTAGGTGGCTTTTTTATCACTAATGCCTTAGTCGCAGAATTTATCGGTGTGAAGATATTTTCTCTTGAAGAGACCTTAGGATTCTCTTCCATGGACTGGACTATATTAGGTGTAGAAGGATTGGGGTTCAACCTCACTGCTGGCGTACTTCTCTGGCCTGTCGTATTCGTCATGACTGATGTGATTAACGAATATTACGGTAAACGGGGTGTCAGGTTCTTGACTTATCTCACAGTCGGTCTAATTATATATGCCTTTATCATCGTCTATTGCGCCATCCATCTATCACCTAACGGATGGTGGGATACACTAAGTGGCGTGACAGATGATCCAGCTACCAGCCTGGAAAGAATGGATGTGGCTTTCAAGAAAATTTTTGGTCAGGGGCTTTGGATCATAGTAGGGTCATTAGTTGCTTTCTTAGTCGGACAGATACTTGATGTCGTAGTTTACCAAAAAATCAGAAAGATCACAGGCGAATCTAAGATTTGGCTCAGGGCGACAGGTTCTACTTTAGTATCACAATTCGTCGATAGCTACGTGGTGCTTATTATCGCTTTCTACATTGGTGCCGATTGGGATTTGGTTAGAGTCATCGCCATCGGAAGTGTAGGATACATTTATAAATTTTGCATGGCCATCTTACTTACGCCTGTAATTTATTTTGCGCATCATCTGATAGATAATTATCTTGGCGAACCGCTTGCAGAAAAACTAAAAATGGAAGCTGGACTATGAGAAGTAAGACCATAACAGATACCGTACTAATGATCAGGCCGAAGAATTTTGGCTATAACCCAGAGACCGCAGAAAATAATTCTTTCCAATCCGCAGAAGGTGCAGATCAGATAGATTATATCAAGCAATCCGCTTTGGACGAATTTGATAAAATGGTCAAGACCTTAAAAGATCACGATATAGATGTTATCGTATATGAGGATACGGAAGACCCGATTAAGTATGACTCCATTTTTCCTAATAATTGGTTTACAACCCATAACAGCGGTCATATCATTACCTATCCTATGAATGCCGTATCTAGACGTCAAGAGAGAAGAGAAGACATCGTGGAAGAATTGACATCTACTTATGAATACAAGAAGAGATATGGTTTTGAGTACCTGGAGGAAGAGGAGTTCTTTCTTGAGGGGACGGGTAGTATGATATTGGATAGGGATAATCGTATCGTCTATGCTTGTTTGAGTCCACGTACTCATATCAAAGCATTAGAAAAGTTCTGCATCTTAGCTAATTACAGGAAGCACATTTTTCATGCTTATGACCAATCCGATCAACTGATATATCATACCAATGTTATGATGGCTATAGGAGTAGATTTTTGCATAATCTGCCTCGATTCTATTACGGACCCAGAGGAGAGAAATGATCTCGTAGACCAGTTAGAATCTCATGGTAAAGCCATCATAGAAATTAGCCACGAACAGATGAACCAATTCGCGGGCAATATGCTACAAGTCAGGTCCAAATTAGGAAAACCCTATTTGCTTATGTCTCAGGCCGCTTTTGACTCCTTACATATCGATCAGATAGATATGATACATGGTTATACTAAGACCCTCGCTATTCCTATCCCAACGATAGAAAAATATGGTGGAGGCAGTGTCCGATGTATGCTTGCTGAGATCTACAGTTAAGCCATTTTATAAGGGTATCTTATTGTTTCTTTCCGTTACTAACATGTGTGGATATTTCGTAACAATAAGTTAACATATTATAATTAGCAGTATATATCTATTTTTTACATTTGTGCTTCACTCAATTAAAAAACTAATCTAAAAAAAGATGAAAAAACTCCTTTTTACGGCATGTTTTCTATGTTGTGCACTTCTGGCTATAAGCCAAAAGACTGTAACTGGAAAAATCGTAGACAATAATAATGAACCCATTATTGGTGCCTCTGTTTTTGCGGCTGGCACAAGTGCTGGCACGATAACGGACGTCGACGGATCTTTCAAAATAGATGTTCCTGAGGGAGCCGATATGCTAACCATATCATATCTCGGCTACAAGGATTTGATGTACAAAGTACCAGAAGGTGCTTTATCTAATGTCGGCATGATCACTATGGAAGAAGGTGATGTGCGATTAGAGTCGGTAGTTATAACTGGTGTTATGGATATCGTAGAGGATCGAAGAACACCTGTAGCAGTATCTACAATTGGTTTGAGAGAAATTCAAGCCAAAGGTGTTGGAAATGTCGAATTTCCAGAAATCATGAAAAATACACCTTCTGTATATGTTTCCAATCAAACAGGGTTCGGAGACTCCCAAATGTTCACTAGAGGTTTTAGTCAAGTCAATACAGCCTTTTTGCTTAATGGCCAACCAATCAACGGCATGGAAGATGGTAGAATGTACTGGTCTAATTGGTCAGGCATGTCTGATGTTGCATCAGCGGTACAGATTCAAAGAGGACTCGGTTCTTCCAATCTAGCAATATCTTCTGTTGGTGGTACGATAAACATAGTTACAAAAACTACGCAGGATGAATCAGGTGGATTTGTTCGATTCATGACTGGAAATGATAGCTACTTGAAAGGAACAGTAGCTTATAACACTGGTTTATTAAACAATAAATGGGCTATATCTTTTCTTTTAGATCATTGGCAAGCAGATAATAAGTGGGCTGAAGGAACAAGGGGACAAGGTCAGAATTATTTCCTTTCCATAGGATACAAGGCTTCGGAAAGAAGTTCATTTAACTTTCTGGTGACTGGTGCTCCACAGTGGCACGGAAATAGATGGTCCCAGTCCCTTGAAACTTTAGAAGAAACTCCGAAATTCAACCAACACTGGGGAGAGAGTAATGGAGAATGGGAATCAGAGAGACGTAACTTCTACCACAAACCAGTAATCAATTTAAGCTGGGATTATAACATCAATGATAAATCGAGCTTAGCATCTGTCGTATATGCATCTTTCGGTAGAGGAGGAGGAACTGGTCCTTTTGGTAGTTCTAGTAACAGAGTAAGAACAGCCGCTGGACAGGTCGATTTTGATGCCATCCAAGCGAATAACGAAATGGATGATAATGGCTTAGGATCATTTTCTGGAAACTACGCGATCAGAGCTTCTATGAATAACCACTCTTGGTACGGTAACGTTACAAAGTATCAAACAAGCCTCACTGATCAAATAGATTGGAGTATAGGTGCTGATTTTAGAATGTATACTGGAGATCACTTCAGACAATTTGCTAATTTGTTGGGTCTTGACGGTTGGAATGATAACTTTAGACATGCCACGAGATCAGGTGATGCAGTACAATCTGAGCAATTTAATCCTGACCCATGGACTGCACTTTTCAACTTTGCATCCGAAGACCAAAGGATTGCTTATGATTATTCTGAGGATATTAATTATCAAGGAGTGTTTACTCAATTGGAATATGGAAATGATAAGTTTACCACATTTGTACAAGGTGCTCTTTCTAATCAGTCTTACCAAAGAGAAGGAAGATGGGCAGATCAAGGTAAGTCCGAGAAGCTTTCTAAAATAGGATACAACATCAAAGGGGGTGTCTCATATAGTCTTAATGATAACAATATCATTTTCGCCAATGCTGGCCTATATTCTAGACAACCATTTTTGGATAACATCTTTACCAATATCAGATATTCTAATGAGTTGGTAACAGCGGGTAATTCTAATTCTGTGGAGAATGAGAAAATCACAGGATTAGAAGCAGGCTATAAATTCGAGAATAACAATTTCAGAGCTAATCTTAATCTATACACAACGACATGGGGTAATAGAACGATAGTTAACGTATTTACTAATGACAATGGAACTGATGACGAGGCCGATGATTTTGCCCAAAGACAAGTACAACGTGGTCTTAGTCAAGTTCATAGCGGTGTCGAATTAGACTTGGCTTATAAAATGAATAATCTGAATGTAAAAGGTTATGCTTCTTTCGGTGATTGGGTTTTTGATGGCATTGAGTCAGTACAGAATTTTAATGACGATACAGGTGTAGAGTTATCAACTGCAACGGGTCTCGATAATAAAGGAGTACATATACCAAATGCTCCTCAAACAAGTATAGGTATAGGTCTTGATTACACAATTTACGGCGGATTCAAAGCTTATGCAGATTTCAACATGTATGACAATCTATACATTAACAATATCAATTTTGATTCCGATGACCAAATCTTAACTGAGGATAAAGGAACATTAGATTCGTTTAATCTCCTAGATTTTGGATTATCTTATCTATTTGATCTTGGTGATAACAATCTTGTTTTGAGAGCTAATGTTAATAACATCTTAGATACAGATTATATTAATCAAACGGATCCTTTTGGGTTTCTGAATGGTAATGGTAGAACATGGAATTTCTCCGCTAAATACTCTTTCTAAGAAGTTTTTAGGTAGACATAAGATTTAAAAATCAGAAAGGCTCTCAAAAAAAATGAGGGCCTTTCTCATTTCTTGCATATTCTGTTTATTTTGGAATTATAATATTTAAATAAATATGAAATCCTTCATTCAGCTTCTGCTTCTATGCGTTCTTTCTTTATCTGCATCCGCTCAAATCGTTATCAACGAAATATCCTATAATCCACCAGAATCTGGTACGGATTCACTGGAGTATATAGAAATATATAATGCAGGGCCAGACGAAGTGGATATATCAGGTTATCACTTTGCTCAAGGAGTAGAGGATACAGTAGAGCGTGGTACGATCTTAGGGCCACAAGAATATTACCTATTCAGTGTCAATGCCACTGCTCTCCAAACGGTAATGAATGTCAGTTCTGATCAGTGGTCAGCTGGTGCACTCAGAAATGGTGGAGAGGTCATAGAACTCAACGATGCGATAGGCAATATG
This sequence comes from Saprospiraceae bacterium, assembly GCA_020628095.1. GTDB lineage: Bacteria > Bacteroidota > Bacteroidia > Chitinophagales > Saprospiraceae > RFSX01. The sequence goes on from JAHDFP010000005.1 coordinate 166,398, forward strand.
GTAGATATAGTGGAATATTCTGATATGGGTGATTGGCCTGGATTTGGAGAGGGTACAGACGGCGAAGGGGCATCTATCGTGCTATGTGATCCGACATTGGATAATAATAACGGCAAAAACTGGAGAGCTTCCACTAATGATCTCGGTCTTTCGCTTAATGATAAAAGCATTTTTGGATCGCCAGGGGCTGAGAATCAAACAGCTTGCATCATAGAGCCTGACGCTGTTGTCGAGTCTCTGGGCAATAACACATTCGCCCCAGCAGATATAACCATTAATGTCGGAGAAACCGTGAGATGGGTGAACGTAAGTGGTTTTCATAATGTTAATGGTGAAAAAACAACGTATCCTGACAATCCAGAGGGATTCGGTAATGGAGATGCAAGCAATGATGCATGGACATACGACTATACATTTAATATAGCTGGAGTATATCAGTACCAATGCGATCCTCATGTCAATCTGGGTATGACGGGAATAGTAACAGTGATGCCTGATATGTCAGATGATATCCCTGTCTATGAGATAGGTGCTGTCACCACATTAGATGGCGATGGTCTACCAGACTCTTTGAATGTTAACTGTGCTATAAAAGGAATTGTGCATACACCCAATTTCAGGGTGAGTAATAATGGATTATTATTTACGATTATCGATGATAGTAATAATGGGATCGGTGTGTTTAGCGATTCGGATAATCTTGGTTATACAGTCACTGAGGGAGATGAGATCATTGTCTTAGGTACAATTAGTCATTTCAGAGGTTTAGCGCAAATTGTTGCGAGCAGCATATCTATCGTCGGTACTAAGCCACTTTTTGATCCGACACCCGTCACGGTGTTAGATGAATCCACGGAATCGCAGTTAGTAGTCATAGAAGGACTGAGTTATGTAGATGCGTCAGAGTGGTCCGCTGGTGGCAGTGGTTTTAATATTAACATGACGGATGGCAATAACACTTATGTTGTAAGAATAGATAACGACACAGATATATTCCGCGAGCAGTCTCCGATAACGTGTCCCGGAAGCATTGCACTTGTCGGTGTCGGAGGACAGTTTAGTGTCCCGAACGAACCGCCATATAATTCTGGTTATCAGATATTTCCGAGATATATCAGTGATTTCATGTGTACGACGAGTATCACCGAGCTATCGGATGATGATCTTAAGTTATTCCCTAATCCATCTTATGAGACCATATACTTGCTTGGTAGATTGGATTACCAGAGATATATGATCTCAGATATGAATGGAAAGATACTTAGCCAGGGCGGATATACTAACAGAATAGATGTATCAGAGTATTCGCCAGGATTATATTCTCTACTCATAAAAGTAGAGGATGGACAGTGGAAATCTAAAAGATTTATAAAAGGATAATATTACTCCAAATGAACAGCAAAGGTGGACTTCTTAGTGAGGTCTACCTTTATATTTTCTTTGAGTGTAGTTGCTAGTGATAGGCCTACATAATCCACTTGTATGGGAAACATCTTATGCTTTCTATCGACTAATACTGCGGCTTGGATGTTTTTAGGCAAGAAATCCATGATGGGTTTAGTTCCATAGAAGATAGTTCTACCTGTATTAGCAACATCATCGACGATGATTACAGATTTTTTGTTGAGAGACTTGAGATCGACATCTATTTCTATATCAGCATCTAAAGGATTAGCGGCATTGACCTTTATAGATCCAATAATTGCTTGGTTTTCGGCTATGCCATTATAGGCCTCTTGCAACAGTTTCGCAAATCTGTAACCATTACTATTGATGCCCAAAAAGACTAAGTTTTTGGTAGTATGATGGTTTTCGTATATCTGGTATGCCAGCCTCTCTATTTTCTGGGAGACCTGCTTATGATCAAGGATTTGCATAATCCAAATTAACTCAAAAGACTGAGGATTCTTTTATTCTTTTTATCAATTTTTTGATGATATTGCATCAGTCCTTATAACTATGGTGCAAAGACTCATATTTATTGCTGTACTCGCTGGGGTATCTTTTGTGGCTTACAAGAAATATGTCCGCATATTTAATATAATCCGCCTCGGAAAGGAAGAGGAAATAGCCGATAGGAAGTCGGAAAGATGGAAAAATGTCTTCTTGGTGGCTTTTGGGCAGAAGAAAATGTTCAAAAGAATCATTCCGGCGATAATGCATTTATTCATCTATGTCGCCTTTCTATTCACTCAGATAGAGTTGGTAGAGATTATAATAGATGGAGTGTTCGGTGTACATCGTTTTTTTGCAGATAAGATTGGTTTTCTTTATTCTTTGATCATCAATAGTATCGAGATTTTGTCGGTTTTGGCTTTTGTAGCGACGGTTGTTTTCCTATGGAGAAGAAACCTACTCAAAGTTCCCCGCCTTGTCAAACCAGAAATGAAAGGTTGGCCTACCTTAGATGCCAACTATATACTGATAGGAGAGATAATCTTATTGATAGGAATTTTTAGTATGAATGGCGCGGATGCCGTCCTCCAAAACCTTGATCCTGAGCATTATCCAGCGACAGGTGGTATCATAAGTGCTGCTATCGGAGAAGGCATCTTTTCGGGCTTGTCTATAGGAACTCTACAGGGAATAGAAAGATTTGGTTGGTGGTTACACATATTGACTGTTTTTGGGTTCTTATTATACTTACCAATGTCCAAGCATCTACATATCATGTTGGCCTTCCCCAATGTTTATTTTTCGAGACTGAAATCTCGCGGCGAAATAAGCAATATGCCAGAAGTCATGAATGAGGTCAAGTCGATGATGGGGCTGATAGAAGAGAGCACGGACGCCGCAGACATGAGTGCAGAATTGCCCGATTTCGGTGCGAAGGATGTCTTTGACCTAAGCTGGCAAAACATACTCAGTGCCTATACCTGTACGGAATGCGGACGATGCAGTAGCGTCTGCCCAGCCAATGATACGGGCAAGAAACTATCTCCTCGCAAGATCATGATGGATATCAGAGATAGAGCAGAAGAGGTATACACGAAAATAGAATCTGAAAATATAGATAAGAAGGACTATGATGATGGCAAGTCCCTATTCGATTATATCAGTGAGGAAGAATTATTTGCATGTACGACGTGCAATGCTTGTATAGAGGCCTGTCCTGTGCTGATTAATCCATTAGAACCCATATTAGAGCTTAGAAGATATAAATTGCTCACTGAGGCCAAAGGACCAGAAGAATGGCTGCCTATGTTCACTGCTCTGGAAAACGGAGGTAGCGTCTGGCAAATGCCCGATCAGAGATTTGATTGGGCCAATTCTATTAACCAAGAATCGACATCGTGAAAGTATACACGCTAGAAGAATATAATACGATGAGCAAGTCACCCGAAATCGTCTTTTGGGTGGGCTGTGCTGGAAGTTTTGATCCGCGTGCGCAAAAAATAACCAAAGCATTAGTCAAAATCTTGCATCATGCAGGGCTGGAGTTTGCTGTATTAGGTAATGAAGAATCATGCACTGGTGATCCTGCCAGAAGAGCGGGTAATGAGTTTATTTTTCAGATGATGGCATTACAAAATATTGAGACGCTAAATATGTATAATGTCAAAAAAATAGTCACGGCATGTCCACATTGCTTCAATACGATCAAGAATGAATACCCTGAATTGGGCGGAAATTACGAAGTACTGCATCATACGACCCTCATCCAAAAGTTAATAGATGAGGGCAAGCTAACTATAGAGAAGGGAAAATTCGAAGGGAAAAAGATCGCCTATCATGACTCTTGCTATTTAGGTCGTATCAATAACATATATGAGACGCCTCGGTCTATCTTAAAGCAATTAGATGCATCATTACAGGAGGCCAAAAGGAATCGAGAAAAAGGATTCTGTTGTGGAGCAGGCGGTGCCCAGGTCTTCAAGGAAGAGGAAGAAGGTAGTAAGAAGGTCAACCACGAGCGCGTCGGTGAGCTCTTAGAAGGAAACCCAGACATTATCGCCGCTAATTGTCCTTACTGCATACTGATGATGAATGATGGTGTCAAATCCAAGGAAAAAGAGGAAGACGTCATGGTCTATGATATATCAGAACTCATTGTACAAGCTAATCGGTGGTAAATCATAATGCGCAGAGACCTTATAGCATTACCAGATAGCTCCAGGGTATGGATATATCAATCCTCAGAACCAATTAAACCTGAACATTCTGATGACATCAAAAAAGCACTCTATGATTTTACCATGAACTGGAAATCGCATAGTGCAAGTGTAGAATCCTATGCACATTTGTTTCATAATAGGTTTTTGGTTTTTGTTGCAGATGAGAGTTCTCATGTCAGTGGATGCTCAATAGACTCCAGCGTACATCTTATCAAAACCATAGGTGAGGCATTAGAAATTGATTTTTTTGATCGCATGCACTTGGCCTATTTGAAAGAAGATGTTGTCCATGATATACACATCTCGGACATTGGTGCCAAAATCAACGCGGGTATCATTGATAAGAACACGCTCATTTTCGATAATATGGTCAAAGACAAAAGATCGTTCATCGATGATTGGGTTAAGCCCATAGAAGAAAGTTGGTACGCTAAATATATTCCTTGATTATTTTGATCTCTTCGGAATCATTTATCTTGTCCTATGTGTTAAAGTTGTAATGATAGGAAAGCTCAAAGACATATTAGGGATCGAAGGTGTCCGCCTACAGTTAAATCTAAGTCCAGATTATAATATCACCGATAAGTTAATAGAAGGTGAGATTATATTAAGTAGTAAGTCAGATAAGCGAATAGAATATCTGGACTTGTCCCTGATAGAAAAATATCAAAGAGGACGAAAAGAATCTAAACTCATAGATGAATATATATTGGGGCAAAAAAGAATAGAACTCGATCTATCATTACAAAAAGATGAGTCCAAAAAGATCAATTTCACCTTATCTTTTGATCCTATGAAATCAGAAATGGATGAGATGCAAGAACAAAATATTTTTAAATCCCTTTTTGTCAGCCTCGCCAAAAAACTAAAAAATGTAAAATCAGATTATAGAATCGAGGCTTCCGCCAAAGTCCGAGGAACAAAAATCAATGCTGTCGCATCAGAAAAAATTGTCTTTGCAGAATAAATAAAGACCTAGTTAGAGTCCGTATTTTCCTTTCTTTTACTCTCTATCATCTGTAAGATTTCTTCGTCTGTCTTACCGATGTTTTCTATAAGAAATTGCGCGTCGTCATTAAGATTATGATCAGGATATTTTGCAATAAACTCCTGATATACCTTAAGGGCTAGGCTGTCATCCTTGATATTGTTTTCTATGATGAACCCCTTTAAGAACATAGCAGTTGGCGCTTTTTCATAATTAGGATAACTGTTAATGATCCAATCATATAATGATAAAGACTTAGGGAAAGTCCTGATACTCTTGGCTACCTCCGCCGCTTTGAATAATATCTCAGGAGTCTGATCATGATCTGGATTAACCAATCCAAAAGCCTCACAAGCGTCTACATAGGAGAGAGAAGCCTTTCGATTGACGCCTATTTCGTCGGGATTCTCGAATATACCTTCGCCTAATTTTTTAATGTACTCTTCTATCGGTTCTTCCATATCGGCTACTTTCGATTTCGCAACATCTAACTTGGAGAAATTAGGGAAGTGAGATACCAAGCCTGTGTATAACACATTGGCCGCTGAAGTTTTCTTCATCTGGGACATGGTTTCGGCAAGATTGAATATTCTATCTGCGGTACTTCCGTCACTATAATAATCCTTGATAAGTGGGAATAGAAAGTTTCCCTTACGGGCTGTAATATTTTGTTCGTTACTTACTTTCAGACCTTCTTCTAATAGACTGAGCCTGTCACTTTTAGATATATCCGGTCTCGAAAGCTTTTTAGACAATTGAGATATGAGTGCTGTCGCACTCATAGGCGAGGGCTGATCCTTGTAACCCTTTCTGGCAGATTCAAGTTCGTTTTTTGCGAGGCTCTCTGCAGTCGTTGAATTATCCGACTTACAACATAATAAGCTAACACATCCAAAAGCTAATAGGAATAAAGCTGTATTGATCTTCATTGATGTCTATTATTTACGATTTCAAATATATAATTATTCCATATCTGTTGAACATAATCCGTGTATTTACATTCTGACTTATGTTATATACGTCGCTATGAAGAATATATTTTGGTTCAGAAGAGATCTGAGATTACAAGATAATGCTGGTCTATATCATGCGCTCCGATCTGGAATACCTACACAATGTATTTTCATTTTTGATACTAATATATTAGATAAGCTAAATGATAGAACCGATGCCCGAGTATCTTTTATACATCAAGTAGTACTCAATCTAAATGGTCAACTCAAAGAATACGGCTCACAACTGAAAGTATATTATGGTGAACCTGTAGCTGTCTGGAAAAATATCCTAAAAAATGATCCAGATATAACCTCCGTGTACACTAACCGTGATTATGAGACTTACGCACTTGATAGGGATGAAAAGGTCTACCAATTATTAGCTGCACGAGATGTAAAACTTCATACTTATAAGGATCATGTCATATTCGAAAAGGACGAAGTACTTAAAAAGGATGGGACACCTTACACTGTATTTACTCCTTATAAAAAGAAATGGATAGAAAAACTTCATAGCAAGAAAGCAGGACAACTATCATATTACTTCAAATCATATCCATCAGTTAAATACTCTTCCAGCTTAGCCAAAAAGAACGGCGGCAATGAAATTATATCATTAGAAACCATGGGATTCAGCCAATCATCTATCAGCTTTCCCGATATAGAAGTCAAGCAAAAGATAATCAAAGAGTATGGTGAGAAGCGGAACTTCCCTGCTGTACACGGCACTTCCAGATTAGGAATACACTTTAGATTTGGTACGATTAGCATAAGAGAAAAAGCAAGAAGGGCAGAGCAATTGTCAGATGTCTATTTGTCAGAATTAGTCTGGAGGGATTTTTATAGTCAGATATTATCTCATTTTCCGAAGGTAGAAACCTCAGCATTCAGGGATAAATACGAAAAGGTAAAATGGCGTTATGAAGAATCAGAGTTCCATGCATGGTGTCAAGGAAAGACAGGTTATCCCATGGTAGACGCTGGCATGCGTGAGCTTAATGAGACAGGTTATATGCATAATCGCGTCCGGATGATTGTCGCTAGCTTTTTGACCAAGCATTTGCTTATGGATTGGAGATTAGGCGAGGCATATTTTGCAGAAAAATTATTGGACTTTGATCTGGCCAGCAATAGTGGAGGCTGGCAGTGGGCGGCAGGATGTGGTACCGATGCTGCTCCTTACTTCCGTATTTTTAATCCGACATCTCAGCAGGTAAAATTCGATAAGGACTTTGTCTATATCAAGCGATGGATAAAAGAGTGGGGGACTGCCGATTACCCAGAACCCATAGTAGATCATAAATATGCACGGGAAAGATGTCTTAAGGCGTATAAGGAGGCGTTAGCTTAGTAGCGCTTCAATCTTTTCTAAGAGCCATTTTTTATTTCCGACATTTTGATCTGCACTTACCTTATCTCTTAAAGCGGAAAGTTTGCTTTTCTCAAAGTTAACTTTGATAAGTTTTTTCAAGTAGCGGTTGAAGGAGTTGTATAGTTTCCTTTTATTTTCATCTAAGGATTTTTCACGTCTTAGAAAGGTTTGGAACGAATCTATGTTAAGCATTACCAAGTCTATTTCATCTTTTTCGTAATAAGTGGCAATAAGTAACATCTTAGAATTTACATTATACCAAATATCATCATAGTTTACTTTGGATAAATAACCCACTACAGAATCAAAGTCCTTCCTATAAAAGTCAACTCTTGCCATGTTAAAGTTCAGCGCGTTCTCTCGTCTATCTAATGCTAATAGTTCGGCATTGTTTTTAATAAATCGCTCTACCTTTTCATATTCTCCCACACGCAATCCGATGACAACATAATTTCTAAATGCAGTTGGAGAAAGTTCACCATTTTGAAGAAGAATTTCAGTGGATATGCCCCATTCATAATTCAACAATGTCTCCTTATGGAAATTCATATCGGCTTTATTGACACGTCTTATACAATAACTAATAATTACTTCGAAAATTTCTCTTTGTTCTTCTTGAGGGAATCTATTAATATTGTCTTTGGCTAGTTGCTTAAGTTGATAAAAAGTCTTCTCATCTTCTTGATTCACGTAAAGTGAATACATCAAAAAATAAATATTAACATGTGGGATTTTACTGAGAAAACTATTTTCAACTAACTGTATAGCAAGAGATATATCTATAGTTTCTTCCCGCTTATACATTTTTTTCCAAGTCTGAAGATCAGTAGCTAATCTAAGTTTTTCTATTACATAGAAGGCATCTAAACTCCGATCCATATCGGCATAAGAATTATAACTACCTTTCTTTAGCTCTGTTTTTTTTTGATAATTGGTTTTAAAATTATTGAGGGTTTTTTGTTGATAATATTTTTGAAGGTAATAATCAGAGGATCGATCCATATTCCTATTAAGGTTTGTGGATGACTGCTGAATATGCTTTTCTATTAAATCTCCTAGTTTTCTGTTTTTTATCGAATCTAATAAGAGGTTGGACATTAATAGTTTTTGGCTCAGCATATTTTCAGTAGCGAGGAAGTTTTCAAATCTATCCAGAAGATCATTACACAACTTTCTAAATTTTAGATCAGAATAGTCAGACTTTGTCTCAAGAAGCTCCCAAACCACGTTTTTTTCTTCCACTTCTTGTTTATTCTTGATTCGATTTATCACATAGACAGCTAATGTTGTGATTTTCTCGTTCTTATTGAAGTAAGGCGATTTAATGAACTTCAAGAACCTATTAAGTTCAGGGGAACTCATCTGGCTTAGAACTTTATATATTCTTGTGGCTTTCAAATATTATTTACATTAATTAAACCCTTAATATATAACATTCAATAAATTAATGAATTATATAGTATGATTAGAAGTTATAAGATATTAAAACATAGGGTTGTTGTCTATATCTAAAAAATTGATAATCAATACTTTATAAATAATTAAATCCCAACGCGCAAATTACCTCCTTAAAACCTATCATTTATGCACTTATTAAAATATATTTGTAACAATCAAAACACACAACAGGCGTAATGAGAATATTAATTGCCTGCATATCTTTATTGTTTTCCTGTCACTTGAGTGCACAACTCAACCCTTCTATCTTATATGTTGATGGGAAAACTAATCATCTTAATAGTGTTTCGATAAAATCCACAGGTTTTACACCTACTGTAATCTCTCATCCTTTGGTCGGTTCTGATTCTTTAAGTATTTACCCCATAGGAGGAAATGATTACAGTCTAAACTATCAAGGGCCAAGTGACTTTTTAGGTGATGCTAAAATGGTCATTGAATACTATGAGCCAAGTCCGATTCCTGGCATCAACACGCCTAATTATGTAGAAGTACATTTTAGAATAGAGAAATCACTGATAGTAACTCAGGATGATTATCTATTAGTAAGTAGTGATACAGCTACTTATGATATTCTAGCTAATGATAGCTCTTCTGATGGTGCTTTGACTCTGGAACATTTGGGGGCTATGGATGGTGGGACAGCCATTATTTCTTCGAATAAGATTGACTTTGTTCTTTCTCCAGGTAAAACGAATGGTTTTGTACGGTACTTCGTTTCTGATTCCACTGACAATATTCAAAGTGGGTTAGCATATTTCACAAGGCAAGATGAAACTGCACAGACAGCTAAAAGTTTATATGTAGATAATAAATCATCTATCTATCTCCACTTGTCATCAGAGAATTACGAGTTAGATACTAACCCTCAAAAAGGATATATAGAAAACATTAATAATTCGCATATATGGAAATATGATCCTTACGACATTCTAACAGGAGTGGACAGCTTCAGTTTCTCGACTCCGCAGGGAGGTCGAGAAGGATTCAATATAGAAATATTGAATAAATCCAGTAATGCGAGTTTTGTTGTAGATGATGAATATTTCGCAGCTACTAACGACCTGATTTCATTCAATGTATTTGACAATGATTACAGGAATGATCTACAAATATTCGAACATTCTCCTGAGTTATTATATAATGGGAACGGTCAGTTTTCTTATACTCCGCCAGCAGACTTTAGCGGAGATAAAAATTTCTATTACAAGATATTTACTCCGCTTGGATTCCATACAGGAGAAATACTTATTCACATAGATGATTTTGGCCCTTCTGATGATGTCGATTACAGGTTTGAGGTATTGAAAGACCATGACCTGACTTTCCGGCATAGTTCACCCATAGATGATTATACTTTTGAGCTTTTAGTTGCTCCATCCAATGGACAGGTACTAATACTTGATGATCAGGGGCAAGAGGTACTGGAATGTGATACCATAACTAGGGATAACACTATTATATACTTACCTTATGATGGTTTTTCAGGATTAGATGAGTTTGATCTGGAATATTGTACGACATCAGGTGTTTGCGACATAGTAAAGGTGGATATAAACGTGTTGGATTCTAACTATGACGCATGTCTCTGCATAAACTCTTGCGTATATCCAGGGGATAATAATGATGATGGTGTCGTAGATATGAAAGACCTTATAGATCTGGGATTGAACCTTGGTGAAGCAGGATATGACAGAACAAATGACTTTCCTTTGTTTTGGACAGGCCAAGAAAGCTCAGATTGGGGTTATACTCAAATGAGTAGCTCTATAGATTTGAAATGTGGCGATTCTGATGGAAATGGTTTCATAGATTCTGATGACATTACAGAAATATCTGACAACTATGGTCAAATGCATAATATGCGATCAGATGTTGTCGGTAGCACATCCAATGTGCCGATTTATTTCATTCCGCCAGCAGGGCCTATAGATTCTGGAGAATGGTTAATTCTTGATATTGCAATAGGTACTGGTAATTTGCCAGCTTTAGATTTTTATGGTTCTTCCTTTACGTTTAACTTTGATCCTAGTCTTGTAGATTCTGCCAGTGTAGAATTTATAACTAAGGAAAACAGTTGGTTGACCTACGAAAGTCCAGTTCAATCCATGTTTGTTGTTCCTCAAGATGGACAGATTGATATAGGTGTTACGAGAATTACAAATAATTCAGCCGATGGGCTTGGTATTATTGGTCAGCTTAAGTTTATAGTTGAAGACGAGGTAGTTGGTTTTAAAAGATCGCAAATAGAAGATGTCCTTAACTTAAAAATGACCAATATTATTTCTTCTAACGAATACGGTGAATTTAGCATTCACAAAGACTTTGAAAGGGATATAGTGATTAATTATGGAGATAGAGTAGAAGAGCAACTTATCTATAATAGCGTCCAATTATATCCTAATCCTTCTACTGGAATAGTTAATATTCATTCGAGTAAATATGGAATTTCTAATATAGAAATAACAGATGTCTACGGAAGATCTCTGGGCAACTATGCAGGTAATAAGACCATAGACATAAGTGCCTATCCGCAAGGAATATATTTCTTTACCATTACCTCAATGGGGCAAAGAATTACCAAGAAAATCCAAAAAATAGATTACTGATCTTACTGAAGATAGATTTAAGAAAAAATCTAACTAATAATTATCCCAAACATAATTAGGTTGGCTAACGCAGTAACTCTGCTTATATTGTTTACAAGTGGATTACTTCTCCGTAGGCTGCTGCTGTGGCTTCCATAACCGCTTCACTCATCGTCGGATGCGGATGAACAGACTTTATGATTTCGTGCCCCGTCGTTTCTAGGTTCTTCACGGCTACTATTTCTGCGATCATCTCGGTCACATTGTTACCTATCATGTGAGCGCCTAATAATTCGCCATATTTGGCGTCATATATCATTTTCACAAAGCCTTCTTTAGCTCCCGAGGCACTCGCCTTTCCTGATGCAGAAAATGGAAATTTACCTATCTTGATATCATATCCTTTTTCTTTGGCTTGTTCTTCGGTAAGACCAACGCTCGCCACTTCAGGACTGCAATATGTACAAGATGGTATGGCAGTATAGTCAATAGGGTGGACATTGAGTCCTGATATTTTCTCTACACATAAGATGGCCTCTGCCGTAGCGACATGAGCCAATGCCGGCGTATTGATGACGTCTCCTATGGCATAAATGCCCTTGACATTGGTTTGGTAGTAATCATCGACTTCTATTCTGCCTGCTTTATCCGTTTTTATGCCTAAGGTTTCGAGACCAATATTTTCAGTATTAGGCTGAATACCGACAGCACTTAATACCACATCACACTCTATGACACTTTCTTTAGAAGATTTTCTGTCTTTAGTGGTTACTTTGATTTTCTTGCCAGAGGTATCCACGGATTCTACAGAGGTATTTCCTAACACGTTGACACCTTGTTTTTTAAAGATTTTGTTGATCTCTTTGGATACATCTTTATCTTCCCTTGGCAGCAGCCCATTTTCCATAAACTCCACTACGGTCACCTCTGTTCCTAAAGAGTTATAAAAATAAGCGAACTCCACTCCAATCGCTCCCGCACCGATAACCACCATTTTCTTGGGTTGCTTATCTAAGGTCATCGCTTTTCTGTATCCGATTATCTTCTTACCATCTATCTCCATACCTGGTAAGGCTCTGGCTCTTGCACCAGTGGCTACGATGATTTGGTCAGCAGAATATTCTTTACGCTGCCCATCGGCATCAGTTACAATAACTTTCTTTCCTCTGGCAAGGCTGCCAGTACCTTCTATGACTGTAATTTTATTTTTCTTCATTAGGAAATTGACACCTTTACTCATACCATCAGCTACGCCTCTAGAGCGGCTTATCATTTTACCGAAATCAGGTGTGGCTTTCGATATTTTGATACCATAATCTTCTGCATGATTGATATAGTTATAGACCTGCGCTGACTTGAGCAAGGCTTTAGTAGGGATACAACCCCAATTAAGACAGATGCCTCCCAGATTTTCTTTTTCTACGATGGCTACTTTTTTGCCTAATTGTGATGCTCTGATCGCAGCAGGATATCCACCAGGGCCGCTTCCTATAACTATGATATCGAAGTTCATATTCCTAAAATTTAGCGCAAATATAGGACTTAAATTATTGCTATATGATGGATTATCTCAGAGACTGAAAACGTGCTAAGCCATTATAAAAATCTCTCACCTCAAACATCCGTCTATCCACCACCAAGTTCTTAGTCGTATCTATAAAGCCAACCCCCTTGCTATGAAAAATACGCGCATAACCATTCTTATATTCCCACGCGATAGGTAATTCAGCTGGTAGAAATATTTCCCCGTTCTTATCCAGGTAACCCCATCTATCAGAGGCCAAAGCGTATAGTATATGACCTTCTTGATACTTATTGAGAAGATATAAGTCCGCTTCTCTTATAATATTGAAATCAGGATCTATCAATCCCCATTTATCATTTTCCTTAAACTTAAAATAGCCTTCGCCTGCGTGTTGCAGTTTTTGATAATCAAACTCCTTTATTGCCACAAAGGCATTATCCAAGACTATCGTTTTCTTACCATCGCTGACAATAGCTCTCTCATTTTCATAGATGCCCGCTTTATCAAAGTTTTTACTCTTCTTACCGCTTAATAGATTTTGATAATAATAACCTGCCTTAGTTCTGAATCTTATTATGTTATCAGACACTGCCGTTATTCTTTTATAATCAAAACCCTCGACAGTCTGATTATTAATGTCAACTATACCATATTTGTCATATTGCTTAGCTATGACTCTTTCCTTAGATACAATGTCGATGTATAAATATTGAGGCGATAAGACTTCCTTTCCGCTTTTGTCAATTATTCCCCATAGGCCATTTACGGAGACTGGGCAATATTCATCCGTCCATGTTTTGAAGGCATTATATGGCAATGAATCAATGATAACATCCGCTTTATCTATGAGTAGCCACTCATTATCGAATGATTGTACAAAGGCCCTATTAACTTTTTTGTCAAAATCCAATACCTGCTTATACTTAAAATCAATAACAGGTTCATTTTTATTATTGATAAAACCCCACTTACCCTTATAGTTTGCTGCAGTAAGGTCTGATTTCATATCACGGACATCATCATATATCGGCGAAATCACCACCTCTCCACGGGTGTCAATATATCCCCACTTAAGTCTGGGAGACTCGTAATCTTCAAAATACTGGGCCTCTATAGGTGCATTGTCATCATGCGGCAAGTCTTCTTTACAAGAACTTACAGCTAATACAACAGCAATCAATAGAAAGAATCGAATCATAAGTATTATGAATAGAGCACAAATCTAAAAGAAAAGATAATCACATAAAGCAATATATTCGCATTTGGATAATACATACTAAGAATGAAAATCGCTTTATTTCCAGGATCATTTGACCCCATTACCTTAGGACATATTGATTTGATAGAGAGAGCAATTCCTCTTTTTGACAAGGTGATTGTGGCCATAGGTCAGAATACACAAAAGCAGTATCACTTTGACCTAGAACAACGCAAGTCATGGGTCAATGCTGTGTGCTCTAAATATGACAATGTAGAATTAGGGCTTTATCAAGGATTGACAGTTAATTATGCCAAAGAAGTCCAATCTCATTATCTCATAAGAGGCCTCAGAAATGCCTCGGATTTTGATTACGAGAAGACAATTTCACAACTGAATAACATCATAGGAGAAGGTATAGAAACTGTCTTTTTTATATCAAAGCCAAAGTATAGTCATATCAGCAGCACCATTGTCAGAGAGATAATCAAAGGAAAAGGTAACGTCAGTGAATTTGTCCCTGACGAGGTATACGAACAAATTAGTGCTAATTATTAATAAAGAATAAAATCGAATTATAATGTCGAATGCTATATATTTTGTCCCACCAGCAAGTAACGAACCTTGCCTCAACTATGCTCCTGGTAGTCCAGAAAAGAAGGCCGTCAAAGCGGCACTTGGAAAGTTGATGTCCAAGAAAACGGACGTTCCAATGGTTATAGGTGGTAAAGATGTTTTTACTAAAAATAAGGTAAAACTAAGTCCACCCCACGATCATAAGAAGGTAGTCGGCCAATATAGCAAGGGAACTAAGAGTGATGTCAAAAAAGCAGTCAAAGCGGCTTTGGAAGCAAAAGCGGGTTGGGAGAGTATGCCTTGGCATGAGCGTGCCGCTATATTCCTGAGAGCTGCAGAACTCATTGCAGGACCATATCGCGCCGAGATGAATGCTTACACCATGATCGCTCAATCCAAAAATATATGGCAGGCGGAAATAGATGCGGTATGCGAGATGGTAGATTTCTTCAGGTTCAATGTGCAATACATGACAGAAGTCTACGAACAACAACCAGAGAGTGCGCCTGGAATATGGAATAGATTAGAATATAGGCCATTAGAAGGATTCGTTTTCGCGATCACGCCTTTTAATTTTACTTCTATAGCAGCTAATCTACCGTTTGCTCCTGCACTGATGGGTAACACAGTGGTATGGAAGCCAGCAGAATCACAGATCTACAGCGCACATTTCATCATGGAGATATTCAAAAAAGCAGGTCTTCCTGATGGCGTCATTAATCTGGTATTTGCGGATGGGCCAGCCGCTGGTGATGTTATATTTAGTCATCCAGAATTTGCAGGTCTTCATTTTACGGGCAGTACTGGTGTGTTTAATAAATTATGGAAAACGATAGCTTCTAATCTGGACAATTACAGATCATATCCACGTATCGTGGGTGAGACGGGTGGCAAAGATTTCGTGCTTGCTCATCCATCGGCGGATACAGCTCAAGTTGTTACAGCCTTATCAAGAGGAGCGTTTGAGTTCCAAGGTCAAAAATGTTCCGCAGCCTCCAGGGCCTATATCCCCAAGTCGATGTGGTCTACTGTCAAAAAAGGACTTATAGCAGATATAAAATCATTCAAAGTCGGAGCACCAGATGATTTCAGAAATTTTGTCAATGCCGTCATCGACGAAAGAGCATTTGACAAAATATCATCTTACATCGATCATGCTAAGAAATCAAAAGATGCGCAAATTATTGCTGGTGGCAAGTATGATAAGAAGAAGGGATACTTTATATCTCCGACGGTTATCTTAGCCAAGAGTCCTGACTATAAGACGATGTGCGAAGAGATATTCGGCCCTGTGCTGACAATATATGTTTACGATGATGCAGACTTTGATGAGTTATTACCAGTTATTGATTCTACATCGCCTTATGCATTGACAGGGTCAATATTCAGTACGGATCGTGAGGTCATACATAAAGTAACCTACGCCTTACGTAACGCCGCAGGTAACTTTTATATCAATGATAAACCGACTGGTGCAGTAGTAGGTCAACAGCCTTTTGGTGGTGCGAGAGGATCGGGAACTAATGATAAAGCTGGATCAATACTTAATCTATTCAGATGGGTATCGCCTAGGACTATCAAAGAGAATTTTAATCCGCCGACTAATTATACTTATCCATTTATGGAAGGAAAATAAACCACTATTATCGCTTAGACTAAAAACAAATAACGAATATGGAATCTTATGCCGCAGTACTGTCTATAGCCATTCCAGGGTTCGTTGTTTTGATAATTATAGAAGCAATAGTTGCCCGTATCAAAGGGATAGAAATCAACAACTCTTTTGATTTTATTTCCAGCATGAGTTCTGGTATGACCAATACGTTAAAAGATCTCATGGGACTCAGTATTGTCATTATAAGTTACGGCTGGATGGAAAATGCTTTTGGATTATTTGACATTCAGTCTAATGTGCTCTTATATGCCCTGGCCTTTATAGGTCTGGATTTTGCTGGTTATTGGTCGCATCGCTTCAATCATAAAATCAATCTTTTTTGGAATCGCCATATCATTCATCATAGTAGTGAAGAGTTTAATTTGGCCTGCGCCTTGCGACAGCCTATCTCCAATCTTATCGGTATTTACTTTTTTCTTTATGTTCCTATGGCGCTCTTAGGCGTTCCTCAGAAAATAGTGGCGATTACGGCGCCACTGCACCTTTTTGCGCAATTCTGGTACCATACCAGACTGATCAATAAGATGGGTATACTAGAACATTTGTTAGTGACACCCTCGCATCACAGAGTGCATCACGCCATTAATCCAGAATACATCGACAAGAATTTCAGCCAGATATTCATCGTATGGGATAAGTGGTTTGGTACTTTTCAGGAGGAGATAAAGGGAACCGAAGCCGTCTATGGCATTAAGCGTCCAGCTAATTCTTGGAATCCCCTGATTATAAACTTTATGCATGTCTGGTTACTCATCAAAGATGCTTGGCGCACTAATTCTTGGAGGGATAAGATTCTGATATGGTTTAAGCCAACAGGCTGGAGACCAGATGATGTCAAAGAAAAGTATCCTGTCGATGCCATAGAGGACATCAATACTTATCAAAAATATCAAGGACGTCAATCTAAGTCCGCTCTCTATTTTGCCTGGTTTCAGTTTGTGACGAATGTGGCTATTCTCTATTACCTACTTATGACCATAGGCGATTATAGTATATTGGGTATTCTTACTTATGGTGCATTCGTGATGACCTCTATTTTTTCTTATACCTCTATGATGGACGGTCATAGACTAGCTTTCGTATTCGAGATAATCAAAATCGTCTTCGCTGGCTTAGTATTTTACAATTATAAAAGTTGGTACAATATAGAAAGTACGATACCACAAGGCAACCTTTTACTTGTTGTCTATTTGGTATTATCCATTTTGGGTACTTTCCTTATTCTTCAGAAAGACTATCGAGATTCCTCTAAAAGATTTGAGACATCTCACTAAGGAATATTTGTATTACCTCTGGATAAGCAATAACCGTAAATACCATACCGAAAACAGCCCCATAAAAATGCGCGCTATGGTCGATACCATCATTACGCGTCTTACTCGCCCAAGAAGAGTAGACCAAATATGCCAATCCACCAATAATGGCTTTGAACGGAATGATGCCGTAAAGAGATAACTGCTGCCAAGGATGGAATAGTATAAAAGAAAATACAATACCTGACACACCACCTGAGGCACCTATGGCAGAATAAGACGGGTTGTTTTTGTGTCTAAAATACGTAGGTAAGTCGGCGACAATAATAGTCAACAAATAGGTAACTGTGAAAATGATGCGACCTAAAGCATTGCCATAGACTTCTGAAAATTCACCTTCAACTACCGTCCCAAACTGATATAGTACAAATAGATTAATCAATAGATGTATCCAGCTCCCATGTACAAAACCAGAACTCAAAAACCTGTAATATTCTTTATTGCGGTACTCGGCAACAGGGTAGTGTTTGAGTCTTTCTATGATAGTCCTATTATTGAAGGCCTGATAAGAGATGATCCCTGTCACTATACAGATCAAAAGTGTAACGGTCATTAGCTTCTAAGTTTGATATTATAACAATCGCAAATTACTCATTATGATAGGAATGATTGTTAATTATACTGTATGAGCGGTACAATTGTTCTAAGAAGAGTATACGCGCCAGATGATGGGGTAGTGTCATTTTGGAAAGTGCCAAGGATTGCGTTGCATTTTTCTTGATAGCCTCAGAGACACCCAATGCACCACCTATGACAAAGCAAAGAGATGAATCGGTCAACTGAGTTCTTTCTAAGAAACTTGCAAATTCCACAGAACTATATTGTCGACCGCCTTCGTCAAGAAGATAATAACGTTGGTTCTTACCTAACTTGTCCAAGATTAATGTTTCCTCTTTTTTCTTGCATTCTGTTGCGGATATGGCATGTGCGTTCTTGGCAGGAGGAATACAGGTAATAGACAACTGACAATAATGTCCTAATCTCTTGACGAATCTTTCTTGAGCCTCCTTATAAAAATTCTTGTTTGATTTGCCGATGTATATAAGATGGATTTTCACACTACCTCTATATTAACCCTTGCGCAACCAACCCAAAACATCTTTCTCAAAGACATAAAATTTTTGATTGATTTCTTTGACGTGAAAAATTTCCCGGGTCTTTTCCCCAACGTTTTGTTGGATGATTTCGCAGCGATCGCCTTTGGAGAAAGTCACGATGCCTGTATGACCAAAAGGGTTGTCAGCCGTCCCATCAAAAACCATTATATCACCCGGTAGTGGTCTGTAATCTGATCCATTAGTGAATTGGTAAAGATCTCTTTTGGGATTGTACTTTCTGTCTGGTAATGAGGAGTCAAAAAATTCTTTAGCGTGTCCATAAGAATCGGGCATCTTATGGTTATAGACATAGTAGTAATACCTTTTGACATATTCTACACATTGGTAGTTAAGTCCCAGGTTATATCCATCATAGCTGAGATTACGCCCTGACACATTAGTCGCGGCCCCATTATAGTAGACCTCTATATTATTAAATCGATCGATAACCTCTCCGATGCGTGGTGCATTGATACAATCGAAGGTCTCTAATGATAACTCTGAAGAGATATATTTTGACTCGCTTACAAAGCCAAAAGATAATAGAACTAAGAATATGATAATAAGATTTCTCATGGGGAGTACGAAGATACTCAAATTATATTTTTTTGTAATATGTATTAACCCGCTTTATAACAGAAATAGAACTGTCTATTTTATACTTTTGGTACTCAAATTAACTTATAATGTTCAATACGCTTAGCGAAAAGTTAGATTCCGCCTTTAAAAACCTATCTGGGTCTGGAAAACTTACGGAAATCAATGTTGCACAATCGATTAAAGAGATAAGAAGAGCACTGGTCGCAGCCGATGTCAACTATAAAATTGCCAAAGAATTTACGGATAAGGTCAAGGACAAAGCCATGGGGTCTAAAAACCTCTTGAAAGCGGTCAAGCCTGGTGAAATGATGGTGAAAATCGTCATGGATGAGATGGTCGAGCTAATGGGCGGTCAGAGTGTCGGTATCAATGTAAAAGGAAACCCTGGTGTTGTTTTAATTGCTGGTCTACAAGGGTCTGGTAAAACGACATTCACTGGAAAACTAGCTAAGTTCCTCAAAGAGAAAAAGAGACATAAGGTCTTAGTGGCAGCCTGCGATGTATACAGACCAGCTGCCATAAACCAGCTAACGGTATTAGCAGAAAGTATCGGTGTAGACATTTATAAAGAAATAGACAACAAAAATCCCATAGATATCGCAGGTAATGCCGTTGCTTACGCGCACCAAAACAACTATAATGTCCTCATAGTAGATACGGCGGGACGTTTAGCTGTGGATGAGGAGATGATGAACGAAATAGAGGGAATAAAAAATGCCATCACACCGACTGAGACCTTATTCGTCGTGGATTCCATGACAGGTCAGGATGCGGTTAATACGGCGGCTGCATTTAACGAAAAGATCAATTATGACGGCGTGGTCCTCACCAAATTAGATGGGGATACCAGAGGTGGTGCGGCCTTATCTATAAAGTACACCGTCGGTAAGCCAATCAAATTTGCAAGTACAGGTGAGCAAATGGATGCCTTAGATGTATTCCATCCCGAACGTATGGCATCGCGGATACTAGGAATGGGTGATATCGTCTCTTTTGTAGAAAAGGCACAGGAGCAATTTGATGAGAAGGAAGCCAAGAGAATAGAGAAGAAAATCAAGAAGAACAAGTTTGATTTTAATGACTTCTTGGGACAGCTTAATCAGATCAAGAAGATGGGAGACATTAAGTCTTTACTCGGTATGATACCTGGTATGAGCAAGCTCAAAGACATTGACATAGATGATAATGCCTTCTCTAAGGTGGAGTCCATAATACAATCTATGACACCGCACGAACGCGCTAATCCCGATGTCCTCAATATGAGCCGCAAGAAGCGCATATCAAAGGGATGTGGACGTAATATCCATGAGATTAACATGTTCATCAAGCAATTCAACCAGATGAGAAAAATGATGCACATGATGTCCAAAGGCAATGGAATGAATCAAATGATGGAAAAACTTAATAATATGCAGGGTTTTAAGTGATTTTCCGTACTTTACAATATTAAAATCAATGCACATGAAGAACAAAATTTTACTTTTCTTTCTTTTATCGTTTTCTGTGACTTCTTATAGCCAGTTGCCTGATGGAGACATTGCTCCCGACTTCTCTTTAGAAGAGGTAGGTGGAAGTTTTTACGGATTATATGATTACTTAGATCAAGGTTATGCCGCAGTACTTGATTTTTCTGCGACATGGTGTGGTCCATGCTGGAATTATCACCAAGGTGGAACACTAGAATCTGTCTGGGGTAACCTAGGACCAGATGGAGAAGACTTAGCGATTGTTTACATGATAGAAGCCGATCCTGGCACTACTCAGCCATGTATCTATGGTCCTGGTGGAGGATGCAGTGGAGGCTCTATAGGAGACTGGACGTCTGGTACCAGCTATCCTATACTTAACCCTGATGCCAGCTCTGCGGCATCTGTTAATGGTGCATATAGTATCAATTACTATCCAACACTATACGGTGTTAAGCCAGATAAGACAATCTATGAGATAGGTCAGGCATCTTACAGTGAGTGGGATGATTTTATCAGAACCAGTGCAATGGCTGCGACGACTTATGAGGTCATCGATGTCTCATGCGAATCTGCAGAAATTGACTTAGAACCAAGGGGTGGCGTAGGACAAATTAGCTTCTTATGGTCTAATGGAGAAACTACGGAAGATCTATATGATGTACCTAACGGAACTTATTATGTCACGCTAACTGATGATCTTACTGGATCAGCAAGTTGGGCTACAGAGGTAGAAATAGGACCTATTGAGGTAACTAACAGTGCTGTCGTTTTCGAGACTGAAATCGAAGAAATGGTAGAGCCAAGTTGCTACAGAGATTCTGATGGAGTCATACAAGTCCGCACGGATGGTGGTTCTGGATCATTTACTTACAATTGGAGTAATGGTGAGCAGGGTGATAGATTAGAGAATTTAGAGTTCGGTACTTATGATGTAACAATCACAGATGATTCTAATGGTTGTACTACAGAAGAAAGTTACTTCTTAGATCATCCAGATCCTTTAGAGGTATATTATCAGTCATTTGACCAAGAATGTGGTGACCAATCTGGTTCCGTCGTATTCGAGGTCAATGGTGGGGTAGGACCTTACTATTTTGTTTTCGAATTATTCGAAACAACTGATCCAGAAATAGAATTAGAGCCTGGATATTACGAGGTGACTATCGAGGATGTATTCAGTTGTCAGGAGTTCGCTTCATTTGAAATAGAATCTTCTGGCGGGCCAATGGCCGATACGGAAAGTGAAGGAATGCTTAACTGTAGTAACTCTTCCGTATTTATCAATGCTGATAGTTCTTCAGTAGGAAATAATATAGAGTATTTCTGGTTTAATCCAGATTATATGCCGATAGATACAGGATTCAGAACAAGAGTCAGTGCAACTGGTAATTATATACTGGAGGTAAGAGACTTAGATAATGGTTGTGTTACCGTAGATAGAGTAGAGGTTATGGAGGATTACACGACGCCTGTTGCCGAATCTAATGCTGCTGGAGATTTAACTTGTGCAGATTATACTACAGTGATCTCAGGTGACGGGTCTACCGATGACGGCTCTGTAGAATACCTATGGACAACTAACGATGGTGAAATACTAACTAACAATTCTAACATAGAGATAGAAGTAGGATCAGAAGGTACTTACACACTAGAAGTAACTAATCTGGCGACAGGTTGTGTCGCAACTTCTTCTGTGACCGTTGAGGCGCCAGAAGCTCCAGAAGCTGCTATAGCTGGCGGTCAGGATTTCTGCGCGGGATCATCTACAGAGGTATGTGCTGATGATGTGACTAACTCAGAATCTATCGAGTGGTATGTAGATGGTACTTATGTAGGTAGCTCCAGATGTATAGATGTAGATGTTTCTGCGACTGTCGAATTAGTTATTACTAATGATCACAGTCAGTGCGAAGATATGACAAGCATGCGTGTGGTTGAGTTCGAAAGTCCATCTGGTGTCATCTCTGGTGACAATGCGGTATGCGAAGGTGGTAGCACAAGATTATGTGCTGACGATACGGACAATGTGGATTCTTATGAGT
Organism: Saprospiraceae bacterium; assembly: GCA_020628095.1. Lineage (GTDB taxonomy): Bacteria > Bacteroidota > Bacteroidia > Chitinophagales > Saprospiraceae > RFSX01. Next base: position 189,409 of record JAHDFP010000005.1, read on the forward strand.
GGATATTAGATGGTAGTGTCATATCGACTAACAGATGTGTCGATGTAAGTGGCACAGGAGATGTAGAACTAAGACTAATAAGTGCTGATAACTGTATCGTGTCAGAAGCGATTTCTGTTACAGAATTAGCAGGACCATCAGTGAGAATAGATGGTGACGTAGAGATATGCGAATCAGAAACTGGTACTATCTGTGTCGATCTGAGAAATAACGAAACGGCATCATGGAGAATTAATGGACAAGATGCAGGCACTGGAGAGTGTATTGATTTTAATGGTACCTATGACATCTCAGTAGAGGTGACTAATGCAGACGGTTGTACATCGGAGGATGAGGTGAGAACTTACATAAGTCAGCAGCCATCAGTAAGTATAGCAAGTCCAGAGTTATTGGATTGTAATAACCAGTCCACGCTTATAGACATTACATTGGATGGTAACTACTCAGTAAGCTGGACAGATGAGTCTGGTGATGTTATTTCTACTCAGGAAGATATAGAAGTGACAAGAGCAGGGACATATACTGTAGCTTGTACAAGTGAGCAAGGATGTATAACTGAGGCCACTGTAACTGTAGAAGCTGACGATGCTGATATAACTAGAGCAGAACTTAGCTCTTCGCAGACTGACGACTTCTCTTTTGACTTCTCTAATGATTCTAATGGAGAAACAACTGAGATTCTATGGGATTTTGGAGATGGTAATACATCTACAGACGCTAACCCTTCTCACCAATATGATGAGCCAGGTTACTATACGGTATGCCTTACAGTCAAAAACGAATGTGGTGAGAGTACAGAGTGTACAGAAGTATTAGCTTACTCTGGTATCAGAATCAGTTCTGATGTCAGTAATGTAAGTTGCTATGGAGAAAGCGACGGAGCGATCAACGTAAATATCTCTGGCGGATTGCCATCATTTACTTATGAGTGGAGTGGCCCGACGCAGGGTATATCTGGAGAATCTGTAGACGGATTATTACCAGGTGATTATACATTAGTTATCACTGATGAGACTGGTGCTCAGATTACAGAAAACTATGTTATCTCAGAGCCAGACGCTATTACAGTAACTGACAATGTCAATGGAACTCCTGCGGGAGAGGCAATGGGTAGCATAGACCTTATGATAGAAGGTGGTAATGGTACTTATACTGTAGAGTGGGATAATGGTATGACAGGTACTTCTATATCAGGATTGGAGAGAGGCGATTATACTGCCACGATCACTGATAACGAAGGATGTATGGAGATAGTCACTTATTCTGTAAGTGGTACGACTAATGTAGACGAGCTAGATTTCATTACAGAATTTGTAATGGCTCCTAATCCAGCGAGTGAATATGTGGACTTAAAAGTAGGTGTGAACCAAAACCAAAAAGTCCAGATGACAATATTAGACATGAGCGGAAAGTCTGTTCTTAATAGAACATTCTCTGCTAACTATACAGAGCGTATTTCTCTTAATGATCTTTCTGCAGGAATTTATCTTGTAGAGCTTAGATCAGAAAAGCAAATATCGCTGAAGAAATTATTCGTGACTAAGTAAGTCTGACAAGACTAAAACGGAAATACAAAAAGGAGGATCAATTATTTTGGTCCTCCTTTGTTGTTTCTATGATTTCTTTCAGCTTGAGCATACACTCTATAGGTGTCAGAGTGTCGATATGAATGTTCTCTATTATCTCTTCTATCTTCTTATACTTTAGTGTGCTTGTATCGAACATATTGAGTTGTATGTTACTACTCTTGGAGGTCTTCAGTTTTTCGCGAGTCTTGTTATTCTTCTCAATGGATTTGGCTTCTAACTTAACCAGTAGGTCGGTGGCTTTGCTGATTATGGATTTCGGCATACCAGCCAGCTGAGCCACATGCACTCCAAAGCTACTATTACTCGCTCCAGCGATCAGCTTCCTGAGGAAGATGATTTTACCATCTATTTCTTTGGTGGCGACATTGTAATTTTTGATACGGTCATAGGTGTTTTCCAGTTCGCTTAATTCGTGATAATGCGTAGCGAACAACGTCTTGGGTGTAAAGGACTGATTTTCGTGAAGGTATTCGGCAATAGCCCAGGCAATAGATATACCATCATAAGTGCTCGTTCCTCTGCCTATTTCATCCAGTATTATCAGACTTCTCTCTGATAGGTTATTAAGGATACTCGCCGTTTCGTTCATCTCTACCATAAAGGTTGACTCTCCACTGGAGATATTATCTGTGGCACCGACTCTGGTAAATATCTTGTCCGTCAGTCCGATTTCGGCCACTTGAGCTGGCACAAATGACCCGATATGCGCCATCAGTGTGATAATAGCCGTTTGCCTTAATACGGCCGACTTACCTGACATGTTTGGCCCTGTGATTAAGATAATCTGCTGGCTCTGCGTATCTAAGAAGACATCATTAGGCACATACGGATCGGTCGCCGGAAGATTTTTTTCTATTACAGGATGGCGTCCCGCTTTGATATTAATTTCCTGACTATCTGATATGTGGGGTTTTGTATAATCGTTCTTTTCTGCAACATGAGCCAGAGATATATAACAATCTAGTTCGGCAATCAGCTTCGCATTGGAGAGTAGGAGAGGTACGTGCTTCTCAGATCGTATGACAAGGTCATCATATATGGTTCTCTCCAGTTCAGCGATCTGCTCATCAGCTTGAAGAATCTTGGCTTCCAGTTCTTTTAGAGGCTGATTGATATATCTTTCGCTGCCTTTGAGCGTCTGTTTTCTTATCCAATCTTCCGGTATTAGTCCTTGGTCTTTGAACCTGTTAGTAACTTCATAATAATATCCGAAGACATTATTGTATCCCACCTTTAGAGAGCTGATGCCTGTTTTTTCAATTTGCTCTTGCTGAAGATTAAGTAGTAAGTCTTTACCATTCTTAGATATAGATTTCCATTCATCTAGCTTTTCGTGGCAACCTGTTTTTATAACATGCCCTTTTTGTAAAGAAACTGGCGCATCATCGGTTATCGTCTTATCTATAAGATCAAACAACTCCTGACATGCACTAAGATGATCTTCTATTTTTTGGAAATTTTCTCCACCTCGATCTTTGAGAAGTAATTTGAGAGTCGATATCAGGTTCAAGGTATTCTTGATAACTACGTACTCTTTAGGGTTGATCTTCCTGAGTGGTATCTTACTGGCTAACCTTTCTATGTCGCCTATCTTCTTTAGTTCTGCAATGATTTCTTCTCGCAGAGATTCGTCCATGACAAGGGCATCTACACGATCCAGGCGTCTTTGTATTCTAGTAATATCTATCAGTGGAAGCACTATCCATTTGACAAGCATCCGAGAACCCATCGGGGTAAGCGTGTAATCAATGATCTCTCTAAGGGAATGCCCAGACGCATGCAAGCTATCCACTAGCTCCAAGTTCCGTATAGTGAATCGATCTAACCACAGGTATTGATCAGAATGTAGCTTGGATAGCTGATGAATGTGAGTGGTATTAGATTGCTGAATGGTCGATAGATAATGTAATATTGTACCAGCCGTGACTTGACTTAGCTTATCACTTTCTATGCCTATACCTTTGAGAGAAATAACATTAAAATGTTTCGTCAGTATATCATAATTATACTGCGCTTCATACAACCAATCATCTAATCCAAACAAGTAACCTTCATCCGATAATAAAGATGTAATCTGATCTTTTTGTTTTTTGGAGTAGAGTATTTCATTGGGCGAAAATGTTTCTATGAGCTTATCTATATCAATCGTTCTGCCCTGATGGACAACAAATTCGCCAGTTGATATATCCAAAAACGCAACGCTTGCCTGCTTATCATCCAGATATATTGACGCCAAAAAATTATTTTGCTTTGCACTCAATAAAGAATCGCTACTGGTAACACCAGGGGTGACTATTTCTGTAACACCTCTTTTGACGATTTTCTTTTCTTTACTTGGTTTTTCGAGTTGTTCGCAGATTGCTACACGATAACCAGCCCGGACTAGTTTTGGTAAGTATAAATCCACAGAATGATAAGGAAAGCCCGCAAGCTCTGTCATGTCCCCTCCGTTATTCCGACTTGTCAAAACTATCCCGAGAATATCAGCACATTTGACAGCATCCTCGCCGAATGTCTCGTAAAAGTCTCCTACACGAAATAGTAATAAAGCATCAGGATGTTGCTGCTTCACCTCATAATACTGTGTCATAAGAGGTGTCTTCTTCTTAGCAGGTGATTTTTTCGTCTTTTTCTTGGTTTGAGGTGGATTCAATGCTTGATTTATCTGAGTGGTAGACCTATAAAAGATCCCCGATGATTGAGTATTAAGTATAGATGGACAAGTTAATAAATATTGTACTATATTTGCGCCGTTAAAACCCTGAGGTTCGATGTACGGATTACTCAGGAATGGCAAACCATATAAATTTTAACTTATGTCAGTAAAGATAAGACTTGCCCGAAGAGGGCGTAAGAAAAGACCTTTCTATCACGTCGTAATAGCAGACGCAAGAGCTCCAAGAGACGGAAAATTCATAGAACAAATAGGTAGCTATAATCCCATGACTGTTCCTGCCAGTATAGAGTTGGACAGAGACAAAGCCTATGAGTGGTTAATGAAAGGAGCGCAACCTACAGATACAGTAAGAGCACTACTTAAGTTCAAAGGAGTATACTATCGTAAGCATCTGATGAGAGGTGTCGCCAAAGGTGCATTCTCTGAGGAAAAAGCGATGGAAATGTATCAAGAGTGGATAGATAAGAAAGAGGCCGCGATTGCAGCGAGAAAAGAAGATACAGCGCGTAAAAAGGCTGATTTCTGGAAGATGGTCTCAGGAGAAATAAAGCCAGCTGCAAAATCTGCGGATAAAGAAGCTGGAGAAGCATTCAGAGAAAATGATGGTGGCGAGGCAAGTGCAGAAGAAGCTGCACCAGCGGAGTCTGCTGAAGAAACAGCTCCTGTAGCAGAAGAGAAAAAAGAAGAAGCACCTGCTGCTGTAGAAGAAGCTGCTCCTGTAGCTGCTGCACCAGTAGCAGAAGAGCCTAAGCCAGCTGATGACCTTACTAAGATAGAGGGTATCGGTCCTGCTATCAGCAAACTATTAGCGGCACAAGGCATTGTGACTTTTGCAGATTTAGGTGGTAAGTCATCTGACGATATCAAAGCTATACTGGATGCGGCAGAAGGAAACTTTGCAGCGCATGATCCAGGGACTTGGCCTAAGCAAGCTCAAATGGCAGCTGACGGAAAATGGGACGAGCTAAAGAAATGGCAAGACGAACTGGATGGCGGTAAAGTAGCCAATGCTTCTGAGGAAGAATAAAAGATATCCCGAAAACAGATTTTAAAAATTTAATGGAAAAACAAACCTAGTAAGGCTTAAATGTCTTACTAGGTTTTATAATAATATAGCCTTTACAATTTTATCTAATAAGTTAAGACGTCATGAAAGAAGAACTTAACCTCAAATACAAAACGGCATTAGACAATATTAAGAGTAGCATTCAGCTATCTGATGAGCTAAAGACTTATTTGGATACAGAAGAGGCTGAGGACTATAAGGTGCTTATCCAAAAATTTGAAGGAGAAATACATGAGTTGTACACTCAGGTAGCCAATAACAATCCGCTACAGTTGGAATCCTTTGAAAAATATCTGATGCATGAAGAGTTTGAAGGATTATACTTACCTAAAGCACTAGGATATAGTGTCTTAAGGGGGCATGTCAATGAAAACGTCAAATACATCAGACCTCAAAATCACTTTAAGGATATCTTGACCTTTATTATCAATTCTGCAAACTTTGAGCAGATCAAACAGCGCGTAGGTCAATCTATACAGATTGGTTTTGCGCTAAGTTCTGATATCTGGATCACTAATATCATAGAGGCGATCAGCAATAATAAGGTGAAGACTTTTATGCAAAGTCAGAAGCTACACCACTATCGCGAAAGACAATTACGTAACACTGGATTGGTCAAGTATCGTAAGCAGTTTCAGAGTTTGAATTTTCAGACAGCCTATTTTCCTGATAACAATTTCGATCTACAACAGGAGGCAGAGAGTATAAAAAACTTTCTTGTCTACAGAGCAAATGGAGATTATAACAACGAGAGTCTGACACCTGTCCTGAAGACATTTGTATCTAACAAGTCTCTTTACGACAATGCAGATTTCTATCCGATAGCGATATTGATAGGTCTATATTATGACTTGGATGCGGAAGGGCTTAAATCCCTTTCTGATGCCTTCGATTATATAAGAAGCAATAATCCACAAGCAGAAGACCTGTTCTTTAACATAACCAATGGTATCTACGAAAACAAATCGGCGATAACCATCGAGGCAGAAAAGAGACTCTCTACAGCCCTATCTGCGGGTACTGCTGATAAGATATCGCAGTTCAAATCAGTACTAGATGAGGTCAATGCTAAGGGTTATATACATGAAGATGCCATCAATGCAGTAAGAGAGTATTATTATAAAAACGAAGGTCTGTCAATAGAAAACGTAGCGATAAGAAACTCAATTCTTTCTAAGATATATCAGTTATTGACAAATCTTAGTGTGACGGATTATAGCGAGTACTTTGAGATAAATAAGACTTTCACGGCATACATGGATATATTCAGTAATCAAAAATTCAATCAAGAAATAAAAGATTACTCATTAAGATATATCAAAAAATGTCTCAAGTTCTACAAGGACAAACGAAGCAAGGAATATCAGGACATCAAGAAGTTTGTTAAGAGTTCCTTCCTTGACTATGGCTTCATGACCGAAAAACAATTGGTTGAGCTGTTCAAAACGAAGAGAAAACCAAAGAAATAGAAACTACATTTTACCTAGACTTACATTAGATTAAGATGATTGGAGATTTTTTTATTTCCATATCCAATACACTAAAGGCTTTAGGTTATTTATTAAAACCTTGGGTCTTTAAATATTTATTTTTATCGGGACTTATCAGTCTTGTAACCTACAGTCTCATATTTACGCTAATCTATTATCAAGGAGATAGCCTAGGAGGTTTTTTATTTGGTTTTTTGGGTGAGAGTATCCAATATGATTGGTTGCGTAATGTTATAGAATGGCTCAGTCGTATCGTGCTATTTATAGGTGTTGTCTTTATTGCCAAGTACATCATACTCATAGTCACAGCGCCTATTATGAGCTTGTTGTCTGAGAGCGTAGAGAAACGTCATAGAGGTGATAGCTCCACTCCACAGTTAGAGGGAGGCGCTATAAGCAGTATGCTAAGAGGAGTCAGGATTGCCCTCTCTAATCTTTCTCGAGAATTGTTATTGACAATCTTACTTTTCCTCCTCGGCATCATCCCTGGTTTAGCGATTGTAACCACACCATTAATTTTTGTAGTGCAATCTTATTACGCTGGGTTTGGTAATTTCGATTTCTTCATGGAGCGACGGTTTAAGGTTAAGGAGAGTAGACGATTCGTCAGCGGCAACAAGGGCATGGCCATCGGTAATGGTGCTATTTTTCTTGGTCTATTTTTGGTTCCATTTGTAGGTGCATTTATCGCTCCTGCACTCTGCACGGTGTCTGCTACACTTAGCGCATTAGAAAGAACTTAGTATGACCAAAGGATAAATAACTCTGGTCTCAGCGGACATGATCTGAACCCAATATAGCCCTTGAGCTCTTCCTGATAAATCTAACTTTATTTCCGAACTATCAATTTCCTTATAATCAGATATCACCTGTCCTTGAGTATTAATGATCTTAACAGATTCTATCTTATAACCTTTACTCTTTACGAGTGCATGATCGAAGGCTGGATTAGGGTATAATTCGAAAAGATTATTCTTACGATCTATTTCTGTCACAGAATCCGTAATATCAATTGTAAAGAATGTATCTATCTCGCAATTATTCTGATCTGAAATAGTGACAGCGTATTCTCCTGGCGTCAGATCAGTCACTACCGCGTCTTGCTCAAATGAAATAGGTGCTGCCCAATTATACATAATAGGTGGCGTCCCACCTGATACTGTCAATCTTATTATTCCCAAGTTGTTTTGAACTTCTATTTCTGCGGATACTTCTATTTCTGGAGAACCATCTATAATGAGTCCCGTAGTTTCTACGGAGCAACCATTTTTGTCTTCTATGATGGCTCTATATTCACCTATGGGAAGATCAGAAATAGAAAGTCCTTCCTGACCATCTGACCATACAACTTTATAAGGCGCGTTACCTCCATCGGCCTCTAGGGTAATAGAACCATTGCGATCGTACCAGCATTGGTTATTTAGTTTCTGTATAACAGTATAAGTAATCTCATCTGGCGAGTTAATTATAATAGAATCAGATATTCCTATACATCCTTCGGCGTCAGTTACCGTAACATTATAGCTTCCACTTATCAAATTATCAGCCGTATCTCTGGATACTGGTCTTATAGACTGCCGACCATTACTCCAGTTAATATCATAGGGTGATAGACCATTTTCTACGACAAGCTCGATATTTGCTGTCGAATCTCCAAAACACAACAAGCCCTCCGCTATACTAACTTGCATCTCTATAGGAACGTTTCTATTTTCTATTTCAAAACTAAAGGGTACAGACTTACAACCAAATTGGTCTACTACTGTCACTGAATAAATGCCAGCAGAAAGATTGCTTTGTGTGGGTAGATTACTGGTTATGCTTTCTTGTGTACTCCAATTATAAAAATACGGCGGACTACCACCTTGTACGGCAATTTCTACATTGCCATTATTACTTGATATGCAGTTAACTGATTCTAATTCTGTAATATCTATGCTCAGTATATCAGGTTCTGATATTTCTATATCTTCCAATATAGTCTGGCAAGAATTAAAATCGATAACGGTCAGGCTATAGCTGCCAGCCCTGACATTGATAAGATCTTCATTGAATCCGCCATTGGACCAGAAATAGGAGTAGGGTGGTGTCCCACCATTAGTTATAACATCTATGATTCCACTCGATTCTCCGTAGCAGGTTATATCTTCCACTGATCTTATACCCAGCGCCACTTTATTAGGTTGACTTACGCGTACATCCTTTATTACGGAAATGCAACCTATATTATCTTCGATAGTGACACTATAGTCTCCTGCCGATAGGTTTCGATTAGTCGGACTTGTTTCTCCATTTGACCATGTAATGTTATATGGTGGAGAACCTCCCGCTATTCCTACTTGTAAGAGGCCGTTATCACCTTCATTACAATCTACATCCCTGCTGAGCATAATACCTGTCGTCAGAACATTAGAGCCTCTCACGATAATAGAGTCTGTAATAACACTGCACCCATCCACATCCATTATGGTTGCCTGATACTTACCTGACTCTATATTGGATATGCGATCACCGACCAAGCCATTGGACCATAATACATTATAAGGTGGAATCCCGCCATTGATCAAAATAGATATCTCTCCATCATCTAAGCCAAAGCAACTGGGAGAATCAATAGAGGCCACACTGTAGACAAGAATATCATCAAAGGATACTGCAATGGGTTCTGTCACCAACAGGCATCCACCATTATCATATATCGTACAGGTGTATATACCTGACTCAAGATTATTGATAGATGGTGTCGATGCACCGTTAGACCACTCGTAGGTGTACGGCTCTTGACCATTAATGGCTGTTATGGAAATAGAACCATTCGCTTCTCCAAAACAAGATTCAGGTCTAATATTATTGATCTGATAAGAGAGATCATCCGTATCTATATCGTCCTGATTACCATTGCAATTTTCGTCTATAAGATTACAACGTATTTCTGTCGCTCTAGGATTAATGTCCGCATTACTATCATCGCAATCCAGCGAATTCCCACTATAACCAGAGGGCGCAAGTGTCGCACATAGGAACGTCAATCCATCAGGATCACCATAACCATCATTATCCGCATCTACATAATATCCTACCAAACTCGTTGTATCTATATCTATCAACTTAATATTATCCAAAGCTATATCACCACGACTACCTGATTCTTCCACTGTGGTAACAAATCTCAATTTGCTTTTGATAAGCGTTGCTTGTAAGTTAACCGATTCTTGTATCCAATCATTTCCTTGGTTTCCTTCTTTTTCCCAAAAAGTAATCCACTTAGATCCTTGAGAATATTGCAACTCTAGTTTGCCGATGTCATTTCCATACATGTGATAGTAAAATGAAATACTGCAGTCCGATGAGTTAACAGATTCTATACATCGAGATTCTAGTATCGCCAATGTCTCTATACAGGACGTGGAAGAGCTTTCTACGTATATGTAATTGCCTTCGGCCGAGACATCATCATCAGGTCCTGTAAAATCAGTGGCCGTGGATCCCCGATTAATTGACCAACCTATCTGTAATGTGTCTACATTAGACCAGAACTCATTTATAGCGCAAATAGTATCGCAGACATTGTTACATAAATCCCTTTGGTCAAAATCATGACTCTGTAAACTATTACGACAAAGGGTTTTGAAATAAGATATACAAGAAGGTAAGGACTCCTCGTCATCAGCGCATTGAGCCGTGATAAAAATCTCATACTCGGTATCTGGCAGCAAATCGGTGATAGTAAATTCTTCAAGGCCGCACTCAATGAACTCAAAGAAATATTCGTCATCAGGAGCGCCAAGAACTCGATAAGATATCTTTACAAATTCACAGACATCATAAGAATCCCATCTGACATCTATCTGATCACCTTCTATATCGGTTATCCGAAAGTCTTGTGGTACTCCGCAGGGTTGCGAATCAAAGATCAACTTTAAGTAGGATAAATACCCAATGTCACCTTGTGCTCTATCGCAAATCGAGAGGCTCCAAATACCTGAGGCGGATTCACCAGCAAAAATTTCATTCAGATTTTCCTCGGAATTAAATGATCCTATATAAGGAGGAATCCAATCATCTACTGAGACACAGGCCTCATCTGTAAAAGAGGCTCTCTCTCTGCAAGTGCTATCCGCAGGGTTACCATAGTTATCGATTCCATTACCATTGTTTTCTGATAGTAAAGCTCTTGTTCCATCAGGCGACTGCAGAATCAATGTAAGGTCTGGAGGCCAGGTATGGGATACAGATAAGTCTACAGCACGGAGCGTTATATCTCTTCCGATAATTGCATCGTTTTGCGTAATTACTTCAATCTCAAAATTTTGATAAGTCGGACAATTATTATCCGTGATGCTTAACTCTAATAAGCATCCTTGGTTATTACTTATCACAGTGTTAAAAAAATAAGGCCCGTTCCAATCACTGGTTATACTGCCACAAACACTTCTTATATAGACCTCGTAAGTCGTGCCCGTAGAAAGATTTGACAATGTATATTCCTTAGAGAAGATGTCGGAGATAACAGGCTCACCTGTTCTTACAAAATTCTTTTGCCCGTATTCTATTTCGAAATAATCCGCATTGCCAAGATCAAGCCATGTGATTTTGGCAGAACTTTGGGTAAGACTATCTATAGATGAAAGAATAGGAAGCAAACACGATTGGCCTTTCACTATAATTGTGATCGTGCATAATAAACATGTTATAATTCCCTTTTTCATATTATATAAAAGGAAGATAGATAACTCCTGACTTATTCTTACTCTTCCCCTACTTACTTAACGACAATATTTATCATACGCTTCGGTACGATAATTATTTTTAGGATATTTTTATCATTAGTCCACTTGCTTAGCTCTTCACTGGATCTTATCTCAGCTTCTATATCATCTTTACTTGCATCAGCTGGAAAGGATTTGAGTGTCTTCTTTTTGCCGTTAATGCAGACAGGGTACTCGATGCTATCTTCTACCAGATATTGCTCATCACTTATCGGATAGTCAGACAAGTGGACTGACTCGTTATTTCCCATAAGTTGCCATAATTCCTCTGTTGTAAAAGGAGCAAAGGGCGCTAATAAGGTAATAAGCGGCTCTAGGATTTTTCTTTTATTACATTTTAGTTTTTTTAGTTCGTTGACACAAATCATAAAAGAACTAATCGCTGTATTAAATGAAAATCTTTCTATATCACCATCTACTTTTTTGATGGTTTGATGTAGTATTTTGTATTCTTCTTTAGTCGGTTCTTCTTCGCTGACACTAAAATTGTCACCCTCAAAAAACAAGCCCCAAAACTTTCTGATAAACTTAGAGACACCCTCTATACCTTTGGTATCCCAAGGCTTAGATTGCTCTATCGGCCCGAGGAACATCTCATAAAGCCTAAAAGTATCCGCTCCATATTCTGCGACGACGTCATCAGGATTGACCACATTATAATATCTTTTGGACATTTTGCCTACCTCTGATTTGGTAACAAATTTGAAGTCACCAGATCCGTTATAGGCAGAGCCATCCGAGCCTATAATTTTGGCATTTTTATAATCAGGTCTCCAGTCTAAAAACTTGGACATCCCATCGGCAGAGAGATACGAATCATTAGAACCATAATCCGATACGTAATCTATATGCGTCGGGATATAGGCATATTCTTTACCTTCTTCGATCTTATCGTATGAGACAAACGTGAGCGTGTCATCTGAGTTTTTCTCCAAAGGAAGAGACTCAATGACACCTTGTATCATGCCTTGATTAATCAGTTTTTTGAAAGGTTCTTTCGAATAGACATAACCTAGATCATAAAGGAACTTATGCCAGAATCGCGCATATAATAAGTGCGCCACAGCATGTTCTGATCCACCCACGTATAGATCTACGGATTCCCAATACTTAAGAGATTCTTCTGATGCAAACTGCTCAGAATTATGAGGGTCCATATACCTGAGAAAATACCAAGATGATCCAGCAACGGCGGGCATCGTATCGGTCTCCCGAGTACCTGCTTCTGTATCTACCCAATCAGCGATTCTGGATAAGGGAGATTGTCCATCACTCGTCGGCTTAAAGTCATCTGTCTTAGGTAACTGTACAGGCAATTGGTCTAAGGCGATGGAATCGGGAATATCTTCTTCATTAAATACAATAGGAAATGGCTCTCCCCAATACCGTTGTCTACTAAAATTAGCATCACGCATCTTGTAGTTGACCTTTATTTGCCCGAGGCCGCGAGATTCTATTTCAGTACACATTTTAGATATGGCTTCTTTTACTTCCAAGCCATTGATTAATTCTGAATTTATAATCTTACCTACTTTGTCGTGCATCCCAGCATTTGGATAATCTGATTTATCTACGACTTGTACGATTTCTAACCCAAATTTCTCAGCAAAGGCATTGTCTCTTTCATCATCAGATGGTACAGCCATAATTGCCCCTGTACCATAATCCATCAGCACATAATCACTTATCCATATCGGCATCTTCTTTTTAGTAAAAGGATTAGTCGCATAGGCTCCTGTGAATGCTCCAGTAACTTCCTTTACATTGGACTGTCTTTCTCTTTCCGACTTTTGTTTTGATAAAGATTGGTAGTTTTTTACTTGATCCGATTGGTCCGAGGTCATAATATCTTTGACCAATGGATGCTCTGGCGCCAATACCATAAATGTTGCACCATAGATTGTATCAGGACGCGTGGTATATATTTCTATGTTGTGTTCATGACCTTCTACTGAGAAATGAACGGCTGCGCCTTTTGATCTTCCTATCCAGTTTTCCTGTATCGTTTTGAGAGATGTAGACCATTCTATATTATCAAGCCCGTATAGCAATCTATCCGCATAAGCGGTTGTCCTTAGATACCATTGAGTCATGGCTTTTCTTTCTACGGGATGACCTCCCCGTTCTGATAAGCCATCCTTGATTTGGTCATTCGCTAGCACGGTACCCAGTGCCTCACACCAGTTGACATATCCGATCTTTCGGTAAGCCAGCCTATAGCTTGATAGAATATCTGATTTCTCTTTTTCTGAGTAAGCAGCCCACTGCTTGGCACTGAAATTTTCTTTGTAAGAGGTAAAGGCGGTGCACTCTTTATTTCCTTTTTCTTCAAACTCAGTTATCAATTCACTTATCGACATGGCCTTATTAGCCTTGGTATCATAGTAATGGCTATATAGTAACGTGAATATCCATTGTGTCCATTTGTAATACTCAGGCTCACAAGTCCGCACCTCACGAGACCAATCAAAACTAAAGCCTATGTTGCCAAGTTGCTGCTTATATCTTTCTATATTTTTCTCCGTCGAGTCGGCGGGATGCACACCTGTTGCTATGGCATATTCCTCAGCAGGCAATCCGAAGGCATCAAACCCCATTGGATGAAGTACGTTAAATCCCTTCTGTCTCTTATAGCGACTATAAATATCTGATGCAATATAGCCGAGAGGATGCCCTACATGTAATCCCGCGCCAGATGGATAGGGAAACATATCTAGAACATAGAATTTTGGCTTGGACTGATCTATTTCTACTTTGTATAGATCACTTTCTATCCATTGCTCTTTCCATCTGGCTTCTATTGCGGAGTAATCATATTTCATATATTCTTAATTTACAAAGGATTGATTAACACCAAGTAATCATTATAATCATCTCCCTTTGTGTCTTAACTAGCTACGTCATAGACGTTTCATAACTATATTTCTATAATCTCTCTGGTAGAGTAGGTGTATGGTACATTGTCTCTATAACCCCACTTCTCTGTCCATCTTTGTTGATTATCTTTTTCTGTTATTTTATCGGTCTGTAGTAGGATCAAATCTCCTTCTTTATTGAACACAGAAAAACCTACTTCATTACCATGATCGTCATGTGCGAATTTGTAGACGCGATCTATAATGCCATTCTGGTCAATAATAGATTTTTCCTTGAGGTTTCCATTTTCGTCATATTGGTATTGTTCGCCTCTTAAGAACTGGTCCGTCGCTGCATCGAAGGCCGATTTGAGTTTCAGTATATCATACTCGTACACTAGGTTATAATAGGACATCAGGATGGAGTCCGGTGTAAAATATTGCGAATGTTTACTCTCTTTGTTTCTATCTCGATGTTCGACACCTTTGAGCGTGCCTTCCTTATCGAAAAACTCCTGCTTATATAAGAAGTTATTTTCGTCGAAATACTTTATCTCCTTATAGGTCATCTGACCCGCCGACACAGTATCCGACACGAGCTTAATAGAATGTACCTCCAGTATTTCTTTTCTGCCTTTCTTATCTTGCTTACAACTCCCTATGATGAGAGTAGAAACGATTAATAAGATGAATAGTCTCATTATCACTTGTATTAAGGCACGAATATACCACTTGTACAAGGAGATATAAAGGAAACTTAGGACTTGCCTTTGGAAATTTCCTTTGCGACTTTGATGAGTCTATCAGGATAATCAGTAATGATGCCTGTGACTCCTATATCTATTAGTTTTTTCATATCCACTTCCTCATTGACAGTCCAGGGGATCAGTTGCATATCCAAGACTTTACAGTAATCGACAAGCTGCTTATTTACCAATAAGTAATAAGGACTATACACAAACGGCGTAAAGCCCAGCTTTTCTATATTGGACTCTGGTGCGTCCTCATTCATTATAAGATAGACAAGTCTGACATGAGGGTACTCGGCATGAATGTATTGCAGTGTCTCCACATCAAAACACTGGACTGTAGTACGATCCATTACACCCAATTCCTCTAACTCTTTGATCACCAAATCTGCAAAGGTCTGATAGGATGGATGATGTGTCAGGTCCCATTCTTTCTTTCTCTTGATCTCGATGTTATAAAGGATCTCTGGTGCTAAGAATTCTGCGCGATGGACAACATCTTTGAGTGATGGTTTATGGACTTTGATCTTTTTCTGATCTGGAAATCTTTCTACATACTTAGTTCCGACGTCATACGTCTTGATACCCTCATAATCTAGTGCGTAGATGTTATGTTCCAACTGATTTTCTTTGGTGATCTCTTGTCCATCGGGGGACGTGGCTATTTCGTGAGACATAAAGGGTTCGTGTGACACGATGACTTGATGATCCTTTGATATGACAACATCAAATTCCAAGGTGTTAACCCCCAGTTCTATGGCATGCTCAAAGGCAGGGATCGTATTCTCAGGTAATAAACCTCGGCAACCCCTGTGGCCTTGTATATCCAGATTCATAACTATATGTTGTTTATTATTTTGACATCCTACTAATAGAAGAAAACTGATCCAATACTTGATCGACATCTCTAGGCTTTATTACAGTAGCTTATGGGAGAGATATTATCTATAAGCACGCTGCCCTCGTGCGACACAGGTGTATCAGATATATGAGCCTCTAGTATGATGTAATACATGTCCGATTCCGGTGTAAACTCAAATCTGAAGTTCTTCCAATCTTCGTTTTTGATCAAAGGAGATTTATACACCATTTGCTCTCTTTTGTTTTTCTTTGACCCTATCCAGACTCTAAGATGAATCGGTGAATTATATCCTGTATAGTTGTCAGACACAGCTAGGTCAAAAGACATACTGTAACAATATCCTTTTTCTAATTTACTACTGAGCCTTTGGGTTATACTCTCAAATGAGGCATCTCCCCGCGTAATTATCCCCAGATAGGTCTCTCCATCAGAAGGCTCATTATAAACACCCCAATACCCTGGCAATATGTCTGGCGTTGTTCCTTTAGTCGCTGCAAACCAACCAGATGGCATCGTTGCATCTGCTGGAGTCCCTTCAAAAGAACTATTATCCAACATAATCTGTGCTGTTGCCGAAGTAGAAAAGAAAATAAAGACGAATAGATATAAGATGACGTTATTATAAATGTTCATAATTTTATCGTTCCATGTTCAGGTATCTCAAAGATAACATAAGCCTCAATCTAATATTAGTCCAGAGCATTATCGCTGCTTTTTGTTTGGCTGTGGCTATTCTTACTCAGATTTCTACTGAAAGCACATCAGAGAAGACTTATTCCTCTTCTAAGCTCTCAGTGGAGGTAGAGAATATAACGGATGTACAACAGGACAGTATCATATCATCCATTATTGCTTATCCAGATATAACAAGAGATAGCATATCAGTTATCAAAGGCCAACGTATGAAGGGTTATATACCAGATAGTCTATTATCCGATAAGACCTTGCAAGGACAACCGTGGGACATGCTTAAGGATGTTTTCGTAGTCAAAGTGAATCAAAAGCACGCACTAAATCTTAAAAAAATGCTCTATAATCGATTCCACCACATTATAGTAGATATCACAAGCTCAGATCAAATAACCACACAGACTCAATCAAAGCTCACGAGTTACCTAAAGAAAGGCATCTGGCTATTACCCTTGCTCAGTATACTCTTCTTGTATGTGTGCATAGTCAGAGATTTCCGAAAGCATAGTGATAGTCTGATATCATTACTTGGCAAAGGGAATAACTTCGACCAGTTACTAGGTGACTACAGAAATAAGTCTATTGCAATGGCGACGATGGCGACGATAATTGGATTAATTCTATGCGTATGTATGTTTTGTCTAATTAAATCAGTATTTGAGTGGAATTTTGGCAACTTTACAGTGACTAATGTGATAATAACATGGGTCATTACCGAAATTGTGATGATAGTACTGATTACATCTTTTGTATCTAAGCAACTTCGGTCACTAATGGTAAAATCATAGCATCTATGGCAAAGAAAAAGAAAAAAGTCGTCGTATCTCCCAAATCAAAGTCCGAAGAAACCAAGGTCAAAGCAGTAAAAACCACAACGCGTGCAAGAAAGTCGGCTGTTGCCGCTAAGTCTGTCGAAATGCCTTTTGGTAAGAAAAATTATACATGGGTTCTGGGGGGCATCGCGCTTATTGCCATAGGCATGTTGCTCATGATGGGTGGATTTAACGAAGATCCCAATGTCTGGGACGAGTCTAAAATCTACGGCTTTCAGCGCACCGTGCTTGCACCGATAGTCATACTCGCTGGACTGATCGTAGAAATCTTCGCCATATTCAAATAGACTTTCCTTCTCTTTATGAGTGAAATATTGGAGGCCCTCATTCTTGGAATTGTTCAGGGCCTAACAGAGTTTTTACCTGTCAGTAGCAGTGGTCATCTTGAGATAATGAAGTATCTAATGGATGATGACAGTCTAGCTGAGCAAAGCATGCTTACGACCGTATTCCTGCACTTTGCGACAGCCATAGCGACAATCGTTGTTTTCCGAAAGGACATTATCCAGGTAATCAGCAATATACTTAAGCGAGATTCCAATGCTCTTAAATTCGCTATGTATATCATTATCAGTATGATACCAGCGGCCATCATAGGTGTGCTATACGACGATATAATAGATGACTACTTCCATCGCAAAATCAAACTGGTTTCATGCATGTTATTAGTCACTGGTGTACTATTATTTATATCAGAACGCATAAGACCTAAAGAAGCAAAGATGAATGCCGTTAAGTCCTTTATTGTCGGTATAAGCCAAGCCATTGCCATCTTGCCGGGCATATCACGATCTGGGGCGACCATAGCAACCTCTTTGATTCTTGGTATTGATAAGCGCGAGGCGGCCAGATTTTCTTTTCTTATGGTTATTCCCTTGATCTTCGGCAAGATAGCTAAGGATTTGGTGTCTGGTGACTTTGTGGAGAACATGCCTTCTGGTATGTATTTATCCGTTGGCTTTATTGCGGCCTTTATAACAGGAGTATTAGCCTGTCTATTTATGATTAAGATCGTCCAGCGATCTAAGCTGAGTTATTTTTCTATTTATTGTTTTATAGCTGGTATCGGTATGCTCATCTATAGCAGCTATTTTTAGTGTATGAAGTTAGTAGACAAGAGAACTGATATCTCAGATATAGATTTCTTAGAAGGTGCTGTGATTCTGATAGATAAGCCCAAGGATTGGACTTCTTTTGATGTCGTCAATAAGATCAGATTCCATCTAAGGGATCTCTACGGTATAAAAAAAATAAAGGTAGGTCATAACGGCACCTTAGACCCATTGGCGACAGGGCTACTGATGATATTTACAGGTAAGTATACTAAGTTGATACCGCAACATGACCAATATGATAAGGCCTATAGAGGTATCATCAAGATAGGAGCAACGACAGCCAGCCTAGATGCAGAACTTCCCGAAGAAAACATCATGCCTTACGATCATGTTACAGATACACTGATAAAAGAAAAAGCAGAATCCTTCTTAGGCGAAAGCGAACAGGTTATCCCTATTTACTCAGCCGTTAAGCAAAATGGTCAGGCGCTCTATAAACTGGCAAGGAAAGGAAAAAAGGTAAAACCAAAATCAAGACTTGTCAAGATAGACTACTTTAATATTGATGAAATAAATCTACCATATATTAACTTTGACGTGAAATGCTCTAAAGGCACTTACATCAGAGCACTTGCCCGAGATATAGGGGAATGCATGGAGACGAGTGCTTATCTATATAAGTTGGAGCGAACGGAAATTGGTAATTTTTCGATAGAAAATGCGTTAGATGTACAGACATTTTGCCAGGCTATTAAGAACAAAAAGGTATGAGTATAGTAGTCAATAATTTGACTAAGCGATATAACGATCAATTGGCTCTCGATGATATTTCATTCGAGGCACAGCATGGACAAATCACTGGATTAGTAGGACCTAATGGTGCTGGAAAATCTACCACGATGAAAATACTCACCTGTTTTATCCCTGCCACTTCTGGTGAGGCTAGAGTCTGCGGAAAAGATGTCAATGACGACAGCATAGACCTAAGGCAACAGATCGGTTACCTGCCCGAGCACAATCCACTATACAAGAGCATGTATGTCAGAGAATATCTCAATTTCGTCTGCAAAATACATCAAATCAAAGATGCCAAATCTGCCATCTCACGAGTCATAGAAAAAGTAGGCCTCACAGAAGAAAGACACAAAAAAATAAACCAACTATCCAAAGGGTACAAACAAAGAGTCGGCATTGCACAAGCACTCATACATGACCCCAAAGTGTTAATCCTTGACGAACCTATATCTGGACTCGATCCTAATCAGCTAGAAGAAATAAGAATGCTCATCAGTGGTCTGAAAGAAGATAAGACTATTATATTCTCATCACATATTCTCCAAGAGGTAGAATCTATCTGCGATAAAATAGTCATCCTCAACAAAGGAAAAATAGCCGCAGATGACATGCTGGCTAATCTTAAGAGCAAAGGCATACAAGAGCTAATAGAGGTAGAATTTTTGATGCCTGTAGAGAAGTCCACGCTTCTTTCTTCCTTTCAAGAAATCGGTGTAGAATCGATCTCTAAGACACAATTTATTCTCACACCAAAGACGGAATCTGATATACGCGGAGATATATTTGATTTTGCGGTTAAGCATAATAACAAACTCATAGGTCTTCAAAAAAGAAAGTCTTCTTTAGAAAATGTATTCAAGAACGTCACCAAATCTCAAGACAATTGATCAGCGTCTATTACAAAGAACTTAAGAACTTTCTAAGTTCGCTCACAGGGTATATCGCGATTATCATATTTCTGGTGGTTTGCAGTCTTTTTGTGTGGGTGATAACTGAGAATAATTTATTCAATTATAACTATGCGAGTATCGCCCAGTTGTTTGACATTGCGCCATTGGTCTTTATCATCTTGATTCCAGGTATTACCATGAATGCCTTTGCAGAAGAAAAGCAGAATGGTACCATAGAGTTTTTGACTACAAAGCCACTAAGTGATTTTCAGATTATATCTGGCAAATATCTGGCGGCAATGACCATCGTATTTCTAGCGATATTGCCCACCTTGATTTATTATTACAGTGTATATCAATTGGGGTCGCCCAAAGGGAATATAGATACGGGAGCAGTCATAGGGTCCTATGTCGGTCTATTCTTATTGGCAGGTATATTCGCGGCAATAGGAATGTTCATGTCCATCCTGACTTCTAATCAAATCGCCGCTTTTATACTGACAGCTTTTGCTTGCTTTTTCTTTTATTGGATATTTGATTTCATATCTGAGTTGCCTGCATTCTACGGCAAGGTAGATGATATTATAAAAGGAATAGGGATAGACTACCACTACACTAATATCAGTCGTGGAAGAATAGACACCCGTGATGTGGTGTACTTCTTATCCATGATATTATTTTTCTTATGGCTCACCTACGTGACATTGGATAAAAGAAAATGGTAAGGAGAGATGAAGAATAGAAAAAGATCCATATCACTAATTATTCAGACGTTTATCGTAGCGGCTATTGTTGTTGTGGTTAATTTGATCGCTAATCATTTTTACACATATATCGACCTCACTCAGGATAAGCAATTCACACTAGAACCAGCTACTCAGAAGCTATTGGGGGATGTCGATGATATTATTTTTATAGAAGTTCTGTTAGATGGAGAGATGACAGCGGGATTCAAAAAACTAAAGGAACGGACGCTAGAGATTCTCAAACAATTCAAATCCGAAAATCCATCTTTAGAATACAACTTTATCAATCCCTCGGCTGGAACTATCGAAGAGATAAATACAGTAAGAAGAAACCTGAGTGCCGATGGTATATCACCTGTCAATCTATTTATACAAGAAGGTGACCAACGTGTAGAAAAATTAATATATCCGTATGCCATAATCAAATCAGGAAGTCGAAAACTACCTGTCAATCTGCTCGAACCCATCGGTAGGGGAGAGAACGAAATGGATGGCATACAAAAGTCAGTCACACTGATAGAATACAAACTCGCCAGCGGCATAGCCAAAATCAAAGCAGATAAGATACCTCTGGTGGCATTTACTGCTGGTCATGGTGAGCTATTACCTTCACAGACGGCAACCCTTGAACAAGAGCTGGGTGCGACAATGGAGTTTGGAAGAATAAATCTGGACACCTTATACAAGGTCAATCAACTCCTTGACGTCCTTATAGTCGCTCGTCCGCAAGAGGCTTTGAGTCTAAAAGATCAATTCAAAATAGATCAGTACATTATGAATGGGGGTAAGGTTATCTGGCTCATAGATCAGTTTGACATCAAGTTAGATAGTCTCAATCGCAATGTCGCTTATGTCCCTCGGAAAATAGATCATGGATTGGATAATCTGTTTTTTAAATATGGGATCAGGATTAATTCGGATCTGATTTTGGATTTAGAAAATTCTCAGATCATGCAAGTTGTCGGCGTACAAGGTGGTGAAGAACAGCAAAGACTTTTTAGCTGGGTTTATGATCCGCTACTACAGGCTAATCGTGATAACAAAATCGTCAAAAGCATAGACAGGGTGAGATCCACGTTCCCTAGTTCTATCTCAGTTCTTAATGAAACTGCAGAAATAAAAGATCAGGTGTTACTGACAAGTTCTGATTATAGTAGGCGACAGATATATCCTATGCGTTTGAGTTTTGAGATACTCAGATTAGAGCAAAAGATAGAGGCGTATGACAAGAAAAAAATTCCTGTGGCGGTATTAATGGAAGGCGAGTTTCAATCCTTTTTCAAAAATAGAGTCACAGAAGAAATGAACAGTACGCTAGATAAGATCGGCAGTTCTTTCAAAGAAAAAAGTGTACCCACGACTCAGGTGTTCGTATCAGATCCTGACATTATCAAAAACATGTATGACCCTAACAGTTCTAAGATAAGCCCTATGGGATATAACCCCTGGGATGGAACGGTAAGCAATGGCAACAAGCAGTTCATGGTTAACCTTATAGAATATCTCGTCGATGATTATCAGTTAGCCGACGCCAGAGCTAAAACATTAAAACTAAGATTACTGGATCAGGTCGAACTAGAAAAAAACAAAACAAAGTGGCAAGTGATCAATGTAGTTATGCCCGTCCTTGTTATTATGTTATTTGGCTTTTTGTTTAATTATCTCAGAAAAAGAAAATACGGCTCAGTCTAATTTCTCAAGATACTTTTTAAGCATAATAAGAGCCTGAGGCCAGCCATCCGCTACGGCCTTGTAGTACCAGTCCCATATAGTGTCTCCTTCTTTCTTAAATCCGTTCTGAGTGACTTTTAAGATAGAATAATTGTCATGTGCAGCGACATCATATTTGATGGTGAATGGTCCTAATATGGGCTTCTCAGAATTGATATATAAGACATCTTCCAGATATAGGTGACTACGGTAGTTATAAAGGTTAATCCTTCCCGTACTGATGAATTTGATACCCTCCGAAGATCTCAGCCAAGTCAAGGTATATAATCCGCCATCTTTTCTTTCTATGAAGCATGAATCTACACCCCACCAAGCTTTCAGATGATTTATATCCATAAGAGCCTCGAGAATTTCCTTTGGATCACAATTTATTCTTATCTCTGATACAACGACTCGCTTCATATTAGTTATTTATTGCGACGTGCATTGTGAGAGTAGGGTCTTGGTTCTTTTTATGGTGAGTTCCTCATTCCGTCCATTCATATCTGACATAATGTAGTTAGAAATATTGCTTACTTCTACATCACTCAGACCTTCTATCGCGACCATTTCTAATAAGGTTTCTGGATGATTTATACCCTGCGTAATGATACACGGTAGCTCATCTATTCTTACATCCATGTCTTTCATAGCAGGGTATAGGTCCTCTACACCCGAACCATCCTCCATGTGACAATGAGCGCAATGTGTTACATATAAGTCTTTTCCTTGTTGGTATTGCACATAATCGCAAGCTGTGAAGAAAACTAATAATATGAGACTAATGCGTTTCATATTCTTTAAGCAAAACGTCGATATGCAATAGTAGCTTGTCCACATCCTCTGGGTCAGTACCTAAGCCAAATGATCGGATACGCCGATGTGTATCTACTAAAGTAATATATCCAGAATGATTGAATCCACCAGGTGCTTCTGGATCATCAAAGGCACTATTAAAATAGTATTCCGCCAAGTCATGCAACTCGTCCTTATCTCCTGTCAAGAACATCCATTTATCCGTATTGATATTGAGGCTTTCTGCGTAGTCTTTGAGCCGAGTAGGGGTGTCTCTTTTGGGGTCTATGGAGTGACTCACTAGTCTTATAAGATCGTTGTCCTCGTATTTCTTGTATATACGAAGCATCTGCTTTTTTACTTTTGGGCAGATCGTCGGACAGAAAGAGAAAAAGAAATCCGACAAGTATATGTAGTTATCCAAATCTGCATTGGTAACTGAGACACTATCTTGTGTCAATAGTGAGAACTCTGGTATCGTATGATATACCGTGTCATTATCTATCACTTCTCTATCTCCTAATATGGGAAGGACATCAGGAATATCCGATCGCTGACACCCCACCAGAAAGCAAGTAATTAGAAGTGCGACTAAGGGATTAATTTTCATTGAGAAATTCTTTTGCTGATTTTATAGAAGCGTACATGTCATCACTGACCTTAGTGATTTTTATCTTTTCGCTCTCCAGATATTTGAGTTTGGACTCTTTAGTAGAATCTTTGTATGATTTATAGACCTGAAAATCAGACATCCAATCCATCATGCCATCATCGGCTTGTTGTAATCGAGTAATAAGCGATTGTGATATGCTATCCTGAGATTCTTGCTTCTTTATTTTTCTTCTTAGTTTGTTAATGGTCGATATCTCTGGCATGACTTCGTCGTGTATTCTTATGACTTCATCATAGAGTGTCTTTACTTCGCGGTCATGAGGATCACTACGGCATCCTACTATGAAAAGAAATAATATGACATAGGACATTATTTTCATAATCATAAAACCAAATAAATTAAAAGATGTTTCAAAGTTACATGCATATATTTAGACTGTCATATTCGATGTAATATCAAGATGAAAAGATCCATTCTATGGTTTAGAAATGATCTAAGGCTACATGATAACGAAGCCTTATTAGATGCACTCAAACATAATGAAGAAATCATTCCTGTCTATGTTTTTGATGATCGTTTTTTCAAATCCAAAACTAAATTTGGCTTTGAGAAAACGGGTGCAGCAAGAAAGAGATTTATAGCCGAATGTGTACAAGATCTTAGACAGAATCTCAAGAAATTATCGACCAACCTTTATGTCCGCGAGGGTCTGACAGAAGAAATCATACCTGAGATCGCCAGACAATACAAAACCAGTTATGTCTACTGTAATCGGGATCGTACGCAAGAAGAAGTCGACATGCAGGATGCATTGGAGAAAAGTCTATGGTCTATAGGTCAGGAGATGCGCTATTATCGCGGCAAAATGCTCTACTATACAGCGGACTTACCCTTTCCTGTGACACATTGCCCAGATCAGTTTACGCCTTTCCGAAAAGAGGTAGAAAAATTTGTCAAAATAAGGTCTCCTCTCGTAGAGCCGACAGAAAATATCAAACCGCTTTCGGAAGAATTAGAAGAAGGAGAGATACCATATTTAAGCTCTAACAATTGTAATAATACACACGATAAGGGTTTATATCAGAGCGGTGGTGAAACCGAAGGCCGAAAATTACTTAATAAATACATCTGGACAGACCAATCAATAGTAGAGTATAAACAATTGAGAAACAATTTATTAGGAGATTCTTTTTCAAGTAAATTTTCAAGTTATCTATCGCAGGGGTGTCTATCTCCTAAGCTAATCTATGATGAAATAAAAAGGTTCGAATCTGAGAGAGTGTCTAATGAATCAACTTATTGGTTAGTCTTCCAATTATTGTGGCGAGACTATTTCAGATTTATTGCCAAAAAGCATGGTAACAAGATTTTTTATAAAAAAGGTATCAAAGGCAAACCTCTAAGGAACAAACTCTATAGCAATAAGGTCTTATTTGATAAATGGGCGCAAGGGATGACAGGGATTCCTTTTGTGGATGCTAATATGAGAGAGCTCAATGCGACTGGTTATATGTCCAACAGAGGACGTCAAAATGTGGCTTCTTTTTTAGTCCATGATATGCACCTCAATTGGCTGATGGGGGCGGAGTATTTTGAGTCAAAACTCATAGATTACGACCCCTGTACCAACTATGGTAACTGGAATTATATCGCTGGGGTAGGGACTGATCCCAGACAAGATAGATACTTCAACTTGCCTTTTCAGGTAAAGAAATATGACCC
Source organism: Saprospiraceae bacterium (assembly GCA_020628095.1). Taxonomy (GTDB): domain Bacteria; phylum Bacteroidota; class Bacteroidia; order Chitinophagales; family Saprospiraceae; genus RFSX01. The sequence continues at coordinate 215,315 of JAHDFP010000005.1, forward strand.
TAAGGCAGAGTATATCCGATATTGGTTGCCAGAATTAGAAGAAGCGCCTTTAGATTTTTTGGTCAACCCTTTTTCAAGACCTGATGTCACCAAGTCCGCAGCATTCGACTATCCACAGCCCTGTGTTCATATTAAAAACTGGACTTAAGCCGAATGATCGGCTGCTCTGAAGAGCGTTCCTTTAGGAACAAAAAGGAGAATCGTTGATAGTAATGCTAATCCAATCACAGCAAACAATAATAATCTGGATAGGGTAGGCCAATCATTGATGACATCACTAGCGATGGACAGACTGAGCAGTACCAAAGTCAAGGAGAAAAACAATCTGGACACAAGGCTTTGAAGCGAAAAGAAACTCGCCCTGATATCCTTAGTTGTCAGAGGGGCGATGACCGCATTAATCGGAGCCTTGATTAGAGATGAAGAAACACCTCACAACAATATAAGCGGCAGTACCCAAATACTTAATAAAATACCCATCATGGCTATAAGGAAAAGTTGTAAAGCAATTGCAGTCCAGCATAACATCTTGAGGCCATATCTGTCTCTTAGCCTGATGCTATTAGTCGCGGCAATAGATCCCATCACTCTGGTGATAGCGAATATAATTCCTGAGTAAATCGCAGCATCCACAGAAAAGAGTCCATGATCCATCTCTAGTAACTTGAGGTATGGTTGATAAAACTCGTAAGGGATATGGGTCATGATATAAAGGACTACGGTGAATATAAAAACCCACTTTAGCTCATGCTGACGTAATGTGTGCAGAACGGTTTTGCTCTGATCTAAAATGCCTTTACTAGTCTTGCTTTCTAACTGATCTGGTTCTACAAAAAGAAAACTTATAATTACTCCAGGTATAACGAGAATAAATGATAATAGGTAGGCATAGTTAAGGTGCAATGCTCCAATGAATCCTCCCAATAATACAGCTACTGCGGAGGCTAATTCTGTAGCACCCACGACCTTGGCCTCGCGATCTGCAAACTCATTCTCCTTTCCTTGTGCTTGTAAGGACTCAAAATAAAAGGCCGTATTAGTACCCGACATAAACGACATGCCAATAGCTAAAGCCACCTGACCCACACAGAAAACAACAAAGTCGGGTTGCGAAAGACCAAAAAGCAAATACCCCACAGCGAAACCCAGTGAAGAAATTATCAATGTGATCTTGCGTCCTATCTTATCTGAAAAGTAACCAGATGGAACCTCAAGAAGGACAACACTCATGTAGTATATAGATTCTAATAGAATGACTTCTTTTATCTCAAGCGACTGATTGAAATAAAGAAAAAACACGGGCAGCCAGGCCATCATGGATATAGAGGCCCTATAAAGAGGGTAGTACTTTATATTGAAATCCAGTGACATTTATACCTTAATCTGTCCATCCACTATCTCTAGCTTTCTGTCACTGAGATTAGCTAACTCCGGATTATGAGTAACGATGACAAAGGTCTGATTGAGTTTATCTCTCAGTGAGATAAAAAGTTCGTGCAGTTCTTGAGATGTCTGCGTATCAAGGTTACCAGTTGGTTCGTCAGCGAAAATGATTTTGGGGTCATTTATAAGTGCTCTGGCAATGGAGACGCGTTGTTGTTCTCCTCCTGAGAGCTCCGAAGGCTTGTGACTTATGCGTTCCGCTAGTCCCAGAATACTTAGTAACTCCGTCGCTTTGTCCTTTATTTTCTGTCGACTTATATTATTACTGACCAGCGCTGGGATCATCACGTTCTCTATAGCATTAAACTCAGGTATCAGATGATGAAACTGAAATACAAATCCGATTTTCTGATTTCTGAATTGCGCTAACTTCTTTTCTGAAAGTTGACTGACATCCACATTGTCGATGATGACGTTTCCCTTATCCGCTTCGTCTAATGTGCCTAGAATGTGTAACAAGGTACTTTTACCTGTGCCTGATTTACCTACGATACTGGTAATGGTGGATGGCTCTATTTGTAGAGAGATACCCTTGAGCACTTCCAGACCTTCATAACTTTTATATACTCCGTGAGCCGTTAACATCAATCTAATCTATGCAAATTAATCGTAATATGTTGATGGTGGCACTTGGATTTTATAATATAACTATCTTTCCACCCGAAAATCTGAAAGCATTCGAAAATTGAAGATTCTTCAACTCACTAAAAAGTTTCCTTACCCACCTAAAGATGGAGAATCATTAGCCATCTTATCTATGGCAAAGGGCTATCAGCAATGCGGACACCAAGTCACCTTGCTCGCGCTTAATACTAAAAAACACTATGTAGCTACGGCAACAATAGATAGAGATGGTTTCTCATATTACCATCACATCCATGATATCTACATAGACACATCTCTTCAGCCTCTTGCAGCGTTCTTTAATCTATTTAGCGATAGACCTTATAATACGCAGCGGTTTTACTCCAATGAGTATGCGCAACAGTTGACTCGACTTTTGGCGGACGAGCGGTATGATGTCATTCAGCTAGAGACCTTATATATGCTGGAGTACATAGATATAATCAGACGATATAGCAAGGCAAAAATCGTCTATCGTTCCCATAACAAAGAGGACGAAATATGGGAAAATTTAGCAGAACAAGAATCTAATTTTTTAAAGAAAAAATACTTTCAGCTTTGCGCTCGTCGCTTGTCCACATTTGAAAAGCAAAATGTAGATAAGGTGGATACCATTGCAGTGATCTCAGAAAGTGACCTCAATAAGCATCAACAATTATATCAACATATCAAACAAGTCTCCATATTACCAGGAATGGACATTCAGCCACCTGTGATGTCTGTCTTGCCCAAATCTATAAAGGTGGGATACATCGGATCATTAGACTGGAAACCGAATATAGAAGGGCTTAAATGGTTCTTTACAGAAATCTGGGACAATGAGTCATCACTGACTAATCAGCTACATATCGAATTTCACCTTGCAGGTAGAAATGCCAGTCATCAGGATAAGGACTATTTCGAAGGCCAGACTGTTTTTCATGGAGAAGTGGAGGACGCCAGTATGTTTTTAGATCTCTTGGACATAATCATCGTGCCTCTAAAATCAGGCAGCGGTATCCGCATCAAGATACTCGAAGCCATGTCTAAGGGAAAAATTGTCATTGCAACTAAAAAGGGGTTAGAAGGTATACCTTATACTCATGGAGAAAATGCCTTTCTCTTTTCTGATGCTCAAGACTTTGCGCAGAACATAAAGAGAATATTTGAGCAAAAGGAAGAATGGACTAACATAGGTCTCAGAGCGCAGGCACTCATCAAAGAGCACTTTTCTCATCAGGCCAATGCTCATAAACTGATCGACTTTATCTCCTAAAAATAAAATGAACCTCAAGCAGGCATAAACATTATATTAGCAAATATTAATATGTGACAATATGAGTGATTACAAAGAGCCAAATGCATTATCAGATGTAGCTAAATTCCATAACACCTTTGGTCTACCCGTGGTTGCCGAACCAGAAATACCAGCCAAGGAGAGATGCCAATTACGTATAAATCTATTGCAAGAGGAACTCAACGAACTCAAGCAAGCGATAGAAGATAATGATCTGGTCGAGGTGGCTGACGCTCTATGTGATCTCCAGTATGTATTATCTGGAGCCATATTAGAGTTCGGGTTAGCCACTAAGTTCAAATCACTCTTTGACGAAGTACAGCGATCCAATATGAGCAAAACCTGCAAGACCAAAGAAGAAGCCGAACTAACAGCACAGCACTACCATCAAAAAGATGGCACGGAATCTCAAATCGTACCGAAAGACGGGGAATATCTTGTCTATAGATCTGGAGATGGAAAAGTACTGAAGTCTATCAATTATAGCCCCGCTAATCTAGCAGATATGTTGTAACAGAAATTTCTCAGAAAGAGAAGAAAAAATACGTCGCTATAGAGCTAAGAGCTCTCTCTGTAAGTTCTCCATACTTATGCTTACAGGACTAAGGCTTACTGATTCTTGTGTATCGGTTAGATTAATATCCTGACTCGAATAATATACCTGACTTTCATCTTCTATAAATGTGATAGAAATAAGTGTCAAATCTGTATCCGTAAAAGGAATATTATCTATGCAATGAGGGTTTTCTGGACTCGAAAATATCCCGGACTGTATAAATCCATGACTCTTACTTAATAAATAAACTTGTGTATTATCCGTCGTGAAATTTTCGTCAAAGTTTGCACATAACTGGTTATAAGATTGTACATGTTGATCTACCACTCTTGATAGGCATACCCATCCCGATTTAGAAATTTTTATTTCGTAACCGCTTATCTTATTATTATGCGCATCGGTCCATGAGGTATAATTAATGTTATCTTCCTCAGAGCCATTATTAAAGTTCCAGAAGATTCCACTCTCATCAGAGGACACGCCATAGCCCATCCTTAGCTTACCCGGAAGCATCTCTGAGGGAATCCGTAATACGATGTTTTTAGATTGTCTTATTTCTATTTTTTGATTATCATATTCGGCATGTATAAACGCTCCGTATATATTCTCCACCAAACCCAGATTATTATCAGAGGTTGCATTTTGTAATATATAGTCAGAAAATGATCCTAACTCAATGACCTTTATGTTATACTCTATATCGTTACTTTCGGAGTTCTCAAAAAATGTACTTGGTCCGATTTCTATTTGTGCATTTAGGTCAGTATTGATCGACACGACTTTCTTATTGGACACAACTAAGTCCGTAGAATTAGCTGGTACAACCGATCTTAGTACGGACTCTACATCATTATGATTAAGAGGAGAGAAGGTCTCAGAATCACGATTGCACCCAACAACAAACAACAAAGAACACAGTAAAAAGAAATATTTGATATAACTCAAGGTCAATCTATTTTGGTATTGATTATTATTTCTAAAAATTATTTGATTCGCCTACAACCTGTATTTTAATCCAGTCTGTAATCCCATCATAGAATAGGTTTCAGTCACGGGGTTATCAGAGTGTTGAGACATTTTTTGGTATTGAAAATTAATACCTGCGTTGATAGACATTCTGTCCGTTAGATCTTTTGATAAGTTGAGACTCGCTGCATAAGCTATACTCATACCGTTATCATAAAGATTTTGTGACAGTTCGTCTTCTGCACTATGATTAAAATATACAGGATTGAGCTCAGCACCAATTATTCTACCCGAATTTTCTGAGTGAAAATTTAGTATCGTACCAGCCCTCACCGAGAGATTGTAAGAAGGTTTGAGAGGAATCTCATAACCTAAGAAAATCGGCAACCCTATATTGGTATATCTATTGGTGGTTTCATATAATATTTCTCCTGGCACACGCACAAGACTAGTGTCTGTAGAGGTTACATTACCATTTTGATCATAATGATTTATAATTTCTTCGACTATCTCATAACCATCTCCTTCTACGAACTTGAAGTTAGTCCTGAAGCCATTATAGATAATACCTGTTTCTAAGAAAAATCCACGAGGCAACTCCATGCCTATGCCTAAAGAAGCCGAATATCCTAAAAGACCACTTTCCGTCGCTTTTCTTCTTTGTAGCCAATTTGGGTGTTCGTTATTTGCTGTAGACAAAGATTGTAGCGGATGATACAGACCGACATTAGACCAAGCATATAATGGATTTCTTTTACTCAAAAAAGAAGGACACTTAGGCGAGGAAGAAAATATTTTATTGCCGTCGTTTAGCACTTTCTGATCAGTACTTACCCTGATGTCCAAACTTGGAATCTCCATAATGTGATCCAAGGTTCCGAACTTCAATAAGACAGAACTTATCGGCTTATTTGTCAGACTCCATTTATTGTTATCTTCTCCTGAAACTCTATTTCGGATCGGTTCTATAATTCTTTCTATGGTCTCTACCTCTACTAATTCTTCATTAGACGTATTTGGAATATTAGCTTGCTCGGTTGTTATAATACTTCTTGGCTGTTTATTTTCTATTGCATCATCTACTGATGATAGAGTAGGGGTCTCTATGGCGTTGCGACTTATGTTCGGTCGTTCTTCAGTGACCGCTACACTAGTCTGAGTCATCGATCGGTCACGTTTCATATCCATCGTCGGGAGCAGTATCAATGGCAACACAAATACGAGTGACATGATAAGCAACCAGTATCTTGGACTTTCAGGTTTACTATCGATTCTTTGTTCTATTTTATCCCATACAGTAGGGGAGACATGCATCTCTGCATCGAACAGTAAATCTTTTATTTTTTCGTCAAATTTTTTCAACCTGCCAGTTTTCTTAAGTTCAATAATTTTTCTTTGAGCATAGCCCTTGCCTTTACTAGCTGAGAACGTGATGTACTTTCTGCTATATTCAGGCTCTTAGCTATTTCCTTATGACTGTAACCTTCTACCACATATAGATTGAATACTATCCTGTAACCCTCTGGCAAAGCCTGTATCAGTTTCATGATTTCTTCCCTAGAGATTTCGTCTAATATTGTTGGGTTACCATCCAGAGCATGTACATTATCTATATCAGAATAATTATGCTTGATAATATGCTTTTGCTTGTACTTTATGGCTGTATTGATAATGACACGACGCATCCAAGCCTCTAAAGCCCCCTCACCACTATACAAGTCCAACTTATTAAAAATTCTGACGAAACCCTCTTGCAGTATATCCTCTGCTTCGTTCCTATCACGAGCAAATCTGTAGCAAATGGCCATCATCTTACCCGAATACAAATCAAACAACTGCTTACAAGACAAAGCATCGCCTTGCATGCAAAGAGTTACTAGCTCTTTTTCAGTGTTTGTATTCAAGCTTAAAGGTGACATTAATGTATTCTCTTATAAGATACTTAATTATTAATAAATGTTGCCTGAGATATTCCTATTCTATATCAGAATCTAAAATAGCGTCGTCTATTATCTCATTACCATCACCATCCAAGTCCGTAAAACCCGTGGCTGGTTTACTATTTTCAAAAGTGTTTTTGACATCTTTTATAGGCTCTTCGATGGTTATTTTTCCTTCAGAAAACGCATCATATTCTCCTGATGCAAACTTGTCTGCCTTAGAGAAAAAGTCATCTTTCCCTTCTAACAAAGAACCACTTGCATCTATAGTGTCATCAGCAAATTCCTTCTTAGGCTTGGCTTTTTCTGCTTCTACCCAAGCATCTGCTTTGTCCATTGTTTCGTTGAGTTTGACAGATAGGTCTTCCTTGACGTCCTTCGCCTTATCCATGAGCTTGTCCTTGACATCTAATACTTTTTCGCCAACATCCTCACTGAGCGATTTACCTTTTTCTAACATTTCTCCGCCAGTGTCCATAACTTTCGCCCCTATGCCTTCTGTCATTTCGCCCACTTTCTGTGTCAATGATTCACCAGTAGAAAGTACTTTTTCACCTATATTCTCAGAAATATCTTTGGCCTTATCTACTAATGGATTATCAGATAATCCATCAGTAATGTCCATAAGTTTATCTTTCGACTTACTTATCATATCACTACCACCATCCAATATGGAATCTCTCAGGCCACTGGTTTTATCTGCGATAACTTCCGCCGAATCTGACAATATATCCTTGCCTTTGTCCAGAAATTCTGCACCTTCTTCTTTGACAAAATCAGTTGCTTTTTCTGCAGCGTGCTTAGTCACAGAAGACGCACCAAAAAAGATATTCTTCAAATCCTTTAAAATTCCCATACTATTTCTTTGTTTTATTAAATAAAACTAACTCAATTTTTATAGATTGTCATATCTGCAAAATATTATATTTCTTTTTTGCCATTAATTTGGTAGTTTATCATTATTCGCATGGAATTATCCGCTATACAGGAGAGAATACGAGAGACCTTAGAAGAATTTGAAACATTACGTAATGTAGACCAACACCTACTGGACCTAGAGGCTGAACTGAAGGAATCTTATGATAAGTTAAGAGCACTGGACAAGGTGTTAGATAAGGAACTAAAGGACATAGAAAGTCTCGAAAAATTAGGCGTCAAATCCTTATTCCTGAAAACCTTGGGGAATAAAGAAAAGCAACTAGAAAAAGAAAGACAGGACTATCTGGAGGCATCTCTCAAGTATAAAGACCTGAAACAAAGTGTCGAATTGTTGGAGTTCGAAAGGGATGTACTCAAAAAGAAAACAAATAGACTTCCTGTTATCAAAAAGGAACTGGAGCAACTCAAAGAATCACGCAAAGCAGAAATTCTTGCCAGAAAAGATAGCGCCATCTATAACGAACTCAAAGAAATCCTTCATCTGTCAGATGTCGCCGTAATGCTTAACAAAGAACTGGTAGAAGCGATAGAAGAAGGTGAAAAATCAATGACCTTACTGGCCCAGTTAGCTCGATATCTGGAAGGTGTAAGAGAGTGGGGGACATGGAATACGGGAGGACGGCGTGGCATGCATCGCAGTGGAGCAGACAAGGCGCTAAGACACATGAGTAAGACACAGCAGCAACTTAACTCATTTACTAGAGAGTTAAGAGATCTGGGAGAAAACAATATCGTCTTTAAGCTGGATATGTCTCATTTCAAAAAGTTCTCTAACTTTTTCTTTGATAACTTGATATCAGACTGGATTATAATGCAACGGATCAAATCAACACTAAATAATATAGAATCCACTTACGCGCATGTCCATAGAATTGTGTTAAGTCTAAAAAAAGAAAAAACAGATAATCAGCAAAAAATGATTTTTCATAAAAGCAAAATAGACAACTTACTCATGCGCTAATGTGATGAGTACCTTAAAAAAAAGAAGTAAAGAGTTATGGAAGATAAAATCAAAGAGCTATTCGAACTAAGGAAAATACCTAATCTACTCAAGTATTTCGATAAAGAAGATAGGAAATGGCTCTATAGCAAATTAGTCAGGATACAATCCAGAATATACGATCTAGACCATTATCTGGAGACTAATTGGGAACTAAAAGAAAAGAAGCTCAATAAACTGTGGAGCAAAATATATGGAGAGTTCCGCATACTCAATATCAGCACGGAGGAAACAGAAAAAATGACAGCGCATATCCGCAAATATCAACTGCACGAAGCACAACTCCGAGAAGGAAAGCTACCCACAAGACTCAAGATGGAGTACTACTATTATTATAAGTCTTGCGATGTGCGACTGATGAGACAGCTCTTATATACTCTTAACGACGAGATAGATAATGAGTATACGCTTGCGGATTGGCGATACTTTGATCTGATAACTGAGTTCTATGATGACATAGAGGATGTCTACGAGGATCAAAAGTCCATCAATGGGAATTACTTTATGATTAGTATCAAGCAAATAGGAATAGGGAAGACCTACAAACTTTTCTCAGAAGAACTGAATAATTATAAAAACAAAGCTAAAAACAGATTTAACAGATCCAATAAGAAGGGTAAAGCTCAAATACTGAAATGGACGATCAAGTCTGCACAAGAAACTCAAGCATTACTGGATAAGAGAAAGAAAAAAATTGCAAAAAAGCCCATCAAAAAAGAGCCGTTATTATTCAAATTAATAACTGATTAGAAGATTTTCAATGAATTTGTATTTCTATTTGTCGGTATACGACAAAAAAGTCCTGATGTTAGTTGAAAATAAATAAAGAATACTTTATGTTTGTGTCACTAATGGAAGTTGTTCTATAATGATTGGCTAGTGTCGGTGTCTACTGACACTAGTTTTTTTATTTACACTAATTTTAACGTTCACGAACTACTCTTCGCTTCCTCCTCTCAAAAAATATTTTTTCTAAAGTTTGGTTTTTTAAAACTAATAGTATTATATTTGAACTACTAATGGAAGTTGTTCTATAATGATTGGCTAGTGTCGGTATCTACTGACACTAGTTTTTTTTTATTTACACCTATCCTAACTTCTCATTTTCTCGCCATCTTCTTTATTTCTTTTACATAGTTAAGGCTTAATTCATATACTGGCAATGTAATTTTCAACATAAATTATATGCCGTATACCAGAAACATATAACTTTATACTATATGTAACACCTTAACTATTAGCTCTATACATGAGAGAAATTATATCTTCTATTATAAAAAATGGCAGTGATATATCTGTGTAACCCAAAATTAGATTAGTTTTTTATCAATTTACACGTCTCCGAAATTCTGAAAATGTTAGTAATGAAGTAAAAGCTGTTAGTAACCTCAAATATCACTTAAGTAATCCTTAATAAACATTCTACATAAATGCCTAATTAGCAATACATTTCTCTTCGTTTTCCCTTACCAAATTTCGATACCTACTTCACGAATTATTATTAACATGCAGTTAATAATTACAAAGACGTATTAAAATTAATCCTAATAAGAAATGCGTACCTTTGTAATGCCTTATGGGGTATAAAAAATGCCCCCGAGTTAGTGGCTCGAAGGCATATTATTTTACAACATCTTTGCAGATGAGTTTGTCTCTTTACACAGATTGAGTCAAAGACAATGCAAAGATACTAAACTTATACATAGATGAAAGACGAAAGAAAAGTATCTTTAAACAAATTCACCTTTCCGAATGACTCGGAATCCCACATTATTAGAACTGTTAACATTGATGGCGTAGTTTGGTTTGTCGCCAAAGATTTACTTGACGCTTTGAGCTTAACAAATACGACTGAATCTACAAAATCACTTGATGAGGACGAAAAGCTGTATTCAGTAATACTGAACGCAGGTCAAAAAAGGAATACTTTATTTGTTTCAGAAAGCGGCATGTATGCCTTGATATTCAAAAGCAGAAAACCTATAGCTAAGAAGTTCCGTAAGTGGGTAACATCAGATGTTTTGCCTAAGATTAGGAAAACGGGAAGTTATAGTTCTACCCCTCAATTGGGCAAATGTTTAAGAAGAATGGTTCTAAACGCCAACAGAACAGACGCAGGGTATTTTAGTGTAATACAAGAAATGTATAACACTATTTACATTAGGCTTGAAGCCGAAGGATATATTATGCCTGACGCAACTTTAGATGGAACTGAATTAAGACCTGACGTAAGTATAGGACGTGGATTTGCCAATTATTTAAGAGATTATTATCCAAGTCTGAAGACACATTTTAAAACCTATAAGCACCATTTTCTCAATGGCGTAATCGTCGATGCAAGGCAATATCCAGATGAACATTTAGTCTTATTTAGAGAATATGCACTTAATGTTTGGTTGCCAGAAAAGGGGATGGATTATTTTAAAGATAGAGACCCTAAGGCATTGGATTACTTACCAAGACTGCTATCTAAAAAAGCTAGCTAAACACAAAAATTTAACACATTTTAGACTAATTATGTAAGATATGTTTTGCTTTAAAGTAAGATATATCTTACATTTATATCGTAATTCGTAGCTAATATGTGTAAATCAAGACAGATCAGGGACTTCGATTCATTGTTTGAATTAATCTCATACTTTGACACAGAAGAAAAATGTGTTGACCATCTTATCAAGTGGAGATGGAACGGAGAACCTACGTGTCCATATTGCGCTTCTAAAAAGGTAGGTGAATTAAAAGGAAAGACTAAAAGGTATAAGTGTTACGGATGCAGAAAGCAGTTTGGTATTCGTGTTGGCACTATCTTCCATGACTCTAAACTTTCATTAAGAAAGTGGTTTATTGCGATCTTCATTTTTACTGCACATAAGAGAGGGATTAGCTCTCACCAGTTAGCAAGGGATTTGTCTATAACGCAAAAGACGGCTTGGTTTGTACTTCATAGAATCAGAGAGGTTTTTAAATCAGAAAGACCTACTTTATTTGGTGAGGTGGAAATAGATGAAACTTACATCGGTGGTAAAGAAAAGAACAAACACGCCAATAAGAGAACTAAAGGAACGCAGGGCAGATCAACGAAAACAAAAACGCCTGTAGTTGGAATTATAGAAAGAGGTGGAAAAGTTTACGCATTGCCAGTTAAAAAGGTCAATGAAGAGGTTTTGACGGCTTTAGTTAACACTACTGTAGCAACTGGTACAAAAATCTATACAGACGAATTTAGAGCCTATAGAGCCTTAGATAAATCATTTGAAAGAGAGGTCGTAAATCACGGTGCAGGGGAATATGTCAGAGGTAACGCGCACACAAATAGTATTGAAAACTTTTGGTCTCACTTTAGCAGAACGATTATAGGAACTTATTTTAAAATTTCAAATCATCATTTATCATCTTACGTTAATGAATTTTCATATAGATATAACAATAGAGATTTATCCGATGGAAGTAGATTTGACATAACTTTAGCGAATGCCGAAAAAAGACTCACATACAAAGAACTCATTGGAAGAAAATCTGCGTAAGAATTACCCGAATGATCTAAGGCTGGAAGGTGGCTTTAATGCTCAATTAGATAAAGCCATCGAAAAGAACACTTTAGACATAAAGCAGATCAAAAAGGAATTGGGAATTACTAATGCTGACATAGCGGACGCCTTTGGCTATAAAAATGAAGCATCATACCGTAATGCAAAAGAAGGTAAGAAAAGGCTTGAGCGTGGGATAGAATGGTTATATGGACTAATTATTGATAAATGAACTAAGTAAGGTATTTCTTACGTTATGATAATAAAAACATTACTTTTCTATATATTTATAGTAGGATGCGCCACAATGGAAGAATACAAAAACAATATTATAGACTTTGACAAAGCAATAGCCTCTAAAGAAGGTAGCCTGTCTTGGGATATTGATACATTCTTTAAAAGGCCCTCCGTTCAGGAACAAATAGAGGAAATAGACAAAATAGACCTCTCTCCACGTTCTGAAAAACCTACCAAACCAAGGGACTAATCCTTTATGCCTTCATGGAACTTTCTAATCATACCTGTAGTTGCAGGCTACTATATAATAACGAGGTGCAAGCTCTACAAATTCAAGCAACAAAGATTAGATAAACAACGTCTGATATTCGATAGTATATTTTATGGGATTATGCTGTTGGTTCTTACCTTTTTTGCTAAAAACTTATTGTGCAAAATAAGTTTTATTAACGATTGGGTCACCAACCTACACAGCTTGCTTCCGATTAAAGAAAATCATTTTGGGACTACGTGTTTTAGTTTTGCTTTTGCCTTGATTTACGTATGGTTTTTCAACAAAAGAAAAAGTGATAATGAAGAAATCACAAAGGCAATTTACGAAATAGGTAGTGAATTAGAAAAGATGCTAATGGAGTCTTTCTGGAAGTCAATACCACTGCAATTCACCTTAGATACTGGGAAGGTTTACATTGCTATGGTTACAAAATTGCCAATTCCAATTATTACTAATTACATAAAAGTAATACCACTGCTTAGTGGATTTAGAGGAGAGGATAAGTCGTTACTATTAACAACAAAGTATACAACTGTATACAAGCAGTATTTTGGGAAAAACATAACAGAGGCAATTAAGCATAACGACTTGGCACTAATAATAACGTTAGACAATATTGTTAGTGTTTCATACTTTAATTCAGGACTTTATAACCAGTTTAAAAAAGAGTATTTATAATATTTTTTGGGTTACACAGATATATCATTGCCTAAAAAATTATAATTCGCATTTCCGCAATGACACCTCAGATCTAATAGTCAATAATCTTCCATCCAAGCAAAAAGAACTATTTGATCTAATAGGAGAGGGCAAATCAGAGAGATATGTTGCTAAGAAGTTGTACAATTCTATACCATCTAGTCAGAACTACCAGCAACTACAGAAGCGTTTGTTTCCTAAGTTGATAGATGTTGTTAATACTATTAAGGGGGTTGATAATTATGATAGAATTAGATTTAAGCTCTGGAAGCAAATGCTTTCCGTAAGAATATACAGAAACCTTGGTTTGCGGAGTGCAGCAATTGATTTGGCATTAAAATCTTTCAAAACCGCATATAAGTATAAACTTTGGTATGACTTAATATACTTATCTAGAACACTGGCAATACATTATACATTATATGATGTTGATAATGAGAAGTCTAGTTACTATAAGAAGATTGGCCTGAAGGCTCACCGATTGAATCGATTAGAAACCGAAATTGAATTACAAAGAGCTAAGATTCTAAGAGTTATAAATGACAAACGCACCTCTTCAATTACTTTATTAAAAAAGGAACTCGCAACACTTGCAGGCAAAATGGAAATAGAATCGCCTAGAGCGGAAATGAACTACTTTATGGCTCTATTAGAATTATATAAATTCGATCAAGATCATGTTAAGTTCGAAAAGACATTGAAAGAGGCATATAATTTTAATCATCACTTGGATTTCGGAAGTAGCACTTTTCTAAGTATGCTGAATTACTCAAAGGCAGAATACTTAATAAAAGTTGGCAGACTAAATGAATCTGAACATTATCTGAAGGACTTAATCTCTAAAAGCGACAAGAAAAGAACCTACTACGACACATATATTGAATTTTATTTTAAGTGTTTAATGCTAAATGAGAAATTCCTTAGTGCTAAGGAAGAATTACTTTTCATGATTAAACTTGAAAAAAAGAAGAAATTCAAAATAAGACAGGACAGGATTGAGGTCTATAAAGTATTCTCAGATTTATCTCTATACAAAGAACCAAATATCAAGAAAGCCAAAAGAGCAATTTCGGGGCCTTTAGATAAATTATATATCCAAATTCCCTTGAAAGTAGCAGAAGTATGTATCACCTATAACCAAACTAATGACAAATTCATAGATCAAATAGAATCCTTGAAGCAATATATGTCTAAGAATCTCAAAGACCTTCCAAGAACGAAACAATTCTTCTATGCACTGATACAAACGGCTCAGGGACAAAAAGTAGATCCGCAATCTCTAAAGGGATTACCTGCCGAAGAAGAAATTATCGCTTATGATAAGCTTTATGAGATCGTTACCAGAACATAATAACTCTTGTAGACAAGCAGCCCTTTCTGAAGAAGACATTATTCCTATAATTTATATTATGTTAAGTAGCATTCTGGAACGCCCGTTTTATCGTCGTTAGAACTATCCCCTATAAATCCATCAGTTATACATTATAACTATCTGAATATCAAGTTTATAACGTACGTTATAAATAGAAAGGATTGACCATATATATAGATTTTCGTATCTTGAAATCGAAACTATATCGAAACTGTTTGATGTGATTGATGTATTGTTACAGGAATTGATTTGTTGATTCGATTAAGGTGTTGCTGATTCGGGGGCTTATTTCTGAGCCGACCACGCTTTCCCCCGAAACAATTACGTATAAATCGAAACTGTTGTCATATAATTCCGAATAGTTATAACGTAATAGTACGTTGAACCCCCGTAACTACTACATCTTCACCTGTAAACACTAAGACATAGCATTATTAACCAAGTACGAAGGCATTCGTATATAAAATTGCTTATATCCTATGCCAACAAGATTTGTAATAGCACCGTCGGGAAAGATTCAAATGAAACATGAATACTTAGGTAATGGTAAGAACAAAAATTCATGGACATTACCATACCATGTTCAGAAAAAGTATTGGGATAAGTCTAAAGGTAGACTTAAAGAAAACACGAGGAATAAAGAAAGGGATGAAGAACATAGGAACATTAATGATATTCTGACAGCCAAAGAACGGCAACTAACCAAGATAGAACAGATACTATATGAGTCTGTACGTGTAAGTAAACAGAACATACGTGATGCCTATGATGAAGGTGTTGGATTGGAACGTGATGTACCCTATTTCAGGGATGAATTGGAGATGTGGATTAAAAATGAAGCAGAGATAAACGCATACCAGCGTATGTTGGATAAAGATTATGAACCACATATCTATTGGGGTGAGCGTACAGGACTTCTAAAGTTTCTTAAAAAAGGCATTAAGGATAAAGCAATTGAAGATATTGACACCATATATGTTAGGATGATACAGGAGGAATTAAAGACCACACCACGCATTTTATATTGTCCTAAGAAGAAACATTCACTGATGTACAGTAAATCCACTCAGATAGCTTATTTCGGTGCATTTAAGCGATTTCTGGATGAATGTTACGTCAAATACAAAATAGATAAGAATAGCCGTATGTTCTACGCACCTAAAATTAAAGCCCCCGTACTGCAACACGTCGCTTTTACCAACGATGAAGTAGATTTACTTTGGAATGCAAAGCTCGAAGGTAAGGAAGATTATCACCGTGATTTGTTACTAATCCTATGTTATACAGGTGCAAGGTATTCAGATGGCTATAAGATGGATTCTAACAACATAAGTTCTGATATGGAACTCAATTACGTAGTAAAAAAGACTGGTATTGTGGTAAAGTGGAAGATAAGTGTTGATGATAGGATATTCACGTTATTAAATCGTATCACTTCGAAAAAGAAGAAACACTATAAGCATAATTGTACCATGAAGCATAACCAAGATGTATTTGATAAGTCACTACCCTCTTTATGTCGTAAGGTTGGAATAACATCTGAGGTTAAGGTTTCACAACATGGTGATAATCTAATACCCAAATGTGATTTGGTTGGAACTCACACTGGACGTAGAACATTCATATACCATAATATCAAGGATAATGGTATGAGATATGATACTGCACGTGAAATAGTAGGACATCATTCGATTCTAATGACTGAAAGATATGTAAAGAACACTATAAGATAATCAATGTAATGGTGCTGTAATCTGTGTTTTTTTGATTCCGTTTTCAGGTGTCCTTTAATCCACTTTGGCATTATTTTCTTTAAGGATAAAAAACCCAAAGTGGATTATTATTACATTATTTTATATACTTTATGACTTACCCCGTTTCGTATCATTGATGTACGTTTAGCATCCACAACAGACATTAGTAACATTGCTCTGGACGTAGGTTTGGTTATGTCCATTTTCAAATTTAATTCCTTTAATTCCCCGTACAGATTGCGCAATTCTCTATGATTATCCATATAAAATGTGTTCTTCTTTGGTTTATTATCATTTATAAACTTATCTTCTGATTCAAATGACTTAACCCACTCACTTAGCACCGTTAGGTCACATAATTCAACTGTAAGTGCTGGATACTCATTATATATCCTTTCATAATGATTAGGATTATTGCTTTCTATAAACCTTTGTATTATGTCCTTAATGCATAACCTATTAATATCCTTATTTACATCAGATTTGCGTCTGACAAGCCCTAATCTATTTTTACGATAAGTACCACCTAATATATCTTCTTTTGTCTGTACGTAGTCTTTTGTTATTAATAGCTTCCTAAGTTCCTGTTCGGTAAACTCCATTGGTAGGTCATCAATCACCTTATATGTATCCAGCAAATCAATAATGTACTTACGTTGAACCTCTGAATGAATTTGGTTTAACCAATGCTTATTCTTTTCTCTAAGCTCTGAAATTTTACTATTAATTTCCTTTTTTGTCAAATCAGGAAACTGTTCTTTCAGTTCTTTTCTTAATATACCTCTTGGTTTCCATTCGTATTCCTCAAATTCATGTTCCCAATTGGATTCTCTAAGTATAATGAGTTCGTTAAGGGTTTCCAGCGAAAAGTATTTGTTTATCTTCTCTCCTATGTCTCTCTCTATCTCTTTATCCTGTTTAGTTAATCCGTTGCCTTTCGGCATCGGAGTTTCTTCCAATTGTAGATTATCCTCAACAATGTTAATAGTATCACCAAATTGACGTATTAGTTCGTTTCTAAGGTTGGTGATTCCAATAACCTTATTAACCATTTCTTTATGTGTATTCTGTGCAGCCAACCAATTGGTTATCATACATTCACTATTATCTTCCAAACCATGTGTATAGAATCTTCTGATTGACTCCTTTTCAGTTTCAGTCATGTTATCATTAATAATCATATTTACACGTTCCATTCGTCTATCAAAAAGCCTTGATTGCTTATCCACCAATTTTTTTCTGTTCCAGTTGAAATTACCATCATACATCGACTGTAAACTATGTGGTGAAAAGTCTGTTTTATAACGTTCACCAAATTCTTCCGATGGTGCAGACTTCTTAATGATTATATGAAGGTCAATTTCCTCTTTTTCTCTGAACCTGCCACAGAATTGTTTTAAACCATACACGTTTAGAAAATATTCCTCTGCTACCACATACAGAACCGTTACATCACGTGATGTACGAAAATCAATACTATCTTCTGATATAGAAGTCGTTAGAACTATCTTTACTTTTTTATCAAATGATTCTTCATCAGAACCAGCGTTAATAATAAGCTCAAAGTAATCTTCGTGTTTATGATTTCTGGTTAGTAAAATAGATGATGCATAACCAGATTTACTTTCAATATCTCCTCTAATCTTATTAAGTTCCTTAGTGCTATTAAAAAAAACAAATAGTAATGGTATTTCTTCCCCATTATTACTATACCTATTCTTAAAATGATTTCCACAAAAATCAATAATGGTCTGCGAGAAATTACGATTACCCATTTTGTTGAGGGTTGTATTTATCTTTCTTTTAGCCAACCTTTTGAACTCCACAATATGACTATTTCTAAGAAAAGATTTTTCCATTGTTGCAGAAAGATTCATTATAGTCATTGGTGGATGTATTTTTATAATTCTTGATAGCTTCTTTAAATCCTTGTTCTTGTATTGATATAGACACAGAGTATGGATTTCGTCGAAAATCAAACTGTAATTCAAACCAAGTTCATTTAGTACAGTTATCACCTGTACAGCATATGCATAGTTAGTTACAATTACCTTATCCTGATAAGAATATTCGAATTCACCATTCATTAGTTTTTTAATATCTGGAACAGATACACCTTTTCTGCCACAGAATAAATTGATGTGTTGGTAAGTCCTATTGTCCTTTTCCTGTTTGATGGTGGTTGTTTCCAACATAACGGTGATATGATTATCACCATGTTCTTCATTTAGCATTTGGAAGATTGGCTTACCATATTCTTTGCTAAAGATTGTGCTGGATTTTCCGCTACCCGTTGGTGCTATAAATGTAAGGTTATTGTGTTCCTGTACCGTTTTTTGAATAGTATCGGCAGCTTCGCCAATGTAATTTTTGATTTTTAATTCTTTCACTTTTTTTCATGTTAATTGTGTTTGTGTCCAATGATGGACGGTTTTCAAATATTCATTTCAATATGTGCAGTATTTCACTTTTAGTTAAAGAGGGATGGTAGCTACCCCACCCCATTCTTAATTAACATGAAGTGAAATTCTTCTTTAATAAATAGACTTTAACATCACAGAAGTATTCTGTAATTATGCTTATCTGTATCTTTCATGGCTGCTTCAAAACTATCCAGTCCATAATCTTTCTCGATATAAAAGATGTTGATTGAATCTTCATCATCTCCATTCGAGAAGAAGATACTTGCATCATCATCTTCTATATCGACATCTCCAAAAATCCCGTGAACAGTAATTGTCTTATCATCTTTTTGCATAGTAAACTTCGTCCCATAATAAACACTCTCTTCTCCTTGCATTCTTAGTAGTCCATAATTTTGCATCTCGACATTACTGTATTCTAACTGTTGTGCAATTTGTTCTACTTGTTGAATTGCTGCATCATTTAGTTCGGGTCTGCAATCATCAACGTCAAAAGGAAATTCATAAGGTGAAACTGGATAATAAGTAAGGCTTTTCATGATATAAGTTTTTAGTTATAAAATTGACTTACTCTGTCTATCCACTCAATTATAATTTTTCATTTCCACATAGCGACAGTTGAATCTGACTATTCTTGTTAAAGTTTCCTTAATAATTTCACTCAATTTTATCTCAAAAAATGATATAAAATAGTATCTTCCGCATCCCCAATAAAATTGAGCTATGAATAGGATTAAAGAAGTCTTAGCGCAAAAAGGATGTTCGCAGACTTGGCTATGTGAAGAACTTGATAAAAGTTACAATATGGTCAATTCATATGTCCAAAACAGGCGACAGCCAAGATTGGAAGTGTTGTATGAAATTGCAGAGATTCTGGATGTCGATGTGAAAGATTTAATTGTAAGTAACAGAACGAAAAAAAAGAATAAGCGTAATTGAATGAACTAATCAACATAATTAACAACAAAGACAGCATCTTAATTGATGAACTGGCGAATCAGATAAAACCAACATCGGAAGTTTACATCGCATGTGACTACGTTACCGCATTTGCTCTATTTGATTTGTTCAAGGTCATTAAAGAATTATCTGGTCTAAAAGTATTAGTATCTTATCACTCTGATGAAGATGATTTCAGGTTTATCCAAAGTGCCAGAGAAGGGAAACGGAATCTGAAATTATCCAGAAGATTTAGTGCGGGGAAGGTCATCAAGTTGTTAGAAGAAAAAATAGAAATTAGGTCTGGTAACTTAGGACAACAAAACATCATCATTGTCAAGAACGGTGAAAGCTGTACGAACTTTTTTCTGACACCGCAATCTCCTGATAGCATAACATTGGGTACAGTTGCATCTACGGATTTGATTATGATAAACGCTATGTCAGATGCGTCAGGTCAATATCTAAGTTTATTTAATCAAGTTTGGGAACAAAGTCCCAATAAACTGAATAGTCATGTTGTCAATTTGATTGCTAAAGCGACTAAGGATTATTCGGGGGAAGAAATATACAAATACTGTTTACGTCACATCTTTCAATATTCTACTATTGATGAACGGGCAGATGAGAAATTGCAGAAAGTTGGTTTTAAAGATTCTAAGGTATGGGACTTACTTTACAATTTCCAAAAAGATGCGGTCATAGGTGCTATCGAAAAAATAGAAACTTACGGTGGTTGCATTATTGCTGATTCCGTAGGTCTTGGAAAAACTTTCGAAGCTCTTGCCGTTATCAAGTATTACCAGCTTAGAAATTTTAGGACACTGGTGCTTGCCCCGAAGAAGTTAAGAGAGAATTGGACAGTGTATCGAATGAACGATAAGCGGAATATCTTATCAGAGGATAGAATGAATTATGATGTACTTAATCACACTGACTTATCCAGAGTCAGAGGTAAATCTGGTGACATAGATTTAGAAATGATTAACTGGGGCAACTATGATTTAGTGGTCATAGATGAGTCGCATAATTTTAGAAACAACCCCACCAAGAAAGGTATGACCCGCTACAAGCGACTCATGCAAGATGTTATTCAGTCCAACATTCGTACTAAGGTTTTAATGTTATCTGCGACACCTGTGAATAACAGGATGAATGACCTAAAGAACCAAGTAGCATTTATTACTGAGGGCGATGATGAAGCATTCATATCACATGGTATTGAAAGTGTTGGTCAGGTGATGAAAGATGCCCAACGGAAATTTACCCAGTGGTTCAGAGACAGTGACCCAGATGAAGCAGACCTGAATAAATTAATGGAGTCGCTGGACGGGGGCTATTTTCGAATATTAGATATGTTGACTATTGCACGGTCACGTAAGCATATCGAAAAATATTACGACACCAGTGATATAGGCAAGTTCCCCGAACGATTAATTCCTATCACTATCAAACCGAAAATTGATTCCCAAGAACAATTCCGAGACATCGGACAAATCTATGATGAGATAAGCACATTAACCTTAGCGTCATATACTCCACTGGCATACGTGAGAGCAGACAAGCGACCAGAGTACGAAGCCAAATATGATATGACCACCAAGACAGGTAGCATATTCAAGCAGGTAGATAGAGAGCAGAGTTTGATACATCTGATGCGGGTGAACTTATTGAAGCGTTTGGAAAGTTCTATTCACTCATTTAAGTTGACCACTGAGAAATTAATTTTCACCATAGAAAAGAATCTACAAAAGGTAGAAAACTATAAGTCCAGTGAATTTGATTATGATGTCAATATCACCGAGATAGATATAGATGATACGGAGTTAGAAGATTTGTTAGCTGGTGGTAAGACGAAGGTGCTTATCCAAGACTTAGATATTATCAGATGGCGACAGGACTTACAGAATGATAAAGATGTATTGCAACATCTATTATCAAGAATCGAATTGATAGATGTAGACCGAGATGCTAAATTATCTAAGCTCTATGAGTTGGTCACTGGTAAAATTCAGAACCCCATCAATGAAGAAAATAAAAAGGTAATTGTCTTTACCGCATTCGCTGATACAGCTAATTATCTCTACAAGAACTTATCAGACAAGTTATCCAAGAATCACAAAACTTTCTCTGGGCTGGTGACTGGTGGTGGTACGAATAAGACCAACATGCCTAACTGCCGTACCGACCTGATGTCATTACTCACCAACTTCTCACCTATCTCCAAGAGCAGAAATAATATCTATCCAGATGAGACCAATGAGATAGATGTTTTGTTTTGCACTGACTGTATTAGCGAAGGTCAGAACTTACAAGATTGTGATTACCTAATCAACTACGACATACATTGGAATCCCGTCAGGATTATACAACGTTTTGGACGTATAGATAGAATAGGTTCTCAGAATGAAAAGATACAACTGGTTAATTTCTTCCCGTCAATGGAACTTGACCAGTTTATAGATTTAGTGGCAAGAGTGCAAGGTCGTATGGTGATGCTCGATGTATCTGCAACGGGGGAAGATAATATCATCTCTAAGAACAGTAAGGAGATGCAAGATTTAGAATATCGTAAACGACAACTAAAACAACTGCAAGACCAAGTAATAGACTTAGAAGATGTGCAAGGTAATATTTCCATTACAGATTTGACCTTCAATGACTTTAAGATGGACTTGGAGAAGAGTACAGATAATCAACTGGAAGCCATTGATGATATTCCACCTGCTTGTTTCTCTATTGTTCCGACCAATACTGAACACATACGACAAGGCGTTATCTACTGCCTGAAAGACACCAGTGATGATTTTGCTAACCAATTAAAAAACAACATTCTTTATCCATACTTCTTAGTTTATGTAAGTCATGACGGTACACAGATGGTCAAGGCTTCGCAATCCAAATTAGCACTTGATTACTTCCGTAAACTATGCATGGGCAATCAAAAAATATTTCCAGAATTGATTGCGGAATTTGAAAAAGAAACCAACAGGTGTAAGAAGATGGATAAGTACGTGAACTTACTTAACCATGCCATAGAAGATATTATCGGTGTTCAAGAGACCATAGGTCTGGACTCATTAGCTACCGTAGGTGGTACTACCTTGTCAGGGAATAAGGCACTCCAAAAAGAGAACTTAGAATTAATCGCATACTTAATCATACGGTAATGGGCTGGGACATCATCAACATATTGTCGCCCCCCGAAAAGAGTCTACTCCAACGTAGATTGACGAAAGTATTTTTTACAAAAAACTTCCAACTCAAAGCAGGGGAAAAACGACTGCTGAACAATAATATAAAATCAATGCAATGGTTAGCCAGTCTAAAACCAGCGACTTGTAATGTTGCTGCATCTATGACAGATGAATATGCTTTTGATGAGATACAGATTTTTACAGTACAACTGGATGATAGTGACTTTGAAAAACAATGCAAGGCAGTATCAGAATTTATTCAACGTCATGTGCCATATCAAATATTGATGGTCATAGAATCAGAAAACCAATTAGCATTTTCTACTACGGATAAACGCATCAATCAATCTGATAAGTCCAAACGAACCATAGAATCCTTTTATCATACACCAGCCATTAATAAACTTTATAAGCGAGATGTAGATTCATCATTCACAGATGCTTTACATTTTAGACAGGTGCAAAAAGATTCATTAGCTACCGTGTATCAGTCCTATATCAATGCTATTATCCAATATCAGGCTGCATGTATCACAGGTACTTACATTACTCATGACCATAAGAGAACCACAGAGGATATGGCGGTGCTGAAAGAAATACAAAACATAGAAACAGAAATCATTAGCCTGAAAAGTCAGCTAAAGAAGGAATCCCAATTTAATCGAAAGATGGAGAAGAATGTGGAGCTGCAAAAGAAGAAAAACCATATTGAAGAACTTAAAGCTAAGTTGTCCCTATGAGCGAAAGTCAATTGATTATATATGAGAATGAGGATGGTAACATCAGACTGGATGTAATACTGGAAAATGAGACCGTATGGCTGAATAGACAGCAAATGGCAAAGCTATTTGATAGAGATGTTAAGACCATTGGTAAACATGTAAATAATCTGTTTGATGAAGGAGAGTTGACTAAAGATTCAGTTATCGCAAATTTTGCGACAACTGCCACAGATGGTAAAACCTACAATGTAGACCATTATAATCTGGACGTTATCATATCCGTCGGATATAGAGTCAAGTCTAAGCAAGGTACAGCTTTCAGAATATGGGCAACCCAAAGACTCAGAGAATACATCGTCAAAGGCTTTGTGCTAAACGATGCCAGATTCAAGTCTGGTAACTCTATGAACTACTTTGATGAGTTACAGGAGCGGATAAGAGAGATACGCTTATCAGAGCGATTTTTTTATCAAAAGATTAAGGACATCTACACCACAAGTATAGACTATGATGCTAAAGACCCTAAGACCGTAGAGTTCTTTAAGGTAGTCCAGAATAAACTCTTGTGGGCTATCAGCGAACATACCGCAGCAGAACTGGTGTATCGTAGAGTGGATGCTACACTACCCTTGATGGGTATGCTATCCTATGATAAGGAAGGCACAAAATCCATCAGGAAATCTGATGTAAGTGTGGCTAAGAATTACCTGAACGAAGATGAAATGAAACTGCTTGGCTTACTGGTCGAACAATATCTGGCATTTGCAGAGACGATGGCACAGCAACGTCAACCCATGTATATGAAAGACTGGACAGAGCGACTGGATAACATCTTACAGCTCAATGGTCGTGAACTGCTCAACCATGCAGGTAATATCAGTCACCAGATGGCAGTGGATAAATCAACAGAAGAATACAGCAAGTATAGAGCTGAACAAAAGAAAATAGAATCTGAATCTTCACTGAAAGAATTGGAATCAGATATTATAAAATTGAAGAAGAATAATCCTGATAAATAATATGAGTATAGACAAAATAGAAAAAGGCGACCCAGCATCCCAGAGTCAAGATATAGTAGCCGATAATATATCTAAGCTCAAAGAGCTTTTCCCCGAAATAGTGACCGAAGGAAAAATAGACTTTACTGCACTACAAGAGATACTGGGTGAAGAAGTAGAATCAGGTGAAGAATATTATAGGTTTACGTGGGCAGGTAAAGCACAAGCCAGAAGAGAAGCCCATAAGCCATCGACTGGTACGCTGAGACCTTGCAAGGAAGAAAGTGTAGACTGGGATAGTACACAGAATTTATACATCGAAGGTGATAATCTGGAAGTATTAAAACTACTCCAAAAGTCCTATGCTGGTAAAATCAAGATGATATACATAGACCCACCATACAACACAGGGAAAGATTTTGTGTACAAGGATAACTATAAAGACAATCTAAAGAACTATCAAGAGATAACAGGTCAGGTTGATAACGATGGAATTATGGTTAGCACCAATACCGATAGCGATGGTCGCTACCATTCTAATTGGCTCAATATGATGTATCCAAGATTGAGGTTAGCAAGAAATCTTTTGAAAGATGATGGTATAATCTTCATAAGTATTGATGATAACGAACTGAACAATTTGCAAAAATGTTGTAACGACATTTTTGGTCAATCCAACTTTGTATTAAACATAATTTGGAAGAAAAGGAATACACCACCCAATGACCAAATAATAGGAACACAACACGATTATATAGTATTATTCTCGAAGAACAATAATTCTAAAGTATTGTATAGCAAACCAAGAACTGAAAAACAATTAAGCACATTCAAGAATCCTGATAATCACCCTAAAGGTAGATGGACTACTGGTGACTTGTCAGCAAACGTTAAAGGGGGTAGATATAGTCAAGCGTTAGATTATGAAATAGTGAACCCGAATACAGGACAAGCATTTAAATCTGCAACAGGAAATTGGCGATTTAACCAACAAAAAATTGAACTATTAATTTCAAATAATGAACTGTATTTTGGTAAAGATGGTAAAGGAAGTCCAAAACTTAAACGGTTTTTATGTGATGTAAAAGATGGTGTTACTTGGTCATCATTATGGGATTTTGTACCATTTAACACATCTGGTTCAAATGAGATGAAAGAAATATTTGGGGTTTCAAACATTTTTGAAAACCCAAAACCATCTGGTGTAATCAAGGAATTACTACGATGTGGTTCATAGGATGATGATTTAATTATTGATTTTTTCTCTGGTGCTGCTACCACTGCTGATAGTTTATTCAGTTTAAATATTGAAGATGGCAGTCAACGCAAAT
The DNA here is from genome assembly GCA_020628095.1 of Saprospiraceae bacterium. GTDB lineage: Bacteria > Bacteroidota > Bacteroidia > Chitinophagales > Saprospiraceae > RFSX01. Next base: position 241,532 of record JAHDFP010000005.1, read on the forward strand.
TTATTTTAGTGCAGCTTCCTGAGAAAACAAAAGAAAAAAGTGAAGCCTATAAGGCAGGTTATAAAACTATTGCTGAAATAGGAAAAGAACGCATCCGCAGGGCAGCCAAAAAAATACTTGAAGAACATCCAGAAAAAGCTAAGGATTTAGATTTAGGATTTAAAGTATTCAAATTGGACACGTCCAATATCAATGCATGGGACGGCACACCAGATAACTTAGAAGGTGAGTTGCAGTTTGCCGTAGACAATATTAAGAATGACAGGTCAGAAGAAGATGTGCTGTATGAGATATTATTGAAGTATGGACTTGACCTTACCCTACCCATAGAGCAAAAAGAGATAGCTGGTAGTCAGGTTTATAATGTTGGTTATGGTGCATTATTTATTTGCTTGGCAGATAATATCACAAAGGAAATATCGGAAGGTATAGGGGCTTGGAAAGATAAACTTACACCTGAGATTTGTCGAGTGGTATTCAAGGATAGTGGATTCAAGAGTGATGCTGACAAGAGCAATGCTGTACAGACCTTGAAACGGTTTGGTATCACGGAAATAAAGTCCATCTGATTATGAAGATAAAATTTGATGGCAACTTAGATTATCAGCAACGGGCGATTCAGTCTTTGGTTAATATATTTCAAGGACAAGAAATCTGTACCAGTAACTTCACCGTCTACTCCCCTTCCTATATTGCCAAGCAACAGACCTTAGACCTAAATGATATAGGTTATGGCAACAGATTGACTTTGACCGAAGGTACTATTGTAGAAAATGTACAGAACATACAATTGGCTAACGGATTGAAACCATCCGTACGGGGAGAAGTAGATAGAGATAAGTTGGACTTTACCTGCGAGATGGAAACTGGTGTCGGTAAGACCTATGTGTATCTGCGTACCATTATGGAACTATATCAGGATTATGGATTCAGCAAGCACATCATTGTTGTGCCATCTATCCCTATTAAAGAAGGTGTCTACAAGTCTTTACAGATTACCGAGACCCACTTCAAGGAACTGTATGATAATGTGGACTATCACTACTTTATCTATGACAGCAGCAAGTTGAATGAAGTTCGAGACTTTGCCATTAATCCTAAGTTGGAAATTATGGTCATCAATATTGATGCCTTCCGAAAGAGTTTCGAGAATCCAGATGATGCATCCAAAAAAGCCAACATCATACACCGTTATAATGACAAGCTGGGTTACAAGCCAATTGACCTAATAAAAAATACTAACCCTATTGTGTATGTAGACGAGCCACAGTCATCTATTAATACACCATTGGCAAAGAAAGCTGTTGCAGGACTTAATCCAATGATGTTAGTCCGCTACTCAGCTACCCATAAAGAAAAGGTCAATCTAATGTACAAGTTAGATGCCGTCGATGCCTATGAAAAGAAGTTGGTAAAGCAAATCGAAGTCGCATCAGTAGAAGCAGAAGGTGCTACCGATATGGCATACCTATGTTTATTAAATGTCAGGAACAAGAATGGCAGTATCGAAGCCCAAGTAGAATTTGATAAACTCCAAAATGGGAAGATAAAGCGTCAGAAAAAATGGCTAAAACAAAACGATGACTTAGAATCTATTACAGGACGAGAAGAATACGAAGGGTATATTATACAGGACATCTATCTGGGAGAAGGCAATGAATATATAGACTTCACCAGCAGACAAGATGTATTAAAATTAGGTGAAGCCATAGGTGCGGTAGATGATAAACAAGTTAAGACCTTACTCATCCGTAAGACCATAGAAGAGCATCTGGATAAGGAACTGATACTAAATCCTAAAGGCATCAAGGTGCTAAGTCTGTTCTTCATAGATGCTGTGAAAAATTATCGGGAATATGATGGAGAGGGAAATCCGACGAATGGGTTATATGCAGAAATATTTGAAGAAGAATACAAACGTGCTATCAATAAACCAAAGTATCAAAGTCTATTCGGAGAGATAAAGAATAAAGATGTTTTTGCCACTGAGGTTCACAATGGTTACTTCTCCATAGATAAAAAAGGCAAAGCCAGTAACACAAAAGATAAGTACGAATATTTCAAAGACACCAAAGGAAATACCAAAGCAGACGAGACCACTTATAATCTCATTATGAAGGATAAAGAAAAACTACTGAGCTTTGATTCTAACCTTCGGTTCATCTTCTCTCATTCAGCATTGAAAGAAGGTTGGGATAATCCCAACGTATTCCAAATATGCACCTTGAAAGAAGCTGGTGCATCAGAGATAAGACGTAGACAAGAAATTGGTCGGGGGCTACGATTATGCGTTAACCAAGATGGAGAACGTGTTTATGGACATGATGTAAATACCTTGACGGTGATGGCTACGGAATCATACAAAGACTTTACGGATAACCTACAAAAAGAAATAGAACAAGATACAGGCATCAGGTTCGGTGTCTTGCAAACCCATAGTTTCAATAATATCGTCAAAGCCATTAATGAAGATGATGATGTAGAGTTATTAGGTCAAGAACATTCTGAAACTTTATTCGACCACTGCTTACTAAAAGGATATATTGATAGAAACGGAAAGGTACAAGACTTACTTCGTATTGCCATCAAGGAAGGCAATGTAGAACTCCCCGAACAGTACACCGAAGATGTCAAGATTAAAAATCAGATTATCGAGGTACTTAAAAAGGTAGCTGGCAAATTAGAAATTAAAAACAATGCTGATAAGCAGAAGGTAAAGATAAATACCACTGTATTAGAATCACCAGAGTTCAAGGCTTTATGGGAACGGGTTAAGTATAAGACCATATTCTCTGTGGACTTTGATAGTGCATCGTTGGTCAAGGCATGTATCGCAGCTCTTGATGAAGGCTTGAAATTGGTTCGGGGGAAATTGGTTTATACAAAGACAGCATTGGACATTAACGAAGGTGGTGTAGAAGCAGATGAAGATAACCTGCAACGCAGTGTTAGCAATCTCGATGTAGAAGTAACACAATTACCAGACATAGTTGGCTACCTGCAAAACGAAACCAATCTTACCAGAAGGTCAATAGTTGATATTCTACTGGGAACAAAGAAGCTCCGCTTCTTCAAAATTAATCCCCAGAAATTCATAGAAGAATGTATTAAGATTATCAATGAGCAGATGCAGCTACATATTGTAGATGGTATTAAATATGAGAAGATAGGCGATGCATCTTTTTATAGTCAGGAGCTATTCGAAAACCAAGAGCTGTTCGGATATATAGAATCCAATTTAAAAGAAAGCATAAAGACACCATACGAGTATGTGGTCTATGATAGTAATGTAGAGTCATCACTTATCCAAGAGTTCGAAAACCATGATAACATATCCGTGTATGCGAAGCTGCCGTCATGGTTCAAAATAGATACACCATTAGGCACTTATAATCCAGACTGGGCTATCCTATGGAATGACGGGAATGATGAGAAGTTATACTTTGTGGTGGAGTCAAAGGGAACAACTGGTCTATTTGATTTACGTACAAAAGAAACGGCTAAGATTAAATGTGGTAAGAGACACTTTGATGCTATCGGGACGGAGATGTTGGTGGTGAATGATATTAATGGTGTTGAGGATTATGTGATGGGGAAAGAGTGATAAAAAATGAAATTAACCTATTTGAAATTAACGAATTTTCGAAATCTTGATGGACTTACAATTTTCTTTAATTAAAATAAAAGCGAAAGAATAACCATATAAATAATTATAAAGTAAACTTCATTAATGGAAAAAATAGGTATGGGTTTAAACAGGAAAGGAATAGAAACTAAGAACAAGTATTATCCATTACTTCATGCCGTATACGGTTATATGTCCACTTTTAATCTTTCTCCTTCCAATATCGAGGAAGATGCTAATTTAAAATTATCAACGGAGACTTGGAGTAAAATTAAAAGACTGGGTAGGGGTAATGTGGAAGAGCATATATCTCCGACAGAATACAATAGGTTGCTGACACTAACAAGTTCTTTTGCCAAATAAACTTAAAGAGATGAGGTCTGTTTTAAGACAAAAAAATCCCAAAAAAAAATTTCGCCTGAGCAAAAATTATGGTATGATTAAAATTAGTGATAAAAAAAAATAAAAAAAATTGGATGTGAATATATTCAGATGTACTCCGATGAGCTTTAAGAAAAGGTCAAAATAGGGGGGAAGGAAGGGGATACTGATAGAAATATCTCAGGAAAGAGCCACTCCCCTGCTATTGATAAGATTTCAAGGTTTTTAAAATATATTCCAATTCTGAACAATTGAAATAAAATAAATTGAAAGAGATAATTAGATTATGTGAAAGGCAACAATTTGATAAAGCACTAAAGCTAATAGATGATGCTATTCGAAAGGGTACTGCTGCATCTGAACATCATAGAATAAAGGGGCAAATACTATTTGAGAAAGAGGCTATTGACGAAGCAATTAATAGTCTAACAGACAGTCTAAAACTGGATTCCAAAAATGAAAATGCACTAATTCTTATTGGTAATATTTATGCCAATGCTAAGAATGATGTGAACACTGCAATGAAATACTTTGACCAAGTATTGGAATTGAACTCAACGAATCACATCAGTTTAAATAATATAGCTGGGCTAATTGCTCGCAGTGGTGATTTTGAAACTGCACTACCCTACTTCGATAAAAGTATAGCGTTAGAACCTAAGTATGCCAATGCACACTACAGTATAGCGTTAAGCAATTTTTATCTAAAGAAATATATCGAGGCTTTTGAAACCTGTATTAATGCTCTGACCCATTCGAATCATAGGAAGAATGATGAAGAAAAAAATGTGTACCAACAAGCATTCAACTTATCAAAGCAGATATGTGATGGATATTTAAGCACCATTAACGAAGAAGAAATTTATCACTCATTTATTGAGGAATTAAGCAAATTGTCAGATTTGCCCATAGAGATAGAAATAGATTCTAAGATTGCTACACCAGCTAAAATTCTAATTGGCGAGTATCACAACAAGACGAAACATCAAGTTCTTTTACGAAACAAGAATGTAGGTCATAGCTATTATGTGATGCATGAGTTGATGCACTTGGCTATGGTGTTTGAAGCCAGAGCAGAACAACAGAATGAATTGTTCAAATCGAACCTAATTACTCGGAGAAAATTTGATGAAAAGTTCTTTAGTTACAAGAAGGTCTTTGTAAAGAATGGTTTGGACGAAAATGCTCAGAGAGGATTAGCAGACCAGATGTATAATGCCCCATTGGACTTAGTGATTGAGTTTAGACTCTATAATGAATATTCAGTATTACGACCCATCCAATATTTAGGCTTAGTAGAATTAACGAAACCAGCCATTGATGGTGCAACAAATCCCACTTTAAAGAAGGTAATACCACCATTTATCAGAGAAGCCAACATCAAGATGAATGTGACCCAGTTTATCCTTTTGAAGGAATTGTATGGAGTTGATTTTCTAAATACGATTAAAGAGAAACATTTAAAGAACGCAGGGAAAAAGTTATATGATGATTTCTTGGAAATCAGAGATGACAAATCTGCTGGTGAAGAATATGATGTTGTAAGATGGTGGGCGGATGAAATGAACCTATCCAGTTACTTCATATTGGACAAAGAGAATTTTCATAGTTCAAAGCAGAGAGATAAGAACCAAGTCTACCCTACTGATGAATGGTTGTCTAAATTAGAAGCTGACCCATTTGGACTACATGCAGCGAATCCAATAGAAAATGCCGAAATGCAGAAGTTCATCGAAGCAAACCAAGATGGGAATATCAATATGGCAGTGGTTATGTATATGCAATCATCACTAAAATATTTAGCAGCCTTATCCCCCGAAAAAATTAAAGAAATAAGTTTCGAGATTGCTCATCTTGGTAGGACTGGGATAGACCCTAACTCAACAGATACTTATAGCCTTGCAACAGTACCAAATCAAAAATTTACAGGTTGGAAATTATTAGCATGGATGTACACCAGTTGGTACAAGCATCAACCGTCAATGGTCAAAGAGCTGGGATTAAATTTTGATAATGAATTTAAACTGGCTCAGAAAGTAGTTTAATCGAATGAGCGAATTATGGAACAACAAAAAGCAAAACAAATGATAATTCATTTTTCTTCTTCATTCGGTTACGATTATGTCTATGCACCTATCCCAAATACGGAAAAGATAGTATTGGGCAATGTTTATCTTGGCACAAGAGGGTTGCTGGAATTTTTAGAAACTCATTTGGGTCTATATCAGAAAGAAAATCATAATGCCTTACGCATAGCAAACTATGAACAAGCAATCAATAAATCATTAGTCGAGCATCCTGACCTATATATCCAAAAATCCTTTGCAGTAGATTCTTGGGGAGTTGCCCAAAAATTATTGGCATTGCGAGATGAATTGGTCTTTGCTGGATTTGAATTTAATACTAAACAGGTAATTTCAATATCCAAAAGATTACATGTATTGTCAGTCATTGAAGAGCATGTAAATGGAATGCCAAAAGGTGAAGCTGATAGATGGATATTTCTGCTTGAACATATTTCTACTGTAAAAGAACTTCCTGTTACCGAAGTCAAAATCTATGAACCTAAAGATTTCTTACATCCATTTTTTGTTGACTTGTTTCAGAAATTAGAATCCAAATCTGTAAATGTTACTTGGGTCAATTTCGAATATGATTTGGATAATTCTGATTTAGGAAATTTTAAAAGGAAGTTATTAAATCCAGATTGCGAAAAAGTAACACTGGTGGATGATGGCAGTCTAATAGTTCTACGTGCAAGTAATGACTTTATATTATCAGAATGTATTGGTGAGTATTTGGTTATGGCTTCTGATTTGAATCCATTATTGATAATTCCAGATAGAGGCGAATTATTAGAAGAAGCGATAATCAGTCGAGGTCTACCAGCCATCGGTTATAGAGGTGTGGAAAGTGATGGTACAATCGAACAGTTGTTACACCTTATAACAGTATTCTTGTGGAATCCCATCCATCCGAATAAATTACTGCAATACTTGCTACATCCGATTGCTCCTATTTCAAAGTCATTGCGTTTAGATTTAGCCACGACCTTTGCTAAAAAATCATCAATCAAGAGTAACGAATGGCAAGACACTATTGATAAGCATTTTGAGAAATGGTCTGATAGTGCAAGTACCAATCAAAAAGCCCTTAAAAAATGGTTTGACAGACCGAAAGCCAGTTTAGAAGATGGAGCTGGAATTGACCAAATTATCTCTATTTATACAGATTTGTCTAAGTGGGCTGGCACACTAAGTTCAATGGAAGAAAGGTCTGATTATGAGAAAAGAGCCTTTCAAGAACTTGCCAATCAATGCAATCAATTGATTTCCGTTGTAAAAACATTTGAAGGTAAAGGAGAAAAAATTAGTGAGCAACAACTAAATAAATGGATAGAAGCAATAGATATTGAATATTCATCAGTTCAGAATATTAGAGAAATTGGCTCTTGCACATATATTTCAAAACCTTCGAATTTAACTTCAAAATCCAATGCTACCCTTTGGTGGAATTTTGTAAATGAAACTAACCCTGTTAAGTATGCGACAGATTGGTCAAGAGAAGAATTAGAATTATTGACAGGTAAAAATATTCATTACAAATCAAGTATAATTAATCAATGGTTCTGGCAACAGTGTCATGCGATATTAATGACAAACAAAAAGTTGGTTTTGTGCTTGCCAGAATCTGTAAATGGTGACGTAAAAGAAGCACATCCTCTTTATTATGATTTACAACAGGCTTTTATCAATCCTGATGTCATTGAGAAAAGTATTTCCCTTAGTGAATCTACCCAAATAGATGATAGAGCAATTGAATTAATCAATTACCCACAAAAGGATTTGCCAAGTGTTTCTACTCATTGGCAATTTAGCCTTGACAAACAGCTTACTAATAGAGAGCATGAGTCTTATAGCTCGTTAATTAAGCTATTCTATTATCCACATGATTATCTCCTAAATTATCAATTAGGAATACGACCAGTTGATATAGATAATATTGAAGTTTCAAATAAGCTATTTGGAAATCTTGTCCATAGTGCAGTCCATCAGTTATGGTCAGATACAAACATATTAAAGTATCCACCCGATGAACGGTCAAGAAGAATTGGTGAACAATTAGAAATTACTATCAAAGAAGAAGGGTCAATATTATTACTCCCAGAACATGAATTATCCCTATCGCAGTTTCGACTCATTGCTAATAAATCAATTGTGAAATTGTTCAAAGATATAAAAGCTAATGATTGGACATTTGTAGAGTCTGAGGAACATCATAAAACAATTGACGAAATTGGGATTCAAGGTGATATAGATTTGGTTCTTAGAAGAGGGCAAAATGAATATGTGATTGTTGACCTAAAATGGGGTGGATTTAAGGCAAAACGTGAAGAGTTAATCAATGAGCAAGAGTTGCAATTAATAATATATAATAGGTTGTTGTCAGCGAAAGGAAGAACTATTCATTTGTGTTACTACATTATTTCCGAGCAAATATTTCTTGCCCGTTCTAATATAGCATTTCAAAATGCCACAGTAATAAAAAGCAATAAATCCATTGAGAGTCATAATCAAATGTTATGGAACAAAATGATGGACACATACAATTTGCGTTATAAAGAACTAAATAATGGTACAGCAGAGTTGGGTATTGAATTGCCTTTTAGCGAACTTGAAGGAATATCAGAAATTTGGACAGACAAAACTGGTAAATATTTGAAAGTGCCGAAGAACGGTAAAAATAAGAAAGCGGATAACTATTCTCCATACTCAAAAATAGTTGGAAGAATATGAAGTATCCAAAAATCACAACAGCCAGTGCAGGTACAGGCAAAACTTATACTGTTACAGAACATATATGTGACCTATTAATAGAAGGAAACACGCAAGCTGATAGAATCATTGCTACAACGTTTACTATCAAAGCAGCCAATGAAATCAAAAGACGAATAAGAGAACGGCTATTAGAGAAGGGATTAAGCAAAGAAGCTAATCTGGTCAATCAATCCCTAATAGGGACAATTAATAGTATTTGCTTTGAGCTTTTGAAGAAGTTTTCATTTGAAGCGGGTATATCCCCTATGGTTGAAACCTTAGATGAAAGTGATGGTAAAGTAGTTATGCGTGAGATTCTTGGAAGCATAATTGATGATGATTATATTCAGTTAGCCACTAAAGTGAGTCAAGATGATTCCGCCTATAATGCGACAACACCACTTTATTTAGAACACATACAAGACATAGTTTCTAAATTAAGGTTGAATGATTTGAATAAGAATAAATTATCAGATTACGCATCTACATCTATTACTGAATTTCTAAACCTACATCAAGGAAAGATAGATGACCATGATTCTATTATGAGACAAGTATTGGTATAATGGATATGGAAATGGAAAGTATGAAAACTGATGAGTTTAGCGATAAAGCCAAGAGAGAATATGCTACATTGACTAATCTATACGATAAATATAAATCTGGTAGCTTTAAGTGGCAAGAATGGGTTAATTGGAATAAACTTAAAATGGCACAAAAACACTTTAGCAAGGACAGCCATGAAACAATACAAGAATTAACTGCCAATCTTTTAGGTAATTCGGAGTATAGAAAAGATTATGAAAAATACATTTTAAAAACCTTTGCTTATGCGGGGGAAGCGTTAGACCGCTATCAAGAGTACAAGGACGAAAAAGGTTTGTTAGATTTTACTGACCAAGAAGCTCGTTTGCATAGTCTTATAGAAAGCAATAATGAAGTTTCAAAGTATTTGGCAACTAACTATGATTTAGTTGTAGTTGATGAATTTCAGGATGTTAGTCCGCTTCAACTGTCGCTATTTGTTAAGCTGTCCCAACTGATTGAAGAGAATTTATGGGTTGGAGACCCGAAGCAATCTATTTATGCTTTTCGAGATGCCGACCCAGAATTGATGCAAGGTGTTCTAAATGTAATACCCAGAGAAAATAAAGATACTTTATCGGAGTCATTCAGGTCAAGAAGTTCATTAATTAATTTCGCTAATTCTACTTTCTCAAAATCATTTACTGGCTCTATCAGTGAGGAAGATGTAATTATTAAACAAGCAAGTAAAAAAATCACAGGAAGAGATAAAAATGAAGATAGCCTGTTACACATTCCTGTTACTTTTCTAAATTTTGAAAAAGGAGATGTTCTTAACAAACCAAAACAAAAAGAAACTCTAATCTTAAAGGTCATAGATATTATTAAATCGGAACTACCTGTTTATGATAAGAGTCAGAAGAAATATCGCTCCATATCTTATGGCGACATTGCCATACTATGTAGGACTAATGGTGCTTGCAGTGAACTTGCATCTTACTTTACTTTAGCTGGCATACCTGTATCAGCATCCACAGTAGGATTAATAAAAGAGGCAGAGATTATTTTCATAATGTCGCTTTTGAAACTGTTGATTCATAAAGACGATACTTTAGCTAAGGCAGAAGTTTTGTTGTATAGTAAATTTGATGGGAGTCAAGAATCAATGATAAATGATAGGTTACTTACTAACAACTCATACGCTTGGCAGGATGATGACTACTATGTTCATGGCTTGAATCAAATCCGAAATACAGTATTATATTTATCCCCAGTAGATACAATATCAAAGTTAATTGCGTATTTCAGACTTCCCGAATTATTCACTTCTTGGGGAAATGTCAATCAGCGATTAGCCAATATTGATGCACTTATAAATCATGCCCAAGAATTTCAGGAGTCATGTGACAGAACCAAAGTCGCTTGTACTTGCTTAGGATTTTTGCAGTGGATAAATAATCTTGCAAGGGCTAATGATGATAAAACTGGGATGTCATCTGGTGATGCAATTCAAGTAATGACATATCATAACAGTAAAGGTTTAGAGTGGTCTATGGTATTTATGTGGGATTTGGATTTTAGTCTAAAAGACAATTTCTATGGAGTTAATGTAACCAAGGCAGAAAAATTTAACCCCGTAGAGCCTTTGGCAAATCGAGAGCTTAGACTAACTATCAAAGGATTTGGTAGTACAACAAATATACATGCATACGATTCTTTAGTAGACCCAAGTCCTTTAAAAATTCAAGCGCAGCAATTTGCTATTGAAGAAGAAAAAAGATTATTCTATGTTGGTGCTACCAGAACTAAAGATTATTTGTACATCTGCTCGTATAAGAATGAGTATCAAGTTCCTGACTTGGTTAATCCACACTTAAATTTATCTAAACTCAATGATGGTATTTATGAAGATGTATTTCAGTGGAATGATGAATCTATTACCATTAAAAAAGAGACATTACAAATTAACAAAGAGAATGCCTTAGAGACTTATAATAGTGGCTCTGATAGATTATATTTTAAAAAAGTTAGCGGTCGAGCCGTCCATGAATCATTGAAAATCATTCCTTCTGCCCTACCCCCGAAGCCAGATTCTTCAATAAATAATATAGTTGAAATCCATGAAAGAATATCAATAGATAGAGAAGGTATTAGTGATTCTGAATTGGGCAGTCTACTACATAGTCTTATGACAGCCTATGGCTATGGATTAGATGAAAAAGGTTTATACAATTTAGTACAAGAACGATTGTCTGTATTTGAATGGACTGGAAATGTTGAAGCTATCGAGTTAACTAATTCTATTGCAAAATTCTATCAATGGTTGAACGATATTTATAATATAAAATCTTTTTATCAGGAGTTGCCTATTTCATATGTAGCTGATGCAGGTAAGATTGTAGACGGAGTTATTGACTTGTGTATCGAAACAGATAATGGAATGATTATAATAGACTATAAGTCATTCACAACAAAGGATTACAATGAAAAAGCCTACATTAAAAAAGCACTTTCATTCTCTGGTCAATTAAGTTGTTACGAGGATATGGTTGTTAAGGCATTTGAGCGACCCGTTCTTCACACGTTTGTGTATTTCATTTTGGAAGGAAAGTTGTTTGAAATATGTGAAATAAAAAGTTAATCTTTTATTTATTTAAATCTGAATCATAGGATACATCATAGTGTACATATATTTTTTCAGTGGAAAAGAGATATTGAAAGGTAAGAAAAATATAGTGGATTAGTTATGAATATTTAGAATTTTAAAAATCCGTTCTTTGTGTTTTTCAATGAAAATCAAAGCCTTCTCTTTGTAATTCTCCGTTGTATGCATAACACCTTTCGGGTCGGAAGATGAATGTACTTCATGATAGTAAAAGTATTCAGTAATCTCTCTCGTTGGAACAATCCCAAACGTATCTAAATAAGGTTGATATAGAGCTTTTCCACATGCCTTAATTATAGAGTTGTATTTATCTTGATAACTGAGTCTTTCGAAAAACATTTTTCTGTTCGTATCAGCGATAACTTTTACCAAAAACTTTTCTTCTTCCTTATTTAGAAATTTATTAAAATCATCCTTCTGGTTAATTACAGGTAATTCATAAAACTCTTGTTCCTTACCTACTTCATAACATTGTATCACAAAATCATTCATAACTACTATATTCGGATTTTGTCCGTCGGGAAGTCCAATCACATTTTGATTGTATTGTTCATTTAAAGTTTGCAAGTAAGCAACTGACAGTGGTACACTGTTAATTGCAGAATAAGTTATTTTATCATGACTTAAAATCCATTCCCTAAAAGAAGTTTGTAGACTTATTGGCAAGTCAAATCCATCATGGCAATCTGATGACCTAAGTAATTGTAGATAAAAGAATAATCTTATTTTTTTGACATCAGATACTTCTACTGATTTTATATTATTCAAGTCCGCATTTCTAAACATAGGCAATATATCATCGCAAAATGGGTCTTCAATTTCACCGAACAAATCCTCACAAACATCACAATAATGTTTATCTACACTAAATTCAATATTTGATTTAGCATCTTCTATTTCTTTGTCGGTTGCAGGTCTACCTAAATTCTCTTCGATAGTTTCGCTTAGAACTCTTTGTTGAAATTTATAATCAATAGTTCCTTTGTCAGGCGACATGTCATGATAACTTCCTTTTCCTCTAACATTGGAAGATTCTACATTAAGTGCCTGACGGATAATGGAGTCAGTTAAATAGTGAGTATTATCTTTATTTGCCTCACGTTCCTTGCAAAGTAAACACTTCATTATTGTAAATTTTATTCTCGATTTAAAGTATTAAGTTTAAATTTCTTCGTCGATAGAAAAGTTAATATTCTTAGAATATTCATTTAAGTCAATAGCTGCTACTGTACCAATACTTTGTTGTAAGTATCTCATGAGTTGAAGAAAAAATGTCACTAAGGCAGTATCACTATCACTATAAACCACTTCTTTCAATTTTCTATTCTTATAATAAGTTTGAATATTTGAATTTAATTGCTTTTGCGAAGCATCTCTTACTGCATTATATTTTCCTTCGTAGTCAACATAAAAACTTCCATACCCAATGGAACAACCCATTTCAATACTTTGCAATCCAGTGAGAGATTTTAAATGTTTGTTTATTGTTTCTCTTTTTTCAATTTTATTACTACTTGTTAATATACCCCCTATGATGTAAGTCAATGGTCTTGCTTTCCTTCTTTCACCAACATCAATTATTTGAGTAGATGTTCTTCTAAGTTTCCTAACGCTTTCAATTTTTTGACCTGCATAAGTAATATAATTTACTGTTTTGCCTTTAACCTTTACTGTACCTTTTAAATCTGGCTTTACTTCAAATACAGCGTATACACCTTCTGCTGGTATGTAATGAATACCGTTTTGAGTTAATACGAAAGGAGTATATTGCTGGTCATATATAACTAAATCAATTTGGTCACTTAGTTGTCCCACACTATCAATTATAATTGCTTTATCAACGCAATATCTATTTGGTAAATAATTTCTCAACCAATCTATCCAAGTATTCTCTAAACTATCTCCTTTAGATGTTGAGTGTTTAATGAAATCCCTATTTGTATTTAGTTGGGCTATCATTTGGTTCTGTAATCCCTTAAACAGTTCTCTTAATATTACTTGATTACTCATATTGGTAAAGTTTTGAATTATAACTGATGAAAAATTCTTGATTCTTTAAATTATTATTATCCATCTCTCCAATCATTAAAATTGGTTTATCCGTTTTTACTTTTTTAGATGCAGCAATTCTATTCATTGTAGTTATATCCAAAAAACTGGGTATCGCTGGCGAGTTAGGATGAGAATGAAACTCACCCAAATATTGCAATCGTCCATCTGACTCTTTAAAAATCAAATCAAGTCTCTCGTTTAATGAATTGGGATACCTTATAAATTCTGTCTTTCTGTTAGAGAATTTTGAAGGCAAAATAATGTCAACCACAACAACACTTTGAAATTTCTCGGACTTATACCCGATAAAAATACCACCAAACTCTTTCGGGAAATGTTCCTGCAAAACTGCTTCGATTTTTCCAAATAATTGACATGGGAAATACAAATAGTGATTAAGCTCTTTTTGATACAATGACTTTAAATCAATTATGTTAATTTGGGTATTAGCATTGCTCAGATTATTAACATAAAAGGAATCAGCAACGTCAGATGTAGCAAGTGTTTGATTTATTTTCTTGATTGCAATGTTTAATAGTGTACCTACATCATTAAAACTCGCATTAAATGTTGGATAACCACAACCTGTACCTTCAAAGTAATTGGCTGGTTCGTTCTCTAAAGTATCATATAATACCGCAGTATCATGAGTAATGCTTGTTCCTGTATTACAGGTAATATATTTAGCATTATTAGTTAGCCCCAAACTAAATACTCGACCCCTAAAATTAATGCTGTCCAATAATGAAGTCACTTCTGTGTCAGTTGAACAATCAAATATTATATCGAAATTTTTATTAAGTTCTAATTCTAAGTTTTTCTTCGGGATGCAATTTATTTTAAATCGCCTACTACTAATATTTATAAATGGGGATAAGGAAACTAAAAAATATTTTAGGCTATCAACTTTTGAATGATTCAAATTTTTAAGAGTATAATTAGCTCTACAAAGATTGCCTGATTCTACATCATCAAAATCGTCCAGTGCTAAGTTCTTAACACCACCTCTTACAAGAATCTCAGCAAGATTACTTCCTAACGCACCTATGCCAATTATTAGAATTTTAGAATTAGTGATTCTATCAACTAATCTCCCTCTACCAAAAAATCTATCATAGTTACAATTGACTGTTCTTCCCCAGCATATCTTCATTCCCTCTGGTGATTTAAGTCTCACCTTGTCCCTTCTATTCTTTTTTTGAAACGGAGAAGTTTTTATTGGAAATTTTAGCAGATTCCAGTGTGTTTCATACCCATTCTCTGACGGTATCTTATAACCTAAAAGGATAAAGATTTCATTTGACTGACTTATGAAGGTGCTATTTCTTTTACGGGAAATCCGATAAACATTTTCTAAAAATGTTTCAGGCAAGTATTTTATAAGTTCGTTCCAATAGTCCACGAGTTTTCTTTTTCTCTCATGAATTAAGATTGGTTCTTCTCCTATGTAATACCATAACCCAGTCCGAGATGTATTATTAAGTTTTGTATTTTTTTGAAAATCAATTGACCATTTATCCAAAAATTTATTATCGAAACTTTTTTTGAAATATGACTCATAAACAATTGTTGTACCGTTTATATCTTTCTTTTTTTTTGCATGTAGTACATAAGAAAATTCACCATATTCGCCTACATTGAATTTCTTATCATTCTCTCCAAAATATAAAGTGGTTAGAAGACTACCTTTAATTGGTGGTATTAAATATGTATACCTATCATCTTCTCTATTGTGTATAAAATAGTTATGAATCCATTTTTTAAGCAAAGTGATTTCACTTCTAAATTTTCTTTCGAAATTATCATCTTTAGTTGGATGCAAGCACACTGAACCATCATTATTAATGTGGCTATATCCGATGAGGTCTGTATTAATAAAGTTTATAGATACGTTATCCACATGAGGTTGTGTCATAGGGTATGTTTTGGGAACTGCTGTTTCAAAATTTAATGAAACACCGTTGAAGTCAACTTTAATAGTTCCTTTTACCCAAAAGTTGTTAACTAATGAAAAAGATTTAAGAATAGAAATGGATTCATCTTCTTCGAATAGCAAAGAAATTTTCTGAGCAATATCTGCCAATATTATCCAAATTTATTTGTACCTAAAATTGATGCAGATTCACTACCAGTAGAATCATCCTCGTCATCATCGTAATCTTTATTTACAGGAAAGTAATCTTTAATTGTTTCTCCATCTTCTTCAATATCGTCAATAGTAGTTTGCATATACTTTCGAGTATCTTTTTTTGCAGAATCACTCATGGAATCAGATACTATATTGCCATTTGGGTTTGCAGGGTCTTTTAAATTATTGGATTCGATATTATCTATGATATATTCCATTACCATTTTCACTTTGTTCCAAAGTCCACTTGGAATGGATTCTGCTTTGTCGAATGCTTCTTTCGTGTATAGTTCCATCATAAATGATTTGATGAGTTTACCACCACCATCTTCTTTTTTCTTAGTTTTCCATACCTTTAAGAGCCTTGCTACTTTCCTTTCATGTGTGCGTCCGACACCAGATAGTAGTGAAACATGCTTTTTAATATTTGTTTTTATGGAAGTTCTGTTTTCTTCTTCTTCTTTCTTAGAACGGTTACTTGGATTAATGTATAATGATAAATCTGTACTGTTGTCATTATAACTACCATGCTCTGGTCTTTCCCTTGCTGGAACTACATCAAGTTCAAACTCATCTCCATCTTCAAATACAAATTTCAACCCTATCGAAACTTTCTGCTTTCGAACATTATCTTTTTCTAAATCATCATCTCCATCCGCAAAATCATTTCGTAAATATTTATAGACATCATTAAACATATCTTCAAGTGTTGAGAATCCATTTTGGTCATCTGATTCTTTCTTCTTAAATGGCGTAGCTACATCTATATCAAATTTTGTATTGTTGGCTGTTTTCTTAGCATAAGAACCAGAGTCAATAGACTTACTGGCAATCTCTAACGAAAAATGCTTATCGAGTGCCGATTTAACTTCATTCTTTTTGTCAACATATCTATTCAGGTGTTCAACTTTAGATATGTCATTGGTATTCAATACTTTTTTTAGGTGTTCATTTTTATCCATAAAATGTTTGAGTATTCAGTTATAAAAATCTTTTAAGTCTAAAAAGACTGTTATTCGCTCCTAATACTTCAAAGCGTGACATATTTTAATAAATTTACATGTCACGCTTTCAAGTATATTAAGTAATAAGGGTTGAATAAGTTTCATCAATGTACAGATATAGAACTAATAGAGCAATTATCAGAGAATGATGAGATGTACAATGAATTTGTACAACGGTACTACAAGGATTTGAAACAAGAGAGTTTGCTGGTATGTAAGAAGCGGAAATTGGACAAACACATTGGCGAACAGATGACTCATGACACTTTTCACAGGGTAAGAAAGACAACATCCTTCGATGCCAGTCGGGTGTCAACAAAAGAACCCAGAAAGTCCATATTAGCATGGCTATTTAGAATCCAATCGAGATTGTTTTATGACTTTCATAAAGCTAATAAGTCTAAGAGTGAGAAAGTTAATTTTTACTTAGATGAAATGAAAGGTGACTTGAAAATTCCAAGTGGTTCATCTCTTTCTAAACAAAAAGAAATTGCAGAAAGAATTTTTTCTAAATTGAGTAAAAAAGAAAAGATAGTTGTTCTAAAAGATTTGGAGTTCAAAAGGTTTAGAAAATATCACCAAACAGATATTATAGAGGATTTGGCAGAAGAATTAGGAGTAAAAAAAGATAGTATTCGCAAAATACGACAAAGAGCAAAAAACAAAATACAAGATGCAATAAATGAAATCAACGGAAAAAAATAGAGAATTTACTCTGGAAGATTTCGAAAAAGGATTAATGCTTGCTGGGTTCATTAGTCCTAAAAATGAACAAGAGATTCTGGAAAGAGAGATATTGGCTGAACATGATAAGCAAGTATCTGATTCAAATAAGAAAACGTACTTTAAACGTGTTGTTCTTGCTGCCAAAATAGTTGACGAATTAATTGAAGAAAAAACCTTTGGCAGAGTGAAATTTCAAAAGCTCATATACTTATGCGAACACTCTTGTGAAATGGGACTAAATAATAGATATGCGAAGTTTGCAGCAGGCCCGTTTGACCATAAATTTATGCATTCTATAAACAAGGAATTTAAGAAACAAAAATGGTATGACGTTGGGTTTAGAAAAGACGCAAAATATAAAGTCCCAGTCTATTCGAAGATGGAAAAATATGACTCATACAAACAATACTATAATAGATATTTTTCAGATACTCATGAATCTATTCAAACATTAATAGATATTTTCAAAAATGTTCGCACAAGACAAGTTGAATTAGTAGCTACAATTTATGCTTGCTTATTGGAGCTAAAAGAATCTGATACAATAATTAATATTGAAACATTGTCCCATAAGCTATATTCATGGTCTAAGGAAAAAGCAAAGTTCAGTAGAGATGAAATTGGCACTACCTATGATTGGATGATTAAACAACAAATCGTGCCTAACCGTAATCAGTAAATGTTACATCATTATAGAGTTGTTAGTGATTTTTTTTCTCTTATTACGTCACCTTTACCAACCGCAAAATCTTATCTGTATAAAAAACATCGGTTGAAACAAAGGATTGTCTTTAAGAGTCATAGGTAAACACAAATCTATGACTTGGATTTTCAAGCGAGGATTCCACTTTTTCTGTATCCAGTATCTCATCTATATTATTAATTGAAATTGCAGCTTGTGTCCTCTCTCTGCCAACATATAAATTGAAATTACCACCATCTTCATCAAACGTCACATATAATGAAAGGTTAATCATAGGATTGTCTTGGCTCACTAATGAATACTTGTAGCAATAAATATGTTTCATGTTTAGAATCGGTGAGACCATCAGATTTTCCTTTACAAATTCAATTTTGTACCTACCTGCTAATTTGTAACTCGCTTCGGATATAAAAGTATCCAATATAGACTTGAACTTAGCATATTCAAACTTTATGGATTTATATGGTTCTTTAGTGGATACAATAACTGTCATTAGACTGGGATTGTAGTTTTTTCCAATTCAAAATCAAATTCTATATCATACATACATGGTCTTTTCTCTGCTTCAATAAGTTCATACATCACTTTTGGAATATTATTTAATTCTTCATTGTGAAAAATAGTAATAGCACGATTATTACCTTTCATTCCTAAGAATGGAATTAATAATTCACTTTCTTCATTGCCGTAAAATGACAAACAATATTTTGGGTAATCATGATTTCTAAATTCAAGATTATACTGTATAGCATATACTAACGTACCGTCATTATGTTCGAAATGTTCACTCCTGAATAAGGTAGCTTTCAAATTGTCGAGCGTCAGTTGTTGCAGAAATAAAATTTTTATTTTTTCAGCACTTTCGTGAAATGTTTGGATGTCTAATTCTTTATTTGGCTTATTTATTTGCTTTAGCTTTTCCATGTTTTGCTTTAAAATAAATATCAGCAAAATCAAGAAACGTCCAGATTTGTGAAGATTTACACAAAAAATGTTCAGATGGCGTGTAATAATTCACACCTGAAATTATGTAGTTTGAAAAATTAGGTATTCTGATGATTACCCAGCCTTCTTATACTTCCGATTTGCAGTAGGCAAAGACAAATAGGCTTCACGAATATTATCTTCTGTTAGACCAATATAACGCCTTGTGATACGTGTAGAAGAATGATTGAGAGCCTGACTCAACAAAGTTAGTTGGTAATCCGTGGGATTAGACATATATACCGCCCTACTCCATGTTTTTCTTAAAACATGGCTACTCTTTTTACCTTGAATGCCAAAATCTGTCAGTACCTGTTTAATGCGCTTATTTGCAGCCGTCACACTCATAGGTTTAGCTGGTACGCCTTTTCGGTCGTATCTGAAAATATATCCTTTTGGTATTGTATCATACTGGGAAATGACCCAATCTCGAAGTTCACAGAATTGTTGATTCAGATATGCTACCCTTCTCTTTCCAGTTTTTGCTTCTATTAAAACTATTTTTTCCCCAGTAATGTCCGACCACTTTAAGGAAAGGATGTCCCCCACCCTGTATGCGGTATAGAATCCTAATCCGAATAACATAAGGTTCTTTAAATCATGTTTACCTTTCAAGGTATAAAGAATGCAAAGTGCCTGTTGCCATTCAAGTGGCTGAGTAGTTGTAGCTTTCTTATTATCTATCATCTTGTGTCGGTTTGGTATACTCTCATTAAACAAACCTATGGTAAGATTTAGTTCCAAATACTTAGCGTTAATTCCTTGGTAATCAGTAAATTAAAAAAGGCTTAGGTTATACTTATGCCATTTATATAACCAAGATTCTCATTTTTGAAACCTATTTATTTATCAGAAATAGCTGTGGATTTATAGTTATGCGCACATAAAAGAAAATAAAAGATGATGCAGATAATTAAGTAGACTAAAGGAATGATTATTGAATATTCTTTAAACCAGCTATTTGATACCCCAAAAGCTAAAATAGTTGATGATGAAAAGATAATAATTAAGACCCATAGAAATGAACCACTCCATAATCTTTCTTTAGGTAACGTTGAGGTATTTAATAAAAAGGTATCTTTTAATTCTTGTCTTTTTTGAAGCGGAGTTCGATTCAGATAGAATGTTCTTATATTATTGATTATATTAAAATTTTCAAATTGAACTTTTCTTAGCCTACCTAAAATGAGGATTTTTATTAATCCAATAATGGCAACGAATAATGAAAGAAAAACTATTAGTTCAGATTGTGTGATAATTGATGACTTGTACTCTCCTTTGATTATAATCGCAAGAACACCTGTAATTAAGCCACAAAATGTGAGATAAATACTTGACAACTTATTTCTAAGGGAGTCAATATGAAAAGTAAGCTGCACAGCAGCCTTATATTCTTCAAGTATGAAGTTGTGGTTTGAAGGAAGCATTTATAATGGAAGAAAGTTACCTAATATTAAGAATCAGATTCTTCTCTAAAATTTCAGCTTTCGCTTTATATGAAAGATTATTTTCGTCAATCTTGAGTGATGTATTCTTCGAGATATTTACTCCTACTCTTAACAATTCCGCAATTTTAGCTTTCGATATGCTTAGGTTTTCGAAAGGTTGATAAAACTCTAAACTTGTTAGAATATTAGGAAGAAAATCAAGTGAATTATGAACTTCAAAATTGATTCCACATTTAGAAGAGCCTTCTAACGGTGGTGTATCCGTTAAATGTGTATAGTGAGATAGTTTTGCTTTATTTATAAGACCGACTCCTTTTCCTTCATATGCAGGAAGATATACTAACAATCCGTTACATTTTTGCTGGATTAACCTCAGACTTTCGGAAACTTGTGGTTGACAATCGCAGTCCAAACTACTGAAAACATTACCAAAAAGACACCCATATTGGATACGCAATAGGGACTCCTGAGATTTTCTATCATTCAGGTAATATACAATGGCAAGATTATCAGCTTTTTCATTGCTTCCAAATACCGCTAAATCAAATACTCCGAATTTTGTCTCTTGCTTACCAGCTCTAATCAACTTCATTTCTAACTAACTTTTTGTTTTTAATAACGTATTGCGTTCTTATTAATTGAGTCAAATATTCATCATGTGAAATAATTATAACTCCTTTATTATGTGTTAACAAAATATTAACTAATTTAATAATATCTTGCCTACCTTCAAAATCTGCAAAGATAGTAGGTTCATCCAATATTATTAGTTCATTATGATAACAAATTGAAGCAATACTAAGTTTCTTAACTTCAAATGGATGTAAATCCTCTATTTTAGTCCCATCATCCAGATTAAGCCAAGAATGGATTTCTTTCTTGAATTTATCTATTTTAACAGAATTCTTATATAAATTAAGACGATTTGCCAAGTTAAAGTCACCCCCAACCGTAGTTCCTAATATTTGAGAGTACGGGTCTTGAAATGCATATCCAACCTTACCTTTGGATAAATTTAGTTTGCCGCTTCTTACTTTTAAATCAGAAATAAGGCTTGAATTCGCACCTGCAAGAACAAGACCTAATGAAGTTTTCCCTGAACCATTTGCACCTTTTATACATATCAATTCCCCAGCAGAAACACTAAAATCAATTTTATCAAGTAAAATTCTGCTTCCTATTTCAATTGTCAATTCTTGGACGGACGCTATTTGTTCTCCAATTTTTTCAAGCTCAATAAATTCTATGTTGTGTTTTTTGACATAATTGGCTATTAAAAATTCTCTATCAGAGTTATTCTCTATTTTTCTGATGGAAGAGATTGAATCCTGAATGAAAATATTATCAAAATAAGAATCGAATTTTTGAAAAAAGGATTGACTAATTATTAAGGTCGTTGTTCCAAATTCATTTTTTAATCTGGTTATTAATTTAAGAAATCTGTCTCTCTCGATTTCGTCAAGTTGAACTAAAGGTTGGTCAAGAATTAAAAATTTAGGTTGTGATATATAGATACTTGCAAATATTACTTTAATCAATTCTCCACCAGAAAGTGTATTCGTATTTTGATACAGTAAATCATCAATCTCAAATTCTTTAACATCACTAATTTTATAGTTCGGATTTTTCGCCAGCAATTCTTGATTTACAGTAAGACCAAATATTGCCTTTCTTGATTCTTCTGGTAAATATTGCACATACGAACTAATAGTTTGAAGTTTTTCAGAATGAAAATCTTTTGAAGAGAAAAAAATAATTTGACCTTTAATAGCACCTCTAATATGTGGGATATATCCAGATAAACAATTAGCTATTGTGGTCTTTCCTACTTTATTATTACCAATCAGTAAATTAGTGCTGGACTTACCAAATAGCATATTAATATTACTAATTACTGGATGTGAATCTGAATCATACTTTGCAGAAATTCCTTTTAGTCCTATGACATTATTGATTGGTTTACCTGTTATTTCAGTTAAATTGGTATTTAAGAAACTTGATTGGATACGATATGAATAGTTGTCATTTTTGTCAAAGAATTCACTAACATATTTTTTCGCAATCAATATTATAATTTTTAGGTTCCTACCGAATTTTAAAAATGAAAAACTGATATTTTTAGTAAGTAGTGATTTATAAAAATCTTTCAAATAATTTCCTTCTTTAGAAAGAAATGAAAAAAATGCAATTAACCATTTCTTCCTTGTTGAATTTTTTCTTGCAAATAAAATAGTTTCAATCACAGTATACATATCCGTGATTGTATAATTTCTTATCCATGATAAACCGATGAGCAATGTCCCTGACCTGATAAGCCATTTATTGATTCCTAATTCAAAACCAATTTGGTTGATTCTGAAAATCCAAAAATTAGTATCAGTTTGTGATTCGGGAGAAAAAAATAAATTACCTAAAAGGAATACACTATTTGCTAAAAGGGTGACTAAAATTAATTTAAAAGTCAGTTTATTGGGCTTGACATAAATCGCAATTATTGATGAGAATAGAAAAAAAGCTAAACCAAAAATCCATGAATTAGAAATAAAGTATATCAGACTGGATACTATTATAAGACATATGAAAATAAAGACGTGAAAGTATTTATTTTCTTCTTTTACCTTTCTTTTTTCCTCTTTCTTCAAATTCATTCACGACTTAATCTAATTAGTTTTGGGCAAGTATACTTTTCTGGCTATGGCTTTTTTAGTAAAAGACGCTAAAATATATAAACCAAGAAATGCTGAAATAACGTCACCTAAAAACCAGCCAGTCGCTGAAATTAATGCCGCTTCCTGAGTTTGTCCACCCAGCCTCATACCTGAAAATCCAATCCCTGCGCTAATAAAACTTATAACAACACAAACAATGCATGCCATTATAAATTGTTTCTTATTAAGTTTTAAGTCATTTAACAAAAATGGCAGAGCAAAGACAATAATAATAGATGGTAAATAACCTTTCCATCCCCATTCTTGGTTTAAAGAAACAAAACCTAATCCTATTGCTATTGCTGTTAATACTAAAACTCTAATAAACCCTTTTGTCATGGTCTCTGGATTTGAATCTAAATCAGGATTAATTTTTAATGTGCTGAATAAAAATGCAGGTAGTACACTGTTCGCAAAACCACCAGCGATTAGATTCATTATAATATCTGGAAGCCCCCAGCCACCATAGGCTATAATTCCAGCTAAATAAGCACCAATCCCACCGGCTAAGAAACCCCTAATGTATCCCAACCAAACACCTGCAACTAATTGAAGTGCAGCAGGTATCCAAAGTAATGCAGCTCCTTTAACTAATGGACTACTTGTAAGTGTCATCATAAATGCACCAAGTAATGCAATTAGAATTGTCATTAATAGGGTTGCAGAATTTCTATTATTAGATGTAGTGGTAGTTTTATATTCTTGATTCATTGCTAATTAGTTTTATAGTTTCTACTACGGCTTTTACAATTGGTTTTAAGTTTTTTGAATTCAGTTCAGAGTATTGTTTATTCATCTTTATAACATGAGAAGAATATTTAATTTTTTTTGATTTATGACTTAAATAGATTTTTTCTGCAATACCTTTTGTAGCTTCAACAGGGATAATTTGTACATCTCCGCATTGTTCCAGAAAATCAATTTCAGGCTCTGGAAATAGCTTGTCGCCAAAAATGTAAATCAATATTCCACACTCTTCGATTATTTTATTTCTTATATCAATCCAGGGTTTAAATTTTGAAGGAATTAGTTTTTTATTTGAGTCTATGTGCTTTTTCTTTAATCCTTCCTTAACTTCGAAACTTAATATTGCATCAATGTTTTGATACGATTTCGATAATGTAAATTGTTTCACTACCCCACTAATCATAGCCGTTTCAATACCTAAATCATCAGGGAGTTCAATATGAATTTTGTAACCATTTGCGACCAAAGATTTACCTAATTTAAATGAAAACCTATATGCAAGGTCTTTGTATTTTGCTTTAGATTTAGGTGTCCCTTTTTTTACTGCTTCTCCTGTTATTATATATATGTTCTTCTTTCTATAATTCCAACGTAGTTCTAACAATAGTTTTTCAATATCTTTGAAATCTTCTACAAGTACAGTATCTATATTATAGTGTTTTAAATAATCTATTGTCAATTTTTGATGCTGAATGGCATGATGAAAATCTTTATCCTTTTTAAAATCAGTTTTTGAAACAACTCTTTGAATACAATAATGATTCCTTTGATTTTCTTTATAAGATTGCCTAATTCTGCTTAAAGTATAATCAAGATTAGGGTCGTTGAAGCTAAAACCAATAAATAAAAACATTTTTGTAGCTAAGTCGCCTTCTAAGTGATTAAGGAACTCTTGATGAGTTTTATGATAATTTTCATAATCGTCCTTTGTTATAATCGCTTTACTTGCATTTGATATATCTCCATGCATCTTGTAAACTATTGTACTGCCAAAAGGTGAAGGCTCCACTAAATGCTGTGTCATGTGTTTAACTGATACATGAGCTTTCTTAGCTTTTATCAAAGACATTTCAATTAAGTTATCATAATTAGTAGTCCAATATGTCTTAATTGGAAGGCTCGCAATAATCTCATGTTTAGAATTGGGACTTGTCTTTGATATAGACTTAATAATTCTTTCTGTTATTTTATTTCTATTTTTTTTACGATTGTTTACATAGAATTGTGCTAACTCGATATAGTCATTGATTTCGTTGTGGTTTAACCTTAATTCTTTTGAAAATGGTTTAACTAAATCTTTCCATGATGGAACATTAGAATCCATTGACAAACCAGCACCAGCAAATACCGCAGCAAAACCCATTGTCATTGCATTGGTAAAGTCATTGATAAATAATTTTTGTGTATGTCTTATGTATGCTTTATCTAAGTACATTTAATTGAATTTCATTTCTTAATATCATTAGCAAATTTCCCATAACATTTTTACCATCTCCGTTTTTTCCTACTCCCCAAAAATAATCTGCCTCTGAATCTTCAACTAATAGTGAGGAATTAGTATTAACCAATAATTGCTTCAAGTTCTTATGATTGCAAAATTTAGCTTTTATTCCCTTATACATTACAAGTATTTTGATGCTATTCCAATCTTGCCTTCTTTGTAATTTATTAGCCTTAGCTATCTGTTTTGCATCGGCTGGCTTCTCTGAATTTCTAATTTTTTCAAATAGGTTGCTTTTTGGAAATTTTTGTGCTTGAAAATAGTGTTCAACTGTTTTCCACTCAACGCCATCTAATTCAAAGGGATGAGCTGAAAAATTTGCTAACCAACCATTTTCCTCATTAGGCTCATAAAATTTTATTACACCATAGTCTTTTGTTGTCATATAAAATCTAACTAAAATATTTCTTGAAATTTCTTTTCAATAATCTCCGTTTCTATGTTATCCAAATTTTTAAATTCTTTTTGTAATCGACGCTTTGCTATCTTTCCATCATTCTGTTGCATAAATTTTACCAATAAATTTATTTGATTATCTGGCAGACCAATCTCATTCTCGATTTCTCTTTTGAATTCATCGTACTTTTGTAAATATTCTATTTCTTTCGGAATAATATTATCAATTGTATCAACTACACATTCATACAAAAACTCTGCTTGCGAAGTGCAATCAAAATATCTATATAAATCTTTAGTATCGTTTTTAACTTCCACATTATGTTTACTTGTGGTATTCCATTCAATATATTCTAAAAGAGGATTAGAATAAGATTCTAAGACTGAACGATAATCATCAATCTTATTTAGAATAGAGGCTGAAACAGGGAATACTAAACCTTGGTTGGAGAATTGTTTCTTCGCCAATAGATGATGAATTAGATACCGATGAATTCTTCCGTTACCATCAACAAATGGATGAATAAATACAAATCCGAAGGCTATTATTGCTGCACTTACTACTGCATCAATACTTTGCGATTGGATTAATTTATTGTTAGAATCAATTAAGCCATCTATCAATTCTTCTAAATCCTTGCTATGAGCAGAAATATGCTCTGGGATAGGCTCATAGGTGTCATAATCATGCTCGCCTATAAATCCGCCTTCTTTTCTTAACCCCATTTGTATGTGTTTCTTTTTTTCTATAACTACATCTTGGAGTCTAATTAGCTCATCTTTACTTAAATCAATTCTGCCAGCTTGTCCAATAACTTTACTCCACCCAACCAACCTTTGACTCCTTGGACTTTCTCCTTCAATTGTGAACGATGCTTTAGAATCTGCAAGCAATAAAAATGCTGAGGCTCTTTGCATCAGTGATTTACCAAACCTATTTTGAAATTGATTCTGTTCTTTGCCCAACTCTCTGTTTTCAAAACCCATTAATTTTTTTGAACGGTATACATGAGGGCAAAATTCTTTTGTGCCTAACAGGTTGTTTTCAATCCGATGCCTTGGACTCTTCTCCCCTTCATCTAAAGCATATTGTATCCGACTATCTACTAACTTTGAATATTTGACCTTAGGGTCTGCATCATCAATATTTAACTTCTTATCGAGTAACCATTCGAATAAAAACCAAATTCTTCGAGAATACTGGCTTGTTGGTTCGTGTTCAACTATTTGTGCTATATCTTCTTCATTCAATACATCAAATAGCTTTTTAAGTATCAATAGATTTACACCTTCATACTTTAGAGCAAAAGTTAAGTGTTTATAGAGGGTGTCCTCTGGTAGATATCTAATGGTTTGCACAAGAAATCCATCTTTATAGTATTGTCTATTTTTCTTACTAACGATGGAAATTGGATATTGTACTGGTATCTTTAGGTCGTAAACATTCATTAAGGCGGCATATCCAACTATGAAGCCATTTTCTGGTAGTTTTATTCCTCGAAATACATCTGATTCTATCGAAATTCTATTGCCCATCATCATAATATATGAAAAACAAACGGAATTTACCAATATTTATTCAAATGATTTGTATATCAAAGAGGAAAGATGAATGTGTATTCACATAAAATGCAGATAAAATGTGTGGATTTACACATAAATAGCATTTAACTCATTTTTCAATAAAAATCATAGACCTTTTTTGGTTTATGCTCTCCATGTCTTAGGTGCTTCTCCGCAATTGAATAAAACTTAAATAAATCACCCGCAAAGAATGGTGGTAATCTGATTTCGCCAGTTTGAACTGATGAATTATAATTTCCAATGCAAATTCTTAGAGGATGACATTTGTCATTTTGTTTGATAGTTTTTATTCTCTTAGGAATACATACTACTCGGTAATCTTGTCCTCGATATGTGCATCGAAAAGTCCCATCAGAGTAATTAATAGTATCACAATTTCGAGCTACTTCGACGATAGTGTACAATACCTTTTTATCCTTACAAATTAAATTTGCTCTCTCCATGATGTGGTTATATAATCCAACATCTGCAAATACATATGAATTGAAGTGGACACCATTAATCTTATGGATTAATCCTGATTTAGCAAGAAAATCTATACAGTAATTATACTCTCTAACTCGACTGTGTTTCCCAATACTACTAAAATTGAATGACTTAAATTTTGCTGAATTAGAAATACTTGTCCAAATATCATTTAGTCTCTTAGGCATAACACCATTATGCATATTTAAAAAATCAGCTTGAATTTTGCATCTGATTTTGGATTTAATCTGCTCCGTTTTATAAGTTGATTTTGTTACATGATAAGAGCTTGCTGATTCAGGTAGACCACCAGAGATTAAATAGGCTTGGTAATATTGTCCCATCAAATCATAAAATTTTTGTTTTACGCATTTGATATAGTCTTGATTAATGTAATGTGTATACGCTGCTTTACCGAACTGACTTATCTGACTTATATACTCTTTAAATGATAATGGATGTAAAGTCTTTACAAGAACCTGTTTATGGAAAGATGTATGAAACTCAGAAGCTAAAAAATCGAAATAACAAGATATACTGATAATGTAGTATTTCTCTTTTAGCTGGTTAAAGATTGGAAGATATTTAATACATGAAATGCAATCATCTATATTATCAAGAATTATTAGCGTTTCATTTCTATCGATTTGTCTGTCAGCTAATCCTGTAATTTTTTCAATTACGATTTCAGGTTCATAGAATTCAGTAAAAACTTCCTTTATTTTAGAGTCCTGTAAGTTAAGATAAACAACGTCTTTAAATTTTTCATCTCCCCATTTCTTTACTAAAGTAGTTTTTCCTACTTGCCGTATCCCTTTAATTATAAGTGGTTTTCTTGCACTGCGCTTCCATGCAGTAAGTTGTTTTCTTAGTTCCCTTTCAAAGTACATAGTGAAGTTTTTCTCAAATAAATATTATGTAATGAGAAGAAAGTCACGAGATTATTATAAAAAAAGAAGAATCGTTTGAAAAAGAACGGTGATAAAACTTCTTGTTGTTATAGGTTAAACGTAATGTTGTTACTGCCCCTAACGCACCCATTGCAAGTCGCATTCCAATATTTGTGTAATATAAAACAATGCATCATAAACTTGTTTTATTCATATATAATTTTTTCAAATATGAAGATTGGATTATCACGTAACAACCATGACCAATGAATGGAACTTAAACTGTTTTATATGACCA
This sequence comes from Saprospiraceae bacterium, assembly GCA_020628095.1. Lineage (GTDB taxonomy): Bacteria > Bacteroidota > Bacteroidia > Chitinophagales > Saprospiraceae > RFSX01. The sequence continues at coordinate 271,179 of JAHDFP010000005.1, forward strand.
ACAATATTTTATTATAAAACGAAACATCAATCTGACCTGTTACACCAGTTAAGCATTTGTGTTGTTGTTTCGTTTATGTTTAGTGTATAGGGTCTTTGTTTGTAAATATTTACCCCTAAGAGGACCGAGTCAAATTTCTTAAATTTGTGTTAAAAACTTGTATTTAAAACTTTGTTTTATTAGTGGGTCTCGCCAAAGACTTAATTGCGTCACCAGTCTTGAAAATGATATGACAAAGTTAATGCAATAATTTGGATGGATTCCATGCACCTATTTCACCCTAAGATGTCTTGAACAGTAAACCAAAATAACATCCTTATCTTAGTGTCATAGGGAACAATTGCATATCAATAGATTTATGAAGTATGATGCAATAATTTTCACTTGTCATCACATCAAACTTCCCATTTATAATGCATAATCGAAACTATATCGAAACTATTTGCAGTTCTAATCAGATACTAAAATCACTTAACAGATTGATTAACAAACTTTTATAGATAATTGATGAGTATTACGAAGTTTACTATTATGTTAAATAGGCTTTTGTCGAAGCCAGCGCCACCTCTACCACATACAGGAATTATATTTTCCGATATTCACACCTATATAATATAGCATCCGATCTTACAAGAGCAATGAGAACTGAGACCAATAATAAACAGAACATCTTATTATTAGAATCCTATTATGGAGGTTCTCATAAGTATTGGGCTGATAATTTGATTAGATACTCTCGGCATAACATCCAGTTGATGACATTGCCTGCACGGAAATGGAAATGGCGGATGCAAGGCGCTGCTTATACATTCTACGAAATGATTTTGGAGGATCAATCCCGTCCAGATATCATCATCGCGTCTTCTATGATAGATATGTCTATGTTGATCTCATTATTACGCGGTCATCTGGATTGCTCCTATATATTATATATGCACGAAAACCAGCTGACCTATCCCCTGTCTCATTTGTCAGAGAAAAATTTTGATCTCAGCTATGGCTATCAGAACTACAAGTCATGTCTAGCTACCGATGCCGTTCTCTTTAACTCACATTATCATAAGAAAGAATTTGTCAGTGCTTGTAATCAGCTTTTAGATAAGATGCCTGATTATAATAACAAATCATCCGTCGACAGAATCAAAAACAAATCTGAGGTCATCGAGGTTGGCTTGGATTTTAGTTTGCTGGACAGATACTCTCATTCTGAGACAGATAATAAGACAAACAAAAAGGTCAAGACTATATTATGGAATCACAGATGGGAATATGATAAGAACCCTACCCTTTTCATCAATCTTCTCAGAAAGCTAAATCGTAACCACCAAGATTATAAGCTCTGCATCACTGGTCTCGATAAAGACCAAAATGAAAAACAATACCAGGAAGTTATGGATGAGTTTGGCAGTCACATTATACATCTGGGATACATAGAATCATATCAACAATATATCGAGATGATATCTTCCACGGACATTCTTATAGTTACATCAGATCATGACTTCTTTGGATTGAGCGTAATAGAGGCCATCTATTGCGGCAACTCCCCTCTCCTACCGACTGATATGGTGTACTCAGAATATGTTTCCGATAGCTCATTATTTTACCACTCGGAAGAGGAATTATATGACAAAACAGTGGCTTTTTTGACCGATACATATAGAAATAACTCATATATAAAGAATAATCTTAGGAAATATGATTGGTCTATTCTGTCAAAAACTTATGATATATTTTTTGAAAGAATGGTGACGAATAATAAATCAAAAGATAATTTCGAATAAAAAAATTGCGATATGTTTTAAAAAACTGATTTCAAGTTTTAAATTCGTAGCGTTTTTAAAGCAGTAATAAACCAAATTCTACAAAAGTATTTCCAAATTTCATAAGATCAATTTTAATTCCCAAGATCGATTTATGTTAGTGTTTACCGACTAAGATATTGCTGATCAATTCTTTATATATAATATAGAATACTCATATGACTAATGTCTAACTTTTGTCTTCTATGGGAGATAAAGAGATTGTAGTCGTATGAGTTATTTGCTATTAGATTAAGATTTTCTATCATACGTCGACTTACAGCGTATGATTGCTGATATTCATTTATTAATTATTTAATGTTAACACAAAAGTTAATAATGGTAAAAACATTACTCTCCAATTCGAATTCAGATGATAATTCATCGAGGAATCAAAAGAGAATATGGGTAAAAGTGTTTGCTTGTTTAAGCATTTTATTATTCACCAATCTAGAAACGAATGCACAGTTGATCATCGGTGATGATCCAGCTAACATAGATGATGCATCGATTTTAGAATTAGTTAGTGACAGTCTCGTGTTTGTACCCACACGAATGTCATCTGCAGATAGAGATCTTATAGCTACACCACTAGAAGGTGCAGTTATATATAATACAGATCTCGAATGCATACAAGTAAACAAGGGAACAGATCTTTCCCCAGAGTGGCATTGTATAGAGGCATATCTATTACAATTGACCACGGATCAACGAGATGCGTTGATATTCCCTTCTACTGGAAAGATTGTTTATAACATTGATATCGATTGTGTTCAGGTTAATAAAGGAACACCTTCTAATCCTATATGGTCTTGCTTAGAAGGTGAGGTTGGTCCAGAAGGACCAAGAGGACCTCAAGGTCAGCAAGGAGAAAGAGGACCAAGAGGTGAACAAGGTGTACAAGGTATACAAGGTGAAATAGGACCAAGAGGACCTCAGGGTCTTACAGGTGCTACAGGAGCAAGAGGACCACAAGGAGAAGCTGGACCAGAAGGACCTGCAGGTGCTATTGGTGCTTCTGCATATCAGGCTTGGTTAGATGCTGGTAATGTTGGAACAGAGGCGGATTTCATAGTATCTATAACAGGATCTTCTGCTTACGAAATCTGGTTAATGTTTAATACAGGATCAATGGCAGATTTCTTGGCGTCCTTACAAGGTGCGCAAGGTGAAGTTGGACCAAGAGGACCACAAGGTAATGCAGGTGCACAAGGACCAAGAGGTGAGCAAGGTATACAAGGTGAAGAAGGGCCAAGAGGACAAAGAGGTGTTGCAGGTAGAGATGGAAGAGACGGAAGAGATGGAGCTGATGGAAGAGACGGAGCTGATGGAAGAGACGGCAGAGATGGAGATGATGGTGAAGACGGAATTAACTGTTGGGATACTGACGGTGATGGTGTTAATGATTCTAATGAAGATGTAAATGGAGACGGAAGATGGAATGCTCAAGATTGTCAAGGAGCTGATGGAAGAGACGGTGTAGATGGAAGAGATGGTCTTGACGGAAGAGATGGAATAGATGGTGACGAAGGAGAAAGAGGACCACAAGGAGAAAGAGGACCAGAAGGACCAGAAGGACCTGAGGGGCCAGAAGGACCAGAAGGACCAGAAGGGCCTGCGGGAGCAACAGGTGCTACGGGATCTATCGGACTTTCAGCTTACGAAATATGGTTAGCTGCTGGTAACATAGGAACAGAAATAGATTTCCTTTTATCATTAAGAGGAGAAATTGGTGCTACGGGAGCGACTGGTGATGTCGGACCAAGAGGACCAGAAGGACCAGAAGGACCAGCAGGAGAAACTGGTGCTCCTGGACCAGAAGGACCGCAAGGACCAGATGGAGGTCAAGGACCAGAAGGACCTGAAGGACCTGAAGGACCAAGAGGGCCGGAGGGACCAGAAGGACCTCAGGGTGATACAGGAGCAAGAGGACCTCAAGGTGATAGAGGCCCAGCAGGTGTCGATGGTCAAAATGGTAGAGATGGACGTAATGGTATAAATGGAGAAAATGGTGCTGATGGAAGAGACGGTCGTGATGGTGTCGATGGACAGGATGGAGAAAACGGAGCAGATGGTAGAGACGGACGTGACGGTGTAGACGGTCAAAATGGTGAGAATGGAGCAGATGGAAGAAATGGTGTTGATGGTGAAAACGGTGCTGATGGTAGAGATGGCATTGATGGACAGGATGGAGAAAACGGCGCTGATGGAGCTGATGGAAGAAATGGTATCAATGGTGAGAATGGTGCAGACGGTAGAGACGGCGTTGACGGTCAAGACGGTTCTAATGGCGCAGATGGTCGTGACGGAAGAAATGGTGTTGATGGTCAGAATGGCGCTAACGGAGCAGACGGTAGAGATGGCGTTAACTGTTGGGATACTGACGGGGACG
>JAHDFP010000018.1 GCA_020628095.1 Saprospiraceae bacterium
AAGTCTTCACCTAAAGGTGAGGGATTTTCTCCCATTCCCCGATGGTGACATTAATAGTAAAAGTAAAGAGAAACTTATGAAAGCAATGATACTCAATCAATATGGCAGCGAATCCAAATTTGAAATTTCGGAAATAGAAAAACCTAACGCAGCAAGTAATGAAGTTCTTATAAAAATAGCCGCATCCAGCGTCAATACGGTGGATACGATGATTCGTACAATGGGAAAAGACCTTCCATTATCACCTGATCTTCCAGCAATCATAGGAATGGACTTTGCTGGTGTGGTGGAAGAAGTTGGCTCCGATGTCAGCAATTTCCAAGTAGGAGACGAAGTCTATGGCTGTGCAGGTGGGTTAGCAAATTTGCCTGGAGCATTAGCAGAATATATCTCAGCCGATAGCCGGCTCATAGCCCATAAACCCAAAAATATATCCATGAGAGAAGCGGCGGCTCTCCCTCTAGTGGCGATTACAGCATACGAGGGACTGGAGCGCGCAGGAATAAAGAAAGGTCAAAAAGTACTCGTACATGGAGGGTCTGGTGGTGTAGGGCATGTTGCGCTACAATTAGCTAAACACTTTGGAGCGGAGGTTTGCTCTACTGGAGGTGGCGAAAAACAAATGGCTTTGATAGAAGAACTAGGTGCTACAGCAATAAATTATAAAACGGAGAAAGTAGAGGACTATGTGCAAAAGCATACTGGTGGAGCTGGATTCGATATCGTATATGACTCTGTAGGAGGTGCTAACATGATAAATTCATTTAATGCCGCCAAGCTCAACGGGCATGTCGTTAGCACGGTGTCTTTATGTGAGTTAGATCTTACTTTGGCACACTTTAAGGGATTATCTCTGCATGTTGTATTCATGCTTATACCTATGCTACATAACTACCAACGAGAAGAGCATAACCGCATATTAAGTGATGTATCAAGAATAGTGGAAGCCGGTGCGCTCAGACCAATCGTGGATACTAACAGGTATTCTCTAGAGGAAGTACAGCAAGCACATGCACGGTTATCCAGTGGAGAAGGAATGGGCAAAGTTGTCGTAGAAAATTAGAAAATTTTATTCTGGTTCAGGCATTTGAACAAATTAACCGAGGCTTCAATCAAGTTTTTGAGCCTAATTCACTTAGCATTGGCTTAGTTGTACCTATAGAGGAGTACAGCAATAGTTCTGTACCTAGGTTACAGCAGCAACTGGCAAGAGTAAGGTTAGCAGAATCTTTAGGATATAAAGCAATATGGCTAAGGGACGTGCCTCTGCATGTCCCTTCTTTTGGAGATGCAGGTCAGACTTATGATCCCTTCACTTATTTAGGTTATCTATCTGGTCAGACTAAAAATATTGCCTTAGGCATCGCTAGTATTGCTCTACCGCTACACCATCCTCTACATATCGCCAAATCAGCCGCTACGGTAGATCAATTATCCAATGGTCGACTTATACTTGGCGTAGCCTCAGGAGATCGCTACGAAGAATATCCCGCAACGAATACAGAATACGATAAGCGGGGAATTTTATTTAGAGAAGCGTTCGATTATATACGTCAGGCTCAGTTAGAATTTCCCATAATAGAAAATAATAGATGGGGACAAGTGGACGGAAAATCAGACGTATTACCCAAACCATACGGCAGCAAAATACCTCTGCTTATAACTGGTCACAGCCAGCAAAATATTAGCTGGATATCAGAACATGGTGACGGATGGATGTACTATCCTCGCAACCTTTATATGCAAGAATATAATATAAAAGAATGGAGACAATCTATCCCCAAACTCAGGGAATAAATAAACCATTCCTACAGCCACTATATATCGACTTGCAATCAGATGATGATTATAAGCCTGTAGGCATTCATCTAGGAATCAGAACTGGTATCAACTATTTATTAGATTATTTTCACCAATTGAAACGTATAGGAGTTAACCACATAGCCATAAATCTCAGGTTTAATATGGATAACATCCAAAAGACAATGGAAACTTTGGCACAAAAAGTATTGGTACATTTTCATAATTAAGTCAATAACTCGAAAAATGAACAAAACAATCCTGATTACGGGAAGCACTGACGGAATAGGAAAATTAGCGGCTATAAAAATGGCCAGCGAGGGCCATCATATATATCTGCATGGAAGAAACGAGGAAAAACTAAAAAGGGTCATGGAAGAAGTAAAGAGTTCATCATCCAATGATAATATAGATGGGTTCGTTGCCGATTTTTCTGATTTAGATCAGGTACGCAAGATGATAGAAGAAGTGAAGAATAAAACAAACTCAATCGACATCTTAGTTAACAATGCTGGAATATTTAAGACCCCCCGTGAGATAACCAAACATAAGATAGATGTGCGAATAGTCGTCAATTATCTTGCACCTTATCTTCTGACTTATGGCTTATTAGATATAATAAAACAAGGTAAAGAACCAAGGATAATTAATCTCAGCTCTGCGGCGCAGAGCGAAGTCTCAGCAGGTTTGCTCAATGGAAATATAAAGGTATCAAGTCAAGAGGCTTATGCCCAAAGTAAATTGGCCATATTAATCTGGAGTTTTTATTTAGCAGAACAAGAACCGAAAATAACGTCTATAGCACTCAATCCAGGGTCATTGCTCAATACAAATATGGTAAGAGAAGCCTACGGAAGATATTGGTCGTCAGCTGATAAGGGAGCTAACATAATACATGAAGTCTCTCTATCTGATATACATAGTGGAAATACAGGAAAGTATTACGATAACGACAAGGGAGGTTATGGGCCAGCTCATTCTGACGCCTATAATTCCGATAAAATTAATAAGCTAATAGATGCCACAGAATCTATCCTAACAGCCTATAAATGATCTTACAGCAGACCGTCTCTAGTAAAATGAGAAGTATAAAAGACCTATATCTCGCCTCTGTCAGCTAGGTAATATACAACTCCGATAACAACCGCGATAGAGACACCCATAAAAGAAAGCATTGACATGATAATCCGTTTTTTGCTAAGTTATAAATAAAAAGACTTCCTAAAAATCAAACTCTATGGTATCACCAGGATTAATTATACCATTCTTTTTTGATTGGTTGCCTTTATTATCCTTTAGACTTGCATCATTTGATTTTGTAACACTTTTACTTACACTTTTATCTTCCTCGCCGTGCTCTTCTATCTTTAATATTTTATACTCACCTAATTTATTACCTATAGCCTTCCATCCTTTGACACCTATAAATTCAGATAAATCTATTTCTTCCTCTTGTTTCTGATTATTTTTCTTGTAACTAAATTTCACCACTGGCGTCTCGCTCAATGTTGCCAAATACAACTTAGACGACTTATGATGTGAGATAAACTTGGTGTAGACATCCTCGCTTTGTGTCTCTATATGGAAACGCTTGACCATCGTCCAACCTTTCTCCCCCTCGTAGTAGACGCAACTCAGGACGGTCTCTTCGTACAGCTTTTCTGCATCTATAAGATTAGGACCATCATATTTTTTATCAAAATTGAATTCACTCAGCATATAAGTTCCGTTCTTATAGACTGTGATTATCATTTCTCCTGACTCGAATTCGCCAAGATATTTGCCATGTCCCTCTTTATTCAATCTTCCACTGGTCAAATCTATCCATACCTCCACTGCTCCTAGAGAGCTTTCTCCTACTTCTAACTGAGTCACCTTACGGACAGGCCACTTAGTGACGATATTACCTTTAGATCCCCTACCCTTAATCTCTAGGTCGGCAAAATCAAAATCAAAGACCTTCTTTTTGGCCCGACACCCTGGCGTCAACTGTATCTGCACAGTCTCCGTCTCTCCATTAGGATGGGCCGCAAAGTACACCACCTTATTCTTGGCATCACCTGTCGTCAGATCATACTCTTTGTCTCTGGTAATCGAGGTTACATTGAATCTTTTAGCGTAAGCACGTCCCGATTTGGCATCTATATATATCATGTTATAGGTCGTGCGCTCATCTCCTTTCTTCCATACGGCCGCATGCAATAAGTTCTTACCTATGAATACCTTATCACCATTTCTTACCACTCGCATAGTACCCTGCTTAGTAAATCCAATGATATCGTCGATATCAGAACACTCAGAGATAAACTCATCTTTTTTGATACCCGTACCTATAAATCCTTCTTTTCTATTGACATATAGTTTGGCATTCTTAGCAACAACAGCGACCGCCTTGATGGTATCAAATTCTGCAATTTCTGTTTTGCGCTCTTTTCCTTTACCATACTTTTCTAATAATCGTTCGAAGTAGGCAATGGCATATTCAGTTAGATGTTTGAGGTCATAATTAACTTGCTTTAGTTCATCTTCTATGGATTTAAGTAATTCATCGGTTTTGAACTTATTATACTTCGAGATTTTTTTGATTTTTATCTCGGTCAATTTGATTATGTCTTCCTCAGTTATTTCTCTTTTTAGTTTGAGACGTTTATCATTTTTGGTCGCCTTGTCCCCAGGGGTCTTGACATACTTACGCAATCCTTTATCTATTATCTTGAGCACCTCTTCAAAAGACTCTGCCTCCTCTATATCCCTGTATATCCTATTTTCTATAAATATCTTCTCCAGACTAACGGCATGCCATTTTTCGAGTAATTCACTCTTTTGTATCTCTAGTTCTTTCTTGAGTAATCCCTTCGTATTTTCTGCCGATATCTTTAGCAGATCATCGACTCCACAGAACAAGGGCTTCTTATCTGCAATGACTACCGCATTAGGTGATATGGATATTTCACAATTAGTAAATGCGTACAATGCCTCTAGGGTCACTTCCGCAGATACACCTGAGGGGAGTTCCAGCAGTATTTCGACGTTCTTAGCCGTATTATCTATGACCTTTTTGATCTGTATTTTACCCTTGTCATTCGCCTTGAGGATGCTATCAATCAGATTGCCAGTCGTCACACCATAAGGCAATTCTGTGATAGCCAGAGTCTTTTTATCTCTCTGCTCTATACGCGCGCGGACTTTTACCTTTCCTCCTCTTTTGCCTTGGTTATACTCGGAGACATCTATTTTTCCTCCTGTCTGAAAATCTGGATACAGCTTAAATCTTTTCCCTTCTAAGGCCTTGATCGAGGCTTTAATAAGTTCTACGAAATTATGTGGTAATATCTTAGTCGAAAGGCCCACCGCAATCCCTTCTACCCCTTGTGCGAGCACTAGAGGAAATTTCATAGGGAGTGTTATTGGCTCTTTGTTTCGACCATCATAAGATAGTTGCCACTCCGTCGTCTTGGCATTGAATGCCACATCCAGAGCAAACTTGGTCAGTCGAGCTTCTATATATCTCGGTGCTGCCGAAGCATCACCCGTTATGTAGTTACCCCAGTTACCCTGCGTATCAATAAGCAAATCTTTCTGCCCCAGATTAACCAGAGCCGCACCTATCGCGGCGTCCCCATGTGGATGATACTGCATCGTCTGACCTATCACATTAGCCACCTTATGATAACGACCATCATCTATCTTCTTGAGTGTATGCAGTATTCTTCGCTGCACGGGTTTTAGCCCGTCTTCTATGGCAGGTACCGCCCTCTCCAGAATCACATAGGAAGCATAGTCAAGGAAGTACTCCTTGTACATTCCTTCCAGTCCACCATTGCTTTTTTCTGGGTCTAACGATATTGCTTTTACTTTGGATTTACTCATTTATTATAAAAAGAACTAATGTTTATAACATTGATAATCATGCAAATATAGGATGGATTTTTATGAATTCAATAAAAGCCACAACTGTTTTGGACTACATATCTTTGGTGGTTTTCATTTAAGATTTAAACCTTAATCGCTGATTCCTTCCAAATAAAAAAGTATTTCTCACCCTTGTCTCACAACGGACATCAGATCAAATTCCATAGATTAATACAATGACGATCATGCATCAGATAAAAAACAGACATACTTTTATATTGATGAACAAAACTACTATCATATTCTCTTGCTCATTTTCGGCGACTTGTTGCTGTCTATGTTGTTGCTTAGTCTATTGACTGGGAAGAGGATATTATAGTACATAAGAAATATAAGCCTTCCCATTTATTTGGGAGGGCTTTTTTACTTGGATTAAAAAATAATGAGATGTCTAAAATTTTTGTCATTCACGAAAACGAAGCTTGGTTACCACCATTAAGAAGCGCCTTAGAAGAGCTAAACCTACCTTACGAGGAATGGAACATCAATCAACACGTGTTGGATCTGAGCGATGCACCTCCCGAGGGTATCTTTTATAATCGTATGAGTGCATCCGCACATACTCGTGACCATAGATATGCTCCTGAGATTACAGGCTCTATATTGACCTGGCTCGAAAGTCATGGCAGAACTATAATAAATGGCAGAAAAGCCCTTCAGTTGGAATTACGAAAATCTGAACAGTATCTGGAGCTACAAAAATTTGGAATCCAACATCCCAGAACTGTCATAGCCAATCACAAAAATCTAATCATCCAAGCCGCCAAAAAACTAAACCTATTTCCTTTTATACTCAAACCCAATAGAGGTGGCAAGGGAGCTGGTGTGCAACTTATATATTCTATAGAAAGTCTACAGTCTGCCATCAATAACAACCAAATAGGAGAAAGTCTCGATAGTATATGGCTCGTCCAACAATACATCAAGCCAAAAAATCAAAGAGTTACAAGAGTAGAAATAATCGGAGGAGAATTACTATATGCGGTGAGCATCAATGCCAGCAATGGATTTGAGCTATGCCCAGCCGATGCTTGCCAGATAGGTGATTCTTTTTGTCCCGTAGGAGAATCAAAGGATAGTCCCAAGTTCTCCATTATCGATAATTATCATAATGAGGACCTATCCAAATATATCTCGTTCTTAAAAACCAATGACATTGGTGTCGGTGCACTAGAATATGCAGAAGATGCAGACGGTAAGCGCTATGTCTATGATGTCAATACTAATACAAACTACAACTCAGCTGCCGAACTAACGTATGGTAACATGCGACGTGGCATGTACACTATTGCAGAATATCTAGGACAACAACTAGAACAAGTCATTCCATCGGCAGCGGTGATGGTCTAAGGAATTTTATAATCTAAGAAATAGATCGAAGAACATCTTACTGCTAATAAAAAAGAACCGATTGGATAAAAGACTTCAATACCAATCGGTTATTTTACTTTCTTAAAATACTACCTGACCAAGGTCAAATCTCCTACTATAATTCGCTCCTGATTATTTTCTAATTGTAACTCTATCATGTACACATAGACCCCTATTTCTGCCTCTACATTATTATAATAACCGTCCCAAGCTGCCTCGTCGGCATCGGGTAATACATTAGAAGCAGAATAGACGAGGTTACCGAGACGATCATATATATTGAATAAGTTTATACGTTCCACATTATCCGTATTGAATAATCTAAAGGAATTTTCTTTATCGTCTATCGAAAATATGTTAGGTACGTATATGTCTTCTTCCGGCGGTAAGATAACTCTCACTGACAATTGGTCTAGGGCTACACAACCATTTACATCTGTAATCTGTATTGCGATGGTGTTATCTTCCGATACTATGGATCTATATTCCAGAGAATCTAAACCAAGTATACCAGACAGATCTGACCATTCTATACCAGACAGGTCTGATTCCAATATGTTGACTAATGCATTAATAGTAATCTCGCTATCGAGTTCTACTTCTCTGTCTTCTCCTAGATCAACAGTAATAACTTCTGGCTCTTCGATTATTATTTCTTGGCTTTCACTCTGGCAACCGTTCTCGTCTACTATATATACCGAATACATCCCAGGAGACAAGCCTTCTATGATTTTGCCACTTTCTTGTACGATGTCATTGAGATAGCAAGTATAGGGGCCACTCGTAGGGCTTTCTATTACAATTTCTATAGTCCCATTATCATCTCCAAAACATAAAACATCATCAGCGATATAGGTAAAATCTGGATTCGCTATCTTCACTAAGATAATTTCTGTCGAGCTAGATGGACAGCTATTAGTGCTTAAAAATGAGTAGGTAAAATTACTTTGCCCAATAGGTAAGTTATCAAGCTCTACCATATCTGATAGTATCATACTATCTATAGACCAGATGCCTCCATCATCTTCATTTTCTATAAGATCTACTAATGTGATGTTGAGCTCTTCGTCACAATAGATGGCTGGATCAAGCTGTTCTCCACTCGACAAATATTCATCCAACGTTATGGCAATAATCACTTCTGGATCACAGGCAGGCGGATAAGATGCGTCATCTATTAGGTATATAAGCTCGTATTCGCCAGCAGTTCGGTCAAGTATGTCTAAGTCCAAACCATTAACAGCAGGGATATTGTAAAGGTTGTTTGGACTAGCAATAGACCATTCGCCTCTATATGGCCCTGTGTCAAATTGTGACAACTCCAATACAGAATCACTATTACATGCCTCAAGTGGAGAATTACTAAAAACAGGACAGTCGCATGCCACAACAGTAATGACTATAGACTGAGTGGAACCCTCACAAAACGGCTCGTAACTAGTAGTCGAAAATTCGAGAACATAATCACCTTCGCTTACATTAGCAAAATCAATTACATTTCCAGTTATGGATAATAATGATCCTACATTCCATTCTCCGTTATCAGGTCTATCTTGGAATAAGTCATCTAAAGAAATTGTTGCACCAAAAAGTGGGTTATTACATATCTCAAAGTCCTCAACCAAGCTGAATGTCCAAGGTATCTGAGCATTAACTTCAAGAGATATGTCCTGCAACAATGCACACTCCTCATCTATATCCATGAGTCTCCATACATCGGATTCTTTTGTTGCTACAAAACTTAACTGATCTCCTTCGTCTTCTAAAGTCTGAGCACGTTGCTCACCATCTTCGTTCTCAAATATTAAACTCACTGGATATCCACCATTGACAGTAATATCAAAAAAGGTACTATCACCCAAACACACATTGGCGGTAGTCTCTGCGACTTCTACACTAACCTGTGGCAACCAAACAACCACCGCAGGATCTGAAAACTGAAAGCACACATCATCCAAATTGATAGCATCATTAATAGATTCTCCTATGACGGCATTTAGATAGTATGTCTCATTGACCTGCATTGTGTTATCAAAAGCGATAGGCTCTCCATAAGATATTGCGAACACATTGCCTATGGTTGTTGCACCTCCGTCATGTAATATATAAGCTAAGGTATCTCCATCTTCTAATATGTAATCTTGATTAGAAATGTTGACATCCAATAATTCTGTCGTGCAAAGACTGATAGGAGTGGAATCAATGGTTCCTGGATCGGACATGCATTCACATAATATTGGTCCTACTGTTATCGTGCTTTCGCATGAAAAACGGTTTATTATCGTAAAGGTCGATTCTACACTTGGGTCTAATTGCTCAGAGGTGTAGTTGCCATTAGCACTTACCCCATTGATAATATACGGTGCTCCTGAGTCTAAGAGATCAATACTTAAAGTATAACTGGCTAAGTCAGGCGCGCATTCTGTAACCAAATTATTATAATCAGGCAATGGATGCTGAATGACGCGTAGAGTATCCTGATTAGTGCAGATCCCACTAGTTCGCCACTCCAATAGATATTCTCCTACTGTATCAAAGGTGAAATCTGAATTTGCCGAATTAGGGTTTTCTATTTCTATGACTGCACCTACTGGATTATCTATCAATGTCCATTCTCCATTACTCGGACTAGCTGATAGTGGGACCATAAAATCACAGGTTTCTATCATATCTGATACGCTTACATCTGGTATACTATTCCATCTTACAGGTTGACCCATTGCAATATCGAGACAAGCATCATCTAAGTCTACTGCGCCATTAAGCTCGTTACCTACAACGTAGGAAATGTAATATGTCTCATCCAAAGTAAGCTGAGCAGAATACCCGAACACACCTGTTGCGTTACTATCGATTACCCGACCTAAAACCGATGTACTCGATGTGTGCAAAACGTATAAGCCGATATCATCAGGATCTAAAAAACTACCTGTCACTAATGTAGAATAGGCAGAATCTTGAGTTCCGCAGATTTCTATAATCTGATTACTCATACTACCTGAATTAGAATCACAATCACATAATTTTTTACCTGTGATAACAGAGGATGCGCATCCTGTAGAATCAGTAACAGAAAAACTATATTCGTTTCCCGTGGCTATCTCTTCTGTAGTAAAAATATTGCCGCTAAAAGAACCCGCTAAACTAGTCTGGAATGGGGAACTACCTGTTACTTCAAAACTAATAGTGTAAGCATCATTAGTTGGGTTACACCGCTCTACAACATTTATAATCTGAGGATTGGTTTCAAAATTGATTTCTAATTGATATGATTCTTCACAAAAGTTATTACCATAGGTATACTCGATACTATAGACTCCTGACTCATTGGTTATCACCGATGTCGGGATAGAATTATTTTCACTAAAATCGAGTGTGCTTGGACCGCTGACTTGAGACCATGTAATAAAATCGGCATTGCTTGGAAGTTCCCCATTGATATCTAAGGTGTTATCACAAGTACTGAGTCCGCTATCCAGGTCTATTTCTCCAAAATAAGTAAACACAACAGGTTGACCATTGGAGATAGATAGACATGGATCGTCTATATCTACTTCACCATTAAATTCATTGCCAACTATATAGCTGATGTAGTATATGGTATTGGCATCCATTTGGTTATCATCGAAAAAGAATATGCCTGTGCTATTGTAAGCCAAAATATCACCAAGGAAATCTTCGTCTCCATTATGCAAATAATATAAGCCCAAATCATTATTGTCTAAGACGCCGTTTTGATCCCAAAACGCCATGACTTCCACATCATCTACAATACAACCTGTCAATAGATCATTAGGCATAGATCCCGCATCACTAAGACATGGACATGTATAATCTCCTTGAACGAAAGTCGTACAACCCGCATCATCTTCTATCTCGAAAAAATAGGAGCTACCAGATTCTATAACTTCTGATATAAAGCTAGTACTACTTATCTCGACTCCGTTTATTCTAATAGGTTCTACATTACCTATAACTTCAAAACTGACGGTGTATTCATTTTCCAATGTACAATCATAAAACAGATCAACCACTTCAGGTACGGCTAGTATCTCAATATCGATTTCGAATGAAGACTGACAACCATTATTATCTTCCAATAATCTTATGGTGTAAATACCAGGGTCTGACGCTTCCGCACTTGTAGGTACTGCATTATCTGGCGCAAAAGTAATATCACCTGGTCCATCTATCAGCGACCATATTATTTCTGTGTTATTAAATACCTGAGCATCCAAAGAAAATTGTAGATCACAAGATGGAGTAACAGGAATTATTTCAGGATAAGGATACTCGTACAAATTGATGTCTTGACAGATCGGGCCTTGCATCGTTCCACAATCCGTTAGCACCTCGAGACATAAAGTGCCTATGCCCTCGGCATCGCCTTCGTAGGTAACTTCATTAGTTCCTTCACCTGAGGTGATTATAAGATTAGTTGCTGTCCAGATATATTCGGTGACAGCAGGATCTTCTAATACGTTGCTTGTCTCTTGATCACCAAGGCACAATTCGGACGGGCCGTCTATTTCGTCTGGAATGGTATAATCAAATCTTATATCCACATCCACACATAAAGGCTCACCGACACATCCTCCTAGATTATCGATAAGCTCTATACATATTTCTCCTACAGACTCTTCATTTATCCATTCTATCTCTACACTTTCATCTGTTTGGCTGAGGATAGTACCATCTGTTACGGTAACCGAATAGCTCTGATCAAATCCAGGACTGGGTGAAAAAGTGTAATCTCTGATTTCGCCTGGACAAACCATAAAGTCTCCCATGATATCCAGTGGTTCGGGTTCTCTGACATCTACATTTATACAGCTTTCAGGTGGGGCACAAGGCTCGTTGACTAATATGCAGATCAAACCAGGACCTGAAATCCATTCTATAGTTATTATATCGTCTGTAACAAAAAATGTGGCGAATCCGCCTGATGTTATGGAAACTATATAGTCGAATGAGGGATTATAGTCTCCTATCACATATTCTACGAGAACTCCCGCACATATCTCTATGGGACCTATTATAGTAGGTTGAATAACTTGAGGAAATATAGTAACATCTACACACACATCTGAGATGTCGGCGCAATATGTCCCGGCATCTATATCACCTTGTATATCACTAAGTGTAACTCCAGGCCCAGGCAATAATCCTGCATCATTTATCAGATAAGATAACCCGCAGACCTGATAATCTCCTGGTGGATAAGAAGTCAGATCGGTTGTCATATTGATATCTATAACATTGCCTGTGGCAGCGTCAGCAATGATATAGGTATAATCGAAGTCGGAAGCTGGTGGCCGATTTCCATTAGGGAAGCTAGGTGGTGCAGAAAAACTTAGCCCAGGATCTCCCTGACATAAGGCTATAGGACTTAATGACAGTTCTCCACCTTCCGCTACGCAAAAAGGAGGCGGCGGTACACAAAACCCCGGATTACTACAACCCAGTCCCGAGTCATCCGCAAAGCCTATCGTCCAAAAAAGTAAAGTTGTTTCGTCTGCGAAAACATTATCCGTCATAAGTAGCTGCCACGTTCCATCCACTGGACCTGAGAGCTGTTCTAGACAGTTACCATCAGCTGGATAATAGGTACCAAAGTATGATCCATTATCCACGTATCCAGCACCAGAATCAAATTGGGCTGGGAAACCACCGTCGGGCGATGCACCCTGATCACATGATAGAAAACAAATGTCAAAAGAAATATTCTGTCCTACCCCTATACCTGTCTCTAATATCAAATCTATCGAAGAGCCATCAGGAGCAATTATCGTAGCATTAAATTCTGGGATCGCATCACTTAGTAACTCCAGACATATCTGACACACCTGTTGGCCATTAGATCCTAAGGTTGGATTGACAGCTCCAGATATACCCATAGAGCTTATAGCACTTCCATTACTTGGGACTACAATGGAACAATCTTGGCAATCACATTGGGCAATAAGCAAAGCGGCTTGAAAGGAAAATGCTATGAATAAAATTAATCTAACCATGAATTCAATTATTTAGGAACTTTCAGAAACTTGACTCAAACAATTATCAATCATTATTGTAATGCCCAGTATTCCACCAAGTGCTCAGAATCTCATTGTTAAAAAATCTATCTCACATTTACTCAAAAGAAAAATAGAAGGAAACTAATCTTAAACTAAAAGATAATACTATTCTCATGATGTTTAGATCATATACGATTATTTTCCTGTATTAATTGATTTTTTTGAGGCACTCACTCTTATATATTGATTTCTTTCAAAAAGGTTGTATCCAATGAAGAAAATTTCATTTTTTTTCTCGAAAGAAACTACAGAATGAACAACACTATATTAAAAAAGGGCTATGAGAAAATCTGTTCTATAGCGAAATCATATATGATGATATGCGTTAGTATTACTAATTTTTAGGTAGTATTACTATATTACATAAGTTCTATACTTACAAACTCATCAATATGCTCGATAAACTTGGCTTCGACTTCAAACATTTTAGAGGAGATTTTTTTGGTGGTGTAACCGCTGGTATTGTTGCACTTCCATTGGCATTAGCATTCGGTGTTCAGTCTGGCTTAGGCCCAAGTGCTGGTTTATATGGAGCCATTTTCATAGCCTTTTTCGCAGCTCTGTTTGGTGGAACTAACACCCAGATTTCTGGACCTACAGCTCCTATGACAGCAGTCAGTATGCTTATAGTCGCAGGAATCGTCGCGGCTAATGATGGTGACGTACAAAAAGCTCTGCCTTCCATATTGATAGTATTCTTGTTAGCAGGACTATTCCAGATAGGATTAGGTGTTATCGGAATTGGCAAATACATTAAGTATATACCCTATCCTGTGGTATCAGGCTTTATGACCGCTATAGGGGTTATTATACTTGTCACTCAGATCTTACCAGCGATAGGATATTATCCTAAAGAGGATGCCGAATATGTCAGCCAATACGAGGCACAAGCTCAAGAGGTTATCCTAGAAAATATACTAAGAGACGAAGCGGGAGAAGGAATCCTAGTACTGGACAATTTTAAAGAGACCATCAGTAGAGCTAATGAAATAACACCAGCCGCCATTGCTAAAGAGAGTCAGACCCTCGCTGGTGCAAATACCAGTGGTGTATTAGGAGCACTCAAAATATTGCCAAGAGCAGTGCAGAATATCAGATGGCTTGAGCTATGGATAGCGCTGGCTACTATTTTTATTATTTATGGTTTCAAACGAATTACCACCGCCGTACCGAGTACCCTCGTGGCGCTCTTGGTAGTCAGTGGAGTCGCCATTGCCATGAATCTTGACTATTATCCGATAGCAGAAATACCTAGCGGATTTCCAAAACCAGAACTCGGCATGTTCACTAATCTGAGCTGGTCTAGTATAGCGCCTTACATCGTGACTGCCTTTCTATTAAGTTTATTAGGAGCTATAGATTCTTTATTGACTTCTATAGTCGCTGATAATATGACGAAGACAAGGCATAAGCCAAATAAAGAACTCATAGGTCAAGGAATAGGTAACTCGATAGCAGCTATTTTCGGTGGCTTACCAGGTGCGGGTGCTACGATCCGTACAGTGGTCAATATTAATGCCGGAGGAAAGACAAGATTATCTGGTATGATTGCGGGTTTACTATTGATGACTATATTATTAGTCCTAGGACCTATCGCATCAAAAATACCAGCCGCTGTATTAGCGGGAATCCTTATAACTGTAGGTATCGGCGTTATGGATTATAAAGGCCTGAAGGCGATCCCTCACATGCCTTTCGCAGAGGTGGCTATCATGTTGACCGTATTGGCTATCGCTTCTTTCTATGACTTGATCGTTGCTGTCGGTGTCGGGCTTGTTATTGCCTCTCTTATGTTTATGAAAAAGATTGGTGACTTGACCGCTCAGAAGTCCAAGGTTCAATCTCTGAATGAAGAAGAAGCCTGGTCAGATGAAGGCAAGTTTCCGGAAAATCTCAAAGAGGAAGTATTTATTAAGCATATAGATGGACCACTTTTCTTTGGTTCGACTTCTGATTTTCAGCAATTAGCTATGCAGATACCTAATACGGCATCGACGGTTATGATACGTATGGACAAAGTCCCTTATATGGACCAGTCAGGACTGTATGCCATGGAAGATATATTGGTCGATCTCCGTCAGAATAATATCAAGGTACTCTTAGTCGGACTCAAGGAGCAGCCCCGTTATATGCTGGAGCGTATCGATATTATTCCAGATCTGATATCAGAGGATCTCATATTTGATGATGTGGACACTAGTTTTACTTGGATGAAAGAAAATGTTGAGGATTTGTTCCCTGTGTAGGGGAACGAATCCTCGAATTACAACCCGATAATCAATAGTTTACATATACAGATTCCGTAAATCAGGGTATTCGTATTTCTTATTAGCTTTAAAAGTCACACCTTTTTATAAAATTTTAATAAAAAGCAGCATACTCGGTTAACGTGACGTTATAGAGGTGCAAATAAATTTGGAGAGAGGTATTTCTGTAATACTTTAGTCACCATGGAATTAACATTGAACATTCAAGAAAGCGAAAAGGACTTTATCCGCGCCTGTGTTCTCAACGAAGAATGGGCGCAGAAGAAGATATATGAAGAGCACTACTCCATCATGTATCCTGTCTGCCTACGATATGCCAATGATGCAGAAGAAGCACTAGATATACTGCATGAAGGTTTCATCAAAGTATTCAGACATATAGGGAAATACTCGGTGGGGACATCTCTCAAAGCCTGGATAAAAAGAATTATGGTAAATACAGCTATAGATTATTATCGCAAAAAAAGCAGAAGACGCACCAGCGATCTGGATGATGCCAGAGGCGTGGAAGTCGGCGGATCTGATGCGGTGAGCGATATGGCTACCCAGGAAATTCTTTTGGCTCTACAAGAATTATCGCCTGCCTACAGACAGGTTTTCAATCTTTATATTATAGAAGGATACTCTCACAAAGAGGTCGCAGATAAGCTAAATATCTCTGAGAGCACTTCTAGGTCCAATCTTGTGAAAGCAAGACAAAAATTAAAAAGCATTTTGTTATCAAAAGGTATCGAATATGGAGGATAAGAGATTCGATGATATTATAAAAGGAAAGTTGGCGAATCTCTCCAGTGAGGCTACTCCTCGTTGGGATTTATTCTTAGAAAAGAAAAATCAATACGCCCAAAAGAAATCTGACAAACAGTTTGACAATTCGCTAAGAGAATCTCTTTCTAATCATACTGTCCCGTATAATTCTGACCATTGGGTGTTGCTCAAAGAAAGACTAGAGCGGATATATGCTATCAAGACTAGACTCTATACGATCAAGTCTTATGAGGTCCTGGCATTGCTTTTACTTACTCTGGGATTCGGGAATATAGATTCGTCTTATTGGAATTCTGCAAATTCGTATTACCCATCCATAGTGCTAGAGGAAACTGAAGAAGATAATTTGAGAGATAATGATGTAAAAATCATCAACCAAGAATTACTCGCCGAGGTAGAAGAAAATGATGTTACAGAAGGCACAAATATTTCTACCAGAAAAGCATCCACGGAGCACAAGACGACGACAATAAAGAATACAATAGTTGCTGAGAACAAAAGCAGCTTAGGCAAGCGTAATGATTTACCTAATCAGAGGTCTGTCGTTGACGGTAATAATAATACGAATACAACTGAGGCAATTGTTAGCCATAGAACTAAGGAAAACGCGATAAATACGCCTTTAGACATAATCCATGAAAGCAAAGGTCTTCTCGCTTTAGCTCAATCTATTGACCCTATCAAAAGTCAATTGGCACCTGATGGTAAAACGATAACTCTTATAAAAGAAGGAAACACTCCTAAGAAGAAAGCGAATAAAGAATATACAGATGATAGCTGGTTACATTTCAATGTTCATTTTGATAATAATGTAATCTCTACGGCCTATCACCCAGATTATAACGTCAATGGTCCTACGAGAGGTGAGATGTTTGGATTCTCAGCTTCAGTACTATATAGCTTTGAGAAAAAAGCGATGGAGTACGAGACGGGATTAGCTTATACCAGTTTTGATAAACTCTGGAATTTTTCGGAAACATTTTATGCAGGTCCTGACGTGATGAAATACTTTTTGACTAATGTTCATTTTGATATCGTATCAGTTCCATTGCGAGCCAAATATCATTTTGTCGAAAACGAAGATTGGTCTCTGTTCTTATCAGGAGGTCTATCCTTAGGAGTCATCGCTAATGCGAATTACACAGAAAATATAGACAAAATAGGACTCAGAACAATAAGACAGGGGCAACCCATCCCGACAAGACCTGATGTCATCACTTCTCCTTTCCAGAATACACAACCTTTTACTAAAGGTATTTTCCAAGGGGGCAGTATAAGTGACAACGTCATGGCTAATGCGACTCTGGGTATCGGTATGCAAAGAAATATTACACCTATGACTTCAGCATATTTTATGGGTGATTTACAACTCGGTCTTTTGGACAACTCTTATGGACCGACACAAATAGAAAGGATTAACAAATTCTCAATTGGTTTTGGATTAAAACGTAAGTTTTAGTTTTAGAAGTAAGTTTGATATGTTTTTAAAAGAAAAGCCTTGCTCGTAGTAACGAGCAAGGCTTTCGATTTTTTATTTCATCTTATTGAGTCGATCCAAATCTCGTTTGGCATCTCGATCCTTAATAGATTGTCTTTTGTCATAAGACTTCTTACCCTGAGCTAAGAATATTTCCAATTTGGCAAATCCTCGATCAGAAAAGAATATTCGATAAGGAATAATCGTCAAGCCCTTTTCTGTTGAGCGACGATGTATTTTTTTGAGTTCAGACTTTTTGAGGAGTAGCTTACGATCTCTACGTGTTTCATGATTATGGATATTGCCATACTCGTATTCTCCTATGAACAGGTTCTTGACATATAATTCATGCTCTTTGAATAGGCAAAAAGCATCATTCAGATTGGCATTGGCACGACGAAGGGATTTGACCTCTGTACCTTGCAGCATAATCCCCGCTTCGAATCCTTGCAAAAAATGATACTCAAATTTGGCCTTACGATTTACTATTTCTTTAGGTGTATCCAATTCGTTGTTTATGGTCTTTTTACTACGTCATTCTCTAATGTCCCCGACTTCAATTTCTGATCTAAAAAATTAGTCATCTTTTTATAGAGGTGATATCTTGTATTGCCCCCATAGATGCCATGATTCTTATTAGTATATAGATAAGTATCGAATTGTTTATTCGCATTGACCAAAGCATTAGCCATCTCTGCCGAATTTTGAAAATGTACATTATCATCCATCAGGCCATGCACAAGAAGATAATTACCTTTTAGTTGGTCTACGAAGTTTATTGGAGAATTTTGCTCATAGCCATCTTCGTTTTCTTCGCGGGTACGCATATACCGTTCTGTGTAGATGGTATCATACCACTTCCAGTTAGTAACTGGCGCTACTGCAATAGCTGACTTGAATACATCATTTCCTTTGAACAAAGCCAATGAAGACATGTATCCCCCATAACTCCATCCAAATATGCCGATCCTCGACTTATCAACGAAAGGCAAATTACCTAAATACTTGGCCGCTTCTATCTGATCCATAGTTTCATACTTACCTAGCTCCAGATAAGTCATTTTTTTGAACTCAGACCCACGGGCTCCTGTCCCTCTATTATCTACGGAGACAACAATATACCCTTGCTGCGCCAACATCTGAAACCACCAATAGTTCTGTCCTTTCCAGCTATCCGTCACGGTCTGACTCCCCGGACCACCATAGACGTGCATAAACAAAGGGTAACTCCTATTCTTATCAAAACCTTGAGGCTTTATCATCCAACCATTGAGCGATACATTCTCTGATGTAGTGAACTCAAAAAACTCTACTGGAGCGACTTCCACCGCCTCTTGCGTCGCTGACAAGTCTGCATTATCCTCTATGGTTCGGACTTTTTTATTATTACGGCTGTAGACGATATAACTTGCAGGCTGATTGATGTCGCTATGCGAATTGACATAATAATCGAAAGTACTGCTGAACTGTGCGCTATTAGTGCCAGATGTGGCAGACATTTTCTTGGGCGACTGCCCCTTGAGATTAGCAGAATATATTTCTCTACGCAAAGGACTTTCTTTGGCTGCCTGAAAGAATATCCTCTGATTCTTAGCATCATATCCATAGAAGTCAGTGACATCATATTCTCCAGTAGTCAATGCAGTCGACTTTCCTTTCATGTCGTGTAGATATAGATGATTATATCCCGTCTTCTCACTTGACCAGATAAACTGTTTCTTATTGTCTAAAAATCTTATATCGTCTGTGATGTCTATGTAATACTTGCTTTCTTCTTTAAGTATAGAATTACTTTTGCCACTTATGGCATTAAAGTTTAAGACCTCTAGCATATTCTGATGTCTATTCATCTTATAGACGAATAGCTGGTTGGGGTCTTTGGTCCATTTTATTCTTGGTATATAATGCTCATCCTCACCTAATGATAGGTCTATCGTTTTTTCTGTTTCTATATTATAAATGTGGGCCGTGACGATGGCATTCTTCTCTCCTACCTTTGGATATTTGAACGTGATGTATTCTGGATAGACCTCATTTTTGTGCTTCGTCATGGTAAACTCTGGCACTTCGTTTTCGTCAAATCTCTGATAAGCGATCTTCTTAGAATCAGGACTCCAGAAAAAGGCCTTAGCAAAAGAAAATTCTTCCTCATATACCCAATCAGCTGCACCATTGATAATCTTATTTTTTTCTCCATCCATAGTCACAGGAAGCGTAACCCCAGAATCCAAATCCAAATAGTAGATATTATTATCCCACACATAGGCCACCTTTTTTCCATCGGGCGATAATGTAGCATACATGATTTTGTCTTCATCATATATGGCAGTAAGAGAATTTGTCTTACGATTATACAAATGAAAATTGGCCTTTGACGATCTCCTGTAGATAGACTCCTTATTGGACTCTATCATGATTTGACTTTCGTCATGATTAAAACCATAAGCACTAATCTTTCCTTCGAAACCTGACTGATCTTTAAGCGATTCTCCTGCCAGTATATCGGAGACAAATTCACCCGTTGTAAGATCGTATCGTTTGATTGTGTTACTTTCTAATCGAGTATAATGCTGCCCATCATTCATAAACTTAAATCCAGGCACTCTTTTTCCAATATACTTATAGTTCTGCCATATATCCTCTAGGTTGATCTTCTGCTGTGAGTACACAGATGGTAATAGAAAACATATCAAGAGGGAAAGAGAAAACAATTTTAATTTCATAAGGTCTTATTTTATATCTAAGCGATAAGAAGTTTGGAGTACAAATATCAATGAAAAAAGGGAATCTACCACTTCTCAGGCATTATTCCCACTTGGTAATTTTCTTATGGATATTAGGGACTAAGTTAAAGTAGCAAATGTCCTAAAAACACAAAGAGAATATAACCTCATTATGAGTTGCTTTTATTAAGTTACAGTTTGTTAAACGTCAAACTATGAAAAGAATATCTACTCTAAGAGTTGCCTCTATCTTTATTTTAATGACATTCATTTTGGCCTTCTCTGGCGAACACCCCACAGGTAGGACAGGAGCACCTGGAGACTCATCGTGTAATGTGAGTTGCCATACAGGTTCTGCTAATTTTTCGGGGGCAATCAATATTTCTGGATTACCAGGTACGCCCATTCCAGGTCAGACATACACTCTGAGTGTAGATTTGTCTGCCGCAGGAGCCGCTATGGGTGGATTCTCACTAGTTGCATTGGATTCTAATGACAGTAATGCAGGCAATTTCTCTGGACCAGACGGCAGCAGTTCTATAAGAATGGCAGGCGGTCGAGAATACTGGGGACATAACCCAGCACAAAGTCTCGCTGGTGGCTCAGCGACTTGGTCTGTGGACTGGACAGCACCTAATATTAGCGATGATGTTACTTTTTATGTCTGTGGCGTGGCAGCCAATGGCAATGGTGGAAATAGTGGCGATGAGACTGTATTCAGTGATGAGACGATTACTATTACGGCAATGACCGAATTGGATTTAGATTTTGTGGAAGTGTTCGATCCAACTTGTTTTGGGGGTTCTGACGGACTGGCTTGTGTTATCGTTAACAACGGTGTATCTCCTTACCTATATCAATGGTCCAACGGCGTAGACGAATTTTGCATAGAGGGTGTAACAGCTGGGACCTACGATGTTACCGTTACAGATAGCCAAGGAAGTACGGGAGAAGGGAGCATCACTCTGCAAGAAACACCACCTATCCAAGACAATGCATTCGTTGCAGATATAACTTGCTTTGGTAATAGTGACGGAGTTATTGAACTAAACCCGACAGGCGGTGGAGGGACTCCCGAATGTGTATGGGATTTTGGAATGGGTTGCACCCAAGAAAATCTCGCTGCTGGTATATACATGGTTACAGTCCAGACAAGATTCCAAGGCGGTGGAGTCAGATGTTCTGAGGTTTTCACTTACGAGATAATAGAGCCAATAGAATTAGAAGCAGATATATCTAGTACACCAGCAGATCAGGGCAGTAACGGAACAGCAACTGCCGAAGGCCTAGGTGGAACCGCTCCTTATAATTTTCAATGGTCTAATGGAGTCAGTGATAATGGTGTACTCGAATCCACGATCACAGATCTTGCACCAGATATCTATTTGGTCACAATTACAGATATAAATGACTGCGAAATAATAGAAGAAATTACGGTAACAGGCTCAGCTTGTAATCTATTATTAAGCACTCAAGTAGATAACATATCCTGTGCAGGAGCGGATGATGGTGTCATTTTACTCAACGTGAGTGGAGCTTCTGGTAATGAGACATACTTATGGTCCAATGGGGCCACGACCCCGGACCTTTCTGGATTATCTGCTGGCACTTATGATGTAACTGTCAGTGATGGTCCAGCCTGTGAGGAGTCATTGGAAAATATAACTATTACAGAACCTAGTGCCCTCCGTTCAGAGCTCGTCGTACGATCTAATCCATCTTGTCCTAATATAGAAAACGGTCGTCTGGCCATAACGGTAGATGGTGGAACGATGGGTTACGACTTATTGTGGTCTAATGGCGCAAGCAATGATACCACAATAACAGGAATGGATACTATTATCAATCTCCCAGATACACTCACTTTTCTTTCGGTCGGATGGTATGCTTTTACACTGACCGATGCTAGTGGTTGCGAACTCATAGATTCTGTAGAAATGCGGAATGGCGATGTGCTAGCACCTTTCGTTACATTAAAAGATATTACTGTAGAACTGGATGGCAATAGCACCGCGGATGCGGTCACTTTTGCTGATGTAGATGATGGGTCATTTGATAATTGTGGGATAGGCAGTGTAGAGTTTTCTGCTGGACCATTTGATTGTAACGATGTAGGAACCAGAAGATATGATGCCACCGTCACAGACGACAATGGCAATAGCACTACCGAAACAGTAAGGATAACGGTGGAAGAAAAAATTGCACCAGAAATAGATTGCAGCCTTTCTTCTGTAGAATCTAATAGTTGTGATGCAATCACTTATGTGCAACCTCTGGCGACAGATAATTGCGGCATAGATGAAATCACCTTAGTGGAAGGCTTACAGAGTGGATCGTCTTTCCCAGCAGGAACTAACACAGTAACCTATCGAGCTACCGACGAAAGCGGCAATACCGCAGATTGTTCTTTTACCATTACAGTAAATAATGATCTTGGTGCAGATTTCTTGATCACAGATACGAGCTGTGGAGAAGAGAACGGACAGATCGAAATTACACCGACTGGAGGCACGCCTCCTTATGACATATCACCAAACTTGCAAGGTAGAGAAGACTTGAGAGCAAGGGATTATACCTTTCTCATAACAGATGCGGAGGGCTGTAGTTATGAAGAAACAGTAACCGTAATGGAATCAAACAACGATTTAGAAGTAAACATTACCACTCAAGATGTGCTCTGTAATGGTGATGCCACAGGGTCCGTAGAATTAGACATTACCGGCGGTTCAAGCCCATACTTAATCACATTTAATTTTCCCAATATTTCACCCGACAATCTTCCAGCAGGAGACTACAATGTAGTTATACAAGATGAGACAGGTTGTACGATAGATGAATCCTTTAGCATCGAAGAACCATCTCCTATAATGGTAGATTATAACGCTACATGTGACGAATTACCGACACTGATTATATCTGGCGGTTCTGGCGGATATACTATAGATACGGTGATGAAGGCTTCTATTGTAACTTATACCGTGGAAGACGTAAATGGGTGCAGCACTTCTCAAGATATTGAATTACTTACCTCACCTGACATAGAACTCGTAGAGATAACAGATCAAACAAATTTCTCTAACGGAAGCATTGATGTGAATATAGAAGAAGAAGGTATAAGTAGTATTATCTGGTACACCGAATGGGGAGAAGAAATCTCAACCGAAGAAGACCTTACAGATGCAGTGGCTGGAACCTATATCATAACGATCACTTATGACAATGGCTGCATCTCGACAGCATCTTATGATATATTACTAAACACAAGCATTATAGAGGATTTAGATAATTCTATTCTTAAGCTCTATCCTAATCCAGTATCATCTATGATAACTATAGAGTATAAGGATAAGGCGGATTATAAGGTCAAAATTTATAATACAGAGGGAGAGTTGTTATATAAGAAGAATAATATCAAAGAAAAGGCGTCAGTAGATGTACAAAATTTCTCATCAGGAATATATCTTCTCAGACTAAGTGGAGACGATGGAAAAGAGGTAGTCAAGAGATTTTTAAAACAATAAATCTCTCTGATTAAATAAAATTAAGAGGGCTGTCAGATTGATTATCTGACAGCCCTCTTTTCGTAAAACTCAATTTCATAGAATAATTAAACCAACTCTAATGTTTGTATTCGCGGAGCCGCTTGGCTTATATTTTTATCTACCTTATCAGCAAATTGCTCAAAGTTCTCATTGAACAATTCCGCCAGTTCCATGCGCTTGTTATCAAAAGCCTCCTTATCCACCCAAGAGTTTCTTGGATGCAATATTTCTCCTGGGACATCAGGACAATAACTCGGTATCTGTAGATCAAAGACTTCAAAATTAGAGTAAGAAATATCCTCTAGTTTTTGCTCTAGTACAGCATTGATAAGAGCACGGGTATGCTTGAGGGCAATCCTGTGGCCAATCATATAAGGTCCGCCTGTCCATCCTGTATTGACCAGCCACACATTGACTTGATGTTTTCGGATTTTTTCTCCGAGTAGCTTTGCATATTCATTGGGATGCAAAGGCATAAACGGTGCACCGAAACAAGCAGAGAATGTAGCAACAGGTTCGCTTATGCCCTCCTCTGTTCCTGCAACCTTCGCTGTATAGCCTGATATAAAATAGTACATTGCCTGATCCACCGATAATTTGGATAGTGGAGGCAGTATTCCGAAAGCATCACAGGTCAGAAAGAAAATATTTTCAGGATGCTCAGAGACTTGATCCTGGCAGTTATTCTTGATATGGTGTATGGGGTAAGAGACTCTAGTGTTTTGGGTAATGGAGTCATCATTGAAGTTAGGACGTGAGGTACCAGGAAAGAATTTTATATTCTCCAATATAGCACCTGGCTTGATCGCATTCCATATTTCTGGCTCTGTTTCTTTTCTTAGTCCGATACACTTGGCATAGCATCCTCCTTCGAAATTGAACAAACCATCGTCAGACCATCCATGCTCATCATCTCCTATGAGCTGTCTAGAGCTATCTGCTGACAAGGTTGTTTTGCCCGTTCCACTCAGGCCAAAAAATACGGCCGCATCTCTTTCCGCACCGACATTAGCCGAGCAATGCATGGAGAGTGCGTTCTTATCCTGAGGTAAGTGATAATTCAGTACGGAGAACATTCCTTTTTTGATCTCGCCTGTATAGCCAGTACCACCTATAATGATGCTCTTAGAGGAAAAATCAATAATAGAAAAGTTAGAACTTCTAGTACCATGTAGATTAGGGTCAGCAGAGTAACTAGGTGCGCAATAAATGGTCCACTCAGGAGAGAAGTCCAATATCTCTTGATCCGACAATCTGATGAACATATTATGCACGAAATGTGCACTCCACGGTTTCTCTGCTATAACTCTTACTTTGATTCTAAAGTTAGGGTCAGAGCAAATTGCCGCATCCTTGATATAGACATCTTTGTCAGAAAGATATTGGCATATATTCTCTCTGAGAGTTAGAAAGTTTTCTGGTTCTATCGGTTGATTGATGTTATTCCAATCTACCGAATGCATGGTCATATTATCTCGTACGATATATCTATCCTGAGGCGATCTTCCAGTAAAATTACCTGTATGGATAGTAAGCGTACCATTATGAGAAAGGGTTCCTTGGTTAGTCCTTAGCGTGTGTTCCACTAAGTCTTTAGGTTTGAGGTTCCAGAAAGCTGATTTCCATGTTTCGATGTGGCTAGTTGTAAGTGAAGCGTTAGGATTTTTGATTCCAAATTGGCGCATATCTCTTTTTGATTTGTGCGACTCAAAATTAGACTTAGACTTTCCCTTCGATAGTGTGTTCCTTACATGAAGCCGAGGCGAAAACTGACTTTTTAATAGTGTCAGAAAAACAAAAAGCCTTTATAGATTGGAAGAAAGATTATCATATACGCATAATTTATAATATGTTAAAATTGTGTTAACATAATCATTGCTCTTCCCAACATGTAGACCTGCTTGCACATCAATAACAAAGAAAAAATTGAAATTTATTTACGAGACAGTAGGGGTATTCGGTTTGGCGTTCATCATAGGAAATAAAAGATCTGCCAATGGATTATTCTGCAAAATTTACAGCTTTAGAGGGATTAAAAATATTTTCAGTACTTCCACAAATTCAATTAGAAGCACTTTCGCATCATTGTATAAAAGCAGAAATACCCAAAAATGAATTTATCTTTTCTGTAGGAGACACTATACAATACGTATGTGTTGTAATAGAGGGTTCTGTAAAAGTCGGACTCAATACGCAATCCGATAGAATACTTATAAAAGAAATAGCCCATCAAAACGATCTTATAGGAGAAAACTTACTACCTGATGCCAAATACAGAAGGCAATTCGCCCAAGCTCTGACTCCTGTGAGCTTACTCAAAATACCTATGAGCTATTACAAATCGCTACTAGAAAAGAATCCACTACTATGCCATGAGCTTACTAAGTTGTTCGTCAACAAATTATCTCAACTAGAAGAGAGAATGAACAATTTCATTTTCAAAAAAGCACAAACGCGCATAGTGACCTTCTTAAAAAATACTGCCCTCAGAAAGGGAATTAAAATAGGTATAGACGAAATTCTAATTAACCACGGACTATCTCACAAGGAAATAGCCAACATTACAGATACTTCCAGACAGACTGTAGCACGCGTTTTGGGAGAACTAAAGAAAAATGGAATAATTCATTTTAGTACACGGAAACCCAACAAGATACTTATCCGAGATATGATGAGTTTGTGTTAGAACATGTTAATTAGTATAATACTTAGAAAGTCTTCGGCACTAGTTGGGGACTTTTTGTTTTTAGATGGAAATAAGTAGGATTTAGCGAGGGATCATCTATCAAATTGTTATGTTATCCTATCTTTGAACAGAAATAAAAAAGTTCTAATATGTTATGGATGGTCATGCCAGATTTTGCCAGTTCAGAAGTATGGATGAGTCTACTTACACTGACTTTTCTAGAAATTGTATTAGGTGTCGATAACATTATTTTTATATCGATCGCCGCAGGAAAAATAGACGAAAAAGATCGCAAAAAGGCTACTAACATCGGTCTTATATTGGCTATGGTCATGAGAATAGCCTTGCTATTCGGAATATCCATATTGATAGCCATGAAAGACCCTTGGATCAAAATCGACAATGATTTCTTTCTTGGCGGATTTTCTGGACAGAGCCTCATTCTTATAGCGGGTGGATTATTCCTTCTATACAAAAGTGTCACAGAAATACATCATAAGCTAGAGGGAGATTCGCATGAAAATGCGGGGAAAGGAAAAAATTCCACTTTCACCAATGCTATAATACAAATCACACTTATCAATATAGTTTTCTCATTTGATTCCATATTGACCGCTGTAGGTATGACTAATGGATTAGAAGGGGCATTGGTTATTATGGTGGTAGCCGTCGTTGTATCAGTCCTGGTCATGATGCTATTCGCAGTACCAGTAGGTAATTTTGTCAATAAGCATCCGACTATTCAGATGCTTGGACTATCGTTTTTAATTCTCATCGGATTCATGCTTATCGTAGAGGGATGTCATCTGGCACATGTTTCTTTCTTGGGTAACGAAATAGGTGCCGTGCCGAAAGGATATCTATATTTTGCTATTGCATTCTCACTATTAGTGGAGTTCCTCAATATGAAATTGAGGAAAAAACAAAAACCAGTACAACTCAATAACGCCATACAAGAGGCTAAACAAGATGGAATAACGGACTATGCTTAAAAACACATTCGAGCTAAAAAAAGACATTGTTTTTTTCGATGTAGAGGCCACAGGACTCAATGTCGTCAAAGATAGAATCATACAAATAGCACTGATCAAATTCTCTCAGGATACTGAAGAGCCTCAAGAACTCATGATGCTTATCAACCCAGGTCATGTGCTAATCAGCGAAGAGGCATTTGCGGTACACGGGATATCTCCTTCCATGTTAGCTAACAAGCCGACTTTTGATAAGGTAGCGGAGAGGTTATGGGATTTTATAGGAGATGCCGATCTAGCAGGTTATAATTCTGATAGATTTGACATTCCTATTTTGATGGAAGAATTTGCCAGATGTGGGATGGAATTGGATTTGGATAATAGAAAAACTGTGGACGTCCAGAAGATATTCTATAAGATGGAGCCACGTACGCTTTCTGCGGCTTATAGACTATACTGTGACAAGCATATAGATAACGCCCATGATGCTCTGGCCGACGTTAGAGCCACAGTAGAAGTACTACAGGGACAAATCAGACGTTATAAAGACGTAGAATATATAGATGGTGACGGATTTACACATCCAGCGCCCATAGATAATAACATCGACAAGCTGGCCTCATTTACTAATGATGCCAGAACGGTGGATGTCACACAACGCTTGAAGTACAATCAAAGAGGAGAAATCGTATTCAACTTTGGAAAGTATATAGGTAAAAATGCAGCAGAAATACTCTCAAAGGACAGACAATACTATAATTGGATCTTGGAAAAAGATTTCTCTGCGCAAGTCAAACAAATCGTTAAGCGCATTGTCAAGGAGTATGATCAAGCAAATCCTAAGTCTTAGCATATTCGTTCTCTTTATTACCATTTATTCCTGCGAAGAAACAGAAGATGGATGTCTGGATTTATTAGGTGCTAATTATGATGTGCATGCGGTCAGTGCTTGTGACTCGTGCTGTACCTACCCCACTCTCAGAATCAACTATCGTCTGATGTACGATACATTAGCTATCAGTACAAGGGATACATTTTATATAGAGGAGAAAGATACCTTTAGACTAAAGAGTCTTCAATTTCCTATTTCTGATATACAATTACACGGAACTCTGGAAGATTATGAGATAAGGGACTCATTGAAAATTAATAATCTAGTAGACAAAGATGACTATCAATTACTAAGAACAGCCAAAACCTATTCCATAGGAGACATAAGATTTGAAGATTATTTGGATAGTATATCTTTATCCATAGGATTAGATTCTGACCTACTGCAGATGTACGCACCTTATGACGAGATAGATCAGAACAGTACTCTGGACGAAGTTATAGATAGTCTTTATGTAGAAACAATAGAAGAATTTAATCTACTCAAATTTCAATTTCAGCTAGCAGATAGCATCAGGCTGATAGAAGTATGTTGTCAGCGACCTGAAATATTACAATTTCCGCTGGATACAAGTAATGTCGGCGGAAGCAACTTTCTGATCAATATGGAAGTAGATATAAAAGAACTGATCGGAGATACGAAAGCATCATACACTGACGAACAGATCGCAAATATTCTGGAACAAAATCTTTATAATTCTATTTCTATTAAAAAGTAAATATTGATCAGAGCGACGATTATATTATTTTTCTTTTTACTGCTGTCTTGCGATCCAGAGGAGACGCCTATGGAGAGAATAGACATCGATCTCACTCATATTCCCTACAAGCCTGATACACTCCAGCTTGATGTGCCAGATTACTTTCCCATATTCGAACAACCAGAAGATAACATTCTCACCACAGAAGGTGCACGACTAGGACAACATCTTTTCTATGACAATATATTGAGTAGAGATAGTCTGATGTCTTGTTCTACGTGCCATTTTCCAGAAGGGAGCTTTACGGATAACAAGGCCTTTAGTGAGGGCGTAGATGGGATAGAAGGTCCGCGCAGCGCCATGTCTTTGGTTAATATTGGTTTTTTCTACAGAGGTTTATTTTGGGATGGGCGGATAAATACTCTCGAAGAGCAAGCCCTTTTACCCATAGAAGACCCTATAGAATTACATACCACATGGATAGAAGTCATACCAAAGATTCAGCGCATTCCTGCTTATCAGGAAATGTACAGAGAAGCCTTTGGCATCACCAATGCTAATCAAATCACCAAGGAATTAACCGCTAAAGCCTTGGCCCAATTCCAAAGAACAATCGTCTCATCAGGAGAAAGCAAATATGACAAAGTACAAGCTGGAAGAGCCATTTTCACCCCACAAGAACAAATGGGGTTTGATATATTTTTTGATACCGAAATAGATCTTCCAGATGGTCAGTGTGCCCATTGCCACGATGGTCCTTTACTTACCACTAATGAGTATCTTAATAATGGTCTGGACGAGGCGGCTTATTGGGATGACTTCATAGATACTGGTCATGGTGGCATTACGGGCAATCAATTTGACAAGGGAAAATTTAGAGTGCCGACCTTACGTAACATAGAATTCTCTGCGCCGTATATGCACGATGGAAGATTCGAGACACTAGAAGAAGTGATGGAACATTATGTATCGGGAGGTGAGATGTCTATAGGAAAGAGTCCTTTTATGGACCCTGATTCTATCGTACTAAATCAAACCCACATGGAAGCTGTCATAGCCTTCATGAAAACTCTTTCTGATCCTGTTATGATGGAAAACCCAAATCTTTCCAATCCACACTAAAAAAATAGCAGCCCAAGAATTACCTCTGAGCTGCCATCATTTATTATTTTCTATATAATTTAAAACCGATAGCTCAGACCAGAACTAGCAGAGATAAGATGCGTTCCTTGCAGATTATTAGGATGTACTCTAAAACCAACACCCCTTCTTATGATAAGATTAAATTCTAACTTCTCGAGAAATTTTATGTTGGTCCAATCAAAAGAAACCCCAAGCCCACCTTCTAAAAATATTCTTTGATTAGTGCTGATGCCTGGGTCAAAGCATTCTTCCATATAAAAAGACTCTATGTTATCATCTATGAAATTGTCCGCATTACCTGGATTAATATTATCCGCCAGCAAATTAGAAGATCCTGAGATGCATAGGTCATTATTGTAGGAAGCTCCTATATTAGTTCCGACACCTCCATACAGATTTAAAGGTCCTATCACTTTCAGTCTATATAAAAGACTGGCCTCCAATGCAAGTTCATCATGTGTTGTATGAAAATTAATGTATTCGCCTCGTGTAAAATCAGTGAATCTGTTTTCATAAGTTACGGCATCCACTCGATTAGGCATATAAACCAAATTGGTTCTTAATTCAAAATTTTTAAAAGATGGATGCTCTAGACTTAAACCAAATCTGAAGTGCGGATTTTCGCATGTGCCTCCGACCATGTCTTGACCATTGAAGTTAAGGTCTTTGAGATCGGAAAATCTATCATTAGGAATTTGATCTATAAAATATGAATGATCAAGATTATAAATCATATCCATATCGTTACCGATAGAAAAATTGATCTTGGTCACTTTGAGTTTATTGCCGAGACTAACTGTCTCTATCTCTTGAGCGCATGTATTGGACCATACAAAACAGGTAATTAAAACAGCATAAATAATTTTCATCGTTCTTAGTTATGAAGTGAAGATAAAATAGTTCAACATCGTAAATGTAAACCCGATTATGCGAACCAAATCTTTACAAAAGATTAAGGCCCGTTAATTATTTCATAATAAAGTCATCATGACAGATTAGCTTGACGATAACAATGATACATTCATCGAAAAATATCTACTGCTCTCAGCAGATAATTATCTTTATAAATAAAAAAACGATGAAACAAATTTTACTTCTTGGTTTTCTATTGTCTTCATTTTTTGGCTCAGCTCAGCTCAATATGGAACTACTATCTGAGGTAGAGTATCCTGGCAATGCAGGTAATGATGTGTGGGGTTATGTCGCCCCAGATAATAGTGAATATGCCATCATGGGAACTTTTGACGGCGTATCAGTGGTCAATATTACCGATCCAGAAAACCCTATCGAGGTAGACTTTATCGAGCAACAAGGATCGACATGGAGAGATATAAAAACATGGGGAGAATATGCCTATGTCACGGCCGACGAACAAGGCACAACGGATGGTC
Source organism: Saprospiraceae bacterium (assembly GCA_020628095.1). Lineage (GTDB taxonomy): Bacteria > Bacteroidota > Bacteroidia > Chitinophagales > Saprospiraceae > RFSX01. Next base: position 31,721 of record JAHDFP010000018.1, read on the forward strand.
TGCTCGTAATCGATATGCGAAATCTTCCAGATTCCATCTCCTATCAAAACATGAACTTACAAGTACCAGGAGAGGGTATTATCAACACGTGTCACAATCTTTACATTGACGAATTTGGCTATGCCTACCTATCAGGATGTGGCAGTCTCAACGCAGGCGGATTGTTGATATGGGATGTGGCGACTACTCCAGGAGAACCAATATTCGCAGGTTTAGGTTTTCGAGAGTACTCTCATGATGTATATGTCAGAGATAACATCGCCTACAGTTCTGAGATCGCAAAAACTCCTCAGACGACCTTCAGCGCTTATGATGTTAGCGACAAATCCAATGTGACTCTATTAGGATCTCAATTTACACCAGGCAATGCCACTCATAATGCTTGGCTCTCTGATGACGGCAAGACCATATTTACTACGGACGAAGTAGCTGACGCACCCATAGCTTCCTATGACGTATCCGACTTATCGGATATAAGATTACTCGATGAGTATAGACCTTCTGCTACGCTCAATACTGGCGTCGTTCCTCATAATGTCCATGTGTGGGATGATTGGCTTATTATATCCTATTACACGGATGGATGTATTGTAGTGGATGCCGCAAGGCCAGATAACTTAATAGAAGTAGGTAATTTCGATACTTTCTTTGGAGTCGGTGCTGGATTCAATGGGGCTTGGGGCGCTTATCCATTCTTTCCATCAGGTACTGTCATTGTAGGAGAAATGGGTGGAGAATTTATGTCAGGAGATTCTAACGGGAAACTAGTCGTCCTCAGGCCTACTTATGTGCGTGCCTCTTACCTAGAAGGACTTATCACTAATAGTGAAGATGGTTTGTCCATCAATAATGCAGAAGTCGTAATAGACGGTCTTAACGTCCAAGAGTTCTCTAAGGCCAATGGAGAATACAAGACAGGAACCCATGAAAACGGCACATTTACCGTCACGGTAAGTGCTTTTGGATTCGAATCCGTGACAAGAGATGTAATACTAGAAAATGGTCAACTTACTACAGAAAATTTCGAGTTGACACCTTTACCAAGGATTGACATAGATTTGACAATAGTGGATGAGATGACAAATGAGGGTATAGAAAATGCCAAAGTATTATTCACATCAGGGGCACAAAATTTTGAATATACAACTGACGAAAATGGCAACGTACTAATTACTGATTTTGTAAGCACAGAATACGAGATTATCGCAGGTGCTTGGGGGTACCAATATAATATAGCTGCGCAGGACTTTAGTCAGTTTGCATCTGGTAATGGATACGAAATTAGATTGGAAGAGGGTTATGAAGATATATTCTCATTAGATCTAGGATGGGAGAAAAATTTTACTGGATTTCAAGGGGCATGGGAAAGGGGCATTCCTATTGGACAATCTCAAGGTGGAGTTTTTCTAGCACCAGGTTCGGATTCCGATGACCTTGGCAACCATTGTTATGTGACTGGAAACAGCAGAAATTTTTCCGATGGATTTATGATAGGGAATGCAGAACTTTTATCCCCAGTTTTTGATGTAACAGATATGATGGACCCAGTAATAGAATATGATACGTGGTTCTGGGTATCTACATTTAATGGTCAGGTGGACTCTGAAGATTACATTATTTATATAGACAATGGTATAGAAAGAGTGGTTATAGATAGCCTTGATTTTGATCTAGCAGCCATCTTTGCTGGAGAACCTAACCAATGGACTCCAAGTAGAAAAATTGGGTTAAAAGATTATATATCGATTACGGATAGTATGAGGTTAGTCGCTCAGATTTCCGAAGAAGGATTCAATAGCGCCGTGGAAGGTGGATTTGATAATTTCAGATTATATGATTCAGGATTAATAAGTACAGAGGAAATAATAGTAGATAACTCATACAACATCTATCCCAATCCTAGTCAGGAGTTTTTCAATCTCAGAATAAATAATCCGTCTAATGAAAGTATCAATCTATCTGTCTATAATCTCAATGGTCAAATCATAGAATCACAAACATTAAGACCTTATAGCAAAAAGATAGATTTCGGATATAACCTAAACGCTGGATCTTATTTTGTCAAAATCGTCAATGCTGAAGGTCAAGCACAATTCAAAAAAATAATAAAGCTGTAAATAGAGAAATAAAATAATGTCAAGTGGTTTCTGAGTAGAGTCTTGGAAACCACTTTTTTATTATAGATAAATAAAAAGGTGCCGCATACACTGCAAGCAATGGCTCCAGAGTAATCACTCTGAATCTGTTAATAGGAAAAAAGACGAAAAAGATAATGGCAATAGTAACGATCAGGCTAAGTAAAAGAGCATGTTTCTTCCATTGTCTTCTGTGCACCCATAAAAACACATAGGCTGGCAAGTATAATAAAAGACCAGATACAAAACTGATTAACCAAACTGGTCTAGAATAATATTGCCAATCCAAGCCTGGTAACAAATATCGTTTTAGTGCAAAAAACTTAAGTGCAAAAAACTTCTTGGGATTATCTACTATCCAATTCAAAGCTATCTTAAGTCTCATCTCATTTCTTATCCTCGGTGACCCAGCATTCACTTTTCCATACCCCGCGAAAACATATTCTTTATCAAAGACAAAAGATGGGTCGCATATTCTGGCCACATTGTTATCCCCTACCCTTTCTGGATTAGTGAAACAGGAATAGGTCTCATCGCTGTGACCTAATAAAAATAGAGAGGCATTACCATGACTTGATATGGTGAATACATTATGAATTCTTTTATTTACTAATCCATGTGGAAGGACAAATACAAAGACGCAAATGAGAAATAGCAAGATGTTCTTGGGTGATGTTGTCTTATACATCATCCAAAGCAAAAACGGAATAAGAATAATTACATGAGATTTAGTAAGTAAGGCCAATGAAAAAAAACATGAGGCAAGAATAGTATCTCGACTCCTATCTGATCTAAGATGGACTAAAAAAAAGTATATGAAAAAAATAAAGTAAGCCTGAAACGATGTCTCTTGGGTAAGTGTAAAATTATACCACAAGGTTAATGGATAGAAGATATATATCAGGCCAGTCATCAGAGATAAGGCTCTTTTCTGAAATAATAGATACGCAATTTTGTATATACAGACCGACGATAATCCGATTAATAAAAATTGGAATCCTACAGCTATCTCTTGCCAATGTCCTATGGATATCCACTTACATAGAGCTAAAGTGTATGGATATAACGGAGCACTTATATACGCGATGATATCCAGATTATAATTCCCACCAACTATTTGCTGACTAAGATTGTCATATCTGTAAGAATCCCCGAAAAGCTCAAAATTATCATAGCCGCTTATTACCTTGAATAATACTCTGACTAAAAGGCATAAGAAAAAAACATAGAAGCAATCAGATCGACGCATAACTTATGACGTTACTAGATCAATCTATATTTCGGATTTTTTTCTCCCAGTTCCAGGCTGACGCGGTCATTTCATCTAGACTCAACTCTGTTTGCCATCCAAGGACATCCTTGGCCTTTGAGGTATCGGCAAATATTTCCATGACATCGCCCGCTCTACGAGGTGCTATTTTGTGGTTGAGTTTCTTACCGCTAACTTTTTCGAAAGACTTGATGACATCCATAACGGAGTATCCTTGACCCGTTCCGATATTGAATACCTCATAAGGTTTTTCCTGTGCCGAATCCATGAGTCTTTTCATAGCCACGACATGCGCCTTAGCTAGATCTACCACATGTATATAATCACGGACAGCAGTTCCATCTTTTGTCGTGTAATCATCGCCGTAGACATTCAGTTGTTCTCTGAGGCCAGCGGCCGTCTGCGTGATAAAAGGCATGAGGTTATTAGGAACACCGCGAGGTAACTCACCTATCTGAGTCGAGTCATGGGCTCCTATAGGATTGAAATATCTAAGAGAGATAACCTGCATTGGTTTATCTCCATTTTTAGTGTAGTCGAATAATATTTCTTCACCCATCTGCTTAGTATTACCATAAGGTGAGGCGGCTGGTTTCACTGGTGTACCCTCGGTAACTGGCAAAATATCTGGTTCTCCATATACTGTACAAGAGCTAGAAAAAATCAAGTCATTGATACCATAGTCTTCCATACACTGCATCACATTGATCAATCCTACGATATTATTCTTGTAATATAACAAGGGCTTATTGACACTTTCATTGACTGCTTTGAGCGCAGCAAAATGTATGACCCCAATAGCATCCTGGTGCTTTTCAAAAAACCTATTGGTCGCATCCCAATCACTCAACTCCACTTGCTCAAAATCTGGCTGTATTCCAGTTATTGCCTTGATACCATCCAATACGGATACTTCAGAATTAGACAAATTATCTACGATCACTGGTACTATTCCATTATCGATCAATTCCACGACGACATGAGATCCGATATATCCCATCCCTCCTGTTACTATTATCTTTTGCATGATATGCTATAAATATGTAAGTAAAGATAGGTCTAATTTGCAGAGCATAGAGATCGTAAATATTTTATAATACCCTCCTATTATATTTCTCATTGAAATTTATTTTATAGATTGTGATGAATAAAGTATTATGGACAAACGGGTACAAAATGCGGCAGCAGCCGTCTCTGACATAAAAGATAATATGACTTTGATGGTGGGTGGATTTGGGTTATGCGGTATTCCAGAAAACTCCATAGCTGCCCTCGTGGACAATAATATTTTTGGTCTTACCTGTATATCCAATAATGCAGGAGTCGATGATTTCGGTTTGGGTTTACTCTTACAGAAAAAGCAAATCAAAAAAATGATCTCCTCATACGTAGGAGAAAATGACGAATTCGAAAGACAAATGCTAAGTGGAGAACTGGAAGTAGAACTTATACCGCAAGGTACCTTGGCGCAAAGATGTCAGGCGGCTGGTGCAGGCATTCCTGCATTTTACACACCAGCAGGCTTTGGGACGGAAGTGGCAGAAGGAAAAGAAGTAAGGTATTTTAATGGCAAGCCACATCTTATGGAACATGCTTTCGAGGCCGACTTTGCAATAGTCAAAGCATGGAAAGGTGATCAGAACGGCAACCTTGTCTATAAAGGAACGGCAAGGAATTTTAATCCTTTGATGGCCATGGCTGGCAAGATAACCATTGCCGAAGTAGAAGAATTAGTTCCTCTTGGCACACTCGACCCTAATCATATACATACTCCAGGAATATTTGTACAAAGGATATTCCAAGGTATCAACTATGAAAAAAGAATAGAACAAAAAACAGTACTCAAAAGAACCCAGTAAAACGATATGCTAGATAAAAACGGAATTGCACAGCGCATCGCTCAGGAGCTAGTAGATGGATGGTACGTTAATCTAGGGATAGGTATACCGACTCTCGTCGCTAATTATATTCCTCAAGATATTAATGTCGAATTCCAATCAGAAAATGGGATACTCGGAATGGGGCCTTTCCCTTATGAGGGCGAAGAAGATGCGGACCTCATTAATGCAGGAAAACAAACCATTACCGCCATGCCTGGCGCATCTATTTTTGATTCGGCTACTAGTTTTGCTATGATCAGAGGAAAACATATCCAACTGACGGTACTGGGTGCGATGGAAGTAGCACAAAACGGTGATATCGCCAACTGGAAAATACCAGGGCGGATGGTCAAGGGTATGGGAGGTGCAATGGACTTGGTAGCATCTGCGGATAACATCGTCGTAGCTATGATGCACACTAACAAAAAAGGAAAATCAAAGCTACTGAAGAAATGTACACTTCCACTTACTGGAGTCGGCTGTGTCAAAAGAGTGGTCACTAATATGGCTGTCTTGGACATAAAAGAAAACGCCTTCCACCTCATAGAGCGTGCACCTGGGGTATCTATAGATCAGATCAAAGAATCAACAGAAGGAGAGCTTGTAATAGAAGGTAATATTCCAGAAATGAAACTAAACTGATACTGTGCGAGAAAACGAAAATATAGTAGAGAACAAATCTCTGGATATCAAAGAGGCTCTTATACCCATTATTATATTAGTTGCTCTGCTTAGTTATAATATCTTTTTTGCCGAAGGTTCTTGGCTAGGGGATTATTCCAATCATTACATATTACTCATAGGCGCATTAGTTGCCGTTATGGTAGGGCTATATAATCAGACCTCAATAGGCACCATGGTAGCCGAGGTATTCTCTAATCTTAGAAGTGTCATGGTTCCTATTCTTATATTATGTCTCGTCGGTGCACTAGCAGGTACTTGGCTAATCAGTGGCATTATTCCTACCATGATCTACTATGGTCTGAAAATATTGAACCCCACCATATTCCTTCCTGCTACTGTTATCATAGCTTCTATTATTTCTTTAGCTACAGGTAGTTCCTGGACTACATCTGCTACTGTAGGTATCGCACTTATAGGAATAGGTCAAGCCATAGGTATGCCTGCTGGCATGATCGCAGGTGCCGTAATATCAGGCGCTTATTTTGGCGATAAGATGTCTCCACTCTCGGATACGACTAATCTAGCGCCTGCAATGGCAGGATCTGACTTGTTTACACATATAAGATATATGATGTACACGACAGTTCCTTCGATTATTATAACGCTCATTATATTCATTATCCTTAGTGTCACATCTGACACTAACGGGTCTACAGATGTCTCATTACTACTCAGTTCTTTAGAGCAAGATTTTCAGATAACGCCAGCCCTATTTATTGTTCCCGCCATCGTTATTGTTTTAATAATCAGAAAAACCAAACCACTAATTGCTCTTTCTGTCGGCGTTATTTCGGCCGCAATTTTTGCACTTATATTCCAACCGCATATTGTCGCACAAATAACTGGTCAGACCTCCCTTGATCTATCCAGCGGCATCAAGGGTATATTGATGGCCATCTTTACCGATGTGAGTGTTGCTACGGAAAATGACATTCTGAGAGACTTATTTTCTTCGGGTGGTATGAAAGGGATGCTTTGGACTATATTACTTATTACTGCAGCTATGATCTTTGGAGGTATCATGGATGGTATAGGAGCGTTGTCTAGAATAAGTCAAGCACTACTAGGATTAGCACAATCTGTATTAGGGCTTTTTGCAAGTACTGTTGCCAGTGCTCTCGCACTTAATATTACAGCGTCCGACCAATACTTAGCCATTGTTGTCCCAGGAAAAATGTTTGCTCAGGCTTATGAAGACAAAGGACTCGCACCAGAAAATCTTAGTCGTACACTAGAAGATGCTGGTACCGTGACTTCCGTTCTTATCCCTTGGAATACTTGTGGAGCCTATCAGGCGGGTGTGCTCGGAGTTTCTGTATTCGATTATTTCTTTTACGCTATTTTTAATTGGTTGAGTCCTTTTATGACCCTATTCGTCGCTGGATTATCTATTAAAATAAGATACTTAAAGACTCGTCCATCAGTTATTTCCGCTTAAATAATCTCAATTTTAGCTACTCTTGTAAAGTGGCTTACATTACAAAGGGCTAATAACTGACGGCTTCACTACATTTAAATCTTTAGACAACATAGGCTCTACATTTATTTGCAATTGGGCTACTATCACGCGTACCTTTGAAGTGTTAAAGTCGTTAGAACCATGAGTGTGAACCAATTTGGAATCGCTGACCCCAGCGTATTATCTCCGCTTAATGTCGGTGATATAACTCCATATTTTTCTGGTATTGACCAAGAGGGAAATTTTCTGTCTTCAGAGAGACTCTCGCAGCAAGGTCCGTATATTCTATTTTTCTACAGAGGATTCTGGTGTAATTTCTGCATTCGCCACCTTTCCAAATTTCAAGAAAAGCTAAACGAATTAGATGACCAAGGTATAAAGGTCGTCGTCGTTACACCAGAAAAATATGACCATATAAGAACAACCATAGACAAAGCAAAAATTAAGTTTTCAGTAATCCATGATGAGTTCAATTATATCATGGAGAGCTTTGGAGTAGCGTATGAGGTTGATCCACAATACGTTGAAGAAAAATTAATTCCTCAGAATTTGGACTTGAAACAGATTAACAATCAATCTGTTCCGATGCTACCCGTGCCCGCTTCTTTCGTCATTAATAGTCACAAGAAAATATCTTATGTCCACTATGATATTAACTACGAAAAAAGAGCGGATATAGACGAGATGATGGCTGCCTTGTATGGAGTCCCCACTAAAAGGGGAGAACACACACTTCCATTGAACTAAATCGCAATCCCTTTATAAAAGAACAATTTTAGTCAAATATGACTCTTTCCCTGTTCTCACCTTAAGATAGTATACGCCACTATCCTTACCGATCATACGACTTGATATTTCTAGTCTATTGTCTCCTGTATTTGCATAAGAGTTTTCTGTATGCAATAATCTTCCTATCCTGTCAAAAATCTCTAAAGTAATTTTTTGTGAGTACTCTGACTTGAAATTCAAATAAGTTACATCCGAAAAAGGATTAGGATTAACACTCCATACAATTTCGGATTTGTTATTCACATGATCGAACTTAATATTCCGCAAGCCAATTTTCTCAGTTTCAAGAATGTAAACCTCATTATTCAATCTGTGTAAAGAAGGCTTGTCTATATTACTTGCAATGATCGAGAACAGTAAGCCATCTATGCTCTTTGTGATTTGACTGCTTATCGTATGACTTATAGTAAGCAGAGATTCTTCTTTATTATAGAAATATTCTCCTTCCATAATTGCACAATTCTCTGATATCATATCCATAAAACCATTTGCCTCTAGTTGCAATTGCATTCCAAGTAGGTCAATAGATTGGTCGATATAAAAATCGTACCGCCTGAGATTATCACCAAGATTAATTTCTTTGATTTCCATATTAATAAGCTCGCTAGATCGGCTTTCTAATTCGTTATCACCGTTTACATCTCCAATTTTTACTCCGACCAAATCCAAAGTCTCTCGATCTTTGCTAATTAGAATACCGCCATCTTCTCTAAACCACGGATTATATATATCCATAGCTTGACCGCCATTGCCAAATTTCCAACTTTCGTTATTAGGGAATTCATCATATATACCTAAGATTAATTTCCTCAGTTCTATCAAGTCAATTGCCGTTATGCTTTGCGTATTGTTTACATCGGCAGCTATATAATCATAAGGATCAGAAAAAATGTCCATTCCCAATATATGTCTCTGTATAAGCACAATATCTAATGTCGAGACCCCGTCTAAGTGATTCCGATTATTATGTGCTTGTATTTTATAGCTTAACCCAGAAGGCACATTATCAAAGGCATAGGCACCTTCCGTATCTGTAGTGGAGCTAGCGACGTATATGTCACTATGATCAGATAAAAGATCTAGCTGCACTTGAGACATAGGCAGCCCATCAGAACTAACAACATAACCTAAGATATCCTTTGATGAATTTTCTTCGGAGCACCCCGCATAGATGCGTACCTCGTCTATGTCCCATACGGCCACGTCAACATCTCTTCCTATCAAACAATACGGCAATAACTCAAACCTAAATACACTGGACTGGTCTACGGTAAACTCCGGTATACTAAGAAAAACAAAATCTTCTTTAGTCCATAAGAAAGAAGTTTCTATATCGATTTGACTGTAAATTTCTACATCATTTTTTAGTATCCTGATACCGTATAAGGTGGGAAAATTATTAGGGCCAGTCTGGCCTGCAATCCATTCGAAAAAAGCTGGAGATTTCTGATAAAAACTCAGTCCACTGAGTGTTACACTCTCTCCATTTTTAGGTTCTACAAAAACTTCAAAGATTATGGATTTTTCGTGGCCGCTCTGATACTCACAATCATCCAATGCATCGACACACATAGCCACTCCGTCAAAACCAGGAGTACAAGAGTGCGCATTGATACTCGGATTATCTCTGTAAATATTACTAGTGAAAAAATCAGCACAAGAAATCTCATTAGGCTGAGTACTGGTGAATCGGCTATAATCTATCGACTTACAATCATTCAGGTCATAATATAGTACGACATCCTCCACGCTTACATTTATAGTAAGTGTACTATCACAACCACTATCAGAAATCAAAGATTGCTGGTAGACACCTGAGGCATCGTAAGTCTCATCATTTATTATCACAGAATCCCCTTGGAATATAAGTACATCAATAGTCTCTGCACTATTATCCCTGACTTCTACCTCAAAATCACAGGTCGTGCTTTGTGATTCTCCGATGGCATCCGTCCATCTTAGCGTTGCAGTATAAATACCAGATCGAGAGACTTCTATTACTTCCCCGGTTGCATTACTGAGGTTAGGGCCCTGCCATTCGATGTTATCGTAATTAGGGATGTTGGCTCCAGAAGGAATAACTGAGTAGTCTACAAATAACTCTGCCGTCTCGCCTTCGCATATTATGGATGTACCTCTTATTGTACACACATATTCAGGTTCTGTAATATTCACAACGATAGTTATCGTGCTATCGCATCCATTATCCGCCGTAACGACCTGAGTATAGATGCCTGTGCTGGTATAGCTTTCATCGTTAATAATTATGGTATCGCCCAAGAATCCAGCGGTATCAATCTGCGAAAAAGAATTATTTAACCCTGAGATTTCAGCTTGACAAGTTGTTGACTTGACTTCTCCCCTATCATTTTCATATTCTATAGTTACAGAATAATCGCCAGGAGCATCTAGCATAATTTGCTCTCCCATAGTAGATCCTATGATTCCAGTTCCTATCCATTCTATATCTCTAATAATTGGATCATTTGCCTCTGGTGGACTTTTTTCAGTTTCTACTTGTAATAGAATGCTATCCCCTACACAAAGATTATTAGGACCTACAACTTCGCAGCTTAGATCAACATCTACAAATCTTACTGTCACAACGATGGTAAGAATACTATCACAACCATTAGCGGCTACCAGAGATTGTATATAAGTGCCATCTGCATCATAAGTTTCGCTGTTTATTATTATGCTAGTTCCTTCATCTATGATAGTATCTATCCTTGATTCCTGTACGGGTAATATTTCTATTTGTTTTTCGCAGGATGTCATGCAAGTTTCGTCTGTATCAGTCTGCCATGTCGCACTAAATCTATACGTTCCTGACTGGTCCACTTCTACTTCCAAGTCTGAAGTATTGCCAATAACAGATGGCCCTTCCCATCTTGTATCCAGAAGATCTGGCGTATTAGCATTACTTGGATTTAGAACTAACTCGGCATTGAGTATGGCGGACTCATTCTCACATATTTGATCAGGACCAGTAACCACACATTCATAATATGAAGGCAGTAAGAAAACCTCTTGACGAGTTGTCAGCTGAGAAAACCACCAGGAATTTATTGTATTCAGATTCCCAAATCCAATTGTATTGGGGGCACTATAGTTAGACCATGTATGACATGGTAGTGCGCATCCACCTAATTGGACTTGTGGTTCGCCAGTGCCAGAGGCAACCGATATATTAGAGTCATCATAGAATAGCTTAGGTTCTTCCCCTGCAGGACGGACCGCCTCTATATTAAAACCATTAAGCAAAAGTTCTGCATCATAAATAGGAAAATGATATATACCCTGTGCAAATGAAATAGATATAGGTACTTCTCTTGTATTAGATCCATCCACATGATTGCCTTGACCATCTATTCCATCCCATGTCAGACAAGTGGATACCCCCACCTGAGATGGTTCTACATCTATGGTGAGAATAACATCTCTAGAGTCAGGCGTAAACTCGCCATCGTTACCTTCAAAATCCAATAGAACCTCAACTTGCCCTTCCTTTGAACTGACAAACTGAATGCAAAAATCATCTCTTTCGCATCTAGATATTCCCTCGAAATCTAATTCTCCTAGCTCTGCAGTGATACATATATCCGTCGGATCATTAAGAAAAATTGCATATTCTGCAATAGCACGATTTCCATTCTCAAAACTCTTTCTATCCTCTGTAATGTTCCCCGTATTCTCGATACCAAAACTATTGAAGGCAATGTTAAAAGCTGCTGGCCTGAATTCACTACCGTTAAAATCTATCTTAGTAATATATGCGGCCTCTGGGTTAGATATATCGGGCGCACATACATAGAAAGCACCATTGAAAGGACGCTCTGGAAATCCAAAATCATTAACCGCAAAGAAAGCCCAGTTATAAGACCAGACTCTACCTTTTTTCTCTGACATGTCTCCTGACGAATTATTAACAACAGTAATATCCCAGTATCCTATCAAAAACTGGTCTGCATTGGGCGACTCAAACTCTATATAATAATCTCCCTTAGCATTAAAGCCACCAGATCGCAATTGATTACTTGATATTTCTAAGGCATTATAGCCTCCAGCATTATCCAATTGCATTGGACCATTAAAGCCCTCAGACCAACCATTAATTATTCCTTCCCGAGTCAAAGCATTTATACTGCCATTATAAATAACATTGCCATTAGGATCTTTGATTCTGAAATCAAAGTCGACACTAAAACTTATAGATCCTGTCTGGTTAAGTGCACCCCGGCTAAATCCAAGTAAGATAGATTCATTAGTAGGGTCTGATATATGTATGTGCAATCGGCTATTGATATTGACATCTTGATAGCTGGCAAAATTGTTGAACTCTGGACTGTTGATATGTAAGGCGGCTATATCATTAGTCTGATTGCCGTCTATGGTAATATTTCCATTAGGTGCTAATTCTCTGGTACCTTCACCAAAGAGTAATGAACTTATCAGTAGAGATAGAAGCAGTGTAACGATCTTATACATTAGCAGGTCGATTTAGAAAATAAGTATATAACACTAAAGTTATATATATAATTATCTGATATGTAAAATATTGATTGGAAATATTATATATATGAAACTTAGTGTAATAACAACCGTCTATCTCATAATAACCTCTATCTAACCAGATGAAAAGTTCCTGCAACCACCTCACTACTTCCATCGATAAATAAAAGCTCAAACATATAAGTGTAGGTCCCCATTTCTGCAGGCTTACCCTGAAAGTCTCCATCCCATCCATGATTAATCACTTGATGATTAAAGACTTTATCTCCTTCGTACATATTATTACCCCATCTGTCAAAGACATATAATTTACTAGCTGCAAGCGTCGGTGATGCGCCGAGATAGAAGTTGTCGTTAAAGCTATCACCATCAGGTGTGAAGACATTGGGTATGTAGATATCTTTCTCTATTCGACTTTTGACGAATACCGAATCTAGGGCCACACAATAGAAAATGTTGACACTTTCAAAATATATCCAGTTCTCATCTTTGACTTGATATTCGAGTTCTATAGAGTTGGATAAGACGCTATCAGACTCGTACCACACATTGGATATGAGCTCTGGACCTATAATCTCTGGTTCTAAATAAAGGGTCGCTCCATATTCTTCTTCCAGCTCTTCGTCTATGTTAATTCTTGATAGATTCTCGGCAACATATAGCTCTAAGGTCACCAAACTATCACAACCGTAGACATTGCTAAGTGTCTGCGTATATGATCCCGTCAGAAAATACTCTTGATTTCCAAACTGATACTTATCACCTCCACATATTGTATCAAATATGGTCGTATAAGAACTAGGGTATATGGATAATTGCAATTCTACCAGACTATCACAACCTGTGTATGACTCTAATAGAAAATTATAAGTTCCTGAGTCTACAATATTCTCACCCTGAAAAACAAACACATCATTATCACAGATATCTTCACTGATATTAGTTAATATTTCTTGATCCACATCCAAATGTAAAATGACCAGGCTATCACAAAAACGACTGTTTTGTAAGGTATCATAATATATCCCAGGCTGATCTAAGAAACTTGCCCCAAACTGTATTTGTTCGCCATAACAGATTGTTTCGCTATACTCAAAAACGCTATGTTCTTGTTGTGTAAATTCGATGCCCACAATACTATCACACTGCTGATAGGAGCTCAATGTATCATAGTAAATTCCTGGCTCCTCTATCCACCTGTTGTGGAAAAGGTAAGGGTCTCCCTCGCATAATTCGACGAAAAATAATTGTGGGAATATATAGGGTGTCATTTCCACATTATACTGATGTACCATAGAGTCACATCCTGTATGTAATGAAGGAATATAATCATAGAAGGTTCCAGTACTTCTGACCCATCTGTCATAGACAAAAATAGAATCGTGATAACAGATTAAAGTATCAATCACCAAAGTATCCAATGGTGCGGCATAGTGCGGATTCCATTCTATTTGTTTAGTTAAGGTATCCCTACATTGGATTTCATTCTCGGAGACTAAGGTGAGCTCATAAAAGCCATTTTTATCATATTGGTAAGTGGGTTGAAAAACATCCAATTCAGTACCATCGCCCATATCCCAAGTATATTGAATGTCATCTGGCTGGCTTAGATTAGAAAACTGTATAGGACCCGCAACGCATGGATCATGGTCATATTCAAAGTCCAGTTCCATCGGCTCAGGAACGAAGAATTTCATATAAGTTGTATCCTTACATTCTATGCTATCGTTAAGTATCATTTCGGCAAAGTATGTTCCCCACTGAGGAATTTCAATGGTATGGTTTCTGAGGTCGGGACCTGTAATTGTAGATATCCGAGATTGTGTCTCGGAGGATATATTCCATGTATAACTTTTGATAAAGTTCTCATCCGTGCTAAGATTGACAATATCAAAGGTCAAATCATCACAAGATTCGAAATAGGCTACTTCCTTATTGGTAACAGGGTCTAGGAAAAATGAGTCCCTTTCTATTTCTGCCACCAATCTCTCTGAGCATGGAATAACATTAAACTCAAAATCCCTTCTGACCGTACTGAGTAAGACACCGTCTCTATATTCTTCTATGCATATAGCCAATACATAAGACCCAAGAGTTGTCGGTACACCATGTAGCAAACCATTCTCGGCATCTATACCTATCATAGGTGCTCCTCCCAATGGATTATCAGAACTATAAGGTGCGACAAACTCTAATTCCAGATAATTAGGAGGACATATCAGAGGATCGGGTGTAGTACATCCACAGCATCGTGGTGGAGATACATCATGAGGAGCGGGATAGATTGGATTACAAAAAGAATAAGCTATCGAATCTCCATCTGTATCTATGGCTTTAGTAGTGATATCCACATCATACCCCATGCATATAAAATGAGGTGGTATCTCTGTGAAGAAAGGACTGCTATTGCCTAGCCTCTGAGCATCTGGACTTATGATGACATCATACACGGCTCCTACTCTATCATAGTCTATATTATTGATGGTATAATTACGACAACACTTTTGGTATGATATCATGTAGTCATAATTAGATACCTCCAACTCTAGTTCGAAGGTATAAGTAGTGGCCTCTAGCTTCGTACTGTTGATAAACAAAGTACGACAAGGATTAGTGTGGGGTTGTATTTCTCTGACTGGGCCTATCGGGATATTTCGTACAACATCATAGACCTCCCAGTCTCCATTCGCGGTCTGTCTATAGATACCAAAATCCACCTGCGAATCATAATCTATACCTTCGGGGTCACGATATAGATTGAGTGTAATATCAAAAAGCACTCTGGTATTATCCGCAGAATGTGATTTGTAGGTATAGATAATCTCTCCACCGACTATATGAGAGGACTTGGCCCACTGCGGAAAGAAAGCTATAATAAAAAACAATACAAGGCATGACCCACTTTTGAAAACAGAATCTACATACATATACTAAGAGTACTTTGTTAGATTAGATAAAGACTCTTGGGAAATCTTGACTTTGACTATTTTGTTTTGAAGCGGGAGGAATTTGCAGTTCCAAATTTATAACGAGAAAAACTGAAATATATTAGGGGAATCACCCATTTATTGCGGAATCTTCGTTTTGGACATATTTCATTCCGACGACTTGGACAGCAAATTCGAATATGGCGTCCTGTACATCTTTCCAGTTGGGATTCATATACTCTGATGAAATAACATGTCCTTTCCCATTAGCGAAAGGCTTGAATACTTGCTTATCCTTAGGTGTAGATATTTGCTTTTCGAAATTATGAATGGCATCTATGGATATGATGTCATCAAAGTTTTCTTCGTCTTTATAATAATAACCGACGAATACAGGATCACTAAATTGTTTAATCACATCTGGGGTCATTGTTTGGTTGACAAGCTCGCGCACGGCAATTGGTCCTTCTATCCTATTTTTTGTAGTCCAATATTTATGAATGTCATCGTTACCTTCCCATTCTCGATAATCGCCGCCCATCATTTTTCTGAAAATCTGCTTTCCCCAAGGTTTTACGAGAAGCTGAGAATTAGGGTCATGTAGATCAAAATTGGGTGAGGTCATAATATGTGCCACGACATCTTCATCGTCAAGATATGCCGACAAGGTACATCCTGTACTGGTAGAAATAATTATGACTTTTTCTCCTATTATCTTAGCTATTGCAATGGCCTCCTTAGCTGATTCCACCCACTTTTTAGGATCGAGCTCAGCGAATGCATCTATATCCGAAAGCCCGTGAAGATAAAGTCGTGGCAAGTAAGTATTGCATCCAAATGTCTTAGCAAAATTATTCAGGATCGGCTGGCATTCCCCATGACTTGCGGAGTATCCATGCAGATACACCACAGAAAAAGGTGTCTTGCTGAGTGAATCTACCCAGACAAATTGTGATTGGTTATCTGCTTTGATGTGTTCTATTTTACTCTCTTTGTTATCCACATATTGTTGAATATTCGTAAGTGGAATATCCAAAGTCATAGCCTCATTATCTACAGCATCATAACTTACAGAAGGACCAAAGAAATAGAGAGTCGCAAGACCGACGACGAGCATTAATAAAATCTTGACACTTGCTTTTACCAAATTTTTGTTACTTTATCTTGGATTACCAAATTGATAATTGAAGGTATTCTTTTTACAAATTATTGATGTACTAATATTATGAAATTATTTACTACCCTTATTTTTTTATCCTTAACCGTTCTAGTCAGTGGTCAATACGAATTCTCCCACACTAAAGACATCCAATGTACCCCTGTCAAAAATCAGGCGCGTACTGGCACCTGCTGGAGTTTCGCAACGACATCCTTCATAGAGTCCGAACTGATGCGTATGGGCAAAGGAAAACATGATCTCTCGGAAATGTTCGTCGTAAGAAATATATATAAGGACAAAGCCATGAATTATCTTCTGAGACAGGGCAAAGCCAATTTTTCGCAAGGAAGTCTATCTCACGATCTGATGCGCATCATGAAAAAAGGCGGTGTTGTACCAGAAAAAATATACTCTGGACTACAAGAAGGAGACAAGAGGCATAATCACAGCGAGATGGAAGCTGTACTAAAGGGTTTCATGGATGGCGTACTCAAGTCAAAAAATCCGAGTGCCAAATGGAAAGTGGCTTTCGATGGGATCTTAGATGCATACATGGGAGATTATCCAGAATCATTCAAGTATAATGGAAAAGAAACAACACCACATGAGTTAGCAGAAAACCTTGGCTTGGATGCTGACGAATATGTTTCACTTACGTCCTTTACCCATCATCCATTTTATAAAAAATTTATTCTTGAGATTCCAGATAATTATTCTAATGGTCACTTCTATAATGTGCCTTTGGACGAGCTAATGGAGGCCATAGATGCTGCTGTCAGCAAGGGCTACACAGTCGCATGGGATGGTGATGTCTCAGAGAAAGGATTTGACGCAAGAAAAGGGATCGCTGTTTTACCTACGGACGAAGGGCGAAAAGATTTGTTTGATAATCCAGGAGAAGAGCTAAAAGTAGATCAGGAAATAAGACAGAGTCAGTTTGAAAATTTCAAAACCACTGATGACCATCTTATGCATATTGTCGGCAAGGCAAAAGATCAGAAAGGAAACGAATACTATATTATCAAAAACTCATGGGGAGAGATTAGTCCTTACAAAGGTTATCTGTACATGTCAAAAGCATACGTCCAAATGAAGACGGTTGCAGTTATGCTGCATCAGGATGTTTTATCTCCTAAGCTCAAATCTTTGATCTCAGAAGAGTAATAAGGACTTATATAGATAAGCTCAGGGGTTCTTTGTATTTTCGACTTGACTGATAAGATTATCGAGCGTGTCGTTCATAACTAAAGAAGCATCTTTGATAACCTTCAGTTCTTTGACCACGTGATTCTGATTAGCCTCGCGCATCTTAAGATTGATGAGGTCAGAGTAATTAGAGATATTATGTATAGGTGTTTTTAATTCGTGCGAAGCTAAAGAAATCAAATTTTCCAGTTCTCTAGATTTTTTCTTAAGCAATAATTTTTGATTTTCATTGACGGCCAGTACCGATCGTATGATCATCACTATAATGGTAAGACCGAATAGAAAGTATAGAACATTCGCACTGGAGTTAATTTCCTTAGCCAATGGAGAGTCGTAATGCGCCAGAAAGTATTGAGCAAAACTATACGCTGCTATGATATAGCCGATTAAAAAAAGCTGGTGCGACGTCTCAGAGAACAAAAGAATAACACTGACTATGAATACAAGGTATAGCGGCTCTAACTTAAGATTGATACCATAGACGCAATATATAATCGTCAATATAGCAATGATGAGTACGATGAGCAGGGTCTTGGATAATAAGTGAAAATTGAACTTATTCAACAATAGACAACCAATAAGAGAGGCAATGATAATACCACCAGCCATCACATCATACCAGTCTTGGTGATATACATTAATCAAGGAATTAATCAGCGACAGAAAGATACCTGTCAGAGCGATATAGTTAGCCAGTCTTATTTTTAGTCGCTCGTCTTTACTCTTGACATCATACACACCCCATGAACTCAGCTTCATAAAAATGTCATTATAGATAATAAAGATAAATCTTATTAACCTAAAGAATTGTAAATACTAGACAGAATGTAATTATTATGCTAAGTCTGATAATAACAAAATGAAGTATTATACCCCAAAGATAGGAAACGCTCCAAGGTCATCCTCATTATCCAAATCGGACAACTCAGTCATTTTTTTGTAACTAAGTCCTTCTTGTTCTATTTTCTCTATAGTTTGTCGAGAGACCTCAGATGTACTCCAGTCGATATTTTTGAACAAAGACAAATGCAAAGCCTTCATACCTAACATGTAATATCCTCCGTCCTTGGTCGGACCTATTACAACATCATAATTATTTAAAAGTCTAAAGGCCTCCTCTATTATATCAGAACTTAATTCGGGACAGTCGCTACCAATAATCACGGCTTTATCCTCCATGAGTAGGACGGACCGGAAGGCTTCTTTCATCCGATGTCCGAGGTCTCCCGTGGATTGCATGGACTTAATATAAGTACGACTACTCCATAGATCATTTTGATCCACAAAGTCACTATAGAAAAGATACTTTTTGCAGTCTATATCTTTAGTGATCCGATGGGTATGTTGCAGTAAATTCTTGTATACCAGCAGGGCCTTTTCGTTACCCACCGTAGCCGCGAGTCTAGTCT
Organism: Saprospiraceae bacterium; assembly: GCA_020628095.1. Lineage (GTDB taxonomy): Bacteria > Bacteroidota > Bacteroidia > Chitinophagales > Saprospiraceae > RFSX01. Next base: position 51,151 of record JAHDFP010000018.1, read on the forward strand.
TACATTTTCCGATTGTCGGATTTTTGACGAAAATTATAAGTCCTGCGATGCTTCTATTGATTTAGGTAGATTATCATTTGGATTCCTCATCTTCTTCACTCTCTTCTCCATCCTTTTCTTTCTTATCCTTGAGATTGACGGCAGTTCCCTCTTTTAGCTTAGACGAAATGGCTGCATAAGGACCACTCACGATCTCCTCATCCGCCTCCAGACCACTTAGGATTTCTATATACTCGTCATCCTGTATGCCTGTCTTGACTTCTTTCATGGCAACAGTATCCGCATTGACTACGAAGACCACTTCCTTGTACTGTGCATCCTCATCTCCTTTATCATCATTCTTCTTATCATCCTCATCTATTTCTCTAGCAGTTACGGCTTGAATAGGTATCGTCAGTGCATCATCCACCTTATTAGTATATATATCCACCGAAGCAGACATCCCTGGTCGGAATGGATGCGGTTGCCCAGACTTGAGCATATCTTTATATGAGTCAGCATCCATTCTTATCTTGACTATGAAATTAGTCACCTGATCCGAATTGAGCATGGCTGCGTTACCTATATTGGAAGCGGAATTAGCAATTTCCGTAATACGACCTTTGAATATCTGATCTAAATAAGCATCTACCTCTATATCCACAGCATCATCCATAGATACCCTGATGATATCATTCTCTGAGACATCTACCTGCACCTCCATAGAGTTAAGATTAGCAATACGCATCATCTCTGTACCTGCCATCTGGATCGTCCCGACAACGCGCTCTCCTTGCTCTACGCTCAGGCTAGATACGATGCCACTAACAGGAGACTTGATGGTCGTTCGGCTTAGGTTAGTTTTCAATTCTTTTAGCGTAGCCTCGGCAGATTTGACACTATATTCGGAAGACTTGATGGTTTGTTCGGCTGCTCTAATGTTGGCTTCCGCCGACTTTAGATTGGCCTGCAGATTTTCTACATTGGCCATAGAAACTTCATAGTCTGCATCAGAGAGGATGCCTTCATCCTTCAGTGATTTGTTTCTTTCCAATATTTTCTTGGCGTTCTTTAGCTGAGATACGATCTGCTCTTTCTGTGCTATACTGGCTTCTCTTTGGCTTCTTGTCATAGCTAACTGTGACTTAGAGCCACTAAGAGAAGCTTCTCCACGCTGAACCGTTGAGACATAACTTTCAGGATCTATCTTAGCCAATAGTTGACCTGCTCTTACGGAGTCCCCTTCCATCACATATAACTCGACGATCTCACCCGATACATCAGAGCTAATCTTAACCTCTTTTTCTGGAAAAATCCTTCCTGAGGCAGACACGGTTTCGTTGAGTGTTCTTTTTTCTACTTTCTGGACATCTACAGTAATTCCTTTAGGTTTACTTTTTCCTTTGAACCATGCCAAAACGATAAGTATCCCAAGAATAAGTAAAAGGATAATAATAAGTCCAAATCGCCTTTTCTTCTTAGCCATTAATTAGATTTTCATTGGTTTTCCTAAATAGAATTCGAGTGTTTTGACAGCAAAAATGTAGTTATACTTATCTATAAGAGCGGTCAATTCAGCATTTTCTAGGTTCGTCTTTTGCGTTTCCCACTCAAAAGAATTAGCCGCGCCGATGTCTAGTCTTTTAGTCGTATTATCAAGAGCTAATCTCTGAGCTTCTACAGTTTTTCGCGAGGCTTCGAGCCTTTTCTTGGCTGCACGCGCATCTGCTATGGACTGCTGCACTGTAATTTTTAGCGTTTCGAGCATCTGATCTTTCGCGTAACTAGAACGCAATGCGTTAAGTTTTGCTCTTTCTATATTGGCATTGGCAGAACCATTGTTATATATAGGCACATTCAGACCAAAACCAAACCTGTAAGATAAATTGCCATTTAGCTGATCGAGATATTGGTCTTTGAAAATAGGAGCCAAACCCTCTGAACTTATTGTAATAGGTACATCAGTCACAGGAAATCTCGAATCATTAGAAGAAACATTGACGGTCTGACTTGTCGTCGCTGGCTCGAATCCATCGATAATCTGTCCTCTACTAGAGTACCCCGTGCCGAATGATCCAGACATGCTCAACGAAGGGTATTTAGCTGCTTCGGCGATTTTTATACCTAGATCCGCGGACTCCATTCTCAGTTCACTTGCTGTTATGTCTAGTCGGTTTTTCTTTGCCAGTTCGTAAGCCTCTGCAAAAGAAATAAGATCAGGGTCCGTTGTAATCTCTACGTCATCTGGTTCTATCACTTCCATATCGGCATCTGGAGGGATGAGCATTACCTGCTTGAGATTAAGCAGGTTAAGTTCTAAAGAATTCGTAGAACTGACCAAATTCTGTTCTGACGTGGCGATTTGTGCTTCAAGGTTTAATAGTTCAGATCTTGGTCTAGCACCTGCATTTATCAATTTGCTGATTTGGTCATACTGCTGCTGGTTCAGTGCTAACTGCCTCTCCGATATTTCAATATTTTCTTTTGCGAACAATACATTCAAATAATTGACCGCTACTTGTAAAGAAATGTTTCTTCTGTTTTGTTCTAGATCATTTTGACTAGCCTCTAGATTGATTTCGTTCTGTTTGATAGTATTAGTAATCCGTGAGGCATTCCATAGCAGGACACCAGAAGAAACACCAAAATTGTTAGAAAAGATAGACTGGGTGCTGAACTCGTTCGTAATAGGATCTATATTTCGTCCAAAATTCCAGTTAACACCAGCACTACCATTAAGACTCGGATATCTTGAGTCCTTGGCTTGTTTTAGATTGACTTCGTCTATTTGTGCGTTGATTGAGGATTGTTTGATGTCAAGATTATGATCTAAAGCATGAGCGACACATTTCTCTAGTGACCATATTTCCTGACCTAAGGCTGGACCTATAACGCCTAAGAAAAAACAAACGACAGCTAAGTATTTCATCACTTCACTTGATAATTGAATATAATACTACTAATAGAATAATATATAAACGTAAATATTCTATGAAGCTATTTAATTATTGGATGAAAGAAATTATAATATTGCATTAAATTTGGATTCCTGATTTGGCAGCTTGACCGAATCATCCACGTTTATAACAGATGCCGAAGTGGTGGAATTGGTAGACACGCTGGACTCAAACTCCAGTGCCTTCAAAAGCGTGTGGGTTCGAGTCCCACCTTCGGTACTATTTTCCAAATTATCTTCATATATCTGCAAAAATTACTAGCTTATCATATAGTTAGTTGAAGAAATTTAACATAACATCATCGAAAACATATTACAATTTTAAATAATATGTTTTAACTTAGTATTCAAATGTTTAAGCAAAATCAGGTTCACATTTGAAAAATTGCATGCCCCAACTTTTAATAAGGACAAAACCAAGTTATAATCAAACTTTGAAGAACTAAATCAAAAATGAGCTAAAAATGAAATCATTAATTCTCTTAGTATTTTTCTCAATCATAGCTGTTTTTACTACTTATTTCAAAGGTATGTCATCCATTTCGCAAGGTATCGCTGGTCTTGTTATCGCCTTGGGATTATATTTTCTAATACTCAGGATTTGGAAAAATGATCCATCAAAATCTCTTGCTAAGAATCCAAATTTGAAAAATAGAATTATCTCAGACTCTAAGAGGGAGTTTTATAATCTTAATTGAGCTATAGAATAGTCATTTCGGCACGCTGAGAATTAGCTTATTTCTTAGAATAGACGATTAGTATATCATATCTGCTATTATATCTTTAGCTAAGGCCTATCTCTATTTTATCTACCTGTCCATTAACTTAAGTGTTACGCACCATCATCAAATATTAGAAAAACTTGATTACATTGAGGATAACGAGCAAAAGAATAAGTATACCTTATGTACAAAATCACATCAATCTTACTCCTTTCAATACTAACAATAAGCTGTACAAACATTGAACAAAGCAGTGAGAAAAATCAAAAAATAAAACAGCTACAATTAGAGCTTGATAGTCTAAAAAAACTAAACGTAGAAAAATCAAATACAATGAAAGGACAGATCGCAACATTTTTGACGTTTCAAAAAGAAGATGCAGAAGAGGCCATGAATTTTTATATAGAACTATTTGACAACTCAAAAATCGAAAATATCAAGCGGTGGGGAACGGAAGGACCTGGAAAAGAAGGGACGATTATGCATGCCACATTTAGTCTGAATGGAAAATTGTATATGTGCAGCGATAGTCCTGCTATTCACGATTGGGGCTTCACGCCGGCAGTTTCTAATTATGTAGAATGCGAGGACGAAAACCAGCTAGAAGAATTGTACGAAAAACTATCGGAAAATGGACAAGTCATGATGCCACTAAACAACTATGGCTTTAGTCAGAAATTTGGCTTCGTCCAAGATAAATTTGGAATCTCTTGGCAACTAAATCTTCAATAGAAATAGCTCATCCAATAATATAAGTCAATAAAAAAAGGTGATCAAAAACCAATTTGACCACCTATCACAATTTTTTAGATCATTTGTATTTAGTCACAAGATCTTCTCAATCTTTGTACTTCTTCTTTGGAATTAAGAGTAATTTGCTGATCGTCGAAAATCACATCTAGCGGGAACACTAATTCGCCAACACCTCTTGCATCAGGATTATCTTGACGCCAAATAGCAACCATGTCCGCAAGATCTTCTCTACTATCTCCCGTAAGTATAGATCCGTCAGTCATCTCTAGGCTCAACGGATAGACAAACTCAAAACATGGCTCTTGCTCATCATCCTGATCTCTATCGTCATTATCTCGGTCGTCACCTCTATCATCATCCCGATCATCGTCGCCATCTCTGTCATCACCACGATCTCCTTGGCATGCGGCATATAGTCTTTCTAACCCTTGTAGTCCATCTAGAGTTATCTCTGCATCACCGAATATGACATCCACGGGGAAGATAAGTTTTGGCTCTTCTTCTGAGTCAGGATTATCCGTATACCAATTACCCATCTGCTCTCTTATTTCTAATCTATCATTACCCGAGATAACATTGCCATCTGGCATCTCATAACTTATCGGAAATACAAATTCGAAACAAGACTCATCATCATTGTCCCTATCGCCATCTCTATCATTCTCTCTATCTCCATCCTGTCCCCTATCCTGTCGACGGTCTTGTATACACGCTCGTCTTAGCCTTTGGAGCTCCTGTCTATTATTGAGAGTAATCTGCTCTTCATTATAGACTACATCTACAGGATATACTAGGCTTCTTCGAGGACGTGCATCGGGATTATCTTCTCTCCATGCTTTGAACTGTTCTTTCAGATCTTCTATAGAATCTCCAGAAATTATTGTACCATCAAACAACTCATAACTTATCGGAAATACAAACTCAAAACAAGGTTCTCTATCGTGATTACCTCTATCTCCATCGCGGTCATCTTTGTCATCTTCCTCGTCTTTATCATCGTCATCATCACGATCATTATCTCCTTCACATGATTTTTTAAGTCTTATCATTTGAGCTTCGTTCTCTATGGTAAGACTTGCATCATCCTTAAGGACATCTACAGGATATATCAGTTCTGGTCCTTCTTTGGATTCTTCCTTATCGTCATACCACAACTTTAATAGCTCTTCTAATTCTTCATCATTATTGACGGAAACTTGTGATTCGTCAGGCAAATCAAACGAAACAGGATAAACGAACTCAAAACAATCATTGCCCCCTTGGGCAGAATCTTCTTTATCGTCGTCCCATTCACCCGTATCTTCTGTATCACCATCTAATACCCATTCCTTGGTATCGCCTTCTTCCTCTACATACTTCTCCCCTTCATCCTTAGCGCACCCAATAATCAGAATTAGAGGTAAGAAAAACACTCTATATATTAATTTATACATGCTTAAATTTTTAGTCTTCCAAAATTAATCTATTATAACCATGAAATCTGGTTAATAATGTTAATTTGACCTTCGCCCGTAAGTAACTATTACTGTAAGTCAATAAGCCATTCACTTCCACTATTATTTAAAGTATAAGCAAGCTGTTATATAGTACTAAACGCAATGTTAATGGACGCCGGTGTAAATATAATATGATATAGAAAAACCTATTATTGATATATCTATAGTATCAATTAGTTATGATCATTATGAAGGGTAACAATAATCTGTACGTGATAGTAGTCGTCATATTAATCACATTATCTTGTTGCACAGAGAAGAAGTCATCAACAAAGGTCAAAGACAAACTCCCGTCTTTTGATCATGATCTAAGTTATATTCCATACGATACCCAACAAGATAATCCAACCTACATCATCTGCGATTCTACCAATTTCCATTCAGGTAGAAACAGGGTACAATACATTGGTGGAAACAAAAAATTAAAAGAGGACATCACCCTCCGTTATAATTTCAGGTCACAATACGAATCTTTCAATGGATACATTGTCGTACTCTTCTTAGTTAATTGCAACGGTCAGCGAGGAAGGTTCCGCACCCAATCTTTGAATCTTGATTTTACTCCATCCAAGAGTCCTGATGATCTGGAAAACTATGTAAAAGGTATAATAAAAACCTTGGATAACTGGAAGTGGTCCACTTATCATGAAAACGGAATGGAATACTCAAAATTTGTAAATTTAAAATTCCGCAATGGCCAAATCGAATATGTTATTCTATAGGTTCTATGTAGTGACATTACTGTTATGGCATGGAGCTAATATTAGTAGTCAGGGTAATTGCCTTCTATATAAAGAGGGAAGTAAAGAAAGGCAAGCATGCGAGTTATCCCATCGAGTCGCAGAATACAGACAAGGCAGCAGAGAATCTCAGGACTTACTCGACCAAGTAATCAAACTAAACCCAAATTACGCTTGGGCCTACTACGAAAAATCCGTACCGTTCTTCAAACGTGGATTACTCTCAGAAGGTCTATGGCTAATCAATAAAGCCATAGAATTAGAGCCAAATAAATACTTGTACTACCGCGCCTACTGGTACTTTTATAATCGTAGCTATGACAACTGCATTAAAGACTTAGAAGAACTGTATACCATTTATAATCCAACTTACCGAAGCACCCCAGGAGGGGAATTAGAAATGAGATTGTTGCTTGGAATAAGTTACACATATAAGAACAATCCCGCCAAAGGTATTAAATGGGTGCAGGACCTGATGGAAGATTATAAAGAGCAACCACATCTGAAGGGATTATATGACCATTACTGCCTAGGCATACTCTACTTCAATAATCAACAATATGATCTGGCGAAAACTGAGTTTGAAAAACAGACGTCTGTAGACGACAACTTCGCAGACACCTATTATTATCTCGGATTAATTAGTCAAAAAAGAGAAGAAAATGGCGTAGCTAAGAGATTTTTTCAGATTGCTTTAGAAAAGATGAACGGTCTTACAGGTGGATATAGCACCAATCTATTTACTGAGATGAACATATATAAAAAAGATATTGAATTAGCCCTACGGCAACTTTAGTTCTTCTGAACCGAACTAATAAACAAGATTAAATTTTTATCATTGAGGTCAAATCATCTACGATGTCAGGAGAAAAAAATCTAAAAAAACTAATCAGCAATTTAAGGCCTATCTTGAATGAAGGAGAATATGTATTTGTTTCGGTTGCTGACGCTTCCATTATACCAAGAAATCTTAGTCTTGTAGAAATAAAGGAAAAGGAAGGTATCACCTTGGTGCTAAGTAAAAACGATGCAGATAGGCTCGACTTACCATATAGTTATATTGCTACATGGATTACTCTAGAGGTTCATTCTTCTTTAGAGGCCATCGGATTGACGGCCGCATTTTCGAGAGCGTTAGCTGCTGCTAATATTAGCTGCAATGTAATCGCAGGATACTACCATGACCATATTTTTGTCGACCACAAGGATAGTCAATTAGCCCTACAAACGCTGATAAAATTGTCAGAATCAATTAACGAATAAAAAAATAAGCACTGAATAATATCCGCAGGCATTATTTTTTTAACGTTTTAAAATCTATTACCTCCAAGAAGAGTTAGTTACTTTACATTAACAAAAATTTAATTACATGAAAAAACTGATCATTGCAGCTTGTTCTATACTCTTTTTTGCGGCAGCGTGTACGGAGAAAAAAAGTACTAAAAACTTAGAAAACAAAGGGGATTCTGAGCAAATCGAATCCATCGAAAAGGAAAATGAAGAATTAAAAAAATTAGAAGATGATATCCAAAGTGACATCAAAGAAATAGATGACATTCTTGACGAAGTGGACAAATAGATCATAGAAATCGTCTTAATGAAAACACTAAAACATCGAATCATGAAAAATTTAAAACTAATAACGGCAAAATCATTGATGGTTCTACTTCTTTTTGGATTGTCCTCTTTGCATCTAAATGCGCAAGGTCAAGGTAAGGGAAAGGGGAAAGAGAAAATGGAAGAAATGAAAGAAAAAGGCAACTCTAAAGCGAAAGAAATAAAAGCTAAGGGCAAATCAAAGTCCGATGAAATGAAGAATAAGGGAAAAGCCAAAGCGGAGGAGATGAAAAATAAAATAAAAGACAGGGATCAAGATGACGAAATAGATGAAGGTGAAGAAAAACTGAAGGGTAAAGAAAAAGCTGAAAAGATGAAAAGCAAGAATAAAGACAAAGGTGATGATGACGATGACAATGATGAAGAATTAGAAGATAAGAAAGTAAAAAGTAAAGAGGATAAAAAGTCCAAAGGACATGCCTACGGAAAAAACAAGGGCGAGACGTCTGGAAAGGAATTTGGGCAAGCTAGAGCACAAGCAGCCAAGTCAAAAAATAAAGAACGAAAAGAGACCTTAGGTCAAACTGCTAATCGCGGAAACGACAAAGTCAAAGAAGCCAAAGAAAAAATCAAGAACGCTAAGGATAAAGCAAAAAAAGAGAAAGAGGAAGGAAAGATATCTGAAGCAGAATACAAAGAAAAAGAGGAAAAATTAAAACAGGCCGAAAAGAAGGTCTCGGAGCTAGAAGTCAAGGTAAGTGAGGCGAAGAAGAAAATAAAACAAGATTAGACAGTAGAGAAGACCGGATTGTATCATGATAAAGCCAAATACTTTTTGAAAGTAAAAGTATTTGGCTTTTTTATTTTAATTATCAGTGATTAGCAAAGCACTATAAGTTTCTCCTGTGGTCAAATCATTAATCAAACCAAAGACTACATTGGAATCATTAAAAATGTATGATGGAATATAATGTACATTTTCCTTAGCCACTTCCCGATATATGACCTGACCACCTATGGTAGTGAATGTGATCAACCATTTGTGGTCTGTCGAATTAATAACACCTATACCTCCGTTACTATTTGTGAAATAGGATCTATCATCCGATGGTGGTAATCGATCCAAAGTACTCAAAACGACAGACTGACAATCATCCTCTATCGGTGATAACTCTATGGGTACAGACGGCTCTAGTATTTTATCCGCTAATCCTTCGTAATCGGAAGCATACCTTGTTGCTCTGAAAAGAGAATTGAATCGCGGTCGTGCACCTTGTACTCCAGGCCCACCATTTCTATTGACGGGATAGATATATTCCCATACTAATTCTTCTTCAGCACTAATCTCCATAAGATGTCCACTCCTTCCTTCGAGTATAAGTAGGTTGCCATTATCCAATACCTGTACTCCTGACAAAATATCAGAATACAACGATGGATTAGTATAGCTCATAAAGACTTCTTCATCACCAAAACCGTTGTTATAAACGTAGTTACCGTCCGATGAAGGATTACGAAAAAGCAAAGCCGCAGATTGTCGATTGCTTATATACTCGTTATTGAATACACTAAAATCATACTTATTATCATCAGACAATATCCATTTTATATCATGTTGCTTATTTAACTTTCTATCACTTTCATCGCCCCTATTATAAGCTTGAGGGTTTCCATACCGGTATAATATATCGCCACCTTTACCATATATCCCTCCGATACTTCCTTCGGCTTCTTCCGTTGTGGTCGAGTGATCGATAATATATATCTCGCTAGTATTTCTGGCGCTGACAGCAATCTGATCTAAGGCTTCGTTATAATCGACTGCATTGATATGAAGCCAATCTTCATTGACTCTTTGCTGACCATCTATATAGTTGATATTCATTTTTTCTGGATGGTCAGATATTATACCATAATTTTCCAGACTTGGGTTATGATCTTGTATGAGGTGATCCCAGATACTCCATCTCCATACTATATCATACTGATTATTATCCAGTATCTCTATCTCCAGCAGAGCTTCAGACCAAACTGCCCCATCTTCTATGCGGCCTTTTTCTTTGGCCTCCGCTTCTGATTTTAATTCCCACACAGTACATAAAAAGTTACCATTAGGTAATAGTGCCATATCATGGTGAGACTGCCGCATATTATCGGCTATACGAATACTCCACAACAGCTCTCCATCCCAGTCGAATAACTCGAATACACCCCCTGCTCCACCTGCATTAAAAGCACCATCTACCAATCCCGCTCTCAATAATGATCCATCCTTCCTCAGATAACATGCCTGTCCAGCTGGGTACTCACTTATCCATTCGTTGACTATATATCCACAGGCGTCGATGAGATAAGTTGATTCGTTATTACTCATGAGTGTATAACCTTGATCCGCTTGGTCAGTATAGTGGATAAGGCCTAATGTCCTGTCCTGAGCTATAAAGCAATAGGGCATAAAAATTAAAATCAAGAAAGAAAAACCTCTCATAATATTAAAAGAAAAGGGTTGACTTACTTAGAAGCCAACCCTCTGTAAATTTTATTCGTAATTATTAAAAATTAAAGCCTAATCTACCGAATAAGTACATTCCATCTGATCCCATCTGGACAGAATCATTAAATCCACCCTGATCCGTCCATCCATCAAACTGAGGTGTCGGATAAGCATTCAATAAATTATTTGCACCTAAAGTTAACTTCAAATTATTAGTCAAATTATATCCAAGACTCAGGTCTAGGACACCCGCACTTTCGTATATATCTGTAGCCACCGCAAATAATGCATCGGCTTCCGCTTGATTAGTAGCAGGTGAATCTACCCATTGAAAATCCTGTAACGTTACTTCACTAAATAAGGTATAGTTCAACTGTATATCAAAACCAGCTAGCTCAGTACCTACATTAAATCCTATCTTATAATCTGGCGCCGCCGCTTCCAGGTATGCTCTAGAAAAAGGACCAAAGAAAGTGTACTCGTTGAGGTCACCACTGTTGATACTTTCTATTTCAGTATTGTTGAAATTAGCCGCTATCCCTACGTTCAATCTATTCGCATCTGTTATATTCAATCGGTATCCCAATACAATATCTACTCCCGTTGTTTTAGTATCGACACCATTAGCAAAAAACTGGGCCGCATCTGCTCCGACATTAAGAGATGACGCATCGAATACATCCGTCAGTACTATCCTGTCGGTTACACTTATCTGATATGCATCTATCGTCGCTGTCAATCCATCCTTTTTATAGGTCAATCCCACGGCAAGGTTATTGGCTTTCTCCTCCTTGAGAGATTCTATACCGAATCCTTTGGCTACTGTGCTGGTATTAGATGCCAATAATGTTCTTTCTGATCTTCCCGCAACAATATTATTAAACAACAAATTGTAATGAATCTGAGACAAGGATGGTGCCCTAAAGCCCGAAGACACAGAAGCCCTAATAGATAGTCCATCCATTAATTTGTATCGTGTTGCTAGCTTATAATTAAGCGTATTACCAAAGTCACTATAGTTTTCGTAACGTAATGCTGCCGCTACAAGAAAGGCATCTGACACATTCAATTCGACATCACCAAAGAAACCGATATTCGATCTATTTCTATCTACTTCATTAGCAGGACTATATCCAGGAAATCCTTGAGATCCTCCAGAAGGTTGCTGACCAAATTCGTTGACAAAAGGCGTCTGTACGGCAGGGTTAGTTATCGCGATACCGTTTTCGTCATAGGTTGCATAAGAGGCCTCTTCTCCTGCAAATATTCTGAAATTCTCTGATCGGAATTCTGTTCCGAAAGCAAAGTTGAGACCACTCATAATGCCATCATAATACTTAGAAAAATTAAGACCCGTGACATTCATACTAAGACTATGTCCTCCCGCATCAAAATCCGTCGGAGAGGCCGCACCCAATGATGCATTATTAGACCCCTTAATGAAGTAGTGAAAATTATTATCTCCGTAGGTGTGACTAAAGTCGGCAGTCCATCCACTAGCTAAATCATGCTTAACCCCTACGGTAGCAGATTTATCTTTGATGATGGAAGTGATACGCGGTGTAAATCCATTAGGATATAAACTAGGTACAGCTCTGGAGTCACCATCTGCACCAGGAGCACTTCTAGAAAATGCAAATGCATCGGTATCTCTATCTCCTATTCCACCGAACATATATAACTCCGTATTATCACCTAAAGGTATCGCACCGTTAGCCATAAATTGGAATTGATCCACAGCCGCGGATCCGTATCCTTTCCTCCAAGAGAATCCTGGTCTAAGTGTTCTGTCTTTAGTTAAATATTCAGTCGTCAGATTAATATATCCGCCTTCGTCGCCGAGACTCATTCCGTAATTCAAATCTACCTTCGTCGTATTACCATCGAATGCCTTATCTCCATCTGGGTCTAACACACGTTGCTTACCGTCTACATTGAATAAAGCATCACCATATTGTTCCTCGTAAGTTTCTCCTACCGCCGTACTATATGCGCCGTAGGTTACACCACCCGTTACACCATTGGTCTTATCCTTTAGTACGATATTAATAACACCGGCTATTGCATCTGATCCATACTGTGCCGATGCACCATCTCTCAAGACTTCTATCCTTTTGATAGCTGAGGCAGGAATGGCATTGAGGTCAGTACCAGAGTTACCACGTCCACGCGTACCAAAGACATTGACCAAAGAAGACTGATGTCTCCGCTTACCATTAATAAGTACCAAAGTCTGATCTGGACCTAATCCTCTCAATGAGGCCGGATCAATGTGATCCGCACCATCAGAACCAGATTGCTTCGTGGCGTTAAAAGAAGGTGCCGCATATTGTAAAATCTGATTGATCTCTACCTTGCCTGATTGTGCTGCTATATCAGCCACGTCTATAACATCTACAGCGACAGGGGAATCCGTCGCAGTCCTATTATAGCTTCGTGAGCCGACCACTGTAATGTCTCCAAGCGTCACACCATCCAAGAGTGCAACATCTACCGAACCTGCACCATTGAGGTCTATGCTTTGAGTTATATATCCGATATAACTCACTACGATGGTGGCTTGGTCATCAGAGACAGTCAGGCTATATCTACCATCTAAATCAGTAACGGTACCATTGCTAGTACCTTTTTCTAATACGTTAACACCTATTAATGGAGAGTTGTCATCATCTAGGACTGTACCAGAAACCGTATGCTGTGCAAGCATCGATCCCATTACCGCCATAGACAAAATGAGAATAAGTAAGAGTTTTTTCATAATAGATTAGTTTTATTGATACAACAAGGTATTCAATTTTCTATAGTTCCGATTATAATTATGAAGTTTCGTAACTGTTTCAATCTACATGAAGTGATATACTCCAAATATGTCAAAGCGAGGAATGCAGATTCTTAGATCAATATTTCTATTACCGAATGTGAATACTTTCCCTAATTTCCCTTTGCAGGGCAAAATAATTTTTCATATTCACCTTGACACAAAATTTATCCCTACCAAGAGTATCTATCGAAAACATTTCTTCAAAAGGATATAGAGTCAGTCTCTTTTCTTTCGTGGCGAAGTCTTGTACAAGACGCGATTCTTGCAAGTAGCCATTATAATAGACCTTGATCTCATTTAGTCCCTTCGCATTAATTGTATCACCTCGCGTATTATCCTTGATGGATTTAAGAAAGTCATTTTTGGGCCTTAAGAGGTTCAGTATTGTGGCTTCTATCTGAAGGGTTGTAGATTCTTCATTCTGGTTGTATGATACTTTTATTCTATTACGACTTCTGCCAGAAGGACGATTGTACGTATCATAATATACAAGAATGGAGTCCATGGCATTGGGTAAGATTGGATCGGTAGGCCATACAGCCTCCGTACACTTACAACCCGTCACAACCTCATTTATGAGTACTTCTTTGTCACTAGTATTAGTAAATACAAACTGTGCAATAATCGTATCCCCTGCAACCACAATATCGTATTCCATATTTGGATTCTCGAACAATAAAGAAGATATATCGGAATCACTTTCGATACTAAGTTGATTTATTTTGTCTGGAGTTGTTTCTATTTCTGTCCTATTGGTTGCCGACGAGTCAGCCTCAGTGTAGTTTTTAGAACCTTGGCAACCGCAATAAGAAATGATGGTTATTAGTGGAAGGGTAAAAAAGTAGTTTTTCTTCATATCTAAAAAGCTAAATCAAAGACATAAGTTAATCTGCCTGCTAAAAAATCTATCCAAGTCAAATATTTGACTCTTATAAAAGACTTCACTTTTTAACACTATACACTATTTCCTTTTTAATAAAGCTTCCATCCTTACTGTAAGCAACTACTATTAATGCTTCGTGCGAAGAACTTATTTTGATGTTTTCCTTTTCACGAGTACTTAAAATCAATTGACCTAACATATCGTAAAATTCAATTTTGGCTATTTTTTCACTTCGGTCCTTTATATTTATTTCATCACTAAAGGGATTTGGATATACCAATACCTCTACATCTCTTAGTTGATCTTCATTTTTCAAACTATTGATTAGAGAATCATCCCACTCCTGGCAAATAGAAGTAACATAATTTCCATATTCTTGAACATCAGATTTATAGTAACAAAGTTCATAATATGGAATATCAGTCCAAGGGTTTTCAAGTTGGTATAAATTAAAATTGACATCAATTGCACCTATGTTTTCTTTAATTATTATCGAAAACTCACTCCATTCCTCTGGAGAGTCATGTAATTTGATATCAAATAATTGACTCACTAACGAATCTTCATTTAAAGTTATGTTCTTCACTTTTACCGAATAATCTGCATAATATTTAAATTCAAGGAAATCCACTTGACCACCTATCATTAAATCAAAATCATACATTTTCAACTCTTTGGACTTTTCTTCATTGTAGAAATATATACAACAACTATCACTTCTTACATAGTAATTCTTTAAAGAAACTGTATCATAATCTGTTCTATCACTATTAAAGTATAATCCTTCTCTATTCAGAATTGTGTATTGGATATTATTAATTTGTGTGTCTTGATTCGTATTTGTTATTATTTCCTTACCAAGTTTATGCATGTCAAAATAGTTATATGTCCAGACAGCATTACGTTCTATTCTTGAATTTTGACTTATTAGATTTAAAGATGATATTAGAAATATGATTAGCAATAATTTTTTCATTGAAGTTGTTTTTAATTTTTAGACTATTGTGCTATTAGACACTAAAATACTTAAGCGTAACATTTAGTTTCATTTGCAAATATATGCTTTGTTAATTCTAAGATATTTATTCGACTTGCGTGTTCTAGAAAGGTGCATTAAAATTACAAATAGTCTTCTCCCTACCCCTTATAATTGTCCCTTGCATACTCTAACCCCTCCTGCCACCAGGCCGTCATCTGCTCTGGATCAAAATGAAAAGAATGATGTGTCAGCGATCGGGGTGTAAAAAGAAAATTGACCTTAACGTCTTTGTTATAGATGCTCTCCAGATGACCGATGAGGACATCATCATAGGCAATTTGTTTTTGCATAAACATTAAGGACTTAAGCAATAGGTCGAACGGATTCTTGGAGGTCAATGAGGTAACAGGTCTTTTTCTGGGGTTGAGGACGATGACATCTATTTCTGTCGCACCGATATTAATGGCTTCTTCTATGGGGATGTAATTCCCGAATCCGCCATCCGCATATTCGCAACCGTTCTTTTCTACCAAGCTCATAAATGGTATAAAGCTACAAGATGCCCACATCCAGTCCAGATAGTCCTCATATAGGCAGTCGATGGCATATTTATACTCCACGCGCGTTCTGGAGATATTAGATACAGTCGTGATAACTTTGGGTGCGGACATTTGTATCTCTCTGAAATCATCCACCGATATCGTCTTACCTATAGTCTTGCGCAGCGCATTCGTATCACCGAAGGTCTTTTGCCCCTTGAGGAACATACGGATAGTATTCAGGTGATTAATAGAGACCTGTAAGTTGTTTTCTATATCGAGTTTTATGTTGAAGGGACAAGTCGTATATATATCCTTATTGGTGACATTGGTATAGATCTGTTTGATCTTATCTACACGATTAATGGATAGGTGAGGTATAAGCAGAGCCCCAGTAGACGACCCAACGAATATATCATATTGTATGCCCCTTTCTTTGATAAGATGCTCCGCGACACCCCCTGCAAATGCACCTTTTGCACCACCACCAGATATAACTAACGCTTTCAAGACTTCTAAATATAGGGTACAAAGCTAATTCAATACATGGATTAAGACAAAATAGTTAAAATGAGGTATTTTTGGGAAAGAGAAAAACCCTATGACAGAGCATACACAAAAGTCCTTTTGGGCCGATCTATGGGAGCGTCGTTTCCCGCAGTTTTTATTTACCTACTTTGGTATTGTATGGGGTATGACTCAGTTTTTGGTTTTTCTTACAACCAGATACGACCTACCGCATAATATCGTAGATAAATTTCTGCTTTTCTGTACTATATTATTACCGGCGATATGCATATTCATATATAATCACGGCAGACCTGGTAGAGACTCATGGAAGTCCTACGAAAAAATATTCATCCCGCTCAACTTTCTGGCTGCTACAGGAGCAGCTTTCTTGGTCAACGGTAACGAAGGACTACAAGCGGCCCCGACTCAGATAGAAATCACCACAGAAGAGGGAAAAACAGAAACCAGACTAGTCCCGAGCATAAATCAGACCAAAACACTTATTTTCTTCCCTCTCAAAAATAATGGCAAGGAAGAGGATAATTGGATAAAGTATTCCATACCCAAACTAATGGAAGTAGATCTCGAGCAAGATATGAGGTTGTTTTGCTTAAGCGCCCTTAATAGATCTTATGATTACCAATCTCATCAACATTCGATAGAAGATAATGAGGTACCTTTCAGAACACAACTCAAGATTGCCCAAGACGATATTGCAGATTATATGGTCACTGGCGAGTACAACCGATCAGAGACTGGACTGGATTTGACTATTCAGATACATGACGTGAGCACAGGAGAACTGTTTTTCCAAAAAACAGAAACTATCGCCAATCAATTTGAGTACGTAGACAATGTGACTAAAGAAGTCATGGAACAGTTATATCTCAAGGACGCCACTAATGATGATTTCAGCCACCTAGACTTGCCTGTGGAAGATCTTATTACAGCTAATGAGAGAGCGTTGGAAAATTACATTGACGCTCGCATCAACAGGATTAACAATCGCTTACCCGAGACAATTGCATCTATAGATAATGCCATCAGTCAGGACCAAAATAGTATCGTGCTGACAAGCTATAAGGCGGGTATTGATTTTCTGACAGGCAATAAGGATGCCTCTGTCAATAAATTAGAAGGGGTGCTGGGTAGACTGGATGATCTACCAGAGAGACAGAAGTTCCGTATTAAGTTGCAATACTATAACTCTGTCGAGCAAAGAGAAAATGCTCTTAAACTAATGTACCTATGGAAAGACTTATACCCTAGAGATTATGAGCCGTATGCTGACCTGATGCAGTATAATCAAATGACACTTAATCTGAATCAGGCCAAGGAGGTCGGATTAGAGGCTCTAGAAAATGGTCATGGAAAAAGAGTCTTATCGAGACTAGCAGATATATGTATACAACAACAGAACTTTGAAGAGGCAGAAAAATATATCGACGAGTACTACAAGATATTCCCCAATAAGAAGAAAGAAGAAAACAAACAACTTCCTGTGATATACATGAAGCAGGGCAAATTTGAAGAAGCAGAAGGTTTATATAATAACATATTACTGAATAATCCGAGTGACTTTGCCACTATGCGCGATCTGGGTGATTTGCATGTGACAAAAGGAGAATTCACGGAAGCCTTTACACAATATGACAGAGCATTATCGAAAAGTACGGTAGCTCAAGATTCGATTGGGATTATTACTAAAAAGATTTTGGTCACCACTGCCTCTGGGGAGTGCAAGAGGTTCGAAGATGTTTCTTCTGAGTTAAGGACGGTCATCAAAAGAAATACCAATCCTTTACAATACTATTTCGGTCAGTTGCAGTTTTCTGGAATATATGCCATGATGGGACAAGAAAAAATAGTAAGTCAAATGATTGAAGAGGCATCCGCCAAATTTCCTCAAAATGCAGGCTTGCTACAATGTATTTCTGGATTTATTATGTCTATGGTGAAAGCTGATAAAGAAGAATTTGAAAAATACAATAACCCACAATGTCGAAATATAATAACCAGCAGCACACCTAACTTCGATTTACTAGCCGATGCGCTACTCCAGAAAATGGATGGTAATCATCAGGAGTGCATCACTCTACTAGAGGCCTATATAGATTCTACAGGACAGAGTTCTGAGTATTATGGACAATGGCTCGCGGAGTCCTATCGTAAATTGGGTGATTATAAAAATGCCAAAAAATTCTGCGAAGAGAATCTCATAATCAAGCCAGGCGACCCGACTCTCCTAATGGAATTATCCAAAACACAACTGGCAGAAGGTAATGCAGAACAAGCCAAAAAGACTTTCGAAAAAGTGCAAGAGCTTTGGTCTAACATAGAACAAGGTTACTATTATTATGACGACTTCAAAGACTATGAAAAAGAGTTAGAGTCTTTGGAATGAAAGAAAAAAAGGACAAACATTTCATTAAAAAACCCATTTACAAGGGTGGGCGGACTGCGTTCAATGCATTTATAAAAGCGAATCTAAAGTACCCCTTAGATGCTCTCGAAAATAAAATCGAAGGCACAGTACTCGTCCGATATGATATAGATTATAAAGGCTCCGTCACTGGTGCTAAGGTACTAAAGGGCATCGGCTACGGTTGTGACGAAGAAGCGATGAGAGTAGTCAAGCTCTTAAAGTTTGAAATCCCTAAAGGTCCGAGAGGCTTGCGAGTGCTCTTTCATAAAGAGAATAAAATAGACTTCAGACTCCCTAAAAAACTTAAAGTCAAAACCCCTGAACCCACCCAGGCGAGCATTACCTATAACTACACTCCTAAGAAAAAAGAAGAGAAAAAGAAGAAAACATCCCGATCCTACACCTATACTATAAGTAGAGGATAGATAATGATTGACCAAAAACTTATCTGATAAATAGCTGTTAGTAGAGATTGTGACCTTTCTTATCTAAAAGAACGCACCAATATATTAGCTAAGAAATAACTTATGAGAAAATCAGAATTAATGAAAAACCTCTTTACTATCATTCTTTGTATTATTATCACATCCACGGCTCAAGCGCAATTTGGCAATTGGGGTGGGAATAGCGGTCCTAAAATCAAAGGAAAGATTACTGGCCAACTTATAGACTCTATCAGTAACGAGAAAATAGGCTTCGCCACGATAGCCCTCCTCAAAAGTGGAAAAACTAAAGAAATCAATGGGGTTCTCTCAGGAGACGATGGAAAATTTAAGTTGGCTGATGTTAAGGTAGGCAAGTACGACCTAGTGGTCTCTTTCTTAGGATATAAAGACAAAAAAATCACTGAGATAGAATTGACTAAGAAGAAACCAGATTATGACTTGGGAAAAGTTCTGTTAGTCTCAGAAGACTATCTACTAGGGGCAGTGGAGATAAAAGAAAAGAGGTCTTTGATAGAAAACAAAGTAGATCGTATCGTATTCAATGCTGAAGATGACGCCTCTATAGCTGGAGGTGATGCCACTGATGTATTACGCAAGGTGCCTACCCTATCCGTGGATCTAGACGGGAATGTCTCACTAAGAGGATCTCAAAACGTCCGCATACTTATCAATGGAAAGCCTTCGGGAATGTTCTCTGCTAATGTCGCTGATGCACTCAAAATGTTCCCTGCCGATCAAATCAAAAAAGTAGAGGTCATCACTTCACCTGGTGCTAAATATGATGGCGAAGGAAGCGCGGGTATTATCAATATAGAGACAAAGAAAGAAAACATAGAAGGAGTAGCTGGGTCTATTAATGCCTCTGTCGGTAATAGACAGAGTAATGCTAATGGCACTCTCAATATAGGTAAAGGAAGATTTGGATTTACGGCTAACGGAGCGATGTACTACTCTCATCCCAGAGATGCAGGAAACTGTTTTGTAAGGTCATCAGATATGGCGGGAGATTTCTCTGATTGTGCAGGCTTCGCAAGTAACTTCTCTGATAATGTCAATTATGCCTTTAATGGTATCACTAATACTTCTCGTATTGGATTTAATACAACAGGAAGTGCTTTCTATGACTTTAACGCCTATAACGCGATCAATACTTCTATCAGCTATAGAGGATGGGGGTCAGATTATGACTCTGATATTACAGGTCAGTACTTTATAGAAGAGTTTTCCCGAGACAATACAGGAAACAATTTATTCAGCGGATATGACTGGAATACGGATTATACTAAGAAGTTTGAGAATAATGACAAACGGGAACTAACTGTCGCTGTACAAGTCTCCGGTAATATTCAAAATCAAGAAAACGAAGTATCAGAGCTCGGCCCTTTTTCACGTCAAGAACTTATCAATAATGATGGAGACAACTTAGAAGTTACAGCCCAAATAGACTATGTCCACCCAATCGGAAAATCTAATAAACTTGAGATAGGAGCTAAGACGGTTGTGAGGAATATAGATAGTGATTCTCAGTTTAGCTTCTACGATGATACATCTAACTCTTACACCCTCAATCAAGACAGATCTAACTTATTCCTGTACGATCAGGATGTCTATGCTGGATACGTATCTTATAATTTCTTCTTTAAAAAACTAAACATCGTGACTGGTCTCCGCTACGAGCGTACTGAAATCAATGGTGCAGGAGACCTGGACGTACAACAATTTAGTTTTGCCTATGATAACTTCTTACCTAATATTGCGATCTCCAAAACCTTAAAAGGTTTCCGAACGCTTAAGTTGTCTTATAGCAAACGCATACAAAGACCTAGTTTGTTTTTCATTAACCCATTCAGGAATACGACGGACTTAGCTAATATTACTCAAGGTAATCCGATGCTAGAGCCAGAACTTACTAATCAATTCGAATTAGGTTATAATACCAATTTCTTGGGTATCACCATGTTTGGTAGTGCGTATTACAAGAGGACTACGGAAATCATAGAGCAAGTTATCCTAGAAGATCAGGGAATAAGTCAGAGTACTTATAATAATGTAGGCAAAAACAACTCTATAGGTGTCAACTTGTTTTTGACCAAGTCCATTGGTCTATTGACTTTAAGAGGAGGAGGAGACATTTATACTTATGATGCCACAGGTACTATAGATGGAAGAGAGGTGAGTAATTCAGCTTTATCCTATAGAATTTTCACATCAGGAGAGTTTTCTTTTACTGGTTCTCTCAAGGCTGATTTCTTCGGATTTTTTCAAGCACCAAGATTTACATTACAGGGAGAGCAAGCCAGCTTCTCCATGTATGGCGTTGGTTTCCGCAAAGATTTTAAAAACAACATGAGCTTGGGTATCAGACTCATAGAACCATTCAATGAGAACAAATCATTTGATTCTGATATTACTGGGTCTGATTTTAGACAGGTCTCGAGTTTTGTATTGCCTTTTAGATCCTTTGGGGTCAATTTCAGATACAAATTTGGAAAAGTAGACTTTAAGCAGAGAAAATCAAAGATCAGAAACACAGATCAAAAAGCTGGAGAAGGTGATGGCGGCGGTCAAGGGGGAGGCGGCCAGCAAGGCAATAACAGAGGTCAATAAACCAAAAAAGCTCCAATGTCTAATAACATTGGAGCTTTTGTATATATATAATCTTAACATTAAGAGACGATTAGTCTCTATAGTTTTCTTCTCTATACTTTGCGTTTAAGATTTCGTTTCTTCTTCTTACAGAAGGCTTTACGAAGTTCTTACGTGCACGTAATTGCTTAAGCACTTGAGTTTTCTTGTATTTTCTTTTATACCTTTTGAGAGCTCTGTCTATAGACTCTTCACTTTTTACATTTATTATTAGCATTAAAACTTTTTAAAGTGGTTATCTAAACGCGGCGCAAATATAGATATATTGATAGAATATTGCAATATGAAGCAAAATAAGTCATACAACATAGAAGTATGTGTGGATACATTGCCGAAAGCCATCAGAGCGGAGCAGTTAGGTGCCGATCAGATAGAACTCTGTGACAGACTAGATCTAGACGGATTAAGTCCTCATAAAGAACTCATAGAGGACTGTCTCGCCCATTTGACCATACCTGTAAAGGTGATGCTTCGGTCCAGAGGAGGTGATTTCGAGTACAATGATAGAGAACAAGCTCTAATGCTTAAATCATTAAAGAAGTACAAGCAAATTGGTGTTAAAAAGGTGATTTTCGGTGCTATAAGAGCTGGAAAATTGGACATGGACCTCATCACTCGTATGAGAGACTATGCCTATCCCATGCAATTATCCATACACAAGGCCATAGACTATTCCGAAGATATCATGGGAGACCTCGAAAAATTAGCTTCAATAGAAATAGATAGTGTGCTAAGCTCCGGAGGACACCAGACGGCAGAAAAAGGACTCATTAATCTTATGAAAATGAAAAGCACCGCAGATAATCGAATAAATCTTATTGCCGCAGGCAAAATCACTCCTAAAAACATAGAGCAAATACACGAAAAACTCGGTCTAGAATGGTATCACGGCAAAGCTATACTCGAGTAAATAAGGTAGAAATCAGATAATAGAATGTATTGAAGAATTTACTAGAAGCCTTATAATCATATAATTTATATATTTAATATATAAATTGTACATAGATAGAATATTACAGTTTTAATTAGGATAATGATGTATGTAAGATGTCTTTAATTAATATTATCGGGCATCACCGCTTACAAGCCACTAATTTTATAAAGTCAAAAACGAAAACAATTGAGAATTCTGAGCACTATAGTCGAGCTAGGTACACATACGAACCTACCCAGTGCTCAAAACAACAGGATTAAGGCCATAAATCTATCTTGTCTTGCAGGGCTAGTGACTTGCACGATTACAACGACCTTCTATTTTCTATCTAATGAGATACGCTTACTGAGTATCGCGATGGCTTTTATATTCTTTGCTATCCCCTTACTACTTAATTTCTTTAACAAGGTCAGCATTACGGGGTATGTTACGTACGGTCTATTTCTGTTATTGCTGTGCTATGTTATTATTGATAATCCAGATAAGATAATCTATCACGTTATCCCTATAAGTCTCCTACCCTATCTCTTTGAATCTGGAAATAAGCGCAGAGCCATTTTCCTTATCCTTATTATTGTTCCTATTGCGACAATTCAGTATTTCCAATTGGACTGGGCAGCACCCAGTCAGTTACGCGTGGGCATATTTATCATTATTCTTTCCTATATCGTCGGCATTATTATCACACTAAAAACTTATAGAGCCTCCACTATCAAAAAAAACGAACAACTAATCGAGCTTTTAAAAGTCCAGAAAGATGAACTCGATAAGCAAGAACAAAAACTTACATTACTAAACGAAAAACTCATACAAAGAAATGAGGAGCTCGAAAATTTCGTCTATATATCATCACATGATCTCAAGGAACCCATCAGGAATGTGATATCATTCTTACAACTGACACAAAAAAAACTAAACTCTGGTAACACGACTGAAGAGAAGCTAGGTATAACCAATCTGGAAAATAACGCCAAACAAATCAATGATATAATAACCGATCTTCTGTTTTATTCCAGAATAGGAAATAATTTAAAATTCTCAAACTCTGATCTATTTCAGTTAGCCGATGGTAGTGCACAGTCCTACAATCTTAATTTAAAAAGCACCTCACAAAAAATCCTAGCGAAAGTAGATGCCGCTCTATTTTCCAGATTATTTGACTGCCTAGGTCATCACTATAGTGTTTTACAAAATGAAGGCAACACCATACGACTGCAATATCAAAAGGATAAGGATAAAATCTCTATAAGCATAGAACCAGATCTCTCTGGAACTAATCAGTTTCTAGAAAATTATCGTGACGAGAAAGACAGGATCATAGATGGCGTAAATGAATCTATATGCAAGAAGATATTAAAATTCCATGGTGGCATATTTAAAACGACCAACATCAGAGGTGAGTTAAAATCATATTATCTAGAACTTAACGAGACTTCCGTATGACCAGTCCATTAGCCATTATAACAAGATTCCAGAATCTCGGCTATTCGCCAAAGATGAGCCAGGACTTATCTATCAAACTACGACTGATTAATACAATATGTATTACTGCCATTACCATTTGGTTATTGGACAAAATATTAGTTGACATAAGACAACAGTTGTATTACGAAGCTCTAATTACTTCTCCTTTGGCTATCGCTTTTTCGTTACCGCTGGTTGCCAATAAATACGGAAAAGTAAATATCGCAGGGAAGTTATTAATCATATTGACCTCACTAGTCATATCTTATCTATATTTCTCATTTGGCAGATTACCATTTTACGAGCTGATCTTTATTGTCATATTTATCGTAATACTCCATATAGAATCTAATAAGTATACTATTGCGATGCTTTTGGCATTCGTTATTATTTGCTGGTATTTGCCTTATAGATATCATGTGCAACATCCTGACTCATCTAGTATACCTTATAGTCAGCCAGGTACGCTAATTGTGATATTCGCATCACTCATTCTTATCTATGCCATATCTACCACTGTCGTTGCTCAACTAAACAAATATCTAAGACAACAGGACAAACTAATAGAAAAACAAACCGAAAACCTCGAATTATTACAACGTAAAAACCAATCTCAAAAACTAAAAGAACAACGATTAAAAGAAAAAAATAAAGAAATAGAATTATTCTTTCTTTTATGTTCCGAGCTACTAAGTCGGCCAACTCAAGAGCTCATCCAACAATCAAAAAGTCTACAGTTCGCACTCTCTTCTAACCCCAATGAAGAAGCTAAGAACTACATCAATATAGTACATAACTCATCTAAAAGAATGGGACAACTTGTCGACGCCGTATTCGATTATGCGGCTATAAAAGAAAACAGCCCTAAAAATACAGTGAACTGTAATGACATTATCAATGAAATAAAACTGGATCTGCAACACTCAATACAATCATCAAATACCAAAATTTTCCACAACGAATTACCAGTACTTAATGCCAATAAGATAGAGATAAGAATGTTGTTCCAGAATCTAATCTCTAATTCCATTAAATATTCCAAGACACATCAGCCAACAATTATTTCTATTAACGCATCCGATATAGACGACTATTGGGAGTTTAGATTTTCTGACAACGGCATAGGAATAGACCATAAGCATCAGAACAATATATTTAAGATGTTCCATAAGCTTCACTCCACAGACGTCTACGAAGGAACCGGTATTGGCTTATCGCATTGCAAAAAAATCGTAGAAATGATGGGTGGCAAAATATGGGTAGAGTCTGAGCCTGGACTCGGTGCATCATTCTTTTTTACTGTGCCAAAGACTAATCAATCATAGAGCCAAACCTATCTAAGGCAGTGCTGATTCGATTATTCGTCTCTTCATACCCCAGCAAAGAAATTATCTCAAATAAGTCAGGGCCCTTCATACTACCACAAATCATTACACGCAAGAGAGGCAAATATACCCCCATCTTAAGATTGTTATCTGACAGATAAGATTTTACACTTGTAGACAATATTGTAGAATCAGATTCAGATTCGATTATCTCAGATATTTTCTGAAAATGCGGGACCGTATCTTGCGAATATCTTTTCTTCACTTGTTTCTCATCATAGGAATCTGGCGCAACAAAGAAAAATTGTCCCTCTGTATAAAAATCGGGCACCAGAGTGACTCTTTCTTTCATTAGACCGATATACTTTTGTATATAATCATCGCTGACTTCGACATTATGCTTTTTTAACAGTGCTTTTACTCCGCTGGATAATTGCTCCGTACTTTTTTGTTGAATGTAATTCTGGTTAAACCATTTTGCCTTTTCTATGTCAAATCGCGCGCCTGCTTTTACGATCTTACCTAAAGAGAATAATTCTTGCATCCGTGACAAATCCATAATCTCCTCATCGTTACCTGGATTCCAACCGAGTAAGACTAAGAAATTAATTAATGCAGCTGGATCATATCCATCTTCTTTGAATCCCGCATATAGATCTTCATCCTGTTTCCATTCCATAGGAAAAACTGGAAAGCCAAATTTTGCTCCATCGCGTTTACTTAACTTACCTTTTCCTGTTGGCTTTAGTATGAGCGGAAGATGCGTATAATTAGGCGGAGTCCAATCCAGGAACTGATACATCAAAACATGATGCGCCGTACTACTTAGCCATTCTTCACCTCTGATGACATGTGATATTTCCATGAGGTGATCATCGACGATATTAGCAAGATGATAAGTTGGCAAACCATCATTTTTAAGTATGACTTTGTCGTCTAACTCATTAGTACTAAAACTTACTTCTTCCCTCACAGAATCAGAGAAAGTCACAGTTTCGTTTTCTGGTATCTTGAGACGTATGATTACGTTTTCGTTTTTGTCTACTAGTTCTTTTGATTCTGACTCGGATAGCGTTAAACTATTACGCATCAGAGACCTTGTACGATGGTCATACTTAGGCGAATGAAAACCCAAACTTTCTTGCTCCTGACGCATCTGTGCTAATTCTTCTGGCGTATCAAAAGCATAATAAGCATGGCCTCTTTTTACTAACTCTTTGGCATACTTGTGATAATGTTCTTTTCTTTCTGACTGTCGATAGGGCCCATAAGCACCACCATATCCAGGCCCTTCATCTGGAACTAGACCAGCCCATTCTAGTGCATTTTTAATGTAGTCTTCTGCTCCCTCTACATACCTATTCTGATCGGTATCCTCTATACGCAAGATGAATGTCCCTCCATTTTTTTTGGCGAACAGATAATTATATAACGCTGTCCTCAATCCTCCTATGTGCAATGGACCCGTTGGGCTTGGCGCAAATCTCACTCTTACAGAATTCATAATCTACATTTTTCTTAAACTAAAAAAGCACCACCTTGCGGTGGTGCATACGAATTTTACAAATATACTTAAGTCAGTTTATTTAATTATCATCATCTTTTTGGATTCCGAATATTGATCACTTATCAATCTATAATAGATTAAACCATTCACTCCTACCTCCTCTGCGTCCACATCTATTTGGTGCTCTCCTTGCTCTAACTGTTTGATTATAGAATAAAGCACCTTACCACTAGCTTCATAGAATTCCAGTTTGACCTCCTGAGATTTAGGTATATAAAACTTGATGGTCGTTTTATCAATGAACGGATTAGGTTCGTTCTGATACAATATCGCCTTATCAAAATCCTTATCGCTACGTAGCGACAGAATTGGTATTTTAGTAATCAATGACTCATCGACATATATCTCCGACTTAACGTCATCAGAGACAATAGATAACTTCGGATTATTATTAACCAGAGTCACATCTATAAAGAAAATTGGTGTACTCAATCCAGCGACAGTTCCTTCCGGACTATTCCAACTCATTTTTAAACCTTGATTGGAAATCTTAAAGTTATCCTTAGTAATCTCTGCGCTGCCAGATATGATATCATGAATTATAGCCCCTTCCACATCTATAGTCATTTGGAAACCATATATAATACCTTCCTCATTAGTGAATACAGGTATCAATGTCTTTCTCTCCTTGCTTTCGATATCTAATCGATAATGAAGATCATAGACATCTCGTTGCTCCAGAGCCACATCTGTCATATTAAGTTCTGCCGAATTATTAACATCCCCTATCTTAACTCCTACGAAATCATTATCCATAGAGTTCATATTCTCGTTCTTCGCAATTATTCTCTCTGAGAATGGGAAAGGATAAAGTGGATCTATAAACTGGAACGACTCCTCTACGAATCTCCAACTTTCGTTAGTCTCGATATGGTCTGTTACACCAAGAATCAGTTGTCTTAGCTGTATCAAATCTGTGGCCGTTAACGAAGAATCATTATTTATATCTCCAGCAATAATCTTATAAGGACTTGGCAACATTTCTTTCCCTATAATATGATTCTGTATCAATATAAGATCTAATGTCGTGACACCATTTAACCATCCTTTATCCTTTCGTGGTTTGATCTGATAAGCATTAGTCATTAGAAGATTATCGAAGGCGTATACACCATCCGTTTCCGTCATATACATTTCGTCGATCACTTCTTGGTCAGTAATATAGGCTTCGACTTCTTGTATCGGTTGTACTTCTTCTGTGTATATATGACCTCCTATAGTTGCCATCATATTAGTATTATCAGGACAGGCATCCGAGTTATCCTGCAACTCTATACTCGTCGTACAATGTGCCTGATTGCCTGCACCATCCGTGACCCATAGCTCTACATCGACAACTTGTGACACGCCATTAGGTATATCATCGCAAGTGTAGGTCATATTGGTCGCCACGACATCGCCGAAAAAGGATAACAACAGGTCATCTTCAGGCGTACAATTATCTGTACTACCTGCATCAAAATCCGTAATCCAAAGCGTCACTTCACCATTAGAAGGCATCACAGCAGCCGCAAGGTCAAGACAATAAGCATTAGGCGCCTTACGATCCTGAATGATCACATCTTGTGTGCAAGAAGACTGATTACCGCAACCATCTATAGCCGTCCATAATACCGTAAGATTTCCACCTTGTACATCATTAAGCACAACTCTAAGGTCATCGGATTGCTCAGAACCTTCTATTTCAAACTGCCCATCTCCGTCTGCATCTAACTGATACGTCCAATCAATATCCTGTCTCATACCACAGCTATTATCTATGGCCGTATTAGTAAGTATTAGTTCTGGAATGGTGCAATCATCAGTCGTAATATCTACCACTATCGGATCGCATGAGATTACGCTTGGACTTTCTGACTCCGTTATCTTGATAACCTGAGTATGAGACCATCTGCCCGTATCATCGTCATCATCAGATGTCGCTGACCTCTGGCACCAGTCAATAACTGTCCATTCGTGAATAATTTTAAAGCATGCATCCTGAGAGAAATAGAAAGTATCTGATACCGCATTGACTCCTACGATAGAACATCCTAACCTATCTATAGTCGGCTCAATATACGGTACGCCATTTTCGCACCCTCCTTCGTAATCATAAGGCCAGATTATATTGTCTTCTGTAAATGGTTCTGCCGCTTGCAAAGTAATGACTTGCTTACAAGTTTGTCCAGACTCTGTAATAGTCCATGTACGCGTCACTGTACCCGAGTTACATTCTGTCAATTCTACAACATCGTCGCTAAATGTCGCTTCGGCATAATTACAGATAGAAGTTGCCGCAGGAGCACCAGTTAAGTTAATATTAGAATAATCCTCACCACATGCAATAGTCACATCATCAGGACAGGTCAATTGCGGAATAGGGAAATCGGATACATGGACTCTGACCATACATTCCGCATAATGATCACCTTCCGATCCCCAGATATAATTACCATCTGCATCATCCCATACACGCAACATCACCATGACATCTTCTCCTACATCTGCACAACATACGGTGATACTTTCGCCAGGAATCGTATCTGTATTGACACCGCAATTGTTATTCATTCTGAACACCTCGTATCCTAAGGCTGTACAATTATCAAAAGAGCCATCATCAAATATCTCTGCTTGCAATTCAGCCACACCTGTATTACTGAGAGAAATATGCAGGTCCTGATCACATACGACGTTAGGTCCATGATCATCGACCACAGTTATAGTAAACGTGCATCTGCTATAATTACTACACTGATCTCTCACTGTTATTCTCACTGTATGTGTACCTGCAGATAAGTTCGTGAGATAATACTGTCCACCTGGTCTTTCTCTGACAGTACCAGGAGTCACTGTAATCAATGTATCCTTAATAGAGCCACACATCTCTCTTATTGTCGGCATATAATCGTTGAGTAAAATGTCTGCTGTACAATCGTACGCATAACTACTTACGGTTACATCCGTCGGACAGTCTTCGAATACCGGAGGCATATCATCTATGACTTTTATAGATTGATATTTTTCTAAAAGTGGATTGACCTTAGAATCAATGTCATCGCACATATCACGGATAATCCACTTTCTGATAATCTCATAACTGCCTTCACAATTTCTTAGTATCTGATCTTCATAGTTCCAGAAATGAGAGCAAAGACCATCTCCTGTCTCGTATATCGGTACATTTCCGAAACTAGCCCAACCTGTAGAATCAGGATGTGTCAAAGAAGGATCTAATGCCACCTCTTCACAAGAGACCGTATTGGTAATAATGGTATCATTAGGAATGACTACCGTTTTTATATCAAAACCTGTCACGGCAATCTGCTGATTACACTCTATGACATTATTGCTTTCGTCAGTAACATACCATACTCTAGTAATCAATGCCGTCGTATCTTGACACATATCAAACGTATGCAAGTCATCTTGATAACTGAAATAAACCTCTTGCTCACAAGACTCAATTGCAGGAGTGCCAGTTACCTCAGGTATAAATATCTGATTACACATCACGACCGTGTCACGTGGACAGACCACGTCAGGTATTAATTTATTTTCCACCAACAAGTTACCCCAACAGCAATTTCCACCATTACAATCAAAACATACTCTTACAGTCAATAGCTGACCTATATGCGTTTGATCGACTACATTCGTGCCGTCATTAGAATTACCTATCTCATTACCATCTTCATCCATAATCGTAACACAGAAATCATCCGTACACCCATATTCACCACCTGGCACTAACATCATATCCGCCGTGACAGTTTCCATGCAATCTGGACCAAGACTCAGATTTACCTGCCCTACACATGCTAGCTGATCCGAGTCTGGCACAAATGGCAGGACTGTAATTTCGAATTGACACTCTACAATATTGCCAAATTCATCAGCATAGAAATAGGATATCTCATGTAGACCCTCTACTAGGCCTTCGAGATCAAGATTATTAGAAATATTTTCAGTACCGCAATTATCCTGAACTGTCGGCAATAATACGGCTTCAGGCGATACCTCACAGTCATGTGGACCTAGCTGGATAACTTGATCTATACAATCATCTGGGTCAATCAGTGGTAATTCGCCATCATTAATAGTCACATCAAAACTGCACTGAGATTTGTTACCATAAGCATCTGTCATTGTATATATAACAGTGGTCGTACCCACTTCAAAATATTCAGTTACAATAACACCCTGCCTGATATCTCCTACCGGTGGAAGTGCTATATCATCATTAGTCTCATAGCTGATGGTCATACTTGCGAGACCACAATTATCAGAAGAAATCGGATGCATCCAAGTAAATTCTGCACCACACTGTCCTGGATCATTATTAATGACAACATCCATCTGGCTGTAAGGCAACAGTTCTAAAATATCCAAACATACAGATTGAATAGTTCCTGTATCATCACCACTATTTTCAATACTTAATGTCCATGTACCACCAGCATCTTGATTATAAAAATCAAAGAAATCACCTATAGGCTGATAAGTATTTCCGCCACCTAATGGAGTACATGTTATTCCACTTAGTGCAGTGTCCACATGGTCATCGAGAGAGATATTAATATCAGCAGTACCATTGCATAATTGACTAAATAAATAAATCGTCTGTCCCTCTGGACTTGTAAGACTGAAACTAAGATCACTCGCATCAGCAATGGATATAACCATATCTCTTATATCAATATCATGCACTAAAGTCCCTACAGGAACGTCAAATGTTACATTAGTACATTGCTGCGGTAATATCTGCATAGGTGTATCAATGCAATATGCTGTCGTATCATATTCTGCGCAGAAAGGTGCTTCGTCATCTATGACCTCAACTGTAAAGTTGCAGCTTGCTTGACTTGCCACACCTTCTTGGAGGCCCACTGACGTACCATTAGGCGTCATGTGTGTCAATAACGGATTAAATGATCCATAAGAACCCATGAAGCAAGACGACGCAGATAAGAAATCATCCGCATCATCATGATCACAACTCCATTGTCTATGTATGTTAGTCCCTGATATAAGACCATCAAAATTATAGGTCGATGTGATGTGTCCGTTGATAGAAACGCCGTCAAGTATGCGACCAATAAATTCTATATAGTATCCAGCAGACACGCCTGCTCCAATAGTAGAGAAATCTTGTGTATATACTCCACCCACTGGTATGATAGTACCGTTAGGGATATTATGTGTCTCTGGAGTAGCCCCCTCTCTGACGATATTTAGACAACTTACGTCGACAGCTGCTGGTCCAAAGTTGGAAATCTCAACACCTGTTGTCGTGCCATCTTGGATGACTTCCGTAATCAAAATCAGTGGCTGATCTACAATAGTATAGTTGACTGTAGAAATACCAACTGGGAACTTATATCCACTGACATCTTCAAAGCCACAATGCAATGTATTACCATCAACATCGGCAACTTCATACATTATTGTTGCGTTATCAGGGCAATTATCCTCCCAGTCTGTCGGTGCTAATCCATTAACGACGGCGCCACACATTTTGCCATCACTATTAACGGTGACCGATTCAGGGCAGGTAATAGTCGGTGGTGTATGGAAATCATTTACACTAATTTTTAGTTCACAGTAGGACGTATTACCACACTCATCCTCCGCGATATAAGTCAGGATAGTTGTGCCCACTGGGAAAAGATCTCCTGTATCTAAGTTTGTATCATCTGTCTTAGTGATTGTAACCTCTCCGCAGTTATCTGTCGCCTCTGGTATCTCAAAATTGACAAAAGCACTGCACCAGCTATCAGGCGCATCCACGACAATCGGTGGCTTCGGACAATTGGTGAATTCTGGTGGTGTGACATCGCCTATGCCAAATCTATGCGTCGTCGATGTCTGATTACCGCAATCATCCGTCGCTGTAAAGATCACATCAACTTGCTGGGTATTACCACAGATAGTTTCCCAATTATCTGGATGATAATTATTGGACCATGATATATTACCACACATATCTGTAGCGGTAGCTCCAGCATTATCAGATAACCAAAAATCAAATTCATCATAATTACCGATCGTAGATGCATCACACTCTTCCATAAGCATATCTTCTCCTGCTACCACATCTGGTACTGTTGTATCTTCTATTATAAAGGTCGCATCATGAGTAGACTGATTACCACACTCATCTGTGATCGTAAACCTATACACCTGTATCCCTGTGACGCCACAAGAATCTTCTTCTGTCACGAGATTCCAATCCCAGTATATCGTATCACTACAAATATCTGAAGCTATCCCACCACCATCATTAGATAGCCACGTCTCTAATTCTGCATCATTACCTTCACCATCACATTCTACAGTCATATTCTGTGGTGTCATATCAAAGACAGGTACAGTTGTATCCGAGATAATAAAATCTGCTATGGTGTTTACCGAAGTATTATCACAAGCATCCGTCGCTGTAAACATATAAGTATGGACTTCTGTGCGCCGGCATATTTTTCTCGTAGACATCAAAGTGTAAGCCCACGTTATCTCAGGGCTACATAGATCCTCTGCCGTCGCACCACCATTATTGTCCAACCATTGTTGTAACTCATCTGTATTGCCTGTACCGTTGCATTCTACATTCTGATCTTTTGCTGGTGATGTTATTGTTGGTGGCACATCATCTGTTATAACGAGCATTGCTTGTATATCAGAGAAATTACCGCATGCATCGGTTGCAGTAAATGTCACTACGACACCGCCCTGCATATTGCACTCCAAATCAACCATCTCAAAATCATTAGAATACGATATCAAGCTACACTCGTCTTTTGCTTCTCCTCCACCTACTGTGTTGAGCCAAGCTTCTATCTGACCCATCGGATCATTACTACCATCGCATTCTATTTCCATATCCTGTGGCTCTATTTCCCATACAGGACTTGTATTGTCATTTATTGTAAATGTAGACGACGTTGAAGAAGAATTACCACACTCATCAGTCGCTGTGAACGTTACCGTAACCGCTCCTGTCGCACCACAATCCGCTTGTACAGAACCATAGTTATTAGTCCAAGTTACAGTACCACATATATCTTCGGCTGTTGCGAATCCGTTATTATTCAACCAATTAAGTATCTCAGCCGAATTACTGCTTCCGTTACACTCCGCCGTAAATGGTTGAGCTTCATTAGTAATCGTCGGTGGTGTCGAATCAAAGATGATAAAGTCTGCTTCTGCAAAAGAAGAATTGCCACATTCGTCAAATACAGTAAATCTATAAGTACGCGTCCCATTATCATCACAATCATACCTTACATCTACAAGATCATATTCCCAAGTAAAGCTGTCCGAACATACATCAGAAACCTCAGCACCACCCTGATTATTGAGCCAAGAGATAAGTGCCAAATCATTTCCTGTCGGGAAGCACTCTAACATTTGGTCAGCTGGCAAAACATCAAAAGTCGGCGCCGTCGTATCTTCGATGATGACTGCTGCTTTAGTTGTCGATGTATTTCCACAATTATCAGTGACCGTAAATATGTAGTACTGCGTACCCGAAATACCACAAGACTCTAACGACATGCCTTCCTCATAACTCCATACGAGGTCTTCATCAGAACAGGCATCAGAAGCTCGAGCACCACCATTATCCATTAGCCATATAGCGATGGATGCCTCATTATTAGGATCTCCACATTCTAATATAATATCCGCTGCTTGTACATCAATCGTCGGATTAGTTGTGTCTTCTATTGTAATCGTTGATTGTAATACAGTCTCATTACCACAATCGTCTTCTGTCGTAAACGTTACCGTATACATGCCCGTCAGTCCACATCTTTCTTCGAAATCATCATCGTAATCATGCGTGACCTCTAACGTACCAGAGCAGATGTCTTCCGAGGTAGCAGATACTAACCAATTTTGGATAACGGCATCGTTGATGCTATCTGCACATTCTAAAGTAATATCATCTGGAACTACTAGTACTGGTGCTGTTGTATCTATGATTCTAAATATCGCCGTCGTAGAACTGCTGTTACCGCAATCATCTGTTGCGGTGAAAGTTACTTCGACTTCGCCTGTAGAAGCACATTCATCGCTTAGATCTCCCAGATAATTATTAGTCCATACAATTGGGAGGCTGCACGCATCAGTGGCAGTAGCGCCTCCGTTATTGTTTAACCATGCCTGTAGAGCAGTACTTTGATTGGCTTGACTGCATTCTAGTATCAAGTCAGAAGCATCGGTGATAGTTGGCACCGCGTTGTCATCAGTTTCGTAAGTTGCCGTGCAGGTGCTTTGGTTACCAGCATTATCCGTTACGGTAAATAAGTATACTCTCTCAAATGTATTGCCACAACTACTGAAATCCGTAATCAATAAAGTATCGACTGTAACAGGACCTGCGCAATTGTCTTGTGCTGTTGCCGCAATGGCGTCAAACCAACCTGCAACATCTTCTGATCCGCAAGCTACATCTAACTGATCACTGCATGTTATAGTTGGATTTTCGCAATCCTCTACAATCACTTCAAAACAACATTGACTACTATTGCCTGCATCATCCTCGATCGTATAACACACTCTACTCTCGCCCAAGTTAAACACCACGCCATCATCTGCAATATCATTCTGTCCTGTTGCCGCTGAGGTCGCTACCGTCGCTC
>JAHDFP010000019.1 GCA_020628095.1 Saprospiraceae bacterium
TTTATGTTTTTTCATCTCGACCTTGTGGAGAGATCTTCAGATATGTATATCCACTAACTTAAGATTTTTCGACAAGCTCGAAATGAAAAAAATGTAAGGAAAGCAATTGGCTACCATAAAACGGTTTGACGAAGTGTTTTTTTTAACAGACACATTCTAAGTCTAAAGAAGAAATCATTTTAGGCCGTTCATTATTCAGTCCATGGCAAGTTGTATTTACTTCCGCGACTTGGGTTATGAAATAATACATGAGCAATAAATATGTGAGCAGAAGGAAGTGAGCAGAGCATAAAGACCTTTTTAATGAACTAGAGTTTTGGTTACTTTGGGGCAATGCCAACGTAACATGCGAAGGAAAAAGGTTACTACTGAATAACATTCATAAACATGAGCAGAGATAACTTTAAAACATGCGCCCCCTGCCACCTCAATAAACAAAAGGAAAAACCTTCTTTGTCCTACCTATATAATCCTGATAAGCCTCCAGATGACCATAAGTCTCTTTTCTACTGCTTTCCAGAAATGGTATACCACTTATGAATAACAGCAATGTTATAATCCATAATGGACTGATCACACTCAGCCACTGCCAACCCGTAAAATACGGAAAACAGAAAATGCAAATACCAATCCATACCATCATCTCACCGAGATAGTTTGGATATTGGACTAGACGATATAGCCCTTCCTTTATAAATTTTCCTTTATTGGTAGGATCTGCTTTGAATTTATTTTTTTGGTAATCCGCCAGCGATTCTATCAGCCATCCACTCAACCAAATAATCAATCCCACCCAATGCAAGAGATGTAAGTTTTCAAACTCGGTACTAGATACCAGTGCATGGAGATATGGTAATGCGACAAGCCACACACTAACGGCCTGTAACATCCAAAACTTAATATATCTAGACCATACAGGTCTCATCTCATCGAAGCGCGAGTCAGAACCCATTCTTCGTATCCGAACAAATAAATAAGCTCCTAATCGGATAGCCCACAGAAAAACCATCGTTACGAGCAGATACTTATCTACTCCTACCTTATCAGCGCGCCAAATACAAAATACCGCCAAAGTTAAAAAAGTAATAGAATAGGTTATATCGGTAAGATGGTCCGTCTGATTTCTGTAAGCAAAAAAGAAAACGAAAATGTTCAACAATACAGATATAAATAAACATAACAGTAAATGCTCCATAGAGGGATCAACATAATTTACGCGAAATTGTTAACCCGCAGTTCGGTGGAGTGCTTTGTTATTTCTTAAAAAAGTGAATTACTAGCCGTTATATCAGGTCAAACAATGCCGAAAGACCACCCATCATTAGCATTTTATTATCATAGTACATTTGCTTATTGCATATCTTTGTGGCATAATACATTTTTCGGATAATGAGACAATTATTTCTTCTTCTATTTAGTTTAGTAGCGATATCTATAACGGCTCAGTCCACGACATATCTGATCACAGGTACAGTCCTAGATGGAAGCACTAAAGAAACCATAGATTATGCCACCGTCATACTAAAGCAAAAGTCGACGGGTGACCTCATCACTGGTAGCACGACTGAGAATGGCGGAGAGTTTCAGCTAGAGTCACCGTCAGATGATGTTATATTGGAAGTGAGCTTTATTGGTTTTGCATCTTTGGTGCTAACTGACATCGCGTTTGATAAGCAAAAGGCTGACCTCGGTACTATAGAGTTACAAGCTGACGCTCAGACTACAGACGAAGTACTTATTACTGCCGACAAATCCACAACAGAATTCAAATTAGACAAACGCGTATTCAATGTCGGAAGCGATCTGAGTACGACAGGGGCTGGTGCGCTCGAAGTACTCAACAACGTGCCCTCAGTCAATGTCAGTATAGAAGGCGAAGTATCTCTACGTGGTTCTACAGGTGTCCAGATACTCATAGATGGAAAACCATCTATACTCTCCGATGATGCCAGCAATGCCCTCGGCACGATTACGGCCGACATGATCGATAAGATAGAAGTCATCACTAATCCGTCCGCCAAATACGAAGCCGAAGGGACCGCAGGAATTATCAATATCGTCCTCAAGAAAAACGAAAAGAAAGGACTCAATGGTTCGATCTCTTTTAACACGGGTGCACCGCATAACCATAGTGTCGGTGTGAGTCTCAATAAGCGAACAGAGAAATTCAATCTTTTTACTCAACTGGGTGCGGGCTATAGAGAACTGCCGCGATATAACGAAAACACGAATCAGGACAAACTGAATAATACAATACTCTATACAGAGGGTACGGAATACAGAAACGAACAATTTTACAATTTTGTACTGGGGTCTGACTACTACATTAATCCACTCAATATAATTACGCTCTCTGGGAGCTTTGCTTATGAGGTAGAAGATCAGCCATCAGAGACAGACTTCCAGTTCGGTACTGGGGATATCATCGAAAGCACTTGGATACGGAATGAAAATACAGAAGCCACTAATCCAAAATATCAATACGAACTACAATACAAAAGAGATTTTACTGATTACGAGGATCATCAATTACTCTTTAGTGCGATCGGTCGATTCTTTGGAAAAGATCAGTCCTCCACTTTCTCTAATGATATTACCAAAGGTGCGATAGATGTCAATAATCAAATTACAGAAACAACATTTCAGGAGGGTAAGTACACCTTCAATCTGGATTATACCAAACCCTTTAATGAAAACTGGACACTGGAAACGGGTTCTCAGTTTTTGATCAATGATGTCAGCAATGATTTTACGGTCAGCAATGACATCGACGGCACTTATGTAGAAGACGCTAATTTGACTAATCTATTCGAGTACAACCAAGACGTATTGGGTGTGTACGGCACAGGGGCTTATGAGAATAATATCTGGGGACTGAAACTGGGCCTGCGTGTAGAACATACTGACTTACAGACCGTGCTTGTTACTACCGATGAGGTGAATAATCAAAAATTCACCAATCTGTTTCCATCAGTCCATACATCTTACAAGCTGACTGAAGCTGTTTCTTTTCAGGCGGGTTACTCCAGAAGAATATACCGCCCACGACTCTGGGACCTCAATCCCTTTTTCAATATCAGAAACAACTTCAGCATCAGGACTGGCAACCCTAATCTGATGCCTGAGTTTACCGATAGTTATGAGGTGGGGAGTATTTTTATTTTTGATCAGATATCGCTCAATGTCAATGCCTACTATAGGTACACCACCGACAAAATAGAGCGCGTTTTCTTTTTTGAAAATAATGTCAATACCGTACGTCCAGAAAATATCGGCACGAACAAAGCCACAGGCTTAGAAGCCAATTTCAAATATAGTCTCTCCAAAAAAATCACCCTCAACGGAGATGCTAACTATAATATCTTCCAGAGAGATGGTCGATTCAGCGATCAAGTATTCGATTTCTCTGCCGACCAATGGACCGCCAAACTAACTGCCAAATATAAGGTCAGCAAAAGCATAGATATAGAAGTGACTGGCAATCATCAGTCGCGCATCCAGACAGTGCAGGGTATTGTCTCTCCGTTCTCCATGCTCGACGCTGGCCTCAGAATCAAAATCCTCAATGGCAAGGGTATATTCAGCATGAGTGCACGCGACCTCTTTGCCTCCAGAATCCGCAAAGCCACCATAGATCACCCTGAGTATTATATCCAAAGCAGTGGTATGCGTGGACGGTTTTTGACCTTGGGATTTAGCTATGGTTTTGGTAAGGGTGAGGCGATGCAGTTTACGGGGAGAAGGCGGTAGAGGGCTGGTTTTTTAAGAGGGGGTTGATCTTTTATTTATTTATATTAAGGTGAGTTTTATCATTATTCTGCATTCGCGGTATTCACTGCGTAAATTGAGGTGTGTATATTGGAGAAATAGACGTACCTTTTAGTATTAGTGTGTATATAATGTAGTTAGCTACCATAAAAATTTAAAAATATGTCACCATTTGTTGGACTAATACCACAAGAATTAATTGAAGATATTAAAAACAATAAGTGCATTCTTTTTGTGGGTTCTGGTTTATCATGCCAAGTCAAAAGAAGTAACAATAAATTTCTACCAAACTGGGCTGGCTTGCTTCAAGAGATGCTTACATACGCGATTGGAAACAATGTCGAATTTTGGGGCAACTCATCAGACATTGAAGAAATGATAAAAAAGTATAATCTTCTAAC
Organism: Saprospiraceae bacterium; assembly: GCA_020628095.1. Lineage (GTDB taxonomy): Bacteria > Bacteroidota > Bacteroidia > Chitinophagales > Saprospiraceae > RFSX01. Next base: position 4,170 of record JAHDFP010000019.1, read on the forward strand.
TGCTGCACAAGAATTACAAGATAGACTTGAATTATCCGAAATGGGTGATTTCTTGAATGGTGTGTTTAGAGATAAAAAAGTGAAACCAACAGAATCTCATTTAACACTACCTAAAATTCCATTCAAAGCGATTCTTACATCAAATTATGATACCCTTATTGAGTCTGGATATATTATAAATAGCGGGGGCGTAGCTCCAAATATTTTTACTCAAAAAGACCTTGGAAACATATCTTCACCACTTAGAAAAGATGATTTTTATATTTTTAAAATACATGGTGATATTAACAGACTTGATACAATAGTCTTAGGAAGCCGTGATTATCAAAAATTATTCTATCAGTCACCAGATTACCGCCAATTTCTTGAAACTCTTTTTTCTGTTCATACGGTACTATTTGTTGGATTTGGCGGAACAGATCCAGATCTCGATAATATTTTAGAACGGCTCAGTACTATATACTCAAGAACAATTGGCAAACATTATATCTTATTACCTGAAGACAAATATAACTTCACTGAAAAGAGAAGATTACTATTAGACAAACGCTTACAAGTAATTGAATACAAAAAAGATAAAACTCATTCACAGGTAAATAGCTTTATCTCAGATTTAAGTAAAAACTTTATAAAATTTAGGAAAAGAAGAAAGACTAAGAATCAAAAGTACGATGTGTTTATTAGTCACTCAAGTTTAGACAACAAAATTGCTAAGAGAATAAACGAAACCTTAAGGAATAATAAAATATCAACATTCTATGCTCTCGAAGATTTAAAACTTACTGATAAAATTCGAACAGTTACTACACTATCGAACTCAATATCAGAAATGATTTCCCAATCTAAAGTTATGATAATCATTCTTACTCCAAATTCAATGAACTCAAAAGGAGTAGGACTTGAACTTCAAATGGCAATGATGCGAGAAATAGAGAACAAAATAAACATACTACCAATTGTAATTGGTGAATTTGACCTATCAGATATACCTGGATACATCTATGAAAAAATGTTTCTAAAACTAAGTCATAATTTTGGATACAATGAATTAAATAGAATTACTCAAACAGTAAAGAAAATGATAACGGTAGCTAACAATAGGTGATCACAGCATATCTGTTCGTACCTCACAGAGACGCTGGATACCATCATCCGTTAGTGATCATCAAAAAAACAAATACATTAAGAAAATATATAATATGATTCAAGGCCTTTTTTTAACTTTGTTCAATGAGTAATAGCCTAAATGATATAAATCATTGGAAAGGTAGTTTTGGACTTCTCCCTATACACTTAGATCAAGCCAAATTTGATCCAAGATACATTATGTTGAATGGAGGTATAGGCGATTTTTGTATACAATTCGGAAAGCTAAATAAATCAGATAATGTAGTCTTTTCAAACTCATGGTCTACTAACACAACAAACTATTTAATTGTTAAAAGAAATGGAATTGAACTTCTAAATTGGAAAACACGAAAGAAAGAAGAATTTAGCAAGTCTGTTCTCGATAACAACTTTAATAAATTTTACGATTATATTTACAAGAGTAGTTATGGCACATCTGAAGACATTGTACCCTTCATACTTGATATTTTCAAACAGTTCCGAAATTTGACTTTCGAAAAGCAAGATCCCAAAAATGCTTTAAACTTATTATTCCTACTTATTGCAAGTCTTGACAAATCAGTTGACAAAATTAATCTGGATAAATGGTCAATTCCTGAACTCAAAATTCCAAAAGATTTTCATATCTATTGTGACAAACTAAAAAATGGCATCAACGGACTTAAACCAGATCTGGACTTGTTATTAAGACACAGTGCGGGGGCATTATTTCAAGAGGCACAAAAAGAAGTTTTATTTTTCGATTCTCAATTAGATTTGTTTGGAGAAGTTTCTAATCATCTGATTTATAAAAACAAGAATTATTCTAGTGTTCATTATACTCCATCTTTTATTTCAAGAACGATAGTAGAACAATGCTTACAAGATCTAGATCTAAAGAAGAAGAGTTTGCGAATTATTGACCCAGCATGTGGTTCTGGTGAATTTTTAATTGAAATTTTAAAACAATTAAAGGAAAGAAAATATACTGGGAAAGTTAAGCTAATCGGATACGATAATTCGAATATGGCTGTCAATGCGACCAAGTTTTTGCTGAAATATGAAAAAAATAGAATATGGAAGAGTAAGTTATCCTATGAGGTTAATTATGTAGAAGATTCTCTAAGAGAAGACTGGGGCACAAGAAATGATTTGGTATTAATGAATCCTCCATTCTTTTCCTGGGAATTGCTAAAAAATGATTTATACAAAGAATCTGTAAAAGAAACTCTCGGGGAAGTTTTTGAGAAAAAGCCAAATCAAGCAAGTGCTTTCTTTTTTAAAGCCTTTAATTCAATTAATTCAAAAGGAAAAGTTGGCTGTGTTATGCCTGCCTCAATTCTTACTTCAGATTCCTACCAAAAACTTAGAGAAGATATTCAATCAAAATATTCTTTAAGCCTCATAGGCAAACTTGGAAATTTTGTTTTTGAAGATGCATTAACAGATGTTGCCATAATTATAGGCAGTAAATTAAATTCAACTTTTGATGGTAATACAAAGGTTTTATGGAGTAGAAATGAAAGTGGCATAGTCAAAACAGCATTAAGGGAATTGAGAAAAATTGAATACACGAATAAGATGACTTCGTCCAATCAAGACTTTAGCATTTATGATCCAATTTCATTTCCATTTTTCACTAATAATTGGAAGGTATTATCATTCAAAGAAAACGAATTTCTAAAATCTATAAAACGATTTGCGGCTGAAGATAAAATGACATTTGTCAAGAATTTATTTGATGTAAAACAAGGTATAAATTCAGGAAAGAATAAAATATTTAAAATTTCAAAAGAAGAATTCGATTCACTGCCCAAAAATGAAAAGGAATTCTTCAAGCCAGTGGTAGATAACAAAGCCATTGAAAAATGTTCGATAAACAAAAGTAGTTTTATTTGGTTTCCGTACGACTTAAACGGGATTACAATTAAAACTGAGAAAGGCCTGAAGAAGAACGTTCCAATTTTCTATAAGACACTATCAAAATTTAAAAAAGAACTTTCAGATAGACCAAGGAAAGGGGAAAATAAATGGTGGTATTTAGGTGAACACAGAGCATGGTTATTAAAGCCTGAACCTAGATTAGTTTCTACAAGATTTGGAAATTCCAGTTCTTTCGCTTTTGACAGTGAAGGAGAATTTGTAGTCGAAAATGGTAGTGCTTGGTTGCCTAAACGAAAATTTGAATTGAATCAGTATTATTTTTATTTAGCATTATTCAGCAGTTCAATATTCGATCAACTATTATCAATATACTCGAAACAGCTCTCGGGAGGTAAGTGGTATGATTTAGGTAAAAAATATTCTCAAGAAATACCAATACCTAATATTTTCAAAGATAATGTCAAAAATCTCGCTGTAACTCAGAAAATAATAGAGATAGGAGAAGGTCTACATAAAGGAAATTACTTTCTTCGAACGAATACTGACTCTATAATTAGTGAATATTTTTATCCAGAGTTAATGTGATAGATTACAATCAACTCATACAAGAACTTAACAAGGCATGCTCTTCATTTTTTAATGAATCAACATTTTATTTTCACAAAAAGGAGCCATATAAATATATTTCAACAGGAAGTAATTGTTCCCAAGCATCTAATTGGAAAAAAGGGACTCCTCTTCCAGTAAAAGCAATAAAATGGTTTGATAACTTCTGGATTTATAGTGAGATCAAATTACTAGATACTGATGTAATTTTGACTATTTCAATTTTTCAAGGAGAACCAGATGATTCTAAAACCCAATTACTACGAGCAGAATGGGATAGTTATTCGAATAAAATGGAAAGTCATCCACAACCACATTGGCACATTACATCAAATATTGCACTCGAAAACACTTTCCAAGAATATGCTGAAGTACTAGAACAAGATGGATTTTTAGCTTCTTTAGAAGATGAAAAAACAAAAGTAATTAATATGAATAAATTTCATTTTCCAATGTGTGCTAACTGGCTAAATCAACACTATGACAAAAATGAAGTTAATCATCAAAACATATTAAAGTGGTTTTGCGGAATATTAACAGATGTAGAAACTCAGTTAAAGTACTGTAAATGACGATCACTAACAATAGAGGCCGTTGACAAACTATTGACACATACTTAGGGTACGTTAGAGGTATTTCGTATCTTAAAGAATGCAAGGAAAGAAGAAATTTCGCCCCAAGCTCCTTACCAATCTACCATTGGCAGACAAGTTTCCGTTTAGATTAATTTGCAATTGATCAACAACTTCTAAAACATAATCCAAAGAAGGTTAAATCTATAAAGTTGAATTAGAAGAAAAGTCGCATTACTTTGCAATATCTGAAATACTCAAAGACACATTAAAACATACTATCAAAAGCATCAGCAAAGAATAAAATGCAATGTACAGGCAGTTCAAACCATCAAAAGAGCTTAACCATATAATAGATACTTTTTGGACTTTCTCTAATGGTGATGTGAATGAAAGTTTTAAGATACTACCAGATAATTGTGCAGACTTAATATTCGATCTTAATCAAAACAAGAGTTTTCTTTCAGGGGTAATGACCAATTACCAGATTCGTGAATTAGATAAGGATGCTCAATTATTGGGAGTTCGTTTTAAGGTCGAGAACTTTGGTTTCTTGAGTCGTATACCGCTTAAAGAGACCAAAAATCTGAGAATCGAATTATCAGAAATCTTATCGAAGAAAAGTATCCATACTTTAAATCGTCTTAATGACTCTGAGGGAATATCTTATCGGATCGAGTACTTAGAAAATTTCGTAATAAGATCGTACCAAGAGAATTTTCTGAAGCAAGACCAATTGGTCTTATCAGTAACTCAACAGATAAGAAGAATGAAAGGCATTGTGAATGTTACAGAATTGGCTAAGTCATACCATATTGGTCTGAGACAACTGGAACGACGTTTTAAGCGATACATGGGCTTAACTGTAAAAGAGTTTTCAAGTATTGTCCGCTTTAATCATGCAAAGAAATTAATAGCCACGTCCAAGAATAAAAGCCTTTTAGACATCGCTTTTGATATGAGCTTTTTCGACCACTCTCACATGACGCATAAGTTCAATCGTATCTCGGGAGAAAATCCAAACTTTTTTAGATAACGTCGTTTTTTTACAAAGACTAATTTGTAGAGTCAATTACTTTTACAGTCAAATATAACTCTATGGATATTCAATACGCGTACACCATTCTTTATGTTTCCGACGTACCAAAAACAATAGAATTCTACGAAAAGGCTTTCGGGTTTGAGCGAAAATTCTTAACTCCAGAAAATGACTACGGAGAGATATTGTCAGGAAGTACAACGATCGCATTTGCAAATATCGAACTCGGAAATTCAAATTTTAAAAACGGCTTTACTCAAAGTACACTTAGCGAAAAGCCTTTTGGGATAGAGTTGGCATTTACTACGGAGCAGGTCAACGAAGTAATGGAAAACGCCATCAAAAATGGTGCAGAATTACTATCGGAACAAGTGACCAAGCCTTGGGGTCAACAAGTCGGTTACTTAAGAGACCTCAATGGATTTATTATTGAAATCTGCACACCAATCCATAATCAGGAATAGTTAAACCCAACAAAAATCAATTATTACAAGAATCAATGATTGCCTGAAAAATTGTCCCACCCTTAACACCAAAACCTTTATCCAAATAGATCTCCATGCCAGATTTGTAAGAGACATTATTATGATCCAAATGGTCCTTGGAACTAATAAGTAGAACGACATGACTCGTAACAAGAAAAAAAACCCCACTCTAGGAACAAACCAAGGCCCTCATCCATTATATAAAGAGTCATAACGATCCATTTCTTATCTCTGTAGATAGCATTACACATTACTGATAATTATTATACTTTCGCATGGCGAAAAAGTAAAAAGCAAGGCAAATAGATGGCGATAACCATTGGATTTATATTGTTAGGGTTTGTTTTTCTGTATTTCGGTGCAGAGTTTCTTATATCTGGTGCTGAGAAATTGGCAGAAAACCTCAATATATCTAAGGCTATCGTGGGTGTCGTGGTGGTGGCTTTTGGTACGAGTGCGCCAGAGTTATTCGTCAATGTGATCTGTGCTTGCCGTGATGAGACCGAATTTGCGCTGGCTAATATATCAGGTAGTAATTTGACTAATCTTTGTTTGGGTTTTGGTCTGATTGGGATGTTTTTTGGGATAGATTATCTCAGAGATCAGTTTAAGCTGGATATATTTTACTTTTTTCTCGGTCCATTGATTATCGTACTGACATTTTTATATACGGACAAGCAATATTTGCCCTTATGGATAGTCTTTATTCTTATTCCCTTGATTCTCTTTTATCTTAAGAAAGCCATGGATCGGTTCAAAGATCCTGATAACAACAAAGAAGCAGATGCTAAAGAAATTGTCAAAGGCGTAGCCGTGTTTCTTGTAGGGATATTAGGTTTATACATAGGCGGGGAGGTCGTGGTGCACCATTGTAAGATAATAGGTAAGCAATACGGGATATCGGATGCCCTGCTGGGTCTGACAATCGTGGCTGGAGGGACTTCTATTCCGGATGTCATGGCGAGTATCGTGGCGGCACGACGTGGAGAAAAAGAGATCGCTATAGGCAACCTTATAGGCAGTAATATCTTCAATATATTCTTTGTACTGAGTTCGACATTGATGTTTTCTGGGATTAATCTGGCTGCAGATGCGCTGTTGTTTCAAGATTATGTGGCGGTGACGGTGTTATCCATATTTTTTATGCTCTACGTAAGCACTACCAAAAAAATCAACCTACCACTCGGTCTGATTCTGGTGACGGCCTATATCGCCTATTATTATCTCAGAATTACCCAATCTATCTGACCTATTATTTCATATAATAAGGACATAGGTAGTACATTTATATTCAGATAATACGCTATGTCGACAAGCCCAGCAAAATCACAAAAAGATGGAGAAAAGGAGATGCCTTTTTTTGATCATCTGGAGGAATTGCGCTGGCATCTGATCAGATCCTTGCTTTCTATCGTCATATTTGGTGTTATAATCTTCATTTTTAAAGAATTTGTCTTTGGAACCATCATTTTTGGTCCTAGGAGTGAGTCTTTTTTGACCTATAGGCTGTTCTGTCAGATGTCGGAGCACACCTGCATGAGTCCACCAGAATTCGAAATGATCGCCACTAAGGTGGGTGAGCGGTTCTTGACGCACCTTAAGGTGTCATTTTGGTTGGGTTTTATTCTGTCGTTTCCTTATATATTCTGGGAGTTTTGGAGATTTATAAGCCCAGGGTTATTGGATAGTGAAAAAAAAGCCGCCAAAGGAATTGTCTTCAGTTGCTCTTTCCTATTCTTTCTGGGTGTGGCGTTTGGATATTTTATCATAACGCCGTTTGGGTTGAAGTTTTTGACAGAGTACACTCTGAGCTCTCAGGAAATAGTTACAGAAAGTTCGAGTCTAACCTCTTATGTAGGTTATCTGACTAATTTTACCATTCCATCAGGCATGTTATTCCAGATGCCAATCGCTGTCTATATCTTATCTCGTATCGGTCTACTCACACCTGACCTTATGAAAAAATACCGAAGGCATGCGCTTGTGGGCATAATCGTGCTGGCAGCAATCATCACTCCGCCAGAGGTCGTCACTCAGATACTTATCGCCATTCCGATATTTTTATTGTACGAATTTAGCATTATGATCTCCCGTCGTGCGGCTAAAAAATACAATACGACCTAAGCTCTACATCCCCTATCCAAAAGAACATATTGGCATGATTTTTAATATGTAATAGGTGTTCCTTTACTTATTCATTGGTCTTTTATTGTAATCTATCCCTAAACCCAAGATTACCCTAAGAGCATATTGAGAACAGCAAAAAGGAAGGGTGAAAAAATTAATTTATATCGGTATAATACTGTGTGTATTATTTCTGGTAACCACACAGTCATGCCTTGCTTCCCACATCGTCGGAGGCGAAGTGAGTTATCGCTTCGTCAGTCATAATGTGGATAAGACGGAGGCCACATATCAGGTCGTGTTTACGCTCTACCGTGACATAGATGGTATTGAGTTTGAGGAAGCGACTAATTTTGGAATCTATCTCCAAAATGCAGATGGATCGTGGACTAACTACGATGTGATTACCGAAGTATATTTAGAATCGCAAGACGAATTTCTAGCCCCATCTGACCCTTGCCAAAAACAAAGATTAAGCGAAGAAAAAGTAGAATCAGGAACCTACCGATTCGACCTTACCCTACCCGTCCAAAATAAAGCCTACAGAATTACATATCAGAGATGCTGCCGAAACCATGCCGTGTCTAACATACTTAATGCCAGCACAACTGGTGCAGTCTACGATGTCGTCATCTCTCCAGAATCTCAGAGACTCTGTAACTCTAGTCCACAATTTGCAGAGTATCCACCGACATTTATTTGTGTCAATAGTCTCCTAGAGTTTAACCATTCTGCGTATGATATCGACGGCGATGAACTGAGATATTCTTTCTGTGCTCCGCTGACCTCTGGTGGTCCTGAGAGTCACTACAGAGGATGTTGTGATTGCCTCAATCCTGATCTGAAAACTTGTACCCCACCCTTTGAGACGGTACAGTATGCGAGTTCATTTACGTATGATATACCGATACTGGGTAATCCAGTCATCGACATAGATTACGAGAGCGGAATTATCACAGGTAGACCTCAGCAACTTGGCATATTCGTTATCGGTTTATGTGTGGAAGAATATAGAGATGGCGTACATATCGGATCAGTAAGGAGAGATTTTGAGTTTAACGTGGTAAGTTGTATATCGAGTGTCGCCGCTCAGATAGAGGCAGACTCTACGATAATAGAAGATAGGGATAATTCCATCTACTATTTTCAGTCGTGCACTAACGAAGAAATCAAATTAGTCAACAAAAGTGAAGATCAGAATTACATAGATCACTATACATGGAGAATCTATGATGAGGATCATTCGATGATTTTCAATCTATCAAAAACACAAGATAGAGACATCAATATTCCATCCTTGGAGAGTGGAAAATATACGGGCCTGATGATACTCAATGAAGATAAAAACTGTATTGACTCGGCACAGTTTATCATAGACGTATACCCAGAAGTGGCACCAGAATTTTCCTATGATTACGAAACCTGTACCCTATCAGAAGTCAGTCTAAAAGACGAAACTCTATACGGCAAATCAGAAGAATATACAGTCGAATGGATCTTTGAAAATGGCGACATTATAAGAGGCAAAAATGTACAGTATCAATTCGACAACAAAGGAGAAAAAATCATCACTCAAAGAGTCACCGATACACATGGTTGTATCTACGAAAATATACAACCCATTACATGGAATCCTGAGACTCCTATCACTGCAATTTTAGATTCCAAAGATCAAAATAATGATGGTGGAAATAGAATGACCTATAATTATACTTTCTGTCATAACGAGGATATTATTATAAAAAACGAAAGCAAAAACGAAGAAGACATTTCGTCCACTGATTGGTACTTATATGACCAAAATCAAAACCAGATAAATTATCAAAACGATGCTGGTATCAGCGATCTATCCCTCAGCAATATTTCCTCTGGTAACTATCACGGATATGTCATAATCAATGCTCAAAAACAATGTCCTGACACGGCCTTATTCAATATCTCTATAAGAGATAAAAAGATACCAAATTTCGACTACAGTTACGACCACTGTGAGCGCGGAGCCATAGATTTTCGATTTGACTATGATAACAACTCGGAAGATGTACAAGACATCATCTGGACATTTTCAGATGGTGAGCAAGTAGCTGGCGACAATATCTCATATCAGTTTGACGCGACAGGAGATCATATCGTATCAGTTCAGATTACTGATTCTAACGGTTGCACACACGCCTCTGAGCAAGAAGTCAATTGGACACCTAATTTATCCTCCGAAAATCCAGAATACCAATACGAAGAAAAAGTCATCTGCCCCGGTGACACGATCTTATTTTTTGGTAATATGATAAGTCAGGAGGAGAGATATACGCACCGTATTTTGACTGTAGATCATGGTTGCGATTCTATGACTTACGAGTTGGATCTTAAAGTCTATGCCGAGCCTATTGTAGAAAATATAGACACGACCCTATGCCCTGGAGAAGTGTATTATTATGATGGTCAGGCTATAAAAGATGAGATGCGATTCGGAGAAATCTTCGTATCAGAATCTACACAATGCGATAGCTTGTATAGAAATGTTTCTGTTCAGTTCTACGAGGACCCAACGATACATCTCGAAAATACTATGACGATACTTCCCTATCAAGATTATACGATTCCACTATACGTCAGTGGCAATATACACAGCGTTACATGGGAAGGCAGCGACGATATATCTTGCAAAAACTGTTTAAACCCCATCATACATACGACTGATAATCAAACACTTACAGCAACCATAGAAACCATCCACGGTTGTATACATACGCGCACCATCTCAGTAGATATAGATGATAGCATGAATTTTTATGTGCCTAACATCATCTCTACCAGTGATAGAAAGAACAATAGATTCTATGTCCAATCTAATGACAAAGTCACTTACGAATATGAGCTGATGATCTATGACCGCTACGGAAACAGAATCCACAGATGCTATGCACAGTGCAATGATTCTACGAGAGGATGGCTACCAGAGAACATTAATCCAGGCGTATTCGTCTACACCATTTTCTTCAAGTCTAACATTAAGCCTAATAAGCTAAGTGGCACAATAACAGTACTCGAATAGTTATTTAGGATTGAGGATAACGAAGGGGCAAATCATCTCTTCTAGCGATATTCCACCATGCTGAAAAGTGTCCGTATACATCTTGTGGTATCTCGCATAATTATTAGGATACAGGAAGAAATAATCATCCGTCGCAAAGATAAATTTGGAGCTAATATTAGGTCTTGGTAATCCATACTTATGTGGATCATCCACATCTAATACTTCCTTCTTTTGGAACCGTAGATTCTTCCCTACCTTATATCTCAGGTTAGTAGATGTCTCGCGGTCTGCGATAACCTTACTCGGATTATGTACTCGTATAGTTCCATGATCTGTCGTCACGAATAACCGCACATTCTTTTCAACTATTGCTTGAAGACATTGCCATATAGGCGAATTAACAAACCATGATTTAGTCAGTGATCTATACCCTTTTTCGTCGCCCGCCAATTCTTTGAGGACTTCCATTTCTGTACGAGCATGAGATAACATATCTATAAAATTATAGACGATAACTGTCAGATCATTTTGCAGATAATTATGGATATTATCTTGGAGATCTTTGGCGTCGTTGATGTTTCTTATTTTTAGATAATCCCACTTGATATCTTTGTTATAGATTCTTTTGAGCTGTTGTGCTAGCAGTTCTTTTTCGTACTGATTTTTTCCTCCTGATTCGTTGTCGTTAAGCCAGTATTGTCCATAATTTTTCTGGATGTCTCGTGGCAACATTCCAGCGAATATGGCATTACGAGAATACTGTGTCGCAGTAGGCAATATGGAGTAAAATGTTTTCTCTTCTTCTACCCTATATAGCTCGGATATTATAGGCTCTAAGATGCGCCATTGGTCCAGTCTCAGATTATCGAATAATACAAGAAAATTTTTCTTTCCTTCAGCGAGATTAGGTAATAGAAATTGTTTGATAATATCATGTGATAAGGCGGGTCCTTCGCCTTCTATCCATGAGAGATAATTAGAAGTTACATATCTGCCAAATTCTTTATTGGCATCCTTCTTTTGCATTTCAAGTATTCCTTTAAGCTGGTCGTTATCGGACTCATCTAGTTTTAACTCCCAGTTGATAATACGCTGGTATAGTGTGGCCCATTCTTCATGATCCATTCCACTCTGGATGTCCATCGCGATAGACCTAAATTCTTGCTGATAATCAGACGCCGTCTTCTCACTCACTAATCTTTTGTTGTCCATCAGTTTTTTGAGCGAGAGTAATATTTGATTAGGATTGACAGGCTTGATAAGGTAGTCATCTATCTGCGAGCCGATGGCCTGCTCCATAAGATCCTCCGCCTCATTCTTGGTAATCATGACGATGGGGATATTGATATTCTGGCTTCTTATTTTTTCTAGTGTTTCGAGTCCGGTGATACCCGGCATAGATTCGTCTAGGAAGATGCAATCTATTTCTTTGTCATTTTCTATGACCTCTAGTGCATCATGGCCATTCGTTACTTCTATGACATCATATCCTTTCTTCTTCAGAAAAAATAATTGTGGCTTGAGTAAGTCGATTTCGTCATCGGCCCAGAGAATCCTTGCTTTTACCATACAGTGTATTTAGTTGCTTGTCGCGTTTGTTATTTTCCTTTATCCAACGCATTCCGTCTGCCATCTATTACCTTTGGTGGGAATGAGTCAAAAAAAGATTATAAACGACCCAATATATGGACTGATATCCTTCAAATTCGATTTTTTATACCAATTAATAGATCACCCCATATTCCAGCGTCTGCGCAGAATATCCCAGATGGGATTATCTAATTATGTATATCCCGGAGCCACCCATACCAGATGGGGGCATGCCATCGGGGCATTGCACCTGATGTCTACGGCCATAGATACACTTCGTGTCAAGGGTGTCCAGATATCAGAGGAGGAATATCTATCAGTCAGTATTGCCATACTTCTGCATGACATAGGACATGGACCATTTTCTCATGCACTGGAACATATTATAATAGAAGAGCATCACGAGACCATATCTCTGAAAATTATGGAAATGCTCAACGAGGAATATGACGGCGCCCTAGATCTCGCCATTTCTATATACAAGGGAGAATATCGTCGGCCATTCTTATCGCAGCTCGTATCGAGTCAGTTAGATATGGATAGAATGGATTATCTCACACGCGATAGCTATTACTCAGGTGTGGCAGAAGGTGTCATAGGCTATAAGCGTATCATATCCATGCTCAATGTCCATGATGACCATCTGGTGGTCGAAGAAAAAGGCATATTCTCAGTAGAGAAATTTATTATTGCGCGTCACTTTATGTACTGGCAGGTGTATTTGCATAAGACATCACTGGCTACTGAGCAGATGCTCAAGCTCTTTGTAAGGCGCGTCAAGAAGCTGGTCAGGGATGAAGATTATCAGATAGAGAACAAAGATTTACAGCAGCTCTTTAGCAAATCAAGTATAAATGGCAGCAAATTTGCAGATAAGTTGTTTAGTTTCCTTAAATTAGATGACATTGACATATTTACGCTACTAAAACAATCCGCCTCCTCTACTGATCAATTGCTTAGTTTTTTATCCCAAAGTTTACTCAATAGAAGATTGTTTGGAATAATTCTGCAAAATAAGCCGATAGAAGGTGACCTTATAGATCGTTTCCGTCAAAATGTTAAAATGATTCTAAGTGAAGTTGATGAGGAACTCATTGAAGAATTGTTGATCATGGGTAAAGAAACCACCCAGATATATAATAATGAGAGAGATTGGATTAAGATTATGAATAAAAACGACGAGATAAAAGATATTTCGCACTATTTATATAGGCTAGTAAAATTAGATGAGATTACAAAGTATTATTTATGTTATCCTAAATTTAATATCTAATTTTGCAGCCATTTTCAGTTTGTAATACTTTTTAAGACATTATTTTATAAAATCTATAATCAACAATGAGAAAAGTTAATCTATTTTTTTCTTGTCTTTTCGTATTTGGTTTAGTTACAATGTCAAACGCTCAAACCGCCCCTGAAGCTCCTCAACCAGGAATGCCATCAGGTCCAGGATGTTATGCGAGATGTTTGATTCCTGACCAATATGAAACAGTTACCGAAGAGGTACTTGTTAAAGAGGCTTCTACAAGAGTCAACATTGTGGCTGGAAGCACAGAGACAATATCTCAGGAGGTACTTGCCAAAGAAGGAAGTACACAACTAAGAGCAATACCGGCTCAATTTCAAGATGCTACAGAAGAGATTCTTAAGTCTGACGGAAGTTCTGATGTCAGAATTACACCAGCACAGTTTGAGACAGTAACTCAGGAGATGCTTGCTAAAGAGGCTGCAACTGCGCTTAGAGTCGTTCCTGCACAATTTGAAACTGTGACAGAGGAGGTTCTTAAGTCAGATGGAACATCATCTGTAAGAATCACACCAGCACAGTTTGAGACAATGACTGAGCAAGTTATGGTCAATGACGGAACATCTGAGGTAAGAATCACACCAGCACAGTTTGAGACAGTAACTCAGGAGATGCTTGCATCTGAGGGTTCGTCTGATGTATCTATTACACCAGCGACTTTCGAGACAGTATCTCAGCAAGTTATATCTAATACACACGGAGGTGTTAGTTATGGCGGTAATGCAGTTACATTAAACAATGTAAACTTTCAATCTGGTTCTGCAATCCTTACAGGTGGATCAAGCTCTGCTTTAGCAAAAGTTGCATTTGACTACTGTGGATCAGGAGGAACTTTCAAAATTGTTGGTCACACAGATAGCCAAGGTGGAGATGATGCTAACCTTACATTATCCAGAAACAGAGCCAAGGCTGTATATGATGCACTAGTAGCTGCAGGATGTACATCTGCAGAGTTAAGCTACGAAGGTAGAGGAGAAAGTGCACCTATCGCTGATAATGGCACGGCTGACGGTAGAAGACAAAACAGAAGAGTGGAGTTAGTACAAGTCGGTGGAGGAGCAAGTGCTTCTTCTGATGCGGCTGGTGGACCAGATGATATTATTAACTATAGAATTGTACCAGCACAGTTTGAGACACAGTCTCAGGAGATGTTAGCTTCTGATGGAGAATCTACAGTATCTATTACTCCGGCACAGTTCGAGACGATGACAGAAGAAATTCTTAAGTCAGAAGGTTCTTCTGATGTAAGAATAACGGCTGCTACTTTCGAGACTGTATCTGAGGAAGTATTGAAAAAAGATGCTTACACGACTATCAGAGTTGTTCCTGCTCAGTTTGAGACAGTAACAGAAGAGGTATTAGTACAAGAGGCTTATGATGAGTTAAGAGCTATACCTGCTGTATACGAAACTGTAACTGAGGAAAAATTAGCTAAAGATGGTTACACGACTCTAAGAGCTGTACCTGCTGTATATGAGACAGTCACAGAAGAGATACTTAAGAGAGATGGTTATTCTACTCTAAGTGTTGTTCCTGCTGAGTATGAAACTATCACAGAAGAAGTATTGAAGAAAGATGGATACACAACTCTAAGAAAAGTACCAGCACAGTACGAGACTATCACAGAAGAGATCTTAGAGAAAGATGCTTACTCTACTCTCAGACCAGTACCAGCTGTATATGAGACTCAGACAGAAGAAGTACTAGAGAAAGATGCTTATTCTACACTAAGAGAAGTACCTGCTCAATACGAAACTGTTACTGAGGAAAGAATGTCTAAAGAGGCTTACTCTACGATCAGAGTTATTCCTGCTCAGTTTGAGACAGTAACAGAAGAGATCTTGGCTAAGGATGGTTATACTACCCTATCGGCTGTATCTGCTGAGTACGAAACTGTAACTGAAGAAAAACTTAAGAGAGAAGCATATAACACAATCAGAGTTGTTCCTGCTCAGTACGAAACTATTACAGAAGAAGTACTTGTATCAGAAGCAACAACAAGATTAGAGAAAAGACCAGCTAAGTACGAAACTCAGACAGAAGAGAGAGAAGTACAAGCGGCTCAAGCAAAGTGGGTAAAGAAAAAAGCGGATAAGAACTGTCTTTCTGCTGATCCTGATGATTGTCTAGTATGGTGTCTTGTAGAGACTCCTGCACAATACAGAACTTTCACTAAGCAAGTAAGAGTAGGATGTGATGAGGGATGGACAGAAAGTGGTGATGATTGTATCAAAACTGTAGAAGTACCTGCACAATATACTACAAGATCTTACCAGAAACTAGTAAGTGATGCGACGACAGAGGTTGTAGAAGTACCTGCGGAGTATGAGACAATTACTTATAGAAAGTTAGTCAACGCAGCAAGTACGACAGGATCTAATGTAGAGCCTAAGTACACGACAAGAACATTCGAGAAACTAGTACAGGATGCAACGACAGAAGTAACAGAAGTACCTGCTACTTATGAGACTATCTCTATGAGAAAATTAGTAACTCCTGCGACTGTAGAAAAAGTAGACGTTCCTGCTAAATATGGTACAAGAACATGGAGAAAACTAATCACTCCTGCGACTGTAGAAAAAGTAGATGTTCCTGCTAAGTACACAACAAGATCTTACCAGAAACTTGTTACACCTGCTACGACAGAAGCTGTAGATGTTCCTGCGGAGTACACAACTAGAACTTATAGAAAATTAGTGACACCTGCTTCTACTAACTCTAACAATGTAGAGCCAGAATACACAACTAGAACTTATAGAAAATTAGTGACGCCTGCGACTGTAGAGTCTGTAGACGTACCTGCCGAGTATACAACAGTTTCTTACAGAAAATTAGTGACGCCTGCGACAACGGAGTCTGTAACAGTTCCTGCAAGATATGAGACAAGAACTTACCAGAAATTGGTTACGCCTGCAACAACAGAAGTAGTAGAAGTTCCTGCGGAGTATATCTCTAGAACATTCAGAAAAGTAGCTACTCCAGCTGTAGCTGAAAATGTAAGAGGTGACGATCAGTTTACGACAAGATCTTACCAGAAGTTAGTTAATGATGCAACGCATGTGACAAGCACAGGTGATGATAGATTTACGACTGTTACTATGCAAAAATTGGCTAATGATGCATATGCAGAGCCAGTATACGGAGCAGCTCAGTATACGACGATCACTATGCAAAAACTTGTCAACGACGCATCTGCTGAAAACTCAAGAGGTGATGATAGATTTACCACTGTATCTATGCAGAAGTTAGTAAGTGACGCCACTTACGAAGAGTACTGCCCAGGTGGTTCTTCTGCTCAGAGACTTGATGTCAAGTTTAACTCGGGATCTGCTGTATTATCTGCTGGATCTTCTTCTGAGATCAGAAGAATAGCTGGTGTTATTACATCAGGTGGTAGCACAGTGACTATCGTCGGACACACTGATAACCAAGGTACAGAAGCAGCTAACCTTACACTATCAAGAAACAGAGCGAAAGCTGTATATGATGCACTTATCGCTGAAGGTGTAGATTCATCTTTACTTAGATATGAAGGAAGAGGAGAAGGCTCTCCTATCGCAGATAACGGTACTGCTGAAGGTAGAAGACAAAACAGAAGAACAGAGTTAGTTGCTCAAGGTGCAAGTAACGATGGAGACTGCAAGTCTTACACGACAAGATCTTACCAGAAGTTAGTCAATGATGCAACTTACGAAGAGGCTACTGGTGAGCCACAATATGGTACTAGATCATACCAGAAGTTAGTTAGCGATGCGACAACAGAAGGAACAGAAATACCAGCAGCTTACACGACTGTAAGTATGCAGAAATTAGTCAATGATGCAACATCTGAAAATGTAACTGGTGATCCTTCTTATGTTACCAGAACATTTAAGACAGTAGCTAATGATGCAACGACAGAGGCAGTTCCTGTAGATGCACAGTATGAGAACAGAACTTATACTAAGACATCTGCTGCAACAACTCAGTCTACAGATATCCCTGCACAGTACAAGACATTCACAAGAAGAGTACTTGTTAAGGCAGGTGGATTTACTGAGTGGAAGCCTGTAGTATGTGATGTAGATATCACACCATCTCTATATAGAAAAATCCAGAGTGCACTAATAGACAGGGGTTACAATGTAGGTTCTGCAGGTGCTGATGGTGTATGGGGTGCTTCTACTAAAGCAGCATTAGTTAAGTTCCAGAAAGATAACGGATTACCAGTAGGTCAGTTAGACCTGGAGACGATGAGAGCACTAGGGGTGCAATAATCCGACGGAATAAATAAAATATTTAGAAAGCCTTGGCTATGATTAGTCAAGGCTTTCTTTATTTTTAACCTGAATTATAACCCATTACATTAGTAGATACCCTGTGATGATAGATACAGAAATTCAATCTCTGATACAACAAGAACTATCCAGACAGCGCAATGGCATAGAGCTCATTGCCTCAGAAAACTTCACTAGCCAGGCTGTCTTATCGGCAATGGGTACCTGCCTTACTAACAAATATGCAGAGGGCTATCCAGGAAAAAGATATTATGGTGGGTGCGAAGTCGTCGATGAGATAGAAAGATTAGCGATAGATAGACTGAAAGTATTATTCGGTGCGGAATATGCCAATGTACAGCCCCACTCTGGTGCACAGGCCAATGCGGCCGTCTTTTTGGCACTTTTGCAGCCAGGAGATACTATTTTAGGCTTTGATTTAGCTCATGGAGGGCATTTATCACATGGATCACCTGTCAATTTCTCTGGTAAGGTATATAAGCCCGTATTCTATGGCGTAGAAGAAGATACTGGCGTCATAGACATGAATAAGGTCGAAAAACTGGCCCAGGTCCACCGACCTAAACTCATAATATGCGGTGCATCCGCGTATTCCAGAGATTGGGATTACAAAAAATTCAGAGAAATAGCGGACTCAGTAGATGCACTTTTGTTAGCTGACATCGCTCATCCCGCTGGTCTGATCGCTGGAAAACTACTTAATGACCCTATACCCCACTGTCACATCGTGACATCGACGACTCATAAGACCCTGCGCGGTCCACGTGGAGGTATCATTATGATGGGTAAGAATTTTGATAACCCCTGGAGAAGAACAACCAAAAAAGGAAATGTCATAAAGATGTCTGCCATACTCAATAGTGGAGTCTTTCCTGGTATGCAAGGCGGTCCTCTAGAGCATGTGATCGCTGCTAAAGCCGTATCTTTTTACGAAGCGCAAGATCCGTCATTTAGTGCCTATGGTGCTCAAGTGATCAAAAATGCTCAAGTCATGGCGGATGCCCTAGTAGAAAAAGGGTATAAAATCATATCGGGAGGCACAGATAATCACCTCATGCTGATAGACCTAAGATCTAAAAACGTCTCAGGTAAAGATGCCGAAAATGCCTTAGTCAAAGCCGATATCACGGTTAATAAGAATATGGTACCATTCGATGATAAGAATCCGTTTGTGACTTCTGGTATACGTATAGGTACTGCGGCGGTGACGACGAGAGGATTTAAAGAAAAGGATTGCTTGCAGGTCGTAGAGTGGATAGATGATATCATTACAGATCACGAAAACCAATCAAAGGCACAAAATATCAAAACAAAAATCCATGATTATATGAAGGACTTTCCTTTATATTAGGTTGAGACTATTCTAAGACCTGACTCTATTATTGATATTAGCCTTTTGCAATTGAATATCTTTAGTTTATCTTCCTAAATTGTCACGGTCTATATTTTATTGCATATTCGATTATATAACTAAAAATCATATGCGCTTTTCACCTCTATTGATTGTTTATATTATCTGCAACTTTATTATAAGCCCAACTGAAGCCCAGTACGTAGAACTTCTCACGCAAAACGATATAGATCAATTTGATCAGTCAATAGTACATTTTGAAGGTACCATCCAGATAGGTAATTATCAGGAAGGTTCCACTTCAGTCGAAAATTTACGTGCACTCAGAAATTTAAAATCTATTTCAGGTAATCTAATCATCGAAAATCATGCTCGGCTAAATAGTTTAGAAGGGCTTAATAATATCGGATACATTGGAGGAGACCTTGTTATTAAAGAATGTTATAAAATCAAATCACTTGATGGATTAAACTCTCTAAAAGTTGTCGAAAAAAAGTTCTGGATTAGATCAAATGATTCCATAGAAATGTTAACTGGAATTGACAGTCTTACATCGATAGGAGGACTAAATATCCAATATAACAACAACTTAAAAAATATGAACGGTCTCGAAAAATTAGAGCACATTGATAACGACCTTTTATTTTGGGGTAATGATAACCTAAGTAATTTAACAGGTCTCAAAATGGTTAAAACTATCGGTGGAAGTTTTATATTATCGGGTTGTAAGTCATTGGAAAATCTTGATGGGCTAGAAAATATTAAATCTATAAATGATAAGTGGATCTACAATAATGAAATCAGCATAACAGGGTGTGATAAACTTGAAAATATAGATGCACTTAAATCCTTAACTGGTTTCGGAGGAGAAATATATATTGTAAATAATAATTCTTTGAGAGATATTTCAGGATTAAGGGGATTAGAGTTTATTATTTGGCATTTAACAATCATGGATAACTCATTACTCACGAGTTTAAAAGGCTTGGAGAACTTACGTAATGTAAATGGGAATTTAATCATTGAAAGGAATTTTGCGCTGAAAGATATTTCAGCGCTTGTACATTTATCATCTGTAGGTAGGCAACTTAAAATTATGAACAACCCAAATCTTGAAGATTGTTGTACGGTCCGACCTCTCATTAATCAAAGAATAGAAGATGAGCAACAAATTTTTATATCAAACAATAAGCGCGGTTGTAATTCAGAGTTCGAACTCCAATCTAATGGAGATTGTGATTCGACTATAACATCAGAAATCTATTCTACTGGAAATTTAAATTTTCTTAGCCAAGGAGAAATTGACAGCTTTAACACCAACATAACTCAGATTAATGGAAATCTGCATATTGGTAATTACCTATTAACAGATATTAACAATTTATATCGATTAAGAAATATCGAATCTATTAATGGAGATTTGGTTATCTCAAAGACTTCTCTGGAATCCTTGAATCATCTGAATATCAGGATTATACGCGGCAGCCTGATTATACTCGAAAATAAAAATTTATTAAATCTTAATGGATTACATTCATTATCTAGAATAGGTCAGACTCTCTCCATAAATGGTAATGATGTATTAAAGTCCATTGCAGAATTAGAAAATATTTCTTCGTTATATGCCTCATTGGAGATTAAAAGCAATAATAATTTATTATCCCTTAATGGTTTACATAATTTAAATTCAATTGGAGACAATTTAATCATTAGCCACAATGACGGACTGCAAAAAATTCAAAGTCTTTCGAAACTTGAAAATGTAATAGGAGGTTTAGAAATAATAGAAAATCAAAATTTAGAATCACTTAATGGTCTTAATAACATTAAGTATGTCCAAGAAGAGTTCGTTATCTCGAGCAATCAGTCAATAAAAAATTTGGTAGGAATTGAGAGTCTAACTGAGTTACGAGATGATTTAATAATTTCTGATAATTCTCAACTTGTTACTACCTCGGGTATAAAGGGATTGAAAATTGTCAAAGGTGACGTTCATATTAATGATAATACATCACTAAAGGATGTAAATGGATTTGAAAAATTAAGTTCAGTTCTAAGAGGATTGCATATTTATAATAACCCATTACTCAAAGAATTATCTGGGCTTAACGGATTGAAATTTCTCTTCTCCACATTATATATACATAATAATCCAAGTCTCATTGATTTAATGGGATTGCTGAACTTAGATAATGAAATATTTGATTTGACTATATCAAATAATGATTCATTGATAGACTTTAGAGGAATTTCAAATATAAGGGAGGTTAAAAGCGATGTACGAATTATTAATAATAATCTTATAAAAACGTTGGATGGGATAAATAAAAAAGACTCTAAAACAAGTTATGGTCTTATACACATCGAAGGAAACCCAAGACTTGAGGACATCTCGGCATTCCAACATTTAGAAAGTATATCTTCATTCACTATAAAGGATAATGAAGTTTTGCAAGAAATCCCTAATTATAGAGCACATCATATCTCTACAATAAAGATCGAAGAAAACCCAAATCTCATAGACTTGAGTGGTTTATCTAATCTTACTTTTTGCAGAAATGCTCATATTATTGGAAATCAGAAGTTGGCATATGTATCATTTCTGAAGAACATCCAAAGTTTCGAAATCCTAGATATATCCAATAATGAGAATCTTAAAACCTTAAACTTTGATAATCTGTTATCTGTCGGATCCCCAGAAACTGGCTTATTCAAAATAAGTGGTAATAAATCTCTTAAAAACTTAGACGGCTTTTATAATTTTCAAAGAATAACACCCGCTTACGACTATAATAGGTATGAATACATTCCAAACGAATTAGAAATTTCAAATAATGATAGCCTTCTTCATTTAGATGGATTAAGACAATTAGAATATGTAGGAGGTCACTTGCGAATTTTTGAAAACTCTCAACTCATTGATTGCTGTGCGATTGCAAAACTTGTAGCTGATCCTGATGCAATTTTAGGAGAAACTCAAATCAAAAATAACCCAAGTGCATGCAGTTCCGTTGAAGAAATTTTAGAGTCTTGTATATCGTCTACTTTCTCAACTAACGACTTGGCTGAATTCTACATCTACCCCAACCCCACTAGCCATACTTTCTTTTACACTTCCGATTATGTAATCAAAAGAATAAAAATAATCAACACAATGGGACAACCTGTATTGAATATTTCTAATCCCAACACAAACAAAATAAGCATAGACCATTTAACATCTGGAATGTATTATGTGACATTTACGGATAATAAAAATTCAACTCTATTTTCGACTTTGGTGATTGAATAGATTTATTAATGCATGTACGGAATCCTCCAAAAATTCCAATCTAACAAAGTCCACTACTGAATCGCAGCCTCCATATCTACCACTGGGGTCAATACAGGGTAATAATCTTTTGTATTATTTTGAATTAATACTTTAAGAGCTTCCATATTTTTAGCCTCTTGCGTCGTAAATGATCCGCCGAGCTTTTCCATCAAGGCGAACATTGACCGCATAAATAAGCCCTTACCCAGCACCTTAGAATCCGTACTTACCGTCGTCTTACCATCCGACTCCTTAAAAGTTATCGTCTGATCAAAATCCATCATCTCACTGTCAAAGTGCATTGTGATATGGTCGTATTCTTTTATGGACTTGATAGTTTCCGTCATTTCGAAATCTTCTTGTCCATCTCCTGGGTTGACAACCACTTTATAGGTACTGCCTACAGCGGCTTGCTCACCGCTCAAGAGCTCTATACTCTTAAATCCCTCCAACCATTGATCAAATAAATTGAAATCTTGAGACACCGCCCAAGCCTCTTTGACTGGTTTATCAACAGTGAACGTATGACCATAACTAACTGACTTATTAGTTATCCCGAACAACAAAAAAATACCAACTAATAGAAGTATCCCAATGAGTAAATACTTGAGTATTTTCATAACTAAGGGTTTTTCGTTATTAAAAGATAGTCATATTATAAAGACTAACAAATATCTTTAATTACAAAACATGCAGAGAACTTGGAAAAGAACAAGATTCTAGCTTCTCATACAGTGCCCACACTCGATATACCTCAGAGGCTATCAGATTATGCCATTGGTATATTCTCAGAAATACCCAGCCGCAAGGGAATCAAAAAAGCCATCAAAAAGGGCTTAATCCATATAGATAATAAAACAGGAAACTCAGCAGACTGGATCAAAGGAGGAGAATGCTTATCGCTCTCGGCAGATACCACGACGATGCCGCCTCTGGCAATAGATCTTCAGATTATATACGAAGACCATCTACTGGCCGTCATATACAAACCATCTAATATTCTCGTCAGCGGAAATCATAATCGTATCATTGTACGCGCACTCCCGCATAATCTGAAAAGCAGTGACGCCATAGATGCACTACCCTACCCATTGCCCGTACATAGATTAGATTATGAAACGGCAGGCGTCCTTTTAGTCGCTAAGACAAGAACTGCCTACAAAAATCTACAGCAGCAATTCTACGATCACACAATACAGAAAAAGTACATCGCCATCTGCCAAGGAAAACTAAGACCATCAGGAATAATCAATGCCCCTATAGATAACAAAGAAGCCAACACAGAATACAAATGCCTACAAACCATAGATTCTGATAAGTATGGACCTTTGTCTTTAGTCGCCTTCTACCCCATTACAGGACGCACACATCAGATAAGAATACATGCGGCCTCTATTGATTGTCCTATTCTTGGTGATAAACTATACGGTCTTAATAGAAGAAAATATAATTATGACAAGAGCCATCTTCTGCTAGCTCAAGAAATATCTCTGACACATCCTGATAACAGACGACTCACACTGTCCGTCGGACTTCCTCGACGGATAACAAGGTTCTTTCCTGATTATAGAACTTGACTTATTTAGACCTTTGCTCTGGATTATGCTACTTTCAGCTTAGAGATCGTTGACCTCTTGAGTTGTTCCTCAGCGTACAACTTATCTACCTCGAACTGCTTGACATCAGACTGAGACGGTAACTCATACATCGCATCAGTCAATATCGCCTCCAAGATAGATCTAAGACCTCTCGCACCTAACTTATACTCCAAAGCCTTATCAGCTATATAATTGAGCGCGTCGGTGGTAAAGGTCAGTTCGATACCTTCTAGGTCGAATATCTTTTTGTACTGCTTGATGAGCGCATTTTTAGGCTCTGTCAATATTCTGATGAGCGTCTCCTTATCCAGTGGATTGAGATAAGTCAATACAGGCATACGACCGATCAGCTCTGGAATCAAACCATAAGTCTTGAGATCCTGATGAGAGACATAACGCAATAGACTTTCTTCGTCATATTTTTCCTTGCTCTCATTATTGAAACCAATCACCTGTGTATTGAGTCTTCTGGCGACAATCTTGCTGATACCATCAAAGGCACCACCCATGATGAATAGTATATTCTTAGTATTGACCTGTATCATCTTTTGCTCAGGATGCTTGCGACCCCCATATGGTGGTACATTGACCTCCGTGCCTTCTAGCATCTTAAGTAGCGCCTGTTGTACACCCTCTCCAGATACATCTCGTGTGATAGATGGGTTATCACTCTTACGAGCGACCTTATCTATCTCGTCTATATAGACGATACCTTTCTGAGCTGCCTCTACATTATAATCTGATGCCTGCAATAATCTACTGAGCATACTCTCCACATCCTCTCCTACATAGCCTGCCTCTGTAAAAACCGTCGCATCCACGATAGCAAAAGGTACCTTGAGATAACGAGCTATCGTCTTAGCCAGTAGGGTCTTACCTGTCCCTGTCTTACCTACGAAAAGCACATTAGATTTTTCTATCTCTACTTCGTCCGTCGCCTTTTGGTTTAGTCTTTTGTAGTGATTATATACACTGACTGACAAGTACTTTTTGGCTTCGTTCTGACCGATAACGTATTGATCTAGAAAGTTCTTGATACCGACAGGCGTGACACCACTGGGTAACTTAAAAGTATAATTGGACTTGCCTTTGACTTTGGTACCCAGTTCTTCGTCGACTATCTCGTGAGCCTGCTCGACGCAGGCTTCACAGATGTGGCCCTCTACACCAGCTATGAGTAGCAGTGTATCTTTCTTGTCCCGACCGCAGAAAGAACATTTCTGATTTTTGTTTTTAGTTGTGGCCACCTTATGCTTTGTCTTTGTTACGCTTTTCTCGGAGTAGTACCTCATCCACCAGGCCATATTCTTTAGCCTCTGGAGCAGTCATCCACTTATCTCTATCCGAGTCCTTCTCTATTGTCTCAAAGGTCTGACCTGAGCATTCTGCCAATATGTTGTAGAGTTCTCCCCTCATATCCTTGATAAGGTTATAGGTGATCTCCATATCCGAAAACTGTCCCTGCATACCACCACTTGGCTGGTGTATCATCACACGACTATGCTTGAGGCAAGTTCTTTTGCCTTTAGTACCCGCAGCCAATAAGACTGATCCCATAGAGGCCGCTAATCCAGTGCATATCGTCGCCACATCTGGGGCAACATACTGCATCGTATCATAGATACCCAATCCAGCAATCACAGAACCACCCGGACTATTGATGAACATCTGCACATCTCTTTTAGGATCTGTAGATTCTAAAAACAATAGCTGCGCCTGTACGACATTCGCCACGTAATCATTGATCGGGACGCCGAGGAATATAATACGATCCATCATCAGACGTGAGAATACATCCATTCCGACCACATTCATCTGTCTCTCCTCTATAACCTGTGGTGTAAAACCCGTAATCGCTGGTATCGCATTGATACCATGTATCTGATGATCTACAGCATCTGCATTGATATTGAGATGCTTAGTTGCATATTTCTTAAATTCTTTGCCTAAGGACATGATATTTTTTTTGTTAGTATAACTATCTAGACGGCAGCTTGTTCGGCACTTTTCTCTTGCATAGCCTTAACTTTATCATAAAAGTCCGCCTTTGCAATGCTTTCCTCCTCTGTCTTGATATCTTTTCTTACTTCATCAAATAATTTGCCACTACTGATGGTCTCCACCGCTCTGTTAAGCTGTTGTCTGTTTTTCATCAGCGAAAAGACCGTATTTCTTAGCGAAGTATCATCTATATATGGAGAATAATTCCTTATCGCATTGACGAAATAATCGAAGATTTCTTTTTCTTCCACGTTGACTTCGTACTTAGCGACAAGTTTTTTCTTGATAAGTGCCCACTTCAGTTCTTTGAGGTATGCCGCGAAGTCCTTATCCGTCATCTTAGACTCTGCGTCTATCCACTCTCTCAGGAATCCCTCTGGCAGATCAAACTCATTCTTAGCCATAAGATTCTCCATAATCTCGCGGTTAAGATAGTTATCGGCTTCTCTACCGAAATACTCCTTCATATAATCACGGATCTTATCCTCTGCTTCCGTCGCATCCTTGACACTATCCTTACCAAAAAACTGATCAAAAAGCGCCTGATCAAAGTCCGCAGGCGTCAGCCTCACCACATTAGTGATTTCCGCTGCGAAAGTATCACTGATGGTCTCTGTATCCAGATCGCTGTCTGGATTGAGCTTGAGTAGATATTTGTTGACCGCTTCTTTTTCCAACTTCTCCTCCAGCGCATAGACATCCACCTCCAGCTTATCTCCTTTTTTCTTAGTACCGAATACCTTCTTATAAGCCTCCGAGAGGTCATCATATTGCACCGAAAAATCAGAGGCAATCCCATCTTCCTTCGCCTGACCACCTTCCATCTCCTCTACCTTGAGATAGATAATATCTCCCGCCTCTATATTCTTATCTGTATTATCCTGAGACCCCATCTTACGCTGTATCGACTCTTTTTCTTCGGCAACCAAATCATCCGTGATCGTTATCTCATAACGACGGTAAGTCTCTTCCAGTCCCACAACCTCAAACGGTGGTTCCATCCCTATCTTAAACTGATAGACATAATCCTCTGGCTCACGGTGGTCTATCTCAGGAAGTGTGTCCTGATCTTTGATCATAGGCTCACCGATGATGTTATATTCTGCATCTGTGATGATACTATTGATCTGATCCGTCAGCTTTTGTGAGATAATCTCCTGTAGGGCATGACCTCCATACATCTTTCTGATGATGCTGTCTGGCGCTTTGCCTTTACGGAATCCTTTGAGCTGAGATTTGGACTGAAGGGATTTTAGTTTGTTCTTAAATTCTGATAGATAGTCATCCTTCTCTATCGTAATGGTGAGATCGGCCATCAGAGGGCCTGTATCGTTTTTTTCTACCTTCAATTCGGAGGATTATTGTGATTTTGAAAAAGTGCGGGTGGAGGGACTCGAACCCCCACGCCGTGAAGCACTAGATCCTAAGTCTAGCATGTCTACCAATTTCATCACACCCGCTATTTTTCACAAAGTCGCAAAGATATGTCTTTTTTGGGGATGTTATTGTAATAATATGGGATAAAATGAGGTGGGGGTGAAAAAGGTGGAATTGAGGGATTTTTTTTGTTTGGTGGGGTAACGTTTTGATAATTCGCGCCTCTTTACTTATTAAGATAGGCTGATATCATACTAGCAAATATTCCACGAATAACCAAGTAATGATTTTGCCTATTCAATGGACTCATTACCAAATTATAACGAAATATTGACTGAAAGATGAAGTAATTTCAAGATAAACTCGAAAGAAGTGGACAAGATTAATATAAGACGCTTTGAGTTAAATGGAATGCCGAATTGAGTAACTTAATTTATTGTTGTAAAGATTAGAAGGGAGATTTTCTCTCGACGGCAGAACAGACGTGCTGTTCAACTTTCAATTACAATTAAAGAATGAAAAAAATATTTTTCTTATTGCTTCTATCAACATTAGGCTACATTTCATGTACTGATCAGGTTTTAGATGATAAAGTAAACGACTTGGATTCACAAGAGTTAGAGTTGCGTGCAGGACCTAAAATCTCAATCAAAGTAGTACCACATCGTAAAATAAAAAATAGAAGAAGAGATGGTAAAGAGTGCGACTGTCACTCCTGCTTTGGTGTCTGTAAAATAGAATTTTCGGTAGGCTGGGAGCTTAAGCCAGGCTTTCATGATGGTGAAATAGATCCAAATGATAACATACTAACCATTATTGACCCTGTATACGATGAAGATCTAAGTGAGTTTATCGTTGATACTGATATTTCTATTGAATTACCTACTCAATTGAAAGAGGAATATGATTTTGAGGTAATCACCATAAAAAAAGGAAGCTATAACTTCATAGTAGAAGAAACAGATTCCGAAAATTTTGGTTATGTTCAATTAAATATAGAGTATAATTAATGATTAAATATTTAGTTATAATCTCATTCGTTTTCGTTAGTTGCAATCCATTGTTGAAGATGGCTTATGGCATAAAAACTCCTTCGCCACAATCAATAAAAAAAATCGAAAAGTATATAGACAAATACAGTCTTAATAATTTCGAACACCTTTTATTAGATTCTATTGGATTCAAGAGTTTTGTCACAGGTCATTTCCACTCAAAAGAAAATGCAACTAATACTATTGGTGTAGTGGATTTTATAGTCATGGACTCTAATGGAGTGCTATATAATAGTTCAGTGCAAAGTTGTATATCCGATAAGCCCCCATTGGATTCAATAATCAATTTGGGTCATTACATTATAAATAATTCCTATTCAAACTTTAGTGAATTCTATGATCTGAGTGGTAATTCATTTGAGCTTATTAGTAATGATAATGAACTTATAATTTTTATCACTTGGGCTACCTATGCGGGTAAATTAAACAACAATATCAACGAAGAAATTTTAGAGAATATCCAGAGTATATCCCAAAATAAAAAAGTTTACTATTTGAACTTGGATATTATTCGAGAGGAGGAATTCTCAAATGAGAATTTTAACTAAAAGATACTAAGAAGCGACCAAGAAGAAGTCAGGCTGGAGTCTGACTTCTTCCTAAGCACTTACCTGTTTTTTTTTGCATTCACTCCAGCTCATAATTCCTGTATCCAGTATAATTTATGATAGGCTGTAAGGTCTGCACCTGAATATGATCATTATTACACTAAATCTTCCCGTCTCTTCGATATTTCGAGCAGCTTAAGTTATTCAGTTTAGTTTTGTCTGGATTTGAGACAGGAGTTTTTACATTATTAATACGTCTTACATGGTAGTCTTTGTAGACTCCATCTTCTATCAGCTCAACGAATTGTTCACGAGACATAACTTGGCATGTTAATTTGTCCTGATAGATCAGGTTTGTACCTGTTTGGTTCTTATCTAATTTTACTACTCTTTTTGATACTTTAGTAAGTACACATGGTAATTTTGGCTTTATGCTCATTTTTTTTTGTTTGAGCACAATATTAGCTTACAATTATTGGTACCTATTATTGATTAACCACACATTTTTTTCAATCCAAAACATCACTAATTTTGTTTGATGTCTCCACAGATAACCTCATATCAAAACCTAATCACTCAAGAAATACTATACGAAATATATGGACACATAACAGGCTTACAAGAGCTAATCTTAGATGATATACTCCTGTATAGAAAGGCAAATTTTTATGAGGTCAAATCCTTCTGGCGTATCAACTATGTCGATATCAGATGAACGCTAACCCAAGTTGAGATATGACTACCTTTCTATAACTTTGACATCCAATCTTTTAACCAAAGATGGAAATAAATTTATAGCACTCAAGAGAGAGAATTCAAGACCTATATAAATAGCTCGAAAATAATAGTACCATACACTTACCTATTTTACTAAATATGAATCAAGATATTCTAGACAACTTTGACGATTCAAGCCATACAAACAACAGATGGTTCATTCGTATTGGTTTGGTGATTTTTGCAACCATCATTGTATTCTTCGCTATTGAATACTTACGTAATAAATTACCTCGAAATCTTTACGAACATGAAGAAATTCAAATAAACACAGTGGGCCTGTTTCTTATGTTAGTCCTAATCGTAAACAGTGTAATAATTACATCTCTATTGAATCACATTAAACCAAAAATCAGCCTGATAAAAACTGTAATTTATACTGGAGTAATACTTATATCAATTGAACTATTATTTAAGGCTGCACAAATTATTGTCTACGATGAAATAATAACCAGTGCTTCAATACTCGCCTACTTAAAATCAGCCATATTTTTAGGAATAATAGGGGCTGCTATATCTAATGTTAGGGCTCATAAATTAGCGGGTAAAAAAAGAACATTCCCAATATTAATCATGCTAATAATTTTTATAATCATTCCAAAAATTGCCAATTATTTAGCTTAGACGAAGCTCTTAAGAACTTTTAAGAAACACTCTCGGTATACTCATTCCGTTATGGCTCATTCAAGATCAAAAAAGAAATCCCAAATTAATACATAACTAAATACAAGAAATTAGAATAATAATGGCAAAGACAAATTCAGAACATGAATCAAATAAAGCCTTGTTATGCTCTTTTCTATATATTGGATTAAGTACGATAACTTTATACTCCATGTATCCTTCTGATCCATTTTCAATTGGAGGGCTTAGGGGTAATTGGTTTGATATAATTCTTGCTCTTGTTACAATGCCAGGCCAACTTTTTAGTTGGGGAATACGATTTGGAGGAATAGAACTAAAAGAAATTGAATTACTGGTTGTTTTTATAAGTCAAGCAATAAATGTAATAATTTGGTGGAGGCTGATACTTTATGTTATGAGAAAATAAAGATTCTACATATGAAAATTACGTTGACCGCAAAGAAATGAAAAACGAGCTATAACAAACGACGATCACCATCATGCTTCCTATGTCAGCACGACGGATGTCGCCACTACGTTATATGTCATCAGAAATAAAATATGAAGGTTCATAAAGAATTGACAAAAAACAATGAACTATATGTTTATATAAATGGGAAACTCATCTACAAAAAGTGGTTAGACACTGGTCATTCAAAAGTTTTTGATGTTATGGCTTATGACAAGTACACTTATGCAAGCTACACTGACTTAGATTTTGAACATTCAAAACACTTAATACACGTTAAGGCAAAGATCAGATTTCTAACTGCTGAAGAAGGTGGAAGAGAAACAGGAATTACGAGCGGCTATCGTCCAAATCACGTGTTTGAATACAAACCCAACGGGGAAATGGTTGAAGCTATGATGGGTGATATTCAATTCACAAACCCAAAAACTCTTGAATTAGGTAAAGTATACGAACTTCTTATTAGGTTTATTGCAATTCAACGATTAGAAAGATTTATGAATGTAGACCAAAACTGGTGGATTCACGAAGGCAATAGAAAAGTAGGTGAAGCCCAAATTCTAAAATTCCTACAACCAATGGAAATTTAGAATGACAAAGAATGTAATTAATATCTTAGAAAAGAAGCATCTTCTTATAGTCGGCAAAACAGAAACTGATAGAACAAATTTTATTAATCAAATCATCTCAAAGATCAATTATGAAACTTATCGATTTCCTAAACGAATGAAATCGATTTATGATTACGTTGAAGTCGTTAGAGCAAAAAATCTATTTGAACCTTGGTATAATAAAAGAGGTAAATTTGGAACAAACCAAGTATTGGATTTTCACAGAGATTGGATATCAGAGAACAACTCACTTGTAATTATGGAAGAATTCCAAGAAATGGAAGAAAGTTGGAAATTGGATATATTAAGGTCCTATTTAAATGAAGTTGCTTTTCGTAAAAAGAATCAAAAAGTAATTCACTTAATAATTAGTCAAGAAACCGAAAATGATTTATTGGCAAAACTTGGCGACCAGATTGGTGTCCCAGACGATGACAGAAGGACGAAAAAGCAAATTATTGATGGAGGAATTGAAATAATTGAAATATAAGAATGACGACACATTACAATAGAGGCTGTTGACAAACTATCGACACATACTTACTTAGGGTACGTTAGAGGCACTTCGTATCTCAAAGAATGCTTGGAAAAAAAAGTTTCACCCCAAACTCTTCACAAACCTCCGTTTAGATCAATTTACGCCTAATACCAATTTCTATAAAATCCTAAAGAACAAACTTGATGGTAATTTGGTAGAGATTACGGCTTCTAGTTATTGACACATTCTAATAATACATAGAAAGACCTTTATATGTAATTTGCATCAGTTATTCAATAGCAACAGCCTTATGACGAATTACAAAATCTGCACCTTACTCATAATACTATACATCCCATCATTGTTGTTGGGCCAATTAGAGTATCTGAGACTCAGCCCTAATCAGAAGATAACGCAACGCGTGGGTGCGACGGATGTGGAAATAGAATTTTCGAGACCACAAATGAAAGGCCGACAGGTTTTTGGTGGACTCGTGCCCTATGATAATATGTGGCGTACGGGCGCCAATGAGAATACCAAAATAACAATCGACCATAGAGTAAAATTCGGAAACACTGAGGTATCAGAAGGCACTTATGCCCTGATGACTAAACCCATGAAAAATAACTGGGAAATATATTTATATACAGACACTAATAATTTTGACATTCCTGACCCCATAGATGGCACCAAATTAATTTATCTCACCACCGTCCAATCATATCAGCTCCCAGAGGTGGAAGAGACCTTAGTGATTAATATCTATGATATCACAGAACATTCGGCAAGTCTCGGTATAAGCTGGGAAAAGACAGGCGTCAAAGTACCTATGACTTTCTACACAAGAGAGGCGATGGAAAAAAAGATAGATGCCGAATTAAAACAAAACATTCTCGATTACAGCATCGCAGCGGCCTATTACTCCGAGCGAGACATGGAACTGGAAAAAGCTAAGAAATTACAAGAACTTTCTATAGAGCTAAGGGACGAACCCAGCCCCTGGGCATATCACGCCTACGGAAAGACACTTCGCAAATTAGGTGACATGGTTAGTGCCAAAAATGCTCTGGAGTATTCGCTGGAGCTTTCTAAGGAAAGCAATAACACCTACCTGATAAAAGAAAACAAAAGAATTCTCAAAGAACTAAAGGACAAATAGTTAACCTCGGCATCAAATTCCAAATCGAAAATATCATAATAACTGAGCGCATCTCATCGTTGACCCATAGAACAAAACAATCACCATGGAAATAATCTGTTACTGCTGCGGGCGCGGAGAAAATCCAGAGAATACAATAGAGGGTATACGCCATTGTCTATCGGTAAATCCCTCATGGAGAATAGAGATGGATATACAGATGACGGCTGACAAAAAACTGGTACTCCATCACGACTATAATACCATACGGACGACAGGCAAAAACCATGAGATAAATCAATTGCCTCTCCTTGAAGTAAAACAGCTTAATGCAGGTTATAACTTTCAGGTAGGCGAGGCGTTTCCTTACAGGACGGACCCCGTCAGAGTTCCTGAGTTGTCAGATGTATTTAGAGAGTTTCCTGATGCCAAGCTGTTGCTTGACATCCATACTAACGATCCTAAGGTGACAGAAATCTTTATGGGTCTAGTGGATAGCGAATTTAATCAAGGTGATTTCATCGTCGTCAGTGAGTATGATGAGGTCATCAAAAAACTAAGAAAAGAAAAACCACATTGGCGGTACGGCGTACCCACGTTAGAAGCAAAGAAAATGTTATACGGCAGCTTCGTTTATCTAGATGGTTTATTTCCGATCAAATCGGACATACTCATGCTGCCAAAAAAATATGGAAAGATCAATGTCCTATCAAAACGGGTTATCCGCCACGCCAAGAAAAGAAACAAACCCATCTGGGCTTGGCTATACGAGGGCGACCATGTCAGGACCATAGAGTCCAAATCTCAAATGGACGAACTTCGCAGTCTGGGTATAGATGGAATTTTTACAGGCTTTCCTCGCAAGTTGTTCGAAGAAATAAATGCAGCCATTTAATTTGTCGATAATAGTCTGAGTCACCTACCTTAGTAGTCTCATTACGCAGAAAAAATATAATCTATATGAAACAGGTCATCGCCCGTATTGCTCTTGTCGTGAAAGACTACAACGAAGCCATCGACTTCTATGTCAACAAACTTGACTTCCGTCTTACAGAAGACACCGTCCTGAGTCCAGAAAAAAGATGGGTTGTGGTTACGCCGCCCGGTGCAACAGAATGCAGCCTTCTCCTCGCCAAAGCCGCCAACGAAGAGCAATCCAAAAGCATAGGCAATCAGACTGGAGGCCGCGTTTTCTTATTTTTATTTACTGATGATTTTGATCGGGATTATCAAAAGTATAAAGAGAGAGGTATCTTTTTCATCCGACCTGCAGAAGTACATGATTACGGCAAGGTCTCTGTCTTCGAAGATTTATACGGGAACAAGTGGGACTTGATAGAGCCAGGGTATGGGAAGTGATTTTAGTGATACGGATTAAATTTCATTGATAGAATATGCAACATAAGAAAAGAGAATCGGGGAATCAATTCAAAAAGCGCGCATGAATTTTAGGCGCTTATTTATCACGATAAATCTTCTTTTCTCCTTATGCCTGATCTATGGTTGTTCTTGCAGTAAGTCACTTGTAGATATTCATCATATAAATGCGCATAGCCATTGGATAAAAGGCAAGGTGATAAAAAAGGAAGTTGTTAAAAAAAGTAATTATTCTAATAATCAATTCTCCGTTCAAGTTTTAGATATCCTCAAGGGAGAAATAAAATCTGATATTATTTGGGTTGAATCACCGGCTTTTGGATCAGCCTGTGGAGAGAATTTTGAGCCATCCAATCAATCCCTATACCTGTTTATTCAGAAACGCGATAATCGTTATTACACAGATATTTGCTGTCTTAATTCCCATGAGGACAACGTAAGTAAACACTACAAAGATCTGATCCACAATTACAAAAGTGGTGGTAAAAAAGTTTGGACTAATGTTTTCGGTGATGCCATTGCCATAGGAGAAGTAATTAATCAAAAACCGACTGGCACTTGGATAGAATATGAGGAATGGGGAAAAAGTCGTAAAGAAGTTGGACGTTACCAAAATGGCAAAAAAGAAGGCAAATGGATTATTTACAGATATGATAATAAAGAAGCTCTATGGACAGAATCCAAAACGGAAACTTATCATGACGGAAAGCGCATATAAAAAATCACATCACCATCCACATTAATTTTTCCATCTTTTCATCTTGTAAGGATGTATCTTGTTGCTGTCTTTATAAATTCAAATTCTCGACCCTAACAATTCTTAATCACCTTTATGAAAAACTTATCATTACTCATATTATTAATACTCGGAATAATGCCCAAAGTGCATAGTATGGAATCATTAGTGGACAAGGTCAAATTTGCAACGATAGAAAAAGCCAATGAGCTACTGAGCCAAGAGGATGGTTTCACCAGAAGCTGGAGTCAGTTTGATATTGACTCTCGGATGCAAAAGGCGGGGAGTACCAAAGAGGCGTTATTCGATCTGATCGCAGAACAAACAAGAGCATGGACTGAGGTGGAAAAGAAAAACATTGTTACTGCCCTCAGGATCATAGATCAAGAAATAGAAAGCAAAGGATATAACATTGATTTTCCTGAGGAAATATACTTCGTCAAAACAACAGCTAATGAAGAAGGAGGTGCCGCGGGTTATACCAGATCCAATTATGTTGTCTTGAAAGAAGACTATATCGCCAAGGCTGGTGATCAACTAAAAAATATTGTTGTACACGAGCTTTTCCACATTCTCACGAGGAGCAATCCTGAGTTTAGAAAAGAGATGTATGCTATCATAGGATTTAAGATGATGAATGAGGTCGCCTATCCAGACCACATCAAAGATTATAGAATAACCAACCCAGATGCCCCTCAGGTCGACAGCTACATCAGCGTCAAAGTTAATGACGAACCCAAAGACTGCATGATGATTCTGTACGCCAACAAAAATTATAATGGCGGTGCATTCTTTAAGTATCTTAAGGTGGGCTTCCTCAGTCTAGTGGGTGATACAGTTAAGACGGTAGAATACAATGCGGGTAAGCCCGTGATATATACGATGGATGATATAAGCGATTTTTATGAGCAGGTCGGAAGAAATACTGGCTACACCATTCACCCAGAAGAAATTCTGGCTGACAATTTTACCTTTACGATACTAAATAAACAGGGACTACCCAATCCACAAATAAGAAATGAAATCAAAAAAATATTGCTTAAGTAACCCGCCCCAGTTCTTAATCAATATACCATGTTATGAATTAGAAATAACACCATAAGCTATGCGTCGCCTATTTCATAGTTAATAGAAAATCACGTAACCTTGCTATGAACTAATGACTACAATAAGCCTTGAGTATGCGAATCCCGATATATCAAATTGATGCTTTTACAGATAAGATATTTGGCGGCAACCCTGCGGCGGTATGCCCTCTTGATCATTGGATGGATGATGAAGTATTACTCAATATTGCCAAAGAAAATAATCTTGCAGAAACCGCTTTCTTCTTGCGAAAGGCAGACGATCTATTTCATCTACGATGGTTTACACCAGAGATCGAGATGGATCTGTGTGGTCATGCGACGTTGGCGTCTGCTTATGTCATCTTTAGAGAATTAGGTTATCAGCAAGATGTCATCCGATTCGATACGCATAGTGGCATACTTGAGGTACGCAAGACAGGTGATTACTTAGAACTAAACTTTCCCTCGCGCCCTCCTTCCGAGGCATCCCTACCCGAGATAATATCTCAAAGTCTCAACATCCAACCCCTAGAAATATGGCAAGCCAGAGACTATTTATTAGTTTACGAGTCTCAGTCCGACATACTTAATATCAAACCTGATGTAGCCATACTTAATCAAATCAACTTGGACCCTGGTGGCATCATTGTCACCGCTCCAGCAAGTGAACCATCGATTGATTTTGTCTCCAGATTTTTTACACCACAAGCCACTCTGCTAGAAGATCCCGTGACTGGTTCTGCTCACTGTACACTTATCCCCTACTGGGCTAATCGCCTTGACAAATCAAGCCTACAAGCGAGACAATTATCCGAGCGCCAAGGACACCTAATCTGCGAACTCCACAATGACCGTGTGATGATAAGAGGTAAAGCAGTAAAATTCCTCCAAGGCTTTATTGAAATCTGATGAAGACCAAAACATAAAGTCACCACTAATAGTTATGAAAGTGAGCTAATTACTAACCCTCTTATTTCTTTATCGAATAAAAATCATCCCTTGTCAGTATATCAAAGTATAGCTAAAATAGGAAGTAAATATATCGGCCGTGACAAAATGTTTAAGTACGGATTCAATCTATCACCCATGTATAGACGTACGACAGGCCGAGTCACCGATGTCTCATCTGACCTGATGGATGTCAAGATGGCATTACCCATAAGTTATAAAAATCGAAATTATGTCAACTCCATATTTGGCGGAAGTCTATTTTCTTCTGTAGACCCCATTCCGATGGTGCAATTGATTAATATAATCGATGATGACTACGTGGTCTGGGATAAGTCCGCAGAAATATTTTTCAAGAAACCAGCGCGCGAAAACCTCTATGCTCAATTCTCCTATAGCGAAGAAGAAATACAAACCATCAAAGCACAAGTAGCAAATAACAACGAAATAGAAATAGTCAAAACGACAAAACTCACAAACAAGGACCAGTCCATTATATATTGCGAGGTAAGAAAAACAATCTATATTGCTGATAAGTCGTTTTTCAAAATCAAGAAGAGTAAGCGCAAAAAGACAGTTACAAAAGAAGATATTGACAACTAATACATAACATCGCATACAATATCGTTACCCCTACTTATGAAGCCAATTTATTCTATTGTTATTATTCTGTTATGGAGCTGCCAGTCCTCTACAGACAATATAGTAAGTACGCCTATTAATGAGAATGGGCTGGTGTGTCATCTTTATAGTAAGCCAGAAAATCTAAGCCGTCCATTGATATTGTTCTTACCAGGATCAGGAAAGAATATGATGGACAAATCAGAACTCGGTGGACTTATAGATGCAGGATATGACGTCCTATCAGTAACATATTATGGTGCAAAGAATCTTCCCGATCGCATCGCACATGTCAATCTCGAATATATCAATGAATGCGTCCAATGGATAAAATCAAAAATATCGGACCAAAGAAAAGTTGTTATCCTAGGAGTCTCCAGAGGGGCGGAGCTAGCACTGTTATATGCAAGCCATTATAATAACATAGATGGACTCATCTGTTATTCTCCGAGTCACATCGTATTGCCCGATCATGTCGGTGTAGATAATGAAAAAAAATATAAGTCTTCATGGCTTATCAATAATGAAGAGGTCGAATATGCACCATTAAGAAAATTTGATGATGCGGCGGGAAAAATAGTTTATAGAAAATACTTCGATGAGTTACTTGACACAGATGATAGCATGGGAGTCATCAAAGTAGAAAATATAGATTGCCCTACCCTCTTATTATCTGGCCGATCCGATATGGTCTGGCCCTCCTATGCGATGTCTTTCAAGATTGCTGATCGTATGAAGACCAATGGGAAAGACGACCTGCTAAAGATCGTTAGCTACGAAAACGCAGGACATCAAATATTCTGGACCTTTGACAAAATACCCGAACGTGCTCCTTCCGTCCAATCACTAAGGCTTACAGGAATCAAAAAACATAAGTTTTTATTCGGAGGAACGGAGGAAGGAACTATCAACGCAATGATAACTTCCAGAATAGAAATGCTACGATTTTTAGATGATATCAATATCTGATGAATCTCTTATAAAGAAAAAGCCCTAATTTTCCATAAAGTCTGATGCTATGAAAAAGATAATCATACTTGTCTGCTCAATAACTATAATTGCCTGTCAAAACAAATCAAAATCCAACAATACCAAAACCACTCCTTCCACTTGTATACAACAAGTCATTGCCATCGATGACAGCTTAGGAAATATCCGCAACCATGCTTGCGAAAAAATATCCTTATCTCAGACAATTAAAAATTACTCAAATGCACTCAGCAAGATTGATTTTAGTGGTTGTCCCACAGATTTTTCCGAGTCTTTTCATAATCATATCAGAGCATGGGATGACATAATAGATGTCACAAATAATCATGCTCATCTCAGAGGAGAAATGCATGATCTATTCGATCAGATAAAAGAATCTAAGGACTCTACCCTCTTCAATTCCAAGGTGAAAAGTATATGGGACACCTGGGCTGACATAGAAAAGAACATGCAATGAAATCTATAAGCGCTGCACAATATTTATAATGTTAGCCGACCAAATAATTCGTAAATAGACTTAGTTAAAAAATAAATTACATTTTTTTCGAAGAACAGGTAGGGTAAAACTATAGCAGATTGTTTCAAGGCCGATACAATGATTACAAACTAAAAATTTTAACCTATGGTTTTATTGAAAAAAGTAAGTTGGCTATCTGTCTTGTTATTCTTAGGAGCTATTCTATTTACTTCTTGCGAGAAAGAATCTGACACGTACACCGAAGAAGAAGGAGAACTACAAAATGTTACTACTGGTAACAGGGGCGATGAAGAAGAAGACGAAGAAGATGTAGATTGTTTTGAGTTAGTCTTTCCATTATCTGTAGAATTTCCAGATGGACAAATAGAAAGTTACGAGTCCGAATCCCTATTAGAAGAAGCCATCTACGAATGGATGGATGCTAATGAGGATGCCGAAGAAATTCCGGAATTCGTATATCCTGTAGATGTTGTTTTGGAAGATGGTACGCAGGAAACCCTTAGCGGCGAAGATGACTTGGACAGTCTATTAGAGTCTTGCGACGAAGAAAATCCTCTGACTGAGGAAGAGGATGACGAAGAAGAGGGCGAAGATGATGACGAGGATGGAGAAGATGACGATGACGACGACGAGGAAGAAGACGAAGATGGAGAAGATGATGAGGACTGCGATGACCATGAGGATTGCTACGAAATTGTGTTTCCAGTGGATGTCATCCTTCCAGATGGCACCTCCCTGACTGTTAATGATTATGACGAGGCCGAGGCTATAGAGGAAGAGTGGGAAGATCAAAATCCAGATAGCGAAGAAGAGCCAGAAATTGTGTTCCCTATAGAAATTATCACTATAGATGGCGAAACCCTCTCCATAGAAACATACGAAGACCTGGAGGCCTACGAGGATGATAACTGCTAAAATGAAATAATATGGAGGCGGATTGGCTATTATATAAATAACCAATCCGCTTTTTTTTGATCGCTTTTCTAACTTTGTGATCAGAACAGGAACAGTATGACCGATAATATATGCTCAGAGAAGACCTTCCGACAGATCTACTTTGAGCACTGCGAGTACTTACGCAACTTTTTATATTACAAATCTGGTGACCTACAACTAGCAGAAGACCTCATGCAAGACGCGTTCGCCAAAATGTGGGAAAACTGCAAAACTGTAACCATCGCCAAATCAAAATCATACGTCTTTACAATAGGTCACAATCTGCTAATCAACAAAATAAAAAGGAACAAGCTCCACTTTAATTTTGTACAAAAGAAGAAGCAGAGGCAGGATAATAATGATCCACAGTTTTTATTAGAAGAGTCCGAGTTCAAGAAAAGACTGATAGAAGCGATCGATCAATTACCAGAGAATCTCAGAGTCGTTTTTCTGATGAGCAGAGTCGACAATAAAAAATATAGAGAAATAGCAGAAGAGCTAGACCTCAGTGTCAAAGCTGTAGAAAAAAGAATGCACAAAGCATTATTACAACTAAGACAAATACATAAAAACATATAAACATCATTTTTCTCAATAATAAATATAACAATGGCCTATGACGACACTTTATACGCAAGATATTTAGAAGGAAAACTTACCGAAGAAGAGCTAAAAAAACTTATCGAATCTGGAGAAAAAGAAGAGTTGGATAGAATCATTAATGCCAGCAAAGGTATGTCAATACCTGGCCTTAATAAGGAAGCCAAATTCGAAGAACTACTAACATCAAGAAATGAAAATAGTCCTACAAGCACTATTAACCTGAGACGGATAATGAGTCTGGCAGCGTCTATGGCTATTCTCTTGGGTTGCTTCTACTGGTGGAACATCCAGAGCGGACAAGTGAGCCATAATGCGGAATATGGCAAATTAGCATCTATACATTTGCCCGATGACTCAGAGGTTATTATGAATGACGGTTCGTCTATACATTACGACCAAAAAAACTGGGCCAATTCGCGAACACTATCACTGACTGGCGAAGCCTTCTTTAATGTGCAAAGCGGTCATTCTTTTATTGTTAAAACCAAACATGGCCAAGTGGAAGTACTGGGAACCCAATTCAATGTAAGAGCTTGGGACAACAACATGCATGTGGAATGTTACGAGGGAAAAGTTAGAGTAACCAATAATGACGAACAAAAGGATATTACCGCCCAACAGTCTATTAACATTGTAAATGGAAAGATGGAATCGAAGGCACCTATCAGTCATGCGAACCCGCTCTGGACGACTGGAATTTCGAGGTTTTATAAAGAAAGCATCAGCAGCGTATTCCAAGAAATAGAAAGACAATACAATGTGCAGGTCATTATGCCCGTTGACAATAGACCTTTCTCTGGATACTTCGATCACAACAATTTATCGAGTGCCTTGAGCCAGGTGTGTGACCCGATGGGTATCAAATTTGAAATAGAGACCAACAACCTTGTTAAAATCTCGAAGTAATCTATGATAAGATGTTTCTTGGTAAGTATATTGGTTCTTTTAGGCAATTCGATACAGTCGCAGAGCAATTCCTATACCTTATCCCAAGTAATTTCTTATATAGAATCTAACACCGATTATGTATTTAATTATAACGTCCATGAGACAGACGCCTATAGTATAGAGTTAGCATGGGATAACTACAGTAATATAGCGTCCATCAAGTCTTTATTTGAAAGAACTTCTTTTGATATAAAGGTTAATGGTAATCAGATTATTGTATTACCGCTAATCTACCATGAGTATAATATCTGCGGTAGCATATTAGATTCGGATGGCGACCCTTTGATCGGAAGTAATATAATTACGAGTAAGTCTACCGGAACTCAAACCGATGAAAACGGTCAATTCCAAATTCAACTTTCTGTACCCAAAAAACATCAAATCGAAATTAGCTATCTCGGTTACCAAACGATTATGATGTCCGTCGATGATCTTGTGGATTGCCCAGAGATACGCATGGACATGTTATCGGAATCTACTAAGGGCGTTATCATCATCGGTAATTATATAAATGAAGCGATTCGAGAAACTCAAAGTTATAATGGCATCAATGTGGACTCCGATGACATCCGACAAGATCCATTGAGGACAGATCATGATGTACTGACGAGCATACAGAATATTCCAGGAATAAATAGCCCTGACGAATCCGCAACAAATCTAAATATTAGGGGGTCGAGCTACGATCATAATTTGATATTATGGGAAGGCGTGCCATTATATGACCAGGGACATCTTTTCGGTATGATATCCTCGATCAATCCCTTTTCTCTCAGAGGCATTAATGTATATAAGTCCATCTATGCTCCACAATACGAAAATCGTATCGGTGGGATTATAGATTTGCGATTACAAGAGGAACAACAACTGCGTACGAAGGGAAGTTTCGGAGCAAATTTTCTTGACAGCCATCTTAGTCTGGCGACACCTCTTATAAAAAACAAAGTGAGCCTCGTCCTTGGCGGTCGATTATCGACTAACTCCTGGATGGAGGGCAACCATACATTAGACAATTATACGTCCAAGCTATTTGATTCCTATCGCAATATAGATGAATCCGAAGAGTCAGAAGATGAAGAAATAGAACTCGACATCAGCTTCTATGATCTCAATGCCAAGCTCATCTTTGACGTATCAGATAAGCTCAAAATACAATCCTCCGTTTTTTCGGCCAATAATCAATTCAAATATTTTTCAGAGATAGATGGTATCCTATTTAATGATCTAGATACGCTCTCTACCCATAATCTGGCTCTTTCAGTAATCGGTGATTATATAATAGATAAGCGAAGCAAAATAAGACTGGCGTTCACTCATTCTGATTA
This sequence comes from Saprospiraceae bacterium, assembly GCA_020628095.1. Taxonomy (GTDB): domain Bacteria; phylum Bacteroidota; class Bacteroidia; order Chitinophagales; family Saprospiraceae; genus RFSX01. Next base: position 47,560 of record JAHDFP010000019.1, read on the forward strand.
TCGCAGTGATTATTTTTTTGAAAGAAATAATAACGATACGGGTATACCCGAAAACTTCAATAGAGTACTAGAAAATAATGTCCGAGATCAACAGCTCAAAATAGAATACGAAAAATCTTTCCCTTCTTACAAAATAAACGCAGGATACATACTGGACCAAAAAGAACTTGGCTTTTTTCTTAACCAACAAGGCACGTATGAACAAACCATCGACAGTTATATCAATACACAATCTACCTTTCATCATACGCATGCCAATATTCACTACTCAGGAAAACGAATAAGTTGGGATGCTGGTTTGCGACTATCATACGCTGACATATATAATAGATGGAATTTTTCGCCTCGTATGAATGCAAGATATAAGCTATGGGATAATCTTAACCTCAAAGTATACACGGGACAGTTCCATCAATACATCAGACAATTTTACCAAGCGGCAGGCAGTGATCTTTCGTTAGTCAATAATGCCTGGTTTCTAGATGAGAATGAGGAAAGCCAAATACTCCAATCTTTTAAAATCGGCATAGGAGCTATCTATAGAAAGAAAGATTGGATAATAGATATAGATCTCTACAATCATTTTTCCGATGGCATTTCTTCGCTCAACTCAGCATCAGGCAGCATCATAGAAATAGAAGATCAAGGACAGTTACGATCTAAAGGTATAGAACTCATGGTCAAAAAAGATTTTGGGAAGTTGTCATCTATTCTAAATTATACTTTATCTAGCACGCAGGCCACCTTTCCCGCACTCTTCGACGAGGAGGAAGAAGACGAAACGGATTTTTTTCCAGCCAACAATGACCAAAGGCATCAGTTAAGCTGGATAACCAATCTCAAGTTTTCTGATTTCAAATTTATCTTCGCCGCCAATTACAAAACGGGACTACCATATACCGACCCTGATGAGCTGGTATTCTTAGAAGAGGAAGACGATGAGGAATATTATGAATTTGATTACGAATCTATCAATGATAATCGTCTTTCTGATTATGTACGTCTAGATGCTTCTGTAGTCTATCAAAAAGAACTTGGTCCACTTAACCTAGAACTAAGTGCTTCCGTATATAACATCCACAACAGAGTCAATGTACTAAGTCGTGACTTCTTTCTCAGTAACCAAGATGACTCCGATCAAGATCCTGAAATCATAGAAGTAGAAAAAATAAACTTAAGAAGGACAGGTCAACTTATGCTAAGAATTTATTGGTAAATTTTTATTTGTAATGCGGTAGGGTAAAATCACCCTTGTTTGTTTTAAGGTCAAAATTCGCATTATGAAAAATATACTTAGTCTATTAGTCCTGATGGGATATGTATCCTATATCCAATCACAAGACTTTCTCACCTTAGAAAACGCTAAGACAAAAGCTCAAGAAACCGAAGCCACGATACTTATGGTGTTCTCAGGATCAGATTGGTGCAAGCCCTGCATCCAATTGAAAAAAGAAATCTTAGAGTCTGAGGAATTCAAAACGATAGAAAAGGAGATTATAATAATATACTTAGATTTCCCATATAAAAAATCAAACCAACTCAGCCAAGAACAACTCAACCATAATGAGGCCCTAGCAGAGAAATATAATTCGCGTGGAAAGTTTCCCAAAATTGTATGGCTCGATCCTCAAGAAAATATATTGGGAGAACCTACCTACAAAAAAGGAATGACACCAGCAGAATTTATTTCTCTATTACAATAAACGAAGCCATGGAAAAGAAGAATAGAAAAGCGCATCATCATGCGACCAAGATCATGGGTTGCGCATTCGTTATAACAGCAGTCCATGAGGACCCTCAGCTTGCATGGGCTAGCATCCGCGCTGCAGAAAAGGAAATGCGTCGCATCGAAAATCTTATCTCCTCATGGAACAGCAACACACAAACCAGTCAGATCAACGAAGCCGCTGGAAAAAGAGCAGTGCAAGTAGAAGCAGAACTTTTCGCTCTAATAGAAAGAAGCATCAAGGTCTCTCAGCTTACCTGTGGTGCTTTCGATATAAGCGGAACATTATCGAGATACTATTGGAATTTTGACTGTACTGATAATACGATGTTGTCAGACTCGCAAGTAGAAGAAATGAGATCGCGGATTAACTATCAGTGGATACAACTGGACCCTTCCGCGAGGACTGTCTTTCTAAAAAGAAAAGGTGTGAAAATAGGGTTCGGCGGTATCGGAAAAGGATATGCTGCCAATCAAGCCAAAAAAATAATGCAAAGCATGGATGTGCACAGTGGACTAATCAACGCCTCTGGAGATTTGGTCTGCTGGGGAAAACCACCTCAACAAAACCAATGGAATGTAAAAGTTCCTGACCCAAGAGACAGAACCAATAACCTACTGAATATAAGTATAGACTATGGCTCTGTCGTGACCTCAGGCAGCTACGAAAATTATACAATGATAGAAGGACAAAGGTATTCTCATATTATCAATCCTAGAACATGCATGCCTGTAACGCATACCAAAAACGTGACTGTCATCTGCCCTGACGCAGAATTTGGAGATGCGATAGCGACTGGTCTTTCTGTCCTACCCATAGACGAAGGCTTACAACTAGCCAATGCTCTCATAGGCGTGGAATGCATCATAATAGATCATCAGGATCAAGCACATTATTCTAACACACTCAAACAATATTCCTATGCGTAGAAAAAATATCATAATCGCCATTGCCATACTCTGCCTGTTCAGTTCTTGCACGACGGTCAGACCGTATCAAAAAATGTACATCAATGATCCATGCATGGCAATGGAGGCATTTAAGTTAGACTATTTCGAAGTAAATTTTCAAACATACCGCGAAGGTGCCTCTGGAGCTAATGGAGGTAAAGTAGGAGGAGGTTGCGGATGCAATTAACAATAATGACCATCGTGATTATCCTTTTTATGTTTTTACAAGATGTAAAAGCACAAATCAAAAAGGTCTACCAGCAAGACTCTTCATTAGTCGATCAAAATGAAGCCATAGAAGTTATTAATACCGAATAAGAAAGAGCAGATTGGAAAAAAGTTGATACTAATTTTCTCAACAGTTATTATGTACAAGATGGAAATAATGCCGCTGTGACAGGAGGCATCGGCACTGAATACTTGACGGATTTCACACAGAAGATAAGCATTTCTTTTCCGACTAGTAACAGACTAAGATGGAATGTAGATGCCGCCTATGATTATTATTCTTCTGCATCCACAGACAACATAGACAATATAAGGTCATCTGACAGTAGCTCTGATCTGCGGGCACAGTTGAATGTCGGATTACAATACGTCCTATCAGACAATAGGGACCTTGGGTTCCATCTAGGGACAAGTAACGAGTATGATTACACCTCAGTCCATGCTGGGATGAATTACAGCATCAGGTCGCAAGACGGAAATACGAACTTAGACATTAGGGGACAGGCCTTTTATGACATCTGGACATTCTTCTTTCCTAAAGAGCTGAGAAGAAAAGTATCATTGCCTACAGACAAAAGGCAGTCTTACAATGTCGCTGCCAGTCTGACACAAGTTATCAATAAGAAGATGCAAGTCTCTCTGATGTCAGAGGCGACGTACATGACCGGGTTATTGTCTACCCCATTTCATAGAGTTTACTTCGTAGAAAAGCAAACGCCTGATATAGAACGTCTACCTGAAAAACGCCTGAAGGTGCCCCTCGGTCTAAGACTCAATGCCTACCTCAGCGAAAGGCTCATCTTACGCACATACTACAGGTACTATTGGGATTCGTGGGGAATGAAAGCACATACGGCGAGCGTAGAGTTACCGATCAAAATCAATCGCTTCTTTGCGCTGTGCCCTCACTACAGGTATCACACGCAAAGTGCTGTGGATTATTTTAATCCATATAAAGAGAGTAGCATAAGTGATCAATATTACACCTCTGATTTTGATCTTGCTTCATTGAATAGCCATAGTTATGGATTGGGTATTATCTATGGTAAGTCTGATGGATTAGCAAGATGGAAGATTCCTATAGTCAATAAAAAGTTACTTGTAGAAACGGTAGATATAAAATATAGTCGCTACCATAGAAGCACAGGACTCAATGCAGAGATCATCAGTCTGGGCATAAAATTTAGTATATAAATAGAAGCGGGGAATTTGTGCTGCGGTGATTATACTACATTAGTCATCGCAGCTTTCCTATAAGACACTTCATAATAACAAGACTCTTTAAACAATACATCACACTACCCTCCTCCCATCATAACCAGACTCCCCTGCACATATTCCGTACTACCATCCACTAACTCTAATGTCGCCGACCATATATATTGACCTCCTTCGCTCTTGAGACCTCTGTAATATCCGCTCCAGTCATCTATTAATTCTCCACTCTCATCAGAGAGACTTTCGAATACCAGATTTCCCCATCTGTCATAGATACCAAAACTACTAATCCGTAAAATGAGACAACCAGGAAATATTCTGTAGCGTCCATTATCACCTGCCAGATCAGAGATAAATATGTTGGGTGCATAGACGAGATTACTTTTGTCCAGCAATATCTCTACCGTCGTACTATCCTGACAGCCATTATCATTAGCTACGGAGAGGCTATATTCTCTTTGTACTGGTGGGACTAGCTCTACAGAAGGGCAATCAGGACAGTCAATTCCTAAGGAGGGCGACCATTGATATGTGGCGTTTTGTACACCGATTATTTCTGGTGACAAGACTAAAGGCGTACAGTAATCCGTCAGCACCGATTCCTCCATACTTATTTCTGGTGTCGTTTTTATATTGACATATATTCCTGAGGTATCCCGACATGCGCCGTTATCTGTCACTAACTCATAATATCCTTCCATCTCCATCGAGGCAGATGGGTAATAGAGGTTTTCTCCATAAGACACATTATAATCAGGCAGAGACCAGACATGCTGCAGATTCTCTCCTGCTCCCACCGCACTGAGCTGAAAACTATCGCGCTCACATAGTACACTATCCCCTACGATGGCGGACTCTATCAATGGATAAACAATGACCTCCATCGTATCCCTCTGTGTGCAGTAACCATATTCCACTTCCACAGAGTACATGCCCGTATTAGTAGTATCTGTATTAGTTATAATGGGATTAGAATCCTCTGACCCGAATAACGAAGGACCCCGCCAATCTATGTCACCCGCTGGCATTATATCGGCTTGTAGTGAAAGTTCTGTTCCTGCGCATATTGGGCCGTTATTAGATAGATTTACAGAAAGCAAATCATTGGGTGCATCTAGGATAACAGTGGTGTCCTTGATGGCGAGACTACAATTGTCTGTCATTGATTTTATATCAAATATCTGATACTCACCAGGCAACAAAGAATCAAATACAAATGCTCCTTCCCTATCTATAACGGTAGTATATGTGCTCTCCGTCCAACCTACCTTATTACGAATCTTTATTTCATAAGATTGTCCTTCTACAAACATCGGAGAAGCTACACGCATCTGACCATCATTAGCCTCCATACAGTCAGTAGGTGATTGCACCTCCCAGGTAACATCTGTCAGTATCATAGGTAGTACCAGAAATCGCGAAGCATCCTGCTCCACACCTGCCGTACCAAGATCATCAGAAGGCCACACACCACTAAAGCGTTCTGGCAGATTGGCTAAAAAGGCCTGATTCTCCACCTCTCCGACTGACGCATCTATGGATCGTGTTCTTACTTTTATCTCTAGTCTACTCTTACCCACTACATCCAGATTATTAATGGTTAAGATATTACTGCCTACTCCGCTGACTACACTGCCGTCTGGCAATTCTGACACCTCTTCTATTATGATACCTTGTGGAAAAGTATCCGTGAGTACCAGATCATCTAAGTCGTTATAGGAGTTATTATTGATAACCAAGTAAAAGTTTTTCATGTCATTGTTGCAATACATTCCCTCTGTAGGAACAGCGCAAGAAAAAGTAAACGAATAAGGACAGGAGCACCCATCACTTATCTCCGTCGACATGACGCTGAGATCAGGGATTACATTACCAGAATAGGGATTGATCCCAAAGAGTCTTTCCTGTAGTGGATAAGAATCAGGATCAGCAGATCCCACGCCAAAAAGTTCCGATCTCGGAGAAAACAACAATCCATCCAAACGAGAAATAGCGAAAGAATCCACCTCCGTAAATGGCGATACCATCCCCAGCCGAGGATCATCAAAATTCATATTGATACTTAACAAAAAACCGTAGGCTTCCTCCGCGTCATCATTATCATTACCCCAGCGATTTTGATAAGCATAAGCGACTTGCGGATTATTAGGATCAAATGCTAAATCATACAAAACAGTAGAAAAATCCTCATCTATACCCGCATCAGGATTCCAATACAAATCTATACGATATAACAGCTCAAAATTATCCACGACACTAAAGACCAATAGCTGGTCCAAAGAGGGTTCGTGTATGACATATAATCCTTGCGGCGTCACGTCACCACCTTTAGCTCTCAATGTGTCCACCACATCTACAGAACCTATTACCTCAAATTGGCTTCCTCTCTGTAGTCTGACTATATTATTACTATTATGCTGGACTGCATAGATGTAATTATCTAAGGAATTAAAACCAAGTGCCTCGAAATTCTCACCGAAATATCTAGCCCAGGGGCTTAAAAAAGGCGGTGCAAAAGGGGCATATACAGGTCTGGATATACTGGTAGAAAAACCATCCGTCGTCGCTATCAATAGTTGCCCATCACAAGGAAATCTCTGCCCATGGCCCAAGGTCCATAGACAAATAAAAGAAATTGTTATCGCTAGTGATTTTGGGAACATAATCCAATATACAAAATAATATAAGTGCTGTATGACAGCTTACTGATGGACATTGCACAAGTGTCTTTTTGAGCTTTTAACTCTTATTCCCAAAGGGCCAATGTCATATTTTTCATACTTTCAATTTATAAGGTATTTTATGAAAAATTTCATAACTCTATCATTTACTCTTTACCTACTGCTATTTCCTACCTACAAAGTAGTAGGACAGACATTTATGCCTGGTGAGACCTATTATGACAAAACGGGTTTCGTAGAATATCGAGCTGGCAACTTGCCTATAATCCTCTCTGCGCCTCATGGTGGCAATTGGATGCCTGACACCATTCCTGATAGAAACTGTGAGGGTTGTTCTTATGCGATAGACTCATATACACGCGTGATAACTTGGGGTGTGTATGAGGCCTTCTATGAGATAACGGGATGCTATCCACACATGATTATGAATCGATTGCATCGCATAAAATTTGATGCCAATAGAGACATAGATGATGCCGCCGATGGCAACGCTCTGGTAGAGGAAGCATGGCGCAGTTATCACGACTATATCGGCCTAGCCAAAACAAAAGTGGATGATGACTATGGCAAAGGATTGTTCTTGGACATACATGGTCATGCCCATACAATACAAAGAATAGAATTAGGCTATCTACTAAGCCGAGACGCACTAAGCCTGCCTCCATCTATCCTTAATTCAGAAGACATTAGTAATCAAAGTAGCATCAGGTCACTAGTAAAAAACAATCTAAGCGGAGCTACTCACACGCAACTATTGCAAGGTGAATTCAGCTTAGGTTCTTTACTAGATAATCAAGGGCTGGCTTCTGTTCCTAGCCTAACTGATCCATTTCCTCAAGAAAGTGAACCGTATTTTACGGGTGGTTACAATACACAGCGACATGGTTCCTCTAATAACGCATCTACCATAGACGCCATCCAAATAGAACTCAATCAGGATGTCAGATTTGACGAAGACAATAGAATGAGACTCATAGATTCCTTGACTTATGCGATCTCAGACTATATAGACTTGCATTATGATGATCGTTTCATCGGAAATTATTGCAATCTGATCAGTAGTATAGAATCTCAGCCCCACAATGCTTCCACTAATCTTTTCTTTCCCAACCCAGCCAGTGATTACATCTCCATAAATCTGAATGACACAGATACAGAGCTGCTAATTTTCAATGCACTAGGACAAAGAATTTTATCTCAAAGGCTTACTGCTAATAAGAAAGTAGATATTAGCCACATAGAAAAAGGTTATTACACGATTATTATCCTAAAGGACAATCAGATAATCAATGTAGGAAAGCTGGTTAAATCCTAAAAATAAAAACAATCTTCTATTACAGCACCAATACCCTTCCACGATAAATCAATCCTGACTCTTCGTTCCTAACGATAAGAAAGTACACGCCATTATGCAAAAAAGAAACATCAATAGACTGCGATCTCGTCCTTGTGCTATATACTAATTTCGAATTGGCATCGAATAAGCTATAGGACAAGCGCTCTTCATTATCGGTGTTAATATAGAGTATATCATTTACAGGATTAGGAAACACTCTTATATTTTGATTGATCACCTCGTCATTAGAAGAAAGTAACATACAGGCATCAGATACAGGATTGGCATTTTCTATTATATCACCAGGTGTCATATCTCTCCCTTCGAATCCTTTAAAATCTGGTGCAAACCGTTCTACCTTGAATACATCAATCTGTCGACGTGGTCGATCATATTGTGAGAGTACACGACCACCCTCTACTGGATTTTGATACACCCAGACCACTTCCTGATCTTTCGTCACTTCTACAAATCTGCCTAATACACCTAGCGTCGCTAAGAAGTTACCATTAGGCAAAGGATGCACTCCAGACTCCACGAAACTATAAAAAGGTAGATTATATATCTCACCACTGCTAAAAGTCCAGTCAAAATCGGGCGGACTAAATCCTCCATTCTGATCGAAGCTATAGGACCCATTCTCATCTACACCCGTATCTATAAGATTGATTTCACTTGACTCTTCTCCTACAAAATCAAACTCCGCTTTATTATTAAACACGCAGATCTTATCGCCATCAGGATAATCAGAAGGAATCCAGTTAGGGCTATGTTGCTGCCATAGTTTTTGATCGGCTGGAGTACCTTTGCCGTAGACTTGAGGGTTGCCCCATCTCCATAAGAAGTCTCCCCCACGTCCATATCTACCACCTTGCGAGCTGGCTGCTTCTTCCATAGTCGTAGAATGATCTATAATGTATATCTCGGAAGTATGACGCGATGAGATGACAATCTGATCCAACACCGCATTATAATCTATGCCATTACAGTGCATCCAGTCTTCACTGCGACTTCTTTCATTCTCAAAATTATAATTGACATTGATGCGGTGAGGCGAATCAGCTATCACACCATAATTTGGCTTAGTGTCATCGTAGTCTTGCACCAGATGATCTTTGAATGACCACTTCCATACGACCTCACCAGAGCGCGGTCCTGTTTGTTGCAACTCGATGATGGCATCTATACCAAATTCGCCTCTGACATTATTCGGATCACGGCCCATCTCTGTGGCTTCTTGCACAGTGAAAAATTCTGTAACAATCATCAGTACATTGCCATTGGGCAAAGGCTCTATATCGTGATGGTTCTCTCCAAAATCATCCATCTCTAATAACCACGTCTGCTCCCCTTCCCAATTTCTTTTTTCTATAAATCCCCATGATGGCCTCAGCAAGCTACCATCCTCAGTCAGGTAACTCATAATCTCTGGTCCCTGATTATTTTGCCATTGGTTGATGACGCGACCACAATTATCTATTAGGTAAGTATTGCGGCTACCATTAGGTGAGATAAGTGTGTAGCCCGAAGAGGCTTTTTCGGCATCATGATATAATAGACCGATGGTCGGATCTTGAGCCTGGGTCACAATAAAGAGAAAAAGACAAAAAGAAGTGATTATTACATGCTTCATGATTCCTTATAATTAGAATAGCGAAAGTAAGAAAATGAATATGCACTTATGATTCTATAGCAACTTCATTCTCGCTTCTATGCTTATAATCTATCCTGAATTGCCTCGGCGTCTGTCTATATGTTTGCTTGAATATTTTGTTGAAATAAGATAGATTATTGAATCCGCTGAGAACAGACACTTCTGATATCGGTTTATCGCCACTCACTAATAATTTAGAGACATGATCCATGCGATACTCGTTGACGATGGTGGTAAATTTTTTATTCGTATGTCTTTTTATAAATTTATAAAAAGCGGATTCGGTCAGATTGACCGTGCGGCACGCCTCTTCTATAGATATCTGACTTTGGAAATTATTCTCGATATAGTCAAAGATGGCTTTTAGCTTACTAAGTTTATTGACACTGATGGACGCACTGTACTTATCGGAGCATATAGATTCCAATCCATTACTTGCCGACAGGAAGTCCAAGAATCTCAACAAGGCCAAAAGTCTTTTCATCTCTGATAACTCGGGTTCGTATAAGTCCATAATTAAGGTCTCCGCCTTCTTAGTTTCTGATGCAGTGAGGGCCAGTCCTCTTTTGGATTGATCTAGCAATACCTGTACTTTTCTTAGTTCTGCAACACTAAAGAAACCATCACCCAAAAAATCTGGCATAAATTGTATTACATACTGCTCCGATCTATCCGTAGTCGTAAATCCATGAGGCAGATTAGATCCCAATACTACTAAGTCCCGCTCTTTGTAATCAGATATATTGTTTCCGACATATCGCAGGCCATGACTTTTGAGCGTATAGCATATCTCTATCTGAGGATGGTAATGCCAGGCCTGTGTAAGCAGTGGTCTGTTGTCCCTTTTGACCACTTTGGTGAGGAAAGACCTCGATTTTATAGGCTGTATTTCTTCAAACTCGGGTTTCATAGCTCTAATATGGGATCACTAATTTATAGTATAGCATTAGTATGGGATAGTTTTCTACTAATTTTTTCGACCATTAACATATATTATTGTCTTAACTAAATATTCCAATTTAAACATCAATAATTCAGGAAATTCAAAACTTAATTATGAAAAAAACATACTACTTAAAATCTTTATTCTCAGTAGTCATTTTATTCTTTTTCTGTTTGACTAGCGGAATAAGCCAAAAATATTACTCAGGAAGCATCGTAGACAGTGATGGCAACCCAATTATTGGAGCATCTGTATTGGGTGAAGGCACTTCTCTGGGTACCATTACCGATCATGATGGAAAGTATAGTATCGACTTCCCTGAGGGTGTCAAGACTATATTAATCTCTTATGTGGGCTACAAGAATGTCAGAATAGATCTGACGGAAGATAACCCACAATATGGTATGATCACTATGTTAGAAGACCGTATGGCTCTGGACGAAGTCGTCGTCACAGGTACATTTACAGGAAGGACTCAGAAGAACTCTCCGATGTCTCTGACCGTACTGAATGGAGACCAACTCGCCCGACTATCCTCTAACTCACAAGCCGATATATTACGTACTGTTCCAGGTATCACTGCAGAAGGTGGTGGTGGTGAGGTCGCCACGAATTTATTTGTGAGAGGATTTCCTTCTGGTGGACAATATGCCTTTACACCTCTTAATATAGATGGGATTCCAGTACTGAGTACGTTCGGGCTTAACTCGTCAGCTCACGATGTATATTTCCGTAATGATATAGGTCTGAGAAGTCTGGAGTTCGTCCGTGGTGGATCAGCGACCTTGCAGGGCGCAGGTAGTGTCGCAGGTATAGTCAACTATCAATCCATCCGAGGCACTAATAATCCCGTCAATAAGGTACAACTAGAATGGGCCGAAGGCGGAAGAATCAAAACTGATTTCCTCACCGCTGGTCCGCTTAGCGAAAATCTCTTCTATGCTTTCTCAGGATTCTATAGATATGACGAAGGACCGTTAGAGACTGGATTGCCAACCAGAGGATATCAGATCAGAGGTAACCTCAAGAAATTATTTAATGATGGTAACAGTTCTCTTGTCATAAGCATGCAAAAGATAGATGACAATGTACAGTTCTATCTACCGTATCCACTCGATAACTCTAATGACGCGAGAGAAAGACCGACAGGTAATGACGGTGAGCCAATCTACACCATGCTCTCCAGCCAACTAAAAGATTATTCTTTTGATACGCCTTTCGGTAGATTCAAGTCTCCTATCGGAGACGGCGTCACCACTAATGGACAATTCATCATGGGTGAGTTATCTCACGAATTTGGTAATGACTGGAGACTATCCGCTAAGACCAAAGCGGCATCTTATGACCATTGGTTTAACCTTTTCTTAGATGGCGACGGAACCCATAATACACCAGAACCTCAGGATGCTTATCTCAGCGATAGAGGCTTACCTACTGATGCCACCTTTACTTATGCAGATAACGGAGCGGCACTCGCTGGCAATGATTTATTGTTCGAAAATAGAGTACTCGATAGACAAAGAGACATGGAAGAACTTGTGGGCGAAGTCAATCTAACCAAGACAGTAAACAACCACAACCTGACGATAGGAACATTTATGTCTAATACGAAAGCACTAGATAATAACTGGATACATAATGTACTAGGTGACTTCTCTAATTCACCAAGAGCCGTATCTGTATCTTATGCAGACAGCACGGGTCAGGTATCTCACTCATCGAGTGGATACGTCGAGGGATCTGGAAGACAAACATCTAACAAAACATTACAGAGTACTAAGATAGCCGCCTATATAGCGGATGAAATCAAGTTTGATAATTTCGACTTAGACATCGGGCTAAGATGGGAAAAAGCCATAGGTAATGTAAGTCTCGAAAACGGCGTCGGTTCTAATAATTTTAATAAAGGTATCGTCGATGCCTCTGATGTCGCTTTCGTCATTGGCTTCTTATATAGACTCAATGATAATGTCAATCTATACGCTAACGGTAGTAGAGGATACTTCTTCCCTCAGTTAAGATCTTTGAAGTTCGCTGGTGGTTCTCCACAGTCTTATGAGACAGAAAAAGTTATACAAGGAGAAATCGGTGCTAAGTACGGCGACGACAAACTCTCAGCTACTGCGGCCTTATTTTTTAACTCACTTAGTGACAGACGTAATGTCGATATAGTCAACGACGGTAGAGGTGGTATTACAGAATTCATACAATTACAGAGTACAAGGACGATCGGATTAGAAGCAAGTCTTAATTATAATATAGCGAGTGGTATTAATGCGTATGGTAACCTTACATTCCAAAATCATGAGTTTACAGAAGTAGAAGGCAACGAGGAGCAAGTCGGCAATAGCATTGCGAGAATACCTAACGTTATGGGTATGTTCGGTCTGAGTTACGACAACAGCGGCTTCGATGCCAATATTAGTTCTAATTTCTTAGGAAGCAAGTTTGCTAACAATAGTAACTCTGTGGAGCTAGATGGATTTAATATTGTAAGATTAGATGCTGGATATAAGATCGGCCTAGGTAATGGTAATGAGAGCCTAAGACTTGGTTTATCAGTATTCAACTTATTAGATGCGGCTGGTGTTACAGAGGGATCACCGAGACAAGGTAATAGTCAGGTGGCGGGAGGAAACTTCTTTGTCGGAAGACCTATACTTCCTAGAAGAATATTCTTGAGAGCCACATTCGAATTTTAAAAATAGAGTTTTTTCATACTGTAATGGAAAGGAGGGGGTAAGACTCTCCTTTCTTATTACTATTTTGGTTGATATAATCTAATGATTTGAGTTACCTAGAAAAAGCGAAGGCTATCATAGTCCGCAACTGGCGGGATGGATTTTCTGTACCGACTTCTGAGCTATATCCTTTTCAGTGGATGTGGGATTCGGGATTTGTTGCTCTGGGCACATCGACCTATAACATCGAGATGTCACTCTCGGAGATAGGCAAGATGTTCTCTGGCCAATGGGATAACGGCATGATACCGCATATAATTTTCCATAGCGAAAATGAAAAAACCTATTTCCCCAATTTTGATTTCTGGAATTGCCAGGTCAATGCAGGTGCTCCTACACAACCTAAATCATCAGGCATCACACAACCTGCCGTTTTCGGTTTTATACTAAAAGATATATTACAAAATCACTGGGGCAATGATGAGGTAAAGAATTTCGTCAAAAGCATCTTTCCAAAACTTGTCAACTATCACCGATTTTTATATACCTATAGAGACCCATATGAGGAAGGCTTATTTTTCATCTATCATCCTTGGGAATCTGGTCGTGACAACTCCCCTCTCTGGGATGCGTCGATGAGCAAGATAGACATCCAGCCAGGGATGATTCCCGACTACCAAAGAAGAGATACATCTATAGCCAATGCGGACGAGAGACCGACGCAGGATAAGTATGACAGATACGTATACCTCCTAGAGTTAGGTAAGAAATACAATTATGATGGTCAGCAGATTGCAGAGGAAAGTCCTTTTCTGATACAGGATAATATGATGAACGCCATCCTGATCAAGTCCAATGAAAGTCTTATAGAAATAGCCAGCGACCTAAGCCTGGATGCGGGTCAAATCAAAGAGTGGCAACAACTCAGTCTGTCCAACTATGACAAAAAACTATGGAACGAAGAACTGGGGATGTATGTCAGCTATGATATGCGCCATCAGTCACAAATGAAACATAAAGAAATAGGTGGCATCGTGCCACTGTTCGCTCAGATACCTGATGCTCAAAAAGCGGGCAAAATAAATGACTACCTCACTAACTTATCGGATCGCGGATACTATCTATGTCCGAGTTTTGATGTGGATAGTCCATACTTCGACTCTAAGCGATACTGGAGAGGTCCTGTCTGGCCACAGATGAACTGGATGATCCACAAGGGTCTATTATCTTATGGTTATAAGGACACAGCAGAAACTGTGAAATCGGATCTACTTACCCTCATACACAAGCTAGGCTTCTACGAATACTTCGAATCTCAAAAAGAAAAGGTCGACCAGTTATCCCAGGGTTATGGAGGGAGCAACTTCTCATGGACAGCCTCTAGTTATATCCACCTCAATACTGTCTCATGAATGAATTCGACTATATAGTTATAGCCATATACATCGTTGGTTTTTTATTCTTGGGAAAGTTATTTACAGGTGCTAAAGACGGTAAAGAATATTTCTTAGGTGGGAGATCATTTCATTGGTTTCCGCTCTCTCTGAGTACGGCCGCCACACAATTATCAGCGATTAGTTTTATATCCGCACCAGCCTTCGTAGGACTCAAAAAAAATGGTGGCATGATGTGGCTGACTTATGAATTTGCCGTACCTCTGGCCATGATCTTTCTGATGATGGTACTAATTCCACCTATGTATAAGGCAGGCATCGTGAGTGTTTATTCTTATCTAGAAAAACGCTTTAGCAGTTCGACGCGTATACTTGTAAGTTCAGTGTTTCAGATTAGTCGTGCTTTTGCGACCAGTGTTATGGTGTATACCATAGCACTTATACTGACCAGCGTGATGGACATACCGATGTGGCAGACCATTACGATCATCGGAGTAGTCACATTAATCTATTCTTACTCTGGTGGTATGAAAGCCGTCGTCTACGGTGATATGATCCAGATGATTATTTTATTTTTTGGTATTCTGATCTGTCTTGGCGTCGGCTTACACGAGCTCGGAGGATGGGGAGATTTTATCCAAAATGTAGATCGATCCAGATTGACAGCGGTAGATTTTTCGAGTATGGGATTATCAGAAGGATCAGAATTTGGATTCTGGCCCATGCTTATCGGCGGATTCTTTTTGTACACTTCTTACTATGGCACTGACCAAAGTCAGGTACAAAGACTATTCTCTGCTAACAAGTTAGAGACCGTAAAAAAGACGCTCCTATTCAACGGGCTACTTAGATTTCCTATCACATTTATCTATTGTCTGATGGGGCTGATTATAGGTACTCTGGCGATAACACAGACCGACTTTTTGCAAGCTATCCCCAAAGGAAAGCCAGACCTGATGATCCCTATATTTATAAGAGATTATCTGCCGCATGGTGTGATAGGAATACTGATGATCGCCATCCTATCTGCTGCCATGTCATCCCTTAGTTCCGCCATCAATTCACTCAGCGCAGCCACTGTAGAAGACTTCGCCAACCGCGACCAGTCTCTATCCAACGAAAAATATATCAAGTACTCTAAAATGGCCGCCTTATTCTGGGGTGTCGTCTGTATCGTCCTCGCTTTCTTTACAGGAGATATTGCACCGACAGTAATAGAGGCTATTAATAAAGTCGGCTCTGTTTTCTATGGCCCTATACTAGCAACTTTCGTGGCCGCCGTCCTGCTCAAGCGCATCAACGCAATAGGGGCTAACGTGGGCATACTCGCTGGCGTACTGGTTAATGTCTACTTGTGGTTATTTGTTCCATCCGTATTTTGGTTTTGGTGGAATGCAGTCGGGGCCATCGTCACATTATCTGTCGGCTACATCGTCAGTCTTATATCACAAAAAGGAAACATTCCCGATCTGGGCAAGCTGGAGCTATACGTAGATAGAAATAAAATACTTACGCTTATCTTATTCTTTATTGGTATTATTTTATTTAGTGTGTTTATACCTTCTATGATATAATGGGTTAGGAAATTAGAGGGGAATGGGATTATAACATGTCTATTTTTCATCTCTCCACCTATTGAGTCAATAGTACATAAGCGGTTCGTTATGGCATCCAAGCTATTACATAATCATACAAACTTGTGTAATTTAGGATAGTATTAACTACGAATTTGTGAGAACAAAAAAGTACTATTTAACTATAGAAAAGCCGTTAACTAGGAATAACTATTAATAAATTCATGTTATAAAGTAGTTACAGATCATTAGAAATGAAAACAGAAATAGAAAACATATTATCACTTGAAGTTCCAAAAGAATACGAAACCTACTTCAATTCAAAGCTGTCAAGTTTAAATCCTCAAGACGAAATTGTTATTGAAACTAAGCACCTGTCAAATGATTGGAAATATACTAACTACAAGTTTTGGATGCTTAAAGAAGTAAATAATGAGATAACAAATGTTTATTCGAAAGAAAACATAAACAAATTAAGCATCATAAAAACATCACAAATTATAGCCGCCGAAATCAATAAAAAAGTTTTATGTATTGCTTGGTCTCATAATTCCGTTGAAAGAGATATTGGACTATTTTATGTCAACAACAAAATTTATGGATACAGCCTAAATTTTTCAGACAACTACGAAATTGACTTCTTGGCAAATAATTTAGAACAGCTTTTAAAACAAGAAAAGAAAAAGGTAAAATCCATAGAAGAAATTCTCAATTCAAAAAATTGGTATTTATGCGACCAGGAATGCTTAACTAATGGTCAAGAATACAAAACAATTCTAAAAGAATACTTTGAAAATACCTCAAACTATTTGATTCAACTCACTGATATAAACATTAGTAAAGAAGAAGAAGAAGAAGAAGTAATTATAATAAATCTAAAAATAAATGAGGTAGAAACTAACTGGAAACTCAATTATCATAATGGCTGGATCGATGACAAAATCGTTTCCTTGATGAATAGTTACTTGAGACGAAATAAATTTATAGAGAGATTTTATATTTTAAAAAACCCAAATTGGGGACAAGAATTGGGAATTGCTTTCTGTAATAAAAAAGAAGTAAAGGAATTGGAATTAAACCAACTGCTAAAATGAATAACTATCTGCAAGAATAGATATGATCGCATATCTATTCGTACCTCAGAGAGACGACGACATATCATCTTCCGTTATGCATAATCAAATTAAATGTCAGACCTTAAAAGAATAGAAAGAATAAAATTTGAAAAGCTCTTTGGAATGGGTGGAGGCTATGTAATGGAATTTTCGAATAGAACATTTGAAGATTTTGTTCTTGAGATAGTAGGTAAAGAAATTTATGGTGGCAGATATGATAATGACTCTAACTCTAAAGCAAAACTCTTAAGAAAATTTTGGGAAATAGAGAGCAACTATACTGTAGCTATCCTAACAGAGGCAATGATCGATTTATGGGTTGCTGAAAAGCAAACCTCATTTTCTAAAATATCAGATGAAGAAAATGTATTAGTTGAAAATTGCAAAAAAATAGTTTCTCGACTTAAAGAAAATTCGCCAGTTGAAGATATACAATCAATAAAAGCTGAACTGTCTGAAAATGACTTTAGTCTCCTAGCAAAGCAAATTAGGGAATCAATAGAGAAAAACGAACCCGAAGCAGCACTTGATAGACTTCACACCTACATGGTAAAATACGTGAGAAGATTATGTGAAAAACATAAACTTGATCTAAAAAAAGATAAAACACTAAATGCACTTTTCGGAAAATACACTAAGTATTTAGTTTCCGAAGAACTCATTGAGTCCAAAATGACAGAGAAAATTCTGAGATACTCAATTAATATTTTTGATGCATTTAATGATATTAGAAATAATAGGTCATTTGCTCATGACAACAAAATTTTGAATTATGAAGAAAGTATACTAATATTTAAAAATATGACGGCGACTAAGAAATTCATCGATTATGTTGAATCTGAATTTGATAGAAAAAATCAACCTAAAGAGGATGATTTAAGTTTTTTAGAAGACTTGCCGTTTTAAATTGCCTAAGTACATCTGTGAGTCCTGAAATTGGATGTCTGTCTTGGATGGTTACGTTAGTGTTCTCGGCTTTTAGCCTTTTATTTATTGCACTTATAAAATCGGAAATTATGAAAAGAGTGAAAAATATTGTTAGCGGAGCAACCCTCGTGTGGAGAATGGTTTATGCAACCTAATGAGATAACTGAAAAAAGTATTTACAAGCGGAATTTAGGATAGAGGGTAAGGGGGTTCGATTCCCCTGCTCCACACCATTCAAAACAAAAATTTCAATATTATGAGAATCATCAATCAAGTTTTTCAGAAAGTTAATCAATCACTTTTCTTTGCAGCTCAATCATTCAAGTGTAAAGTTTGTGGCGAATACCATCAAGGGATAAAGAGCAAAAATGTTTGTATGGATTGTTACAGTAAAGGTCATAGATAAAAAAGATACTAAAAACTATGCATAACACATGAGGTAGCTGACAAACCATCGACACATAAATAAGATGCGTTAGAGGTACTTCTTGTGTTAAAAGGTGCTTGAAAAAAAAATCACCACAAACTCCTCACCGACTTCCGCTTGGAGTAATTACAGATAATAGACCTTAGCGTCTATTATCTGTAATACTCCTTTACTACAACTTTTAAAATACATCTACTCCACCTTACTTATCCGCTCTACAATCCTCTGATCCGAATTCACATCCTGAATAACTAAATAATATAATCCATCAGGTAACGAACTTATATCAAAAGCATTATTGCCATCATCGGCAAGCACTTCTCTACCATTCATATCATATATTATGGCTATAAAATTAAATGGCGTCTCTGTTTTTATAAATAAATTTCCTGAGGTCGGATTGGGGAAGACTTTGATTTGTTGACCGTTAAGTTCGTGTATGGCGGTTATTAGATCTTGCCCATCACAATTTTCGTCGATTCCATTATTAGGGATTTCCTCTGCATCAGGATTTATATCGGCATTGGTATCATCACAGTCATCTGCCAAGTCAAAGCCATCTCCATCCAAATCGTCATCTAAGGTGGCTGGGTTGCAATCATCATCTATGCCGTTATAAGCCTCCTCTATAGCATCTGGATTTATATTGGCATTATCGTCATCACAGTCATCTGCATTAAGAACGAAGCCATTGGGATGCTGGCAATCCGATCTTTGGGCATCGGGATTACCATAACCATCGTTATCTCTGTCTGCATAATAACTTACAAAAGTTAAGCCTTCGTCTATATCCCCGTTACAGTTATTGTCTATGCCGTCACAAGTCTCTACTTCATCAGGATTGATATCGGCATCATTATCATCACAATCATCTACAAGATTAAAACCATCCTCGTCAAGGTCATCATCGCGTGTAAGAGGGTTACAATCATCATCTACCCCATTATAGGCATCTTCCATCGCTTCGGGATTAATATTCGGATTACTATCATCACAGTCATCTGCATTCAGCACAAAGCCATTGGGTTGCTGGCAATCTGATCTCTCTTGATCTGGATCACCATATCCGTCACCATCGTTATCCAAAAAATAAATCGTAACCGTCAGACCTTCGTCTATACCCCCGTTACAATTGTTATCAATGCCGTCGCAAGCCTCTGCCGCATTAGGATTGATATCGGCATCATTATCATCACAATCATCTATCAGATTAAAGCCATCCTCGTCAAGGTCATCATCCAGTGTCAAAGGATCACAATCATCATCTATTCCATTATAAACCACTTCGGTCTGATTAGGATACACATTAGGGTCATTATCATCGCAATCGTACGAGTGATCATAGCCGTCCTGGTCTAAGTCATCATCCAGTGTAAATGGGTTGCAATCATCATTTACACCATTGTAAGGAATTTCCATTTGGCCTGGATTAATCTCGGGATCGTTATCATCACAATCCTCTGCCAAACCAAATCCATCCTGATCAAGATCGTCATCAGGCGTAGAAGGATCGCAATCATCATCTACCCCATTATAAGGTTCTTCTATGTCACTACAATCTACATCAAAACAGACATCATCTAGATATACACTGGACTCATCACTGCCAAAATTAAATTCTAAAACCGCCTCAGAAGCAGAGGTTCCTTCGTATGTAAACGACAGTTGGTAATTATTCTTAGTGGTGGAAAGACGAACGGTCTCTCTAAAAAACTCCATTTCGTCTTCATCGAATACGACCACCTCTATGTCCTTTGGTTCTGATGAGTAGGCCGAAAAATCTATCGAATATATTTCGTCAGGCAGCAACTCTATACCATCAATAGCGAGACCGGCATCTCCAAAATCCACATTTTCGAAAGCGGCCTCTCCATTTATAATAGAGGCATCACTACCCCATGTTCTCCAGCCTGTTAATGATTCAGTAAATTCTCCATTTCTGATCTGTCCACATGGAGGTACAGGAACACCCACACAATTACAGAAACCATCCTCTACATCGTCTACAGTAAAAGGGTTACCATCATCACAGGGTGTACCTGGCTCGACATAATCTGGCGTCCCTGGGCAATTACAAGAATAATCTAATGTGGCCATCAGCCTGGCCTCATCCATAAAGTTTGTCGCTGTGATATTCTGTGCTGGGTCATTGATGTTTCCAGGGATGTCATTTTCTGAGTCGGTGATAATAAATTCTCTGCGATATAATTCTACACCGCATAACGACTGAGAAGCAGGTATGACAAGAGCAAAATAAGCCACATCCAGCTTTTCGTCTGGCTCTCCCGTATCAGGCCTCTCGTAGGAATGAAATGGGACAAGCGCGTACTCTTCATTACCATCGCTATACATCAGCTTAAGTGTAATGTCTCTGGACTCACCATAGAGCCTAGGGGCATCTTCGTATTCTAAGTTTTTCAAAGTAAAAAACATATCTGGATCAGTAGGATCTATAACGGGTGGCAAGGTACCTTGATACTTGATTGGCTCATAGATAATATTAGCTTCCATGTCTGTGGCATGTGCACTACCGTATATTAGATATACGTCCTGCTCTATCTTTTCTTCTCCTGGTACTTTGATATAATCTTCTGCATAGGTATTCTGAGGCTGAGAATCTTCTCTGGTAAAAATTCTTTGCCCATTTTCAAGGCTTACTCTCGGATAACCAGGGTTTTCTTTGAAAACATAGTCCACTTGATTCCCTCGATACTCTACCACACCTATTTCTACCGCAGATCCTAAAATATAATTACTTATAGCTTTCGCCGAAAAATCACCGAATCCATCCCACGGCCCTTGACCTGAAGTTCTTGTCTCCACACATGGAAATTCTCTTTGCATCGCATCACTACGCTCTATTCCCCTATTGCCATTGTCGTCTTGACAAAACGGATTGACGAACTCATAGGTGTCCTGTATAAAACTCCATGCATCGCCACGACCACCGCCATCTCCTGCCTCTCCGCCATAAGGATAAGAGAACTGATCGGGATTAGGGTTAGCCAGTTGGTATTCATCTTCCCAATGTGGCAATGAAAGTGCGTGCCCCATCTCATGGATAAATATATCTGTGAAATCATAACTTACCAGTGATCCATCGCCACCCCATCCGCCTGGGGCAAGATTGAGCGTATTGCCAAAGTAAATGGTATTAGGAAAATCACCCGTCGCTTGTTGTATACTACTTAAAATGCCAAGCGCTGTCGCATTGATATACCCTTGGTCTAAGCCATTGTCTACTAACATATCATTGGCCTCTACGACCACAGCACTCCCATCATTATTATTGAGAGCCAAATTGGGAATTCTGAGGTGCTCAGGAAATGTACCAAGTCTAATTGCACTAACTGGCATAGCCGAAGCCAACTCTTGCAAAAATCCGTCAAACATGGGTGTGCGATGTTCTTCATAAAAATTATAATCCATCACGTCTATATCCGCGAGTAATAGATTAATCTCTGTGTAAGGCGTAATCTGAAGATCGGCCTGAGTCAATGTCCTTACATTATCACCTGCTGTTATTATAAGTTCGAGGCCCATTTTGATCCAGTCCTTAGGTAAGGTCACGGAGAAGTAGTCAGCCAGGTTAGGTCTATCCAATTCAATACTACGACTTAGCTCAGCTGGTCCTTTGAGACACAAGCTACCTATTGTGACCCCTTCTATCATTCCTTCTACTTGTACGTCAGGCGCAATACCACTACCCGTCACTGCCACTTGCAATAAGGCTGGACGCTCTCCTATAGTGAATAATAGAGGATGCCCTATCGCATGTCTATGAGTTTGTGATAAGAATATCTCTTCGATCTCAGCCGTGGCATTTTGATTACCCAAACAAGTACCCTGGTCGTCAGGCTCGGCAAACACATACTCCTGAAAGTTATACATCGAAGGTAATACTGGATTGGTATTAGCCCGTATGTAACCGAGACTATTGGCGTTCTTACTTTTAGTATATGGTTGCGGCTTTGACTTTTGACTGCAAAGATTATTGTGATGATTACATTGACATGACTTTATGGCATGTTGTATAGTCTGAGCTATAGATACATCTACCATAAAAGCCAACGTCAAGGTAAGCACATAAAACACCCTAGATAATTTTACGTTTTTCATTACTGATTTTTTTAAACTTCTTGGTCTATTTTTTTTATAAAAAGACATCTTTAAAACTTCAATATCTTTTCAAAACTTAATTGATTATTAGACAAGTTAAGCACCCTTACAAAATATAAGCCTGCTGGCAAAGTGCTCAGATCTATTTGTATTGGACTGGAGGCACCAGTCAGGTCTTGATGCACAGAGCCATTCTGTGATATTATCTGTATAGAGTAATTATTAAAATCTCCAATTATAGTAAATTCTCCACTGGTCGGATTAGGATTGAGCTGGATGTATTGGTCCTCTACTTGCAGGTCGGCAATCGTGGCTATGGCATTACCAACATACTCCTGTCGCGAGACGATAGGCACATATCCGATCTCCAGTCCTGCTGGCGGTGTCACTAACAGACCATTATCTAGTGACGCCAGTGTCCCACCTGTCGGACTTGGCAGATAGTTATCCGTATGTAGCCAATGTGTATGTATAAGCTCTACACGCGTCTGCAAATCTTGTCTCATATCATCAGGCAGACCAGCGTGTATAACCGCAGGCTGATCTATAAAACGATACCAATAATAAGTCACCACAGATCCATCCTCCAGTGCCGCCGTATACGGACCATCTGCAGGACCTGGACTTGTCCATGGGCTATCCTGACCATGAAAATGGCAATCGACTTCTAGTGGTGTCAAATATGGTTTGTTTATTATTACAGGATTAGTCAGTGGATCGTGGTGTGTAAGTCCTGTAGAAGTAGGTATATCTGCCATAGGTATGTGCGCCCATTCATTGGTCGCGTTGAATTCGTAATACTCAGGCAGTATAAAACCATCACTAAGCTCATTGACGATATTGGTATCCCATTCGTAGTAAACGGCCTTTTGGTTGCTACTTTCTTTTATTATTCCATAAGAAGATTGGTCTATTATTGCATCTATTTCTGGTCCTACTCCCGTCCATATACCTCCATCTACTGGGTCCGGATTTTGATTATCCAAATCAAAATTGGACGATATTATTCCTGCTGTGTTCATCTCGGTAGATGGCACTGCACCGCCATTAAACCAGTTATCGACCTCGTTCCATTTAGCATCAAAGGAGTAAACGCTGACGTCTCTCATGATCTCAGAGGTATTGCTCGTTGTCTTTGGATAGACCGGAGGCATTACTTTGGCATAAGCATCGTTATTGACATTTACACCGATGAGAGCAGGTGCCGCAGAAAATTCTTGACCAAACTGCATATTAGGATCAGAAGGACGCGTATCCAAAAATAGGCCCTCGTAGGTTGCTGGATCATGCAATACAACTGATGTCCAAAAAGTCGGCATAAAAAAAGCAACTGGTCCTTTGAAATTTGTCGAATTCAAGAATAAAGTCCAGCATTGATTTCCAGTGGCAAAATCCACACCTGCTGTTGTTTGCATCGGATCAGTTAGTGGCAAGGGGTGATATCCGTAACCCAAGAATTCACCATTCATATCTTCGTCCATATTGAGACCGTCAGGAGGCCATAGCAGATATGGGGACAACTGAGCCACCCCATATTTACCACTCGGCGTACTCCAATCTCTTTCTCCTTCTGTTGTGGTCTCAGTACTACCTGTACCAGGACCATTAGCAAAGGCATCAAAGCTATTAGTCACGCCACCCATTATAAATTTAGGGACATCCATACCGAATCTTGTATCCCCCCACCATCCAAGACCACCTTCTATAGTATTATAAAAATCTGGAGGCAAGTTGACATCGTTGCGCGGTGGTAACCAAGTGCCCTGCCCTGTCTGATAATTCATTGCTCCCGGGTACTCTTGCATAAATGGCCAGACAGCACTGTAAAATGAAAAACCAGCACCAAAAGAGTTATCCGAGATGTGCTCTTTTGTAAACAAATTAAATCCATAAGCCGATGCCTCGTAGACACCTGGTATATCGGCATTGGTACAATTGGATTCTAACAATTCAATCATCTTAATACCGAATTGATTTCCTATACGGAGATAGCTTTCAGCATTATTAGACCAGTGATGAAGAGCAAAAGGCTCAGGAGAACGATTAGCAATTGGCCAAAAGTCTCTGGTCTCCGCATAACATACATTAGCATGCCCTGTATGATTCGCAGCATTGATCTGTGCAGGGACAAGCATCGTCTGCAAGTCCGCTATATATCCTCCATTTAGTTCTGTTACCCATCCACCATGACCTGTAAGTCCCACGAGAAAAGGAAGATCTGGTGTATTCAAATCTTGGCGGACATCAGAGATAAGATTGATTAAGTTATTCTCATATTCTGACAAATAGCTCGGATTCTCCCCGTCATTCCATCCTTGGAACCAGAAAAAACCAGCCATCTCAATGGTCTCATTATTATAATCTGGAAATTCGGTCGCAATGTTATTAATGGCCGTATTGATATCCGTAATCATTTGTGTATAGAAAGGTCCCGTCGCACCGCTAGAGCTCGGTGGTCTAAAGTCTACAGCCAGACTTTTTCCACCCCAGCAAGTTTTTATAATGAGTACCTTATCATCAGAGTACTGGCCTAGTAGATGACCAAGTCCCAGCTCTGGACCTATCTGATTACTACTAGCACCATAACCCACAGTAAGTTCTCCTGTGAGCAGTCCTTGATCTTCGTGGTCGTAACGTACCCATACATCATCTCTTACCGCCCACTCAGCATTACTATCCAGTAGATGACTAAACTCCTGTCCACCATCTATATTAATAAAATGACTAAGTGTACCAGTAAGATCAGCAGGCATAACATCACCATGCCCTTGTGCATTAGATTGTCCCGCCAGTACGAATACTTTGATCATTTGGCTATATGAATTCAGCGATAATAGTGTCAGGAAGAGCACTACAAGACCGGCAGAGATAAGATTTGATTTATTCTTGTTCATTTTTACTTTATTGATAGCGTGAGAAAATTATCTGTGTTATAAATGGAACAACTCATGCAATAAAAACCCTACAGAGATTGGCTCATTTATTTATAAAATCCCAGTTTGGAACAAGTAATTATTACCTTTGAAAGTATAAGATGAAAGACCAAAAAATCTCTATACTCTAAATGTCAAATTCCGTCTGTCAAGAACAAGTATTTCAGTCGCTTTTCCATAAGCATGCAGAGTCCGTTATTAACTTCCTGTATTACAAGTCAGGAAATTATAACGAGGCTGAAGACCTTATGCAGGATGCTTTTGCCAAATTATGGAGTAATTGCGCTAAGGTCTCTTTAGTAAAGGCAAAATCGTTTCTCTATACAGTAGCTAATAATGCCTTTCTCAATCAGATAAAACATAAGCAGGTTGTCCTAAAATTTGAGCAGCTTGGTCATAGCCAAGTCTCCAATGTATCACCACAGTACCTTATGGAGGAGGCCGAGTTCAAAGAAAAACTGGAGAGAGCCATTGCTGCTTTGCCAGAGGGTCAGCGCACAGTCTTTCTGATGAATCGTATCGACAAGATGAAATACAAAGAAATAGCCGAATCTCTGGGCCTCAGCGTCAAAGCAATAGAGAAAAGAATACAGAAGGCGCTCAAAGAATTAAGAAAAGTTTCAAGAAAGCTGTAGGCTTTTTTCTACGTGAGTTGTTATATAATAAAGAACTATGCAAGATAAGGAAGTCATATACGCCAAATGGTTAAATGGAGAGATCAGCGATGAGGAATTTGCTGCTGTAGAAGGCGATATGGCTGTCACTGAATTATCGCACGTTATAGACACGATGGACAAGTGGTCTATGCCAAACTATGACACCACCAAGGGCTTTCAGAAATTCAGTCAAGTAAGAAAAGGCAAATCAGAAAAGAAAAAATTCGCCAAGTGGATTTTCATTATAACTCTAATCACTTTGCTTGCCATATTGGGTTGGTTCCTCTTATCCGATAAAAACAAGATACTCCAAGCGCAACCTGGAGAAAATCTAAATTTTGCATTAAAGGACGGTTCTGAAATCTGGCTTAATGATGGCTCTGCAGTGGCATATAATTCTGCTAACTGGGACGAAGCAAGGATCATCGAGCTGACTGGCGAGGCATTATTTGAGGTACGTAAGGGTTCTCCTTTTGTAGTGAAGACAGATCAAGGAACGGTGACTGTGCTGGGCACAAAATTTAATGTAAGAGCTTGGGGAGAGAACTTCTATGTCAGTTGTTACGAGGGTAAGGTCAGAGTAGAAAGCAATGGTCAGGAAGTCATCCTATCCGCTCAAGAATCCGTCAGTGTCATCAGTAACAAGATGGAAGACAAACGAGTCATAGCAGACAACGGTCCTTCCTGGCAAAATGGCACCTCAAGATTTACAGACGAAAAACTCCTTACCGTCTGCGAAGAAATAGAAAGACAATACGGCGTCAAAGTTGACCTCCGAGCTACAGATCGTATTTTCTCTGGTAGCTTCGATCATGATGATGTAGGCACTGCGCTGAGTCGTGTGTGCAAACCACTAGGTTTGACCTTCGAGATAAGCGAAGACAAAAAAGCAGTGGTCATTGAATAACACCTGGAGAAACATAAATCGCCTCTTATGGAGTGTGTTGTTTACTCTTATCTCGTATGTTGCCATCTGCCAATCCAATCAGATCACATTTGACAATATCACTATCAATCAGGTTCTTAAAAAGATAGAAAAGGCATCAGACTTTGTTTTCAATTATGACCCTGAGCTTCTTAGCGCTTTTCACTATACGGGGTCCGTTAACCTTGACGATATAGACTCTGCGATGATTAATATACTATATGCTAGTCCCTTTACTTATGAGGTAGATAGCAACAATATAATAGTCTATCGAGATCCACCGAAAACCTATCGCATCTGCGGTACCGTTGTAGATACGCATACGAAAGAACCTCTGATCGGAGCTAATATAAAAGTCATACAGACAACCCAGGGTGACCAATCTGATCTATTAGGTTTCTTCGACTTTGATATACTAGCAGAAAAAAATCAGAATATAGAAATTAGTTTCATTGGTTATCGGACGATGTCTTTTTCTGTACAGAGTATTGCAGAGGACGAATGTCCTTCTTATCCTCTCTCGATTGATGAGGATATTATGGGACAAGAAATAATAATCAGAGATTATCTATTAGATGGCATATCACAAGGAAACAGTTATGGTTCTTTTGACTTAGACTATGAGAAGCTGACGCGCAATCATTCCCACGTAGAACATGATATACTGAAGACCACACAATTGCTTCCTGGCATCAACAGTATAGACGACAGTGCTACCAATATACAAATGCGGGGAAGCACGCCTGGGCAAAATCTCATTATGTGGGACGGCGTGCCATTATATAATGCAGGCCATATTTTCGGTATGATATCAGCCATCAATCCCTTTTCTGTCAATAGTGTGCGCATACACAAGGGTGCACATGATCCTAAGTATGATAATCGCGTCGGTGGCATAATAGATGTATCGCAATCCGACAGTATCACTAATGCGTTGCATGGTAGCCTGGGGACGACATTGACAGAAGTACATGGCAATCTAGACATACCACTCGTAAAGAATCATCTATCTCTTACGCTCGGCGGCAGGCAAAGTATCAACAGTATTTATAATTCGCCGACTTTACAAAGTTATACAGATAAGGTATTTCAGTTTTCATTGATAGACGATCAGAGTTCTTACCCTGATTTCGATTTACTGAACACCGATCAAAATCTCGACTATCATGACTGGAGTGCTAAGTTACTTTGCCAACCCATAAACAAACTCAGTCTGCAATGTGGTATTTATAAAAATTATCAGGATTTCAATTACTCCTTTTCGTTTGACGGTGACCCTTTTGTTTCTGATGACAATACAACTCTACAGACAGAAGCCCTGAGCGCAAAAGCAGAATATAAGATAAGCCGTAAGTGGGAAAGCATCCTTTCTTATTACAAGTCTACTTACTCCAATAATTATAATAGAGAAGAAACGGAGGACGACATTTCCATATTCTCTTACAATCAGTCCAATGGAATATCAGAAACAAGTCTCTCTTTCGACAATGTGATTACGCTTTCTCCGCAATGGACATTTAACCTTGGTTATGAGAATAACAAGAAGCAGGTAACACTAGATCTCAACGGCGAAGAAGTTTTTGATCCTGATTTCGTACCTCTGCAAAATGAATCGGCTGACTTTCATAATGTTTTTATGTCTATCCATTATAACTACAAAGGTCTCAAAATAGACGGCGGAAATAGATCGACTTATTATAGTCAAGGTGATACTTGGGTACACTCTCCGCGCATCAGTTTCCTATACGCGATCAATGATGACATCAAGCTCAAGGCAGATGCGGGTATCTACCATCAGTTCATCAATCAACTGACCAATCTGGGAGCGGGTGAGGTAATCGTAGATAATCCACTATGGATACTTAATGCCTCAGAGTCTCAGCTATCACAGAAAGCCAATAAATTATCGGCAGGAATAGTTATAAATAAAGATGGATGGTTACTAGACCTAGAAGCCTATTATAATCATACGACTGGACTCACCACTTTTAATCCTCTATTCGATCTAGGATACGAAGAAAATGGTTTCTCGCAGGGCAGCTCTACCGTGCGCGGACTAGACGCCCTGGTAAAAAAAAGATATGGCCGTCTAAATACCTGGATCAATTACTCACTCGGTATGGCGCGATATAATTTTTCTGACATAGATGATCGCCCCTTTTCTGCGCCTAATGATATACGTCATATCCTCAGTGTCGTGACAAGCTATCAGATCAAAAAATTCCAATTCTCGGCTAATCTTAATTATCACTCTGGTCTACCCTATTCTCGTCCCGATCTTATCCTCAACGAAGAAGAGCCAGACCCAGAACCGCCTTTCCTCTATTATCTGGATTACCCAGAGTTCAATAATTATCGTCTAAGGCCTTACCTGAGATTAGATCTTAATCTGACATCAAGATTCTCTATCCGTCAGCTCGGAAATCTACAATCAGAGGTATCCCTATCACTAATCAATATACTCAACCGAGACAATATTACCGCCAGAGAATACTATCTGGATTATAATGAAGACACCGACGTGTATAGCTCTGCCTTTATACAAAAGTTATTACTCGATCGCACGCCGCAGTTGTTGGTTCGTTTTTATTGGTAGTGGATAAATGTGTATGTGCTGAAGTGACAAGAACAGGAGGCGGATTCTGTACTTTAGGTATTCTATTATCAATTAAGTTATTATATTAAAGAGGTGTGATATAACTATCTTAATAGTTGTTATATAGGAATAAAGTGTTAAAAAAATTCTGTTATAAGCTAGTTCGGATGTAATCCTCCCTTCGGTCGGATAGACACAGAACAGGGGATAATGATGGAATTCCAAAATAAAAAATGAAGCCGATAGAAGTAAACTGGAAAATTCAGCTGCCAAGAATGCCACAAATAAACCAAATGTGGAAGGACTTGGAATTTGATATAGTTGATAAAGAATTTGAATTCATAAAATTATTGAAATCAAACCTTGGAGGTGACATCTACTTTAAAGGATTTAAAGTTTGCGAAAACGAAATATTTGATTGGTTTTGTTCACGTGGTCGGTTAGACGAAATCGATTTCAATAAAGAATTCCTCTTATCTGAAAGAGTTCTAAAAACATTTAAAAGAGTTGAAGAGGATCAAATAGAAAATAGAGCCTATGAAATAAACAAAAAACCAAAATTTAATTGTAAAAGTGAATTTGTTATTGACGGTGAATTAGCTGCTCTATTATATCATGGTGGTGCATATGGATCAAAGTATAAGGAAGAACCAAAAGTAATAAAGGAAAAAGCAAGATATTTTTGTAATGAACTGTTTGAAGAAAAATATCAACATGAATATGTTCGATATTATACTTCTTCAACAGCCTGGAATAGTTGGTTTATAGATTTTATTATTGATCATACCTTTTTAATTATATGTATGAAATCAAGAACAATATGGGTTTTGGCCTTTACCGATACTGATTAAATATAAATGAAGAATAAAAATTAAGCATAACACATGATGATGGCATACTTCGTAAAGACGCATATTGTATTTCGCTGCCTGTAATATGCAACCGAAAATAAAAATACTAACTAATGGGAATATTTGATTTTTTTAAAAAAAAGAAAGAAAAACCAAAAGATAAAGACAAGGTCAAAGATATTGAAATGAGTGCTCAAAAATCGATTACGAAAAATGATTTTGAAGCACAACGAAGAGGATACCATGAATTAGGTCAAATATGTCTTAACGAAAGTAAACAATTAGAATATTCGAAATTTATTGCAAGTCTCACCGACTATCAAGACAATGAAGAATATATGACAACTCTGAACTATGTTATAGATTGTTTAAACCAGAAAGGAAATTATTTTATAATCTGTCTGGATTGGAAACAAGAAATTACCTCTCTTACTCATGGAGTTAATCATACACTTTGTAAGAATTTCAATATACAAATTGAATTACCTCAACAGAATGATTATGGACAGAGAGCTTCAGTTGCATATGACAACGTACTTCAAGATTTTGACAAAGCAATTAATAAAATTGGATTTCAATTAAGTTTTATAGATACTAATACTGATCAATATATAATCGTAGTACATAAGATTAAAGATTTGGAAAAGGCTAAAGGTGCTATAAGAAGAATAGGATATGATTGCCTAAATTCAAGCTCAAAAAAAATACGTGGTTAATGAAATTCAAATTCAAACAAGATGGTTACAAAGAAAAAGAATGTGATGTCGAAATTTTTAAAAATGATAACGGATTAGTAGTTAAGTTCTTCAATAAAGAATTAGAGCCAGACGAAAATAAAATATGTGATTACGTTTATGTAGATGCTGGTTACGGCTACTTGAGTTTAAAGCGTAAAGGTGAAGATGGAATTTTAAGCGGATTTCTTAATAAAGATTTCTTTAGTAACGAATCAATAATATTGCAGGTAAGAGACTTTGTCGAATTATTAGACCCTGACATGGAGGATGCATATGTACCGTACAATTTTGAAAGAATCCAAAAATTTGATTCATTAACTTGGACTGGAGAGTCCATTGACCATTTAAAAGAGGAAGAACTCAAATACCACCTACTCAAAGTAGGTGGGTTACTTAACACGGACTAAAGTCC
>JAHDFP010000020.1 GCA_020628095.1 Saprospiraceae bacterium
CCAAGTACGACGATTTAGCAAACCGTTGGTTTCAGCCACTCACCCACGTCTCCGTGAAAATTTTTGCTTTACGGCTAAAGCGGACGCAAAGATATACCTTTGATTATTGAATTACAAATAATTCAAATGGTGAAAAATGACCAAAAACTCGCCATACGCGGAATCTTATTGTCCATTATTTCATTATTACAGTTATAAAGCCTCACAATGCCAAAAAAAATGAAGAAAAAGGGCAAACCAACTGTCCATCAGAACCTAACTGGCTTCGATATTAAGATAAATCCATTCGGAGAACTCACCTCCAACCTTAATATAGATTCCCTTAACGAATTCCTCAACGAAAATGTCGAGGATAAGAAAATAACTGATACCGTTGCAGAAGAGGAATGATTAGATATTCTTATAGCGTATAATTAATCCCATTAATTGGGATATTTATAGCACAATATTGATCTAATCTTCGTTATTTGCTATATGTGGCTACGATCACTCAGGCTATATATAATTATTATTCTTGGAGCATTGAGTAACGACTCATGGGCTAATACTATCCAGGATACAATCCCACCTGTTTTCACCACTAATCCTGAGAATATTTCACTGCCTTGCACCAGCCCCATTAGCCTAGAATTAGAAAGATGGATTAATAATGGTGGAAACGCGGTTGCTGACCAAGGCAATGCTACTGTGTCTGCACTTACTTCTTATGATGATGCGCTAGATGCACTTCTGCAAGAATTCGGAATTAACTGCTCTACGTCAGGCAAAATAGAAGTAGGCTATATCGCAATCGACTCTTGCAATAATCAGAGTATTGATACTTTATTTGCCGCATTTGAAGTCCATGACAGAACACCACCTGACATAATTGCGACTCCTCGGTCAATTACAACCTCTTGTATCATGGGGATACGTGATACGCTCAATAATTGGCTCACAACTCAGGGTGGCGCCATGCTAGAAGATAACTGCGGTATCGCCTCTTGGTCTCATTATACATGGTCTGATAATTTAGGCAATACAGGATTTGTCGACTTTGCCGACACCACAGACATTATTATAATAAGGGACAGTTGTAGATATCATTTGGATGTTTCTTTTTTTGCTACTGATGATTGTGATAATGTCTCATTGACCTCAGCACAATTTTCTGTGGTATCGGATACTATTCTTCCGCGCTTCTCTGTCTTTCCATCAGATACAACAATATTCTGTCAGGACACCTTGGAAGATGTCAGACCCATTGCGATAGATGATTGCGATGGATCATTAAGACTCATCGAGACCATTATTAGTTCCCAAGACTCGGATACTACCTTATGCAACTACTATGATTATCAAATACAAAAAATCTGGTCTATACAAGACGCTTGCGGAAATGAAGTCATTGATACTCAAAAAATAACTGTGATTGACACTTTGATTCCGCAGGTTATCTATGACCCCATTAAGGTCATAGACTGCGATACTGATCTACTCGATATATCTTTATTCTTAGATGCGCGGGATAATTGTTCCGATGTGAATATTAGCTTTACTGATTCCTTTGATATTATAAATGTCTGCCAACAACAAATAGAACGCGTATGGTCTATAAGTGACGCATGTAATAATACCGTCATAGTCAATCAGTCGATTCAGATTCAGGATTTCACAGCACCATCTTTCTCACCCCAGCCAGAAAATCTTATAGTGCACTGTGATGACATTGATATAGCCAATCAATTCGATAATTGGATTTCTAATTTTGCCAATACAACAATAACGGATAACTGCACCGAACCCAAAGTATTAATAAAAGAAATTGGAATATATCCAGATACCACTTCTTTACTTGCGGCACCTGATATAGCGTACAAAGGCGTCATCTGCCAAACAGGATTAGCCGATCAAATCATATCCCAACAAACCATAGGCATATACGCCTACGACCTTTGTGGTAATATAGGTCGCACTCAAGCCGTGTTTCAAGCAATAGATACTATACCACCTTCGCTCGAATGTCCAGAAGATGTCAGTATTACTTTGGACGAGATGGATTGCTTTGTAGAGCATATTGCTTACAAACCAAGCTTGATAGATGGTTGCCCCTTGGCTGATAACAGCTGGGAGGTAGGTATAAATGGAATAGAGCAAATTTCTGATATAACAGATGATTCGACCAGTATAACTTTAGAAGTAGGCGATCACTTATTGACATACGCGGCTTATGACTGCGGTAATAACCAAGGAATCTGTACTCAACGTGTTATTATTAATGATACGATCCCACCTGACCTAATATGTCCACCTGACCTTACTCTTTTTTTAGATTCAAGCAGTTGCCAATACGAATATAGAATACCTTCTTTGGTTTCCTTTAGTGATAATTGTTTTGGAGAGTCTGATTTTGAGGTAACCCTTCCTACGGGTGAAGGATATATCAATTTTGAAGAATCACCAACACTTGATACATTTATTGCTCTTGATTTTCCACTTGAATTCGAAAATATTATTACCGAAGGTAGAGTTTTTAAACCTACCCTATCCGTGGATTATCTGCTAGACATATCTATGGGATCTTCCGTCAAGATTATTTCAGAATTTGGCGACATCCTGATGGAGCTCACAGAAGGCGATTGCACTGAGCGTAAGGCCGTAGAAATTCTAGATATAAATCAATTTCGCGTTTGGGCTAATGACGGAGATATAAAATTTACTGTACTATTCGACGAACTTAACGGTACGGGTATACACCCGTGCAACAATAACAATATTAACGGAAACCTATCTACTGACAATTTATCATTCCTAAGACTCACCTTAGAGTTCAGTGATATTGTTCCTAATATAGTCTTGACCAATGCTGCTTCTGACACGATTAATGTAATGGACAATATGGTTATATTAGAAACAGGAGAATATTCGACTTCTTACAGCTCATCAGATAGACAAGGAAATACAACCAAGTGCACGACTCAGATAGAAGTTATTGACACTGTCGCACCAATGATAACATGTCGGGATACCACTTTACTCATACCAATAGAGATCTCAGAAGTAATTAGAATTGACCAAAATCTTATACTAACTGACATCAACGACAATTGTGGAATAAATAACATCGCAATTAATCCACCAGAACTTAACTGCTCGGATGGTAATACATCAGTGCAAATAATCGTAGATGATATAAATGGTAATCAGAGCAGTTGCTTACGAACTGTTCTTTTACAACCCGATACTTTATCTCCATTTTTTGTCAGTGGGTTATGTCTGGCCGATACACTGAAATTATTTTCTAATGTCAATCCTTTATTTGTCGAAGAGTATAATTGGTCAGGACCTAACAACTTTAGCGCTAATATCAGTGATCCGATCTTAACTTCTATAAGTGATGACAACTCTGGTATATATAGGATAGAAATTATTGCTAAGAATGGCTGCACCTATATCTCAACATTAGATATTGATATTAGTCAATTCGACAGTCCAGAGATAAGTGCTCCTACCACTATGGCATGTACGGGTGACATGATCATTCTAAATTCTACAAGCTTTAATGAAGTCGTGGAATATTTTTGGTACGAAGGAATATCGCCCAATGGCACACTTATCGAAAAAACAACTGGACCAAGCCTAAGCCTTATACCAATAGAGGGTCAGCATTTCTACTATGTAGAAGTCAGAGGACAAAATTGTGCCTCGACGCCATCAAACACTTTGCAAATAGAAATAGTACCTATACCATTAGCGGAAATAGAAAATCCGTTCCTGACACTATGCGAAGGGGAATCCATAGCGTTACGAAGTCGTACTTTTGGTCAAAACTTCAGTTACGAATGGCGTGGTCCTAATGGATACTTTTCCAATAATCAAAATGCAGAAGTTATAACCGATGCTAATAATCTAAATGAAGGCAACTACACATTGATCGTAAGAGACGGTGTATGCATAAGTGACACTGCACGAGCTCAAGTGATAATATTTGACAATCCTCCACAACCGATTATTGTTGGAGAAAATATTTTTTGCGAAGGACAATCGGCAGTTCTTTCGGTAACCAATATTACTAATGGCACCAGATACCGATGGCTTAGAAACGGAAACTTTGTATCATCTACCAGCACTAACTCACTGATAATACCCGCTATATCTTCTGATCAGTCTGGAAGCTGGACAGTAATCGTAGAAGATGGTATATGTAACTCCACAGAGTCAGATAATTTCGAAATATTTGTAGAAAGTTCTCTCACCATAGGAGCTTCTAATAATGGTCCAATATGTGAAGGTGACAGTCTCACGCTTACTTGTTCATTTATACCGACCGCGACTTATAGATGGCAAGATCCTTCAGGTATCTTTTTTGACGGTAGAGAAATAAAGGTTATTGGTATAGAAGGCATCTATACCGTCTCAGTAACCACAAGTAGTAATTGTAATGCTATAACAGATACGTACGTAGAAGTCAACCCAAAACCTCAGGTCACCGCACTCAGTAACACCTCTCTTCCATGTATGGATGGAAGGACGCCGATCACTTTAGTTCCATCAGTTTTTCCACCTGACAATTACTCTTACCAGTGGACTGGTCCTAATAATTTTAGCTCCATGCAAGAATCTCCCGTGATCAATAATGCCAACGAAGCAGACAACGGCGACTACCAACTGATCATCACTAAAGATAATTGCAGTTCTGATCCAGTAACCACCAATGTTACCATAACACAGATTCCCGAAAGAGTCACCTTAAGTTCCAATATCTCACCCTGTGAAAATGAAAGCCTTATCATCAATATAAATAATCCAGTTACAGGAACGAATATAGAATGGATATGGACCACCCCAAATGGACAGATAGTTACTCAAGAGCCTTTCTTAGAAATAGATCGTTTTACCTCTACAGATGAAGGCGAGTATACCGTAACTCAAATCAAAAATAATTGTAGGTCCGAAGAGTCAGAAGCGTTAATCATTGAGATACAACAAAATCCTATTACTCCTGTAATATCAGGTGATCAAATGTTATGTCAGGGTAATTCCTTATCTCTGGAAGCTACCAATATACCTAATGCGAAATATATCTGGACAACTCCCCAAGGTATCATAGAAGGAAATTCCTCAATACTTGTAATAGACAATATCAATAAATCTGATGAGGGAAGTTATAGTGTCGTGATACAGAATGGCGATTGCTTATCCGAGGAATCGGCTTCCTTTACAGTCACTGTGAGCGAAGTCCCCAATGCACTATCATTTACCTCAGAAGACATTTCTGTATGCGCATCTGACGAGATGCAATTAGAAATCTGTATAGAAGATATAAACACGCCTTTTGACATTATTCAGATTATTGATGCCAATAGCGGTACCATAATACAGGAAGGAATAGAAACATGTTTTGATCTATCATTTCTGCTTAACGGTCCAATACAATCTTATCAATTATCCCCAGTCATTATTATAGAGGATTGTATCTCCGAACCTATTGATATCATCAATATAGAAATTTATGATCGTCCTGATAATTCAGCAGAGATTTCGGATGACATTATTTATTTGTGTGAATTAGACTTTATTAAAATAACACCTGACTTCGTTCCAGAAGAGATTAACATACAATGGAGTTCCGAAGACCCTGACATAAACATCTTTCAAGGTCAGAATAATGAGTATTCCTTTAGTAATCTGAGATCAGGAATCAATACTCTTTACTTACAAAGTCTCGTACCTTCTTGTGGAGTCTACGCAACGGATACTCTTTCAGTTATTGTATTAGAATCTCTAGAAGCTGTTGATGATTCGTATGAGGGAAGTTTCGGCATTAATAATTTAGTCGATGTATTAGCCAATGACAATTTCACCAATGAATTAAAATTAATGATTGTCGAAAGTACAAGTAATGGGTCGGTGAGTGTTAATGAAAATAAAATAGAATATACACCAGAATCTAACTTTGTGGGATCAACAAACTTTGTATATGAGATATGTTATGTTGAATGTCCAATGATCTGTGACCAAGCCACTGTTACTATCAACATAGGTGAAAATATAGAATGTTTCGCTGGTAATATCATAACACCTAACAATGACGGGTATAACGACAACCTAGTGATTCCCTGCCTCAATACTGGTGGTTATGAACGAAACAGTATAACCGTCTTTAATCAATGGGGTGATGAAGTATTCAGTGCTGCACCTTACGAAAACAATTGGGATGCCACATATAACGGAAAGACAATACCTGTAGGCACATATTTTTACATATTGGATCTTGGTGATGGATCAAGACCAATACAGGGATTTTTAACCATTGAGTTATGAGGTTATGGTTTCTCATATTATTCATCTATTCTGTAGTTAAGCTTGATGCACAGCAGGAAAATCTTTTCACACAATACGCCTACAACAAGTTAAGTATAAATCCAGCTCTTGCAGGGACAAACGACTATACCAGTCTTATAGCCATCCATAGAGACCAATGGACGGGACTCACAGGAAGTCCTACTTCGCAACATTTCACGGCCAACTTTGTCGAAGTACTAAATAGAATTGGATTTGGCATAAATGTGCAAAGACTTGCCGTAGGGATTCAAGAGAAAATGGAATTATCTGGCATGTATGCTTATAAATTGAAAGTTGGCGCATATACATATAGCGTTGGCCTGCAATTATCATACAGAACGTTTGCTAATGATTTCTCTCACCCAGACTTGATCGCTTTGGATGGTTTCGAAAATGATACGGCGATAGACCCTACCAGATATAGCACATCACTTTTTAATGTAGGCGTTGGTGGGTACATAAAATCTCCGCTTTTTTATATTGGCATCTCCTCTCCTCGTATGATAAAACCACAGATCGACAATGATAATGACCTTAATATCGCCCGAGAGGTAAGACATTACTATGGAATGGCTGGGTTGGATTTGCAACTTACACCACTATGGGAATTCAAACCACAATTACTCTTTAGGTATGCGGAAAATAGTCCTTATGATCTTGATGTATTGGCACTTATGGTATATCAGGAGCAAGTACATCTTGGTCTTAATATAAGATCCGGCGGTTCGCAAAAAAGCATATTGGAATCGGTCGATTTGTTATTAGGTCTAAGATTAAAAGAAAAACTCTTCTTTGGTATAGCTTATGATTTTACGACAACAGAATTAAGGGAATACGAAAACGGTAGCTTCGAAGCAATAATCCGATATGACTTCAAGAAAGACAAAGGCCCTAAAGAAATCAAAAATCCTAGATACTTTTAGCATTGAAATACACCCTAATCATATCGACTCTTTTCATTCCCATGCTGCTATTTAGTCAAGCTCAATCAGATCAATGGCACTCACGTATTACTCTAACTAACGAGCGGAAAATAAATACAGAAAAAGCAGAGTTCTCTCCTACTTATTGGAAGGACTATCTGGTTTATATCAGTTCGAAATCAAAAGAAAAAATATTTGATAAAAAAATAAATGAGGGTTACTATGACCTTTTCTATTGCGCCATTAATAGCAATGAGGAATTAGAGAAAACAGCCTCTTTATCTAAAATTCTAAACACCCCTTACCACGAAGGGCCCGCCACCTTTTATGACGATGGAAATAAGATTGTCTTTTCTCGTCTAGAGCAAAGCAATGGTCAGCTAATCCTCAATGAAGAAGAAATCGCAATAAACAAATTATACGAAAGTAATTATGAAAACAATCAATGGTCCTCTCCTATTATCTCCTCGCTCAATATAGAGGGGTACACTTCGTGTCATCCTGCAGTAAATGAAAATGGTGATGTAGTGGTTTTCGCTAGTGACAGAGAAGGAGGATATGGAAAAATGGATTTGTACATATCGTATTATGTGGATAGCATCTGGACAGAACCTACTAATCTAGGGCCAGAAATCAATTCTGTAGAAAACGAGATTTTTCCCACCCTGCTTAATAATACCTATTTGTTTTATTCCTCCAATATAGAATCCAATGAAGACTTGGATATATATAAAACAAATCTAGCAAACAAAAATTCGGATACTCCTATTATTAAATTCCCCGCACCCATTAATTCAGATCGTGATGACTTTGGATTGACGCTTGATAAATTAGGATTGTCTGGTTATCTGAGTAGTAATAGAAAAGGAGGGCAAGGAAAAGATGATATATATAGAGTCAAATCAACTAAGTCTATCTATTCTTATGGTGAAGAAAATTATAATCAAATAGAAATACAGTTAAATCATCCGACTGATACTCTAGTGTCATATAAGGGTTCAATCAAATGTAAAGGGATAACGGAAGAAGAGTTATCTGACTTCAATTTGGGGAGTTACAGTTTTGAAAATATAGATTTTGATGATTACAGAATTACTGATACTGGCAAAATAAAATTTGATCTTAGCGATGGACTTAACCTGATTTCAATAGAAGCCGAGGGCTTCGAAAAAGTTCAGAAGGTAATATCAAGCAATAGTACGAAAAAGCAGTATCAGATAAAGCTACAACCTAATCCAACCGAACAAATCAAAAGGGATACAATAATCAAATATGTTAACTCGGAGGAAAAGAAAACTATCAATAATATAGAAATCAAAGAAGGTGCACTTCTTATTTTTAATAATATATATTATGACTACAATAGTGACGAAATCAAAAAAGGCGCTGCTCAAGAATTGGATGATCTTGCTGGGATAATGAAAGACAACCCAGAAATCACAATCCTATTATCATCACATACCGACTCCAGAGGTAAAGCAGATTATAATCTCAATCTATCAAAAAGAAGGGCCATTTCGGCCAAGAAATATCTAGTATACAAAGGCGTGAAATCAACTAACATTAAAACCAATGGATTAGGTGAATCACAACTACGAAATCATTGCTCGGATGGGGTCAATTGCTCAGAAGAAGAACATATTTATAATAGAAGAACTGAAGTCAGAATATTAGGTAATCAATAAATGGTTATTCCAATTTGAGTATAGACCAGTGTTAAGTAAAATTTAAAGCATCAGCCCGAAGAGTCACCGAATTTCATATTTTATATATTTAGCAAAATCAAAGACTACAGATGTTCGATTCCTCCATTGCTTTTCTTCTTTTTTTGCTTTTACCACTTTCTATAATGTCACAGCAAATAGATGGTAAAGTAATAGATGAAAGTGGTTCTCCTCTTCCGTATGTAAACATCCACATCAAAGATTCCTCAGTCGGCACGACAACTAACTTATCAGGTGAGTTTGTACTCAAATCACAAAACGAAAGTGTAACACTAATCTTTCAATACGTGGGTTACAAAACAATCGAAAAAGTCATCGACCTAGACCAATCCGTAATTACATTGGATATACAGATGACACCTGAAATATACGAAACTGGCATCATCAGTATTTCCGCTAATGCGGAAGACCCTGCTTATGCAATTATAAGACAAGCTCAGGCCAAGAGAAAAGAATATTTATCCAGAATGTCCAATTATACCTGCGACGCTTATGTACGAGGGTTAAATAAAGTATTAGATGCTCCAGAAAAAATATTAGGCCAAGATATAGGCGATATGGATGGCAATCTGGACTCCACAAGACAAGGAATTGTCTATCTATCAGAATCCGTCTCTAAGTTATATGTGTTAGACGGGTCAAGTAAAGAGGTCTTATACAGCTCTAAAGTCAGTGGTAATGATCAAGGTTATAGTTTCAACAGTGCTCAGGAAATGGAATTTAATTTTTATGAGAAGACATTAGATCTTAATAGAAAAATAATATCACCTATAGCCCCGTCAGCACTACGCTATTATAATTATGAACTCATCGGTACAAAATACGAATCCGATGGTCAACTTGTCAACAAAATAAAAGTAATTCCCAAAAGTGATTATTCACCAACCTTGTATGGTCATATCTTCATCAATGAAGACCTATGGAATATCCATAGTTTAGAATTAGGTGTCACTGCCCAGGCCACCCAAATTCCCTTTATTGACTCTTTGACATTTCAGCAAATATTTATCCCATTAGATGAAGATCGCTGGATGCCTATGTCCAATGTTATAAGATTTAAAATGGGCGCCTTGGGTTTCAAAGTGGGAGGAAATTTTGCTTGCGTGTACTCTAATTATGAGCTGGATAATACCGATCCTGACATATTTAATAAAGAAGTATTTGTCCTAGAGAAAGAGGCCAACCAGCGCACCGAAAAATATTGGGACTCACTCAGGCCGATACCTTTGACAATAGAAGAAAAAATAGACTATCACAGGAAAGACAGTATACGCATAGTAAGAGAAAGTCCAGAATATCTTGACTCCATAGATAGAGCAAAAAATAAGCTGAAATGGGATAGCTTTATTCTAGGTCACACATTTCAGAATTCTAAGAAAAGAACGACGCTATCCTATAAATCTCCACTTAATGTTCAAGTCAATACGATACAAGGTTGGGTTTTCAATCCAGAATTATCATGGAGAAAGCGATATGACAAAAATGGCAATCGCTTCCTATCCATCCAGGGCAAAGTAGATTATGGTCTATCCGAAAAAGTAATCCGACCAAATCTTGGTATAACATATAGAGCGGATCGAATCAACAATTTAAGTTTCTACATAAGTGGCGGAAGGCAATTAGTCCAGTACAATAGAAATCAACCCATCAGCAATACTCTCAACACTTTACTTACACATACGATCAGAAGAAATTACCTCAAGGCTTATGATCTGAAATATTTCAGTGTTAAGGTTAATCGTTACTTGAGCAACGCACTATATGGTAACCTATCTGTGGCATACGAAGATCGGACCGCTGTAACTAACAATTATAATGGAGGCTTATTCTATAAAGACTCCAGAGAATTTACAAGTAATAATCCACTAAATAGTAGTAGTGACGAATTAGCATTTTCTAATAATAAAGCCGTAATAATCTTGGCCGCGCTAAGGATCAGATTAGGATCAGAAATCTGGTCCTACCCCGACCAAAAATTTAGGACGAGATCAGATTGGCCAACTCTCTGGTTAGGTTATAAAAAAGCCATACCGCTGCATAGTATAGGTCCTGATTATGATCTGATCTATGCCTCTTTATCCAAAACCTATAGTCTCGGCACCATAGGAAACTTTTCGTTTTATAGTTCCGGTGGCAAATTCATTAGAAACAAAAACATACCATTTACAGACTACGTACATTTCTTAGTAAACGAAACACATATTGGCAATCCGTTCAAGTATAGAAACTCCT
This sequence comes from Saprospiraceae bacterium, assembly GCA_020628095.1. Taxonomy (GTDB): domain Bacteria; phylum Bacteroidota; class Bacteroidia; order Chitinophagales; family Saprospiraceae; genus RFSX01. The sequence goes on from JAHDFP010000020.1 coordinate 11,204, forward strand.
TTATGCTCTTACCATACTACTCGCATAGTACTAATGACGCATATATACATGCTCATTTCCAGCATCATTTTAATGGATTTTTCTTGAGTCGTATCCCATTAATCAGAAATCTTAAGTGGCATCTCGTCGGCGGAGTCAAATATCTGAACGCCACAGAACGACCAAGTTATTCTGAAATTCATCTAGGAATAGATAACATTGGCTTTCATATTATCAGACCATTGCGTGTAGATTTTGTTTGGGTGCAAGATGGGTGTGATGGAAATATAGATTGTGTTACGAAGAGTGGATTTGGGGTAGTGGTTGGGGTTAAGGCGGTATTATAATTATTAGAGGTAATTAATATTGAAATACTCAAGAATCACAATAGACTCTTGAGCATTTCAATTTATGTTTTAGTTACAAGCTGAATAAGCTGATGTTGCTAAGATTGTTTCTTCGAAAGCTGAACACTGCACGTTATTATAATAATCCGCTAAACTCTGACCGTTAAAAGGAGCAGACTGCACTGGTGTATTTAGTGCGTCAATATGGTCACAAAACGCGTCTGTTGCAGCATCTAAATTAGTCTGATTAGGATTAGTAACATAATTACGGATAGCTGCATTTAATGCACAATAAGTAATATTCTCTCCTGCTGCTCCTGGAGGCAATGGATTTTGAGAACAATCGATTCCAAAACCCGGTCCATTACAATCGTCAGCAGCTGTTATAAGAAATCGGAATGAATCCCAGAGAGATCTGCTGGATTGACCTGGTCTTCCATTATTATCTATTGTTAGATAATAATTAACTTGTCTTAATATATCAGCTGTTTGACAACAACCTATCGTTCTTGATTCCAATTCGACATTATCTATTTCAGTTTTTGTTAAACTTTGAGCTTCTTCGCTATCACTAGAACAAGCCACCATAAATGTCAATAACCCAAACACAAATAAAAATTTATACAATTTCATTATTATTTATTTTGATTTAAAAAAAGAGCTCCAGTAAGGTTTTCTTTAAAATTACTTACTGGTAAGAGATGAGATAAAAATGTGAAGACGTCTAATTTTTCTCACGCACAAATAGTCATTTGATAAATCAAAAGGTAAACAGGCAAACCAAGTTGCAATGAAAAGTTCAATGTTTTCCACCAATCGCGGAAAGGATATAAACAAAACAAACTTCTATAAATCGTCAGTTAGCCTCTTGGAAAGATTATAATAAAGGTGAGATGGATTTGTGGTAATTTGAGTTAGCAATTTCTTACAGGAGCCAGCATCACTTCTTTGCAAATATGACAAGGTCAGATACCATTGTGCATTCTCCCTGATCCTCTTGTTCTTGGATTCCAATAATTCCAATAGTATTGCTTCTGCTTTTTGATGTAAATCAAGATTCATAAGACATTGCGTCTTGTACATCTGGATATCATCATTTTGTTCAATACCTTCCAAGGTTGATAGGGCTTCTTTATAGTTCTGATCTTCATATAAGAACAATGCACGCGTTAGTGGTGTTTCTTTGATCTCATTATTACCCCGTTGAGATTCTGGTGTATCATAAGGTTTATAATATTGTGCATATAGGCGACTGTAATCTTGTTTTTCCGATTTAGGTGACATAATAAAAATGCCTACTGCAGCAAGTGTCATTACTACTAAAGTCAAAACGACCCATGACTTGCTTTTGGTTTTGTTATGTTCTTGATGCAGGCTAGTGCTTTTGTGTTCTAATTCAGCTTTGGCTTCATGCATTAGCTGTGTAAGATCATCACGTCGAGAATCCAAGACCTCCTGAAAAACTATCGCCTGAAGTTTTACTTCTGCTCTGAAATTTTCATCGGCAAGTTCTTCTTCAAATTTTTCAGCCTCCCTTGCTGATAATTCGTTCCTAAAATATTTATGTATTAGCAATAACGATTCCTCATTGAGCTCTTGCATTTGTCCCAGATTTAATATTGTACATTAATGTCTTGAAACACCGACTCTTTAATGTCTTAGCCACATCGCCGCTAGATAGATTTAGATAAAGTGCGATTTCTTTCATTGTCAAGCCATCTATATAATATGCCCTTATTATCTGCTGACAACGCTCGCTTAATTTAGAAAGTTGGTGTTTCGTTTTTCTTAGTAATAGTTGGTTATCCTCTTCAGACACTCTATAGTCATCATAGGAATGCAGATGTAAACGTATCTGGTCAATTCTTTTCTCTATTTTAAGTTTACTTTCTTTCTCTCTTAGTACCAGATTAATACATGTTCCTATTAGATAATTTTTTAATGACTTAATCTCATTTACTTTTCCTGCAACGATAGATTCGTAAAGTATTATGATGGATTCGTTATAATAGCCTTCTATATCGCCTGCAGGGCACATATTTTTGCTGGCAACTACTCTGAGCACATCGTCATGATGCTTAATATAGATTTCTTTTAACGGCGAATTATCTCCTGCTAAAAAACTCTTTCGGTATGGTTCTAAACTAGTCACGGGATTGCAGTTGGGTGCAAAACTTTCAGAAGATCTTTATTTATATGAGTATATCATTTTCTAATCCTTCCTATAAGATACAATAATAGAGCTACCCCCACAAGGATCAAAAAGCCCAATACCAAATTATTGCTTGTATTCCAAATAGGCGAGCAATCTCCAATAATAATAAAACCTGCCCAGTAATATGGATGCTCCCTATCAGAGCTTACAGAATTTCTATATTGTATTTTGGCATTTCTCAGCGCTTGATCTTTAGTGAAACCTTCTTTGAGGTTTTGATAAAAATATTCCATAAGATCAGATGTAGCGCAATCGTCTACTGGCCATAAGCTTACTAACGTACTCTTAGCACCAGCGTGAAAAAATCCTTTAGAAAGAGACATTGACCCTTCTCCTTTGACTATTTCGCCGAACCCCGTCTCACAGGCACTTAGCACAACCATATCTGCGCTGAAGTCCTTAACCTTTAAGTCCTGATTAGTTAGGAGTGTATCATTGAAATAGATTCGACTATAATCCGAATTTTGCTCATCAAGACAAGCATGAGTTGCTAAATGCAGAATCTTGGTCTGGCTTGCCACTGGTAGCAGGTTACTTAAACCATCATGTGTACTTGATACGTTATCAGAGTCAATAATCTCCATAATAGAGCGTATCTCCTTTTTGGCACATTTTAGATTAGAAGGAGATATATCAAAACAGGATCTATCAGAAGCAAAGGTCTCATCTTGGTTATTATAAGCGTAACCAACAAAATCATATTCTTTCCTTTCTGATTTTCTTGACCTAAGCATATTCCATAATCTTGCTGAGTACTGATATTGGATATTATAAGTGTCCATTAGATATTCTCCATTATCATCTTGCAAGACTTCGAATGGCAAATTATTAAGAAAATCATCGGCAACAACAACAATGTCCTTAGCATTAGGATATTGCCTTTGGAGTTCGGACATTTTTAGTAGAGAGAATAGTTGATTAGCCAAAGAATCATCCGTGGTACTTCCATTCTGACTAATTGATTGATAATATCTCAGAGACAACGACTTTAAAGAATCTACATTTTCAATTTCTTCTATCTGCAGATTATGGGAAGAAACATAAGCCACGTAAGCTTTTTCTTCGCCGATAAAATATTCAATGACAACAGAACCTTTATCTAATTTTGATTGGATAGATGACAAACTAACCGGCTCCAGATTATATTTCATATTATAATACTCTGGATAGTTTTTCTCCATATCGCTCATATACTTGTCCAACTCTAATTGAAATTTATTCTTTTGAATAATCAATTGGCCTAGTACGGTAGAGTCAATATTTTCATTTTGGGTTATTGTTCTTATTTGTCCATTACAATAAGCAATTTCAGATTTTAACACTTTACCTTTTTGTATTAGAGTATCACTAAGATTGGCAAAGCCAGCAAAATCATTTTCGTTTATATCTTGAATAAGTAAATTAGACTTATTCTCTTCCATTAACTCATATACTTTAGCATAACTCAAATGAGTCATGTTAAAACCTATTAAGTCCTCAAATATTCTTTGATTTTCATTTGCCCAATAATCTTTTGTAGAAGCTGTAGAATTTTCAATTCTTAAATATTTAATCATTCCAAGTATGGCATCCAAGGATTTTAATACTTTATCAGAATTCCCTTTAGTGGAATAAATATTCATTAACTTTTTTTGCAACCTAATCGATGCAGCTTTATTTTGAATCTTAGAATAGTCATAGTCAGTATATACGTATCCTAATTTACTTAGTGCCGACTCATAAGTCAATATGGCTTCTTCAAAAGAATTTTGTTCCGAATAAACATCTCCTTTAAATTCAAGAATTTGGCCTATTCTTAAATCCAGACTAACGTCAGGTAATTTGGCATTTTTTAATATAGATATGCTTTCGTCCGCTAATTTTATAATACTGCTGTCAACACTAAACTGATTATCATATTGCAATCTTGCTAAACAAAATTTGTACTTACTCGTAATTATTAAACTGTCCTTTCCGTAGTTTTTTGACTCGATCAAATTCAAATATGGTCCCACTTGTTCTTTTTGCCCGGAGTCCAATAAAATTTCAATCATAGATATCCACAGATTAGCAAGTTCGTTGTTATAATCGCTTTTGTAGAAATGCATTAGATATCCTTCTGCTAATTTTAAATGATGCAAAGATTTAGCATTACTCTTCTGCTTTTTATAAACCAAAGCAAACAGATGATGTGTATAATATTTCTGAAAGTAATCGTCAACCTTTTCTTCATAATCTAAAGACAAATTATATTTCAAATAATCTATAGCCTTGGAATAATCACCTAAGGAGATGTAGGAATTAGCAATTTTATTAAGCAACTGTGATTTAGTAAAAAAAGAGCAACCTTTACATTGGTCTAACCCCAACCTTGAATATTCTATAGCTTCTTTATAAAGTTTCTTTTTTCGGCTTACATCATTGAGTCGATTATATATGTGCGTATAATATTGGTGTCCTTCGTCCAAATTTTTGTTCGCAACATGCAAGGATTTTTCAGTAGTCTTTTCATGATTTATCGGATCATTACTATACGAATAAACAGTTGATAATACCAGCAAGCAGTAAACTTGCTTTTCCCAATTTCTAGAAATGCCTGCTAGGTTTTCAGCCTCCTTGATCCAAAGAATATTATCATCAAAGGGACCATCAGCTTTCCAATTTTTGTCTGATAGGATTAGTAGTGAGTCTATTCGATAACTTAAGGATAAAGAATCTGAGACATTTTGTTGAGCGGACAAGAAAAGGCATTCAAAAAAAAACACTAGAATAAAGAAGCTTTTGCTAGTCCACTCAAATAAAAAGTTATTCAATCTCCTTAGATTTTTAAGAACTTCATTTTAGAAATTATAATATCATCACTCGATATAACTAATATATTAATTCCAGAAGGAACATTACTTATATCTCTTATTAGTTTACGAGTTACATCCTTTGAAATCTTGATTGATTTTAACTGCTTTCCCGTTATTGAAAATATTTTAACCTCCTCACCTCCATTTAAATTATTAATATAAATATAATCGGCAACAGGATTAGGATTAACATTCGGGACATTTTGGCTTATTTCATTCTCGCTATAATATCTTCCAGACGAAAAATCGGAAGAATCACCACTTATGCCTCCACAAGAAACAGTAAATGTGTGAAAGCCTCTATTCAGCTTACCCATCCCTGGTACAACAAAATATACACTCTCTTCTCTAAAGTAGTCTCCATCTGAACAATTAGAGGGATCTGTATCGAAACATATCCTATATCTTTTGGTATATATATAGCAATAATCATAATAAGGATTAATAGTTTCTATCCAAGTAGAATCAGGATCACTTGAAAAAGTTGTTATTGTAGAATTTTCTGCAGTTACATCTAAATATTGCAAACTCAGTGGATCTAAACGTTCACAAACTTGAAAAGATATATCTAAATCAAAACAAGATGTCCTCGGTGCGTCCCCGTTTGATTGACCATCTACTTCGTTTACATTTTTTACATTTAATCCTTGTGAATGAATCGATTGCGCAATTAGAAAAAGTGGGAGTATGAAAAATAGTTTTAATAATTTCATGATAATAGGGTTTTAATATATTAATAAGTACCCCATAGTCATTATACAAAGTTGCTAGGTAAACAAAATTTAAAAAAAACTTTTTCCTGACCCTTCACTTATAGCTTCCTACATCTCAGGCAAAGGCAAATTCCTCACAAAAGCTGTCTCAAAAGATATCGTAGTATTAGTACCTTCTACGCCTTTGATAGGTTGTATTTTTTCATAGATAATATCTCTGAGGTGTCTATTATTGATAGCATAGATACGGACCATGAGAGCGTAACGACCTGAGATGTTAACACATTCTACGATTTCTGGTATTAATGCCAGTTTTTGTACGACGTCATTAATAAATTTTGAATTCTCCAACATAATCTGAGTATAGGCCGCGGTTTGGTAACCTAACTTCCAGGGATCTATACGAAAAGTGGCTTTTTGGAGGATTCCCTTCTCCTTTAATTTCTTGATTCTCTGATGTATGAAGGTATTAGAGACCTTCAGTTTTTCGGCTAAAGAGGTCAGCGGAATCTTAGCGTCTAATGTCAATTCGTTAATGATTCTGCTGTCAAATGGGTCAAGTTTTATTTTTTCCATTTCCTTAAGAACTCTTGATGTTATATTGACCTAATATTAATTATTAATAAGTCATTTTATAATTATTATGTTCCAATATATATCATTTCATCTATTTATGATATTATTTTGCGTTATAATTCATAATTATAAAAGAGTAAAAAAACCTGAGATACCAAGGATATATTATTAAATAATTTAATAGATAATTGAGATGAATTTTGCAGCAGTATTATCAGTAACGGTTATTCTTTTTTCTGTCATAGATATGATCGGTAATATTCCCATTATTATCAATATGAAAAAAGAAGGCCTTAAGGTCAATGCATCGACTTCTTCTATCGTATGCGCTGTGATTATGATTAGCTTTTTGTTTTTTGGATCAGCTATTTTAGGACTTTTTGGTATAGATATACCATCATTCGCCCTAGCTGGTTCTCTTGTGATGTTCTTCATAGGTCTGGAGATGATATTGGGTATCCGATTTTTTAAAGAGGACAATATCGAAAATGCATCAGGTAGCATCGTGCCAATAGCTTTCCCATTATTAGCTGGAGCAGGAACGCTTACGACTATCATATCTCTTAAAGTACAATATGATAACCCCAGTATTATTCTGGGTATACTTATCAATGTAATTATAATCTATATCGTACTGAGATCCACTGACTGGCTATCTACTAAAATATCCCCACAGGTATCCAGCACACTGCGAAAAGTATTCGGGATATTACTGTTAGCTATAGCAATCCAAATAGTAAGAAACAATATATAGTCGTATATAAAAACGCTCAAAGAAATAATTAACTGATTTTTTATTATTGTTCAGCCTGCAAAGCAGGACAGTGTTAGAAAAAACCTTGGCAAAAGTGCCCAAGGTTTTTTTTGTTTTATAGTATGCCCAGGCTAACCTTGTATTGGATACTATGTAAGAAAACGTCCAAGGAAGAGGGCTCCTAAGAGCCCTCCCACTTATTAAATATTTAACCCTTAGTATTCGTTACCGTATCAATAAATGAGTTTATCAACAGCAGTAAGTAGAAAAGGTTAGATAACTTATAGTCAATTACTAATGATATGAGGTAAACTTGGTAGGCATAAAAAAACCCACATCATCAAAATGATCTGGGTTTCGTCAAGATAGGAATAGACTGCATTAGTCTATTAAAGCTTAAAGAATGATATTAATCATACCAAGCTTCCAAATAAAGGTAACTAAATAATGGAATTACTTCTCAGTTGCTTCATTGATTTTTTGGCTATAAAGGTGAATTTATATCTCATCTTACATTTCAGACATACTTTCATTCGGATATTGTTGTTATAAGCTTACATAAAGTATATAAGTTTATACCACTATGAATTGCAAAGAATTGAGATTAAGCACAGAACTAATATTGGCTATTTCCTGTATTTTCTTTTTTACTGCCTGCAAAGAAGAACCGAAAATTGATTCTATCATCCCAGAAGAAACTGTTACTGCTGATTCAATTAGCACATCTGACAATATCGATTCCAGCGATATAGCAGACATGCCTTTAGTAGAATACGAAAGAAACCATTACATCAAAAGTTATGAAATAGAATCTCATGGACCATTAGAATATAAAGCAGATACCCTCATTATAGAAATAGTCGTAAATGAAGAAGAACCACGTAAGTATTATTCTTATGCGGGGTCAAGATTCCATAAGTCTTTGCTCAATAATAGAAAGCCCAATTTTTATAAATACAGAAAAACAAACCCCAGTACTGGCGAAATAGAATGGTGGGCTATCAAACATAAAGATAGGCTCTATGATATAAACTACCCGCGAGATAATGACAGTATAGGAATGGCTGGTGATATTGGATTCGTTGTAGATATGATCCATTCTGGTGACGGACTCATTTTTCATCGAGATAAGAAGAAGTCACATGACTGCTATAGGTTGTCATTACCAGTTGCTCTAGTCGAAAATGCCAAAACTCTGGATAACGGAGATTTGATGACAGAAGTACTGGATCATAAAGACCTTTATTTGGGATATTCCACTATTCTACCTCTTATAAAATACCATAATATGAGGACTGTAGACCTACACCTGAGTGTTAACAAAATTCCAGACGGTGGGCAAAGCCTGATCCCTTACCACGTCAAATCAAGCATGGACAAGCGTTCTCTTGATTTAGACATTAACGAATGTCAATAAAAAAACTCTGACCAAATCAGATTATAATAATTGACATATAAATTATTAGATCAGATGAAAAATATTAACTGGGTTACATTCTTTTTTCCATATAAGTAATACGATATTACGACGCAATCATTTTGGATCTGGCAATTTCTTATTATTAAATGCGCAGCGATATGATTATACCTGAAAATGTAAAAACCTCAAGTGTCCAAGATTGCCTTGGTAAGTCTTCCGAGTTATTGATAAAACTCTCCAAAGATTTCGATATTAAGGACTATCCCGTGGATGCTCCACTCAAAAAGAAGGAGTATATCAAATCGACGTTGGAATACGATCCGTTCAGGATATTTGTGGGTGAAGACTATGGAGGATACGGTGGTGATATCAAGGAGAGTCTATCGCTATTATCATTAGCTTCTTACCACTCTCTACAACTTACTTTAGTATATGGTATCAATTGGGCTTTATTTATACAACCACTACAGAAGTACGGAACAGATATCGCAAAAGAAGAAATCCTAAATAAAGTTTCTTATGAGAAAAAAATAGGTGGCCTTATGATTACGGAGCCTGATTACGGCAGCGATGCACTCAATATGAAAACCAATTTCTCCAAGGTAGAAAACGGTTATCATATCGAGGGACAAAAGCATTGGGGTGGATTATCAGGTATAGCTGATTATTGGGTGCTTACTTGCAGAGAAAACAAAGGAGAAGGAAAATTATCTAGAGACATTGGTTTTTTTATTAATGACAATAATGCAACAGAGCAACGGATTAAAACTACTCAATACTACAATACTGGCGGGCTGGAGATCATAACATACGGTCTTAACCAGCTAGACATCATCGTACCTGAGCATTATCGATTTACTAATCCCATGACTGGTATAAAAATGATGCTGGATTGTCTGCATAGGTCAAGGATTCAGTTTTCTGGTATGGGAATGGGGTATATGAAGCGTCTACTAGAAGAAGCCATTAACCATTGTGAAGAAAGAAAAGTCGGAAATAAAAAACTCATAGAATACGATAAGGTCAAAGAAAGACTTGTTACTATTCAGTCTGCTTTTACCATTAATTCCGCCATGTGTCATTACGCCAGCAAAACAACACAACTAGAAAAAGATTTATCAGGCTTAGGACTCGAGGCTAACTGCGTCAAATCATTACTTACTGATCTCATGCAAGAATCTGCGCAATCCTTGGTACAGCTCAAGGGAGGCAATGGATATAACAAGGATAACATCGCTGGACGAGCCATTATGGATAGTAGACCGTTCCAGATATTCGAAGGATCCAATGATATTCTTTATATCCAAATCGGTGAGGCGATTATAAAAAAGATGCAAAAGGGGAAATTTGACAACTTTAGAGCTTTGATGTCTGACATATACCCTTATATGAATTTCGAACCGTGTATAGAATTGCTTAATCAAGTAAAAATTCCTGAGAAAGCGGATCAGCAAAAAGTGCATAGTTTGGGTGAAATTTTTGCGTCTATTTTCAGTTTAGACCTATTAGGTAGCTTGTCCTCAGCAGGATATAATCAAGATTTGATCATGCAAGCTAATTTATTCATAGTCAAAAGGATAAAAGGGCTAATTACTAAAATCAGGTGCGTACTGACTCCTGAGTTGCTACAAGATTTTAGCCTCGATTCGGATTGGACAAAAATGTCTGATTAATCCATCAGTTATTAAGAGCTACGGTAGCGGATATTACTGGAATAGCTACAAATCCTCCCGAATCAAAGTCCAAAGGTCGAACTAAGCCAATATTCAAAGCATTACCTAGTTTTTTGAAATGAATCCTTAGACCCAAAGAAGCCAGATAATCGTCTGCCCCAAAATCATTTTGGAAGATCACCCAATTTTCTGTTATAAGACTAATTTTCTCACTGACTCTTATCATCCCTGACAAGGTCATGGGAATAACCTCATCCGTAATACCGCCATCAAAGTTAAATCCAGCACCTAGACCAAGCGTAAAATTATTGTTCCTAGACCCTAATGTAAGAGAAGAAGACAGAAATCCTAACCCTTGAAAATCACCACTACCTGGAATAGACAAAATCGTTGCATTGATACCAAATGCCCCTTTTTGGTTAGAAAAAGGAATACTAAATTTTGGCGATGCAAAGAATAGAGGAACATTACCTGCGAACAATAAAGAAGCCACTTCGACACCTCCTGTAACCATAAAATTATCAGTTAGACCGTAAGACACAGAGTTCCAAAATATATAGACATTCTCATAATAACTCTGACCCTTCTTGAGTCCATAACCCGAAGGAAAAACAAAATAATGTACACTATTATGAAAATCCACAGGAAAACCATTGCTATCGAAAATGATATTCTCTACGTTATCTATGTAATTGATCTTAGTGATTTGTTCTCTCTGGATGACCACAGAACCTAATGAGTTAGATTCTATAAGGAGGGTATTTCCTCTATCCTCGACGATGTAGCCATAGATCACACTGCCATCTATAGTCTCTATGATGACTGCCTTAGAGACATTTTGCCCCACCTCTACCTGAGACGTGGCATTATAGGTCATCATCATTGTCAGTACCAATGTCAAGAATATAGGAAACCTCATGATCGCTATTGTTTGTTGATCGAAATATATGGTAATTTATCGTGTCAAAATCTATTACTCAAGCCTTTCCTTTCAAATTTATAACTTGCATAACATAATATGTTTAGATGCAGTTAAAATTTGCTGGAGCAGCCAGAATGGTTACAGGAAGTAGTCACCTTGTTACCCTACCCGATGGCTATAGAATCCTCTTAGATTGTGGGCTAGCGCAGGGAAAAGGAAGACATATCTGGGACATCAATAATACCTGGTATTTTGACCCTAAGACGGTGGATGCGATGGTCTTATCTCACGCCCATATAGACCATAGTGGCAGGATACCTCAACTCGTCAAAGAAGGTTTCTCTGGACTTATTCATTCGACACATGCGACTAGAAGTTTGTGCAGCATTATGCTACTAGACTCCGCCAAAATACAAGAAAGAGATGTAGAATGGTACAACAAAAAACTACGGAAGAAAAGAAAGAAAAAGAACAAAGACTTCCGCAGACCCCTCTATACATCTAAAGACGTGGCCCCCGCCATGGATGCCTTCGTCGGTCACGGTTATGACAAATGGTTTAGGATCAAAAGAGGTGTGCAGGTCTATTTTAGAGATCAGGGGCATATACTGGGAAGTGCCAGTGTGACAATCCGATATAGAGATGGAGGAAAATGGAGATATATAGGTTTTACGGGAGATATAGGAAGACCGGACAGACCGATATTACGAGATCCAGTCAAGATGCCCGAGGTAGACTACCTGATTTGCGAATCCACCTATGGAGATCGAGAACACGAATTACCGCCCAAGCAAAAAGATATTTTTCTGGACATCGTCCATGATGCCTGTGTCGTGAGAAAAGGAAAGCTCATTATTCCAGCCTTTAGCATTGGTCGTACACAGGAGATCGTATACACTCTAGACCAACTGGAGCATGCTGGAAGACTCCCCAATATCCCAGTCTATGTAGACAGTCCACTGGCCGTCAATGCCACCAGCATATACGGTACACATCCTGAGTGCTATGACGGTGATCTCAATCAATACTTATTGCAAGACTCTGATCCTTTTGGATTCAATAGTTTGACTTATGTGAGAGATGTGAATATGTCCAAAAATCTCAATCACTCCAAAAAACCTTGCATCATCATAAGCTCTAGTGGCATGATGAATGCTGGCAGGGTCAAACACCACCTCTTCAACAGTATAGAAAACCCTAAAAATACAATCCTTATCGTCGGTTATTGCTCACCAGATACCCCTGGTGGTATGCTCAAAAATGGCATCGAAGAAATCAAACTTTTCGGAGAGATGAAGCAGGTCAGAGCAGAAATCAAGACGATGGATTCTTTCTCAGCACATGGGGATAGGAAGGAAATGCTAGAATTTATATCAAACCAAAAGAGGCTCAAGAAAATTTTTCTAGTCCATGGCGAGTACGAGACTCAGAAAAAATTCAAGACATACCTAGAAAAAGCAGGGCATAAGAATGTAATTATACCTAAGCTGGGACAAGAGATAGATCTGTAGGATAAGAAGAAACTAAATTTTACGCTGGATACTCCACGTAATTGCGGGGTGTCTCCCATAATCTAACTCCCAGCTCGAATTTATCCTGTAGCTTTGAGCGTAGAATTTTCCATATTTCTATGCAGATAAGCTCAGCCGTGGGATTCTGATCTTTGAATTCTGGGCATTCCAGATTCAAGTTTTTGTGATCATATCTTTCTTCGATATGTTCTTTGATAAGCTGGCTGAGATGTGCCAGGTCATAAAGATAACCTGTAATAGGGTCAATCTCTCCTGTCAGTCGCACCTCCAGCTCATAGTTATGACCATGATAATGCGGATTATTACACTTCCCAAAAACCTCTCTATTCTTCTCGTCCGACCAATCATCATTATGCAATCGGTGTGCTGCATTGAAGTGTGCTTTTCTGTATATGGATATTCTCATTTACCTATCATGTGAAACTTAAAAACACAATAATCCGAATTTTTGTTTAGATAAGGTATAACTAACGAAAGAAGACATAGTATGTCATCTTATGTCTTTTTTATTTTGTATTCAGCTTTTCTTTTAAGCGCTATTACTTTATAATGCTTCTTTGACTCCTTAATTATGAACTCATCCATTCCCCACATTAGCTTTTCGTCCCGAACAACTGAACCTAGGATAATGGATATAACATAGACGTTAGCCTTCACTATAATGCATATGATAAGAATTATTTTTTCGAATTATTCTCATATTCCTCAAATAACACTTGTACGCCATTTTCATATTTGGCCCTAATTTTAAGTCTTCCGTCTTTATAATATTCGGTTTGTTCTCCTGCTAATTCTCCATTACTAAAATGGTATTTAAGTTCTATATTGCCGTTTTCATAGAATTCAATAAATTCTCCATTTTCTTTACCGTTTATAAAGAATCCTTTTTTCTTTAATTGCCCATTCTTAAAATAATATACTATGGAATCAATAGGGACCCCATCATCAAAGTAAGCCTTACCCATAAGCTCTCCAGATTCGTAGTAGCTTCTCGTTTCACCATTCAAATTGCCACTAATATAATTCTCGATGATTTCAAGTTGACCGTTTGAATAATAGTGTTTTGACTCTCCATGAATAATACCATTTTGGTAATCTTCCACATATTTTAATTGTCCATTGCTGAACCAATTTTTTAGCGAGCCGTGTAGTTCTCCATTCCTCTCCGTCAACTCTCCAACCATTGAACTACTATCATTAAACATGCGTTTTCTTATATCAGTTTTATTCAGTCTATAGAATTCATATTTTATATTTCCAGATTTAAAATATCCAATATGACTATCTACCAATTTAGAATTTCGATAATGACAAATACTTTCAATTTTGCAGTTGGTATAGAATAATTGATGTTTCCCATCTTTGAAGTTCCAAGCTAAAATTGAATCCTTGTCAAGATATGCTTGCTTTACCTGATCTCCTTCCAAGTTGTAAAAGTTTATGGTATCTGACTTTTTGAAATTGATGATTTTTCCCGATTCATTTAGATTACCATCACAATCGAATAGCTTATATCTTCCCTCTTTACAGGTTGTTTCAAGTCCAATAGGAATCCATTTTCCATTATTATTATTCAGATCTGTAACCCAGGCCCAATCTTCATTTCTCTTGAATTTATTATCTATATTTTCTTTACTCTTGCAAGAGCAAAGAAATATGAAGGTTATTAACGCATATTTAATTATGTTGGTCATTTTAATATATGCTAACTAAGATTTAACGCGTAACTTTCTTTTAATTCGATAGTATGCATTTGGATAATATCCCGGGTCACGGGAGTACTAAAGACTACTTTTACAAGATCGTTAAAGATACCAGAATTCCGCATGCGATCTTGTTATCTGGTGGCGAAGGGCATGGCAAACTCGCTCTGGCCATTGGTCTTGCGCAATTATTGCAATGCCAGAACGTGACGGATGGAAAAGCTTGCAACCAATGCAATTCCTGTCTCAAAGCCTCCAAGTACATACATCCAGACATACATTTTTCCTTTCCTGTTATAAAAAAAGACAATCTTAAGCGAGAGGATACGACTAGCAAACAATTCATGAAAGAATGGAGGGAATTCTTAGTCGAAATGCCTTATGGTAATATGAGTGACTGGTTATCTCATCTCGGTGCGGTAGACAAAAGAGCCAATATCAATGTCACGGAATGTAACGAAATAGCCAAGAATCTCTCTCTGAAGACATTCGAAGGGAGATACAAAATCCAAATCATCTGGCACGCAGATTATCTGGGAAAAGAAGGTAATAGATTACTGAAACTGATAGAAGAACCCTCAGATGATTCCATTATCATTCTTATCATCAATAATCGCAATCATATCCTGAATACCATAAAGTCTCGATGCCAGAGTCTCATAGTGCCCCCATTCAGCGACGAAGATATGATGAGTTTTATATCAAGCCAGACTTCTCTCAGTAAAGAAGACCAAGAGGAGTTAGTACACCTCGCCAGTGGGGATATAAGGAAGACTCTTACCCATATCCATGATACCAAAATCAACTACTCGGAAGATTTAGTGCAATGGATGCGCGTATGCTATAAATCCGATCCAGAAGAACTTATAGATATGACTAGCGAGATGGCGCAAAGAGGAAAGCAAGATATCATCAATTTTTTCCAATACGGGCTTCATTTTTTCAGAGAATACCACCAATACCTCTCTGGTATCCCTATAGAATCCTTGCGACTGACAGGTCAGGAAAAGGAGATACTACCCAAGATGGAAAAAATCATCAGCCTCAACAAAATAAGGCCTATAGAAGCGATTTTGACCCAATCTATCAGTCATATAGGCCGTAATCTATCGCTAAAAATCCTCCTGATGAATGGCTCGATAGAAATAAATACAATTTTAAGGTCAGAAGTCAATAAATTTGTGACAAGCTAAGCAATACGACCGAAGGGTCTTATTGTTGATTCATTATATATAAATATAGAATAAGATGGGATGTGCATCGTGTGCTACAACAAAAAACGGAGTCCCTCAGGGATGTGGAAATAAAGGGCATTGCTCAAGCGGAACATGTAATAAGAAGAATACTTACGACTGGTTGTCTACCGTAGACATCTACGATCCGATGTCCTATAAAGTCGTCGAGGTATCGTTCAAAAAAGGAAATCGCAAGAGCTTTTATTTTAATCCAGAATATAGCAAGGCAATAACGGGCGACCTTGTGGTCGTAGAAAATGCCACAGGTTATGACGTGGGTCGTATCAGCCTATCAGGAGACCTCGTCAGACTCCAGATGAAAAAAAACAATTTTAAGGAAGAGAAGGTCATCCATAAAGTTATCCGAATAGCCAACTATAGGGATCTCGAAAAACTGGAAGAAGCAAGGAAACTGGAGAAAAAAGCCATGATACGTGCTAGACAAATAGCACGTACCCTCGATCTCGAAATGAAAATAGGTGAAGTCGAGTATCAAGGTGACAAGAGAAAAGCCACTTTTTACTATACCGCAGAAGGGCGTGTGGACTTTAGAGAACTTGTAAGAATGTTCGCCAAAGAATTCCGAGTCAAAATAGAGATGAAACAAATCGGTTCCAGACAAGAGTCCTCTTTGATAGGTGGTATAGGGACCTGTGGCAGAGAACTTTGTTGTTCTACATGGAAATCTGACTTCCAGACCGTAACAACGACCGCCGCTCGTTATCAAAATCTGGCTATCAACCAGACCAAACTCACAGGACAATGCGGAAGGCTCAAGTGCTGTCTTAACTACGAATTAGATACTTATATAGATGCTCTTAGTGATTTTCCTAAAAATGCCGACGAACTCAAATTAACCAATGGCAGAGCAACGCTTATAAAGACGGATATATTCAAAGGTATCATGTATTATTCTGTGCAGAAAGATAACATGCGTGGACCACTTATCTCTTTATCAAAAGAACAGGTCAAGGAAATACAAAAACTGAATAAGAAGGGAGTCAAGGTCGACAATATAAATCTGTACGAAAACTACGCCAAGCCTTCTCCTAAGGTGGATAATGAAGATTTGGAATTCGCTGATGTGACAGGAGAAATTGAGTTGCCTGAAATAAAACGAAGAAGAAAAAAGAAATCAAGAAAAAAACCTTACAATAAATCAAGATCAAGAAACCAGCAATCTTCCTCAGGTGGTAATAGGTCTAAAAGTGATAATACCGAGTCTGATAAACCTGGTAATAATAAAACCTCGAGACCTACAAACAAGAAAAAATCAAATAGAAACAGACCGCCACGTAAAAAGACAAATAACAAAAACACTAACAACAAAGATCGTCAATCATGAAGTATGATGTTGTCGTCATAGGATCTGGTCCTGGTGGTTATGTGGCAGCCATAAGGTGCGCCCAGCTAGGCATGAAAACAGCCATCGTCGAAAGATATAATACCTTAGGTGGTACCTGCCTTAACGTAGGCTGCATACCATCCAAGGCGCTATTAGATTCGTCAGAGCATTATCATAATGCAAACAAAACATTCGCGGATCACGGTGTGCGTATAGAATCTCTCAAAGCCGACCTTAATCAAATGGTCGAAAGAAAAAATGGTGTCGTCAAGCAAACCTGCGACGGCGTCCAATATCTTATGAAAAAGAATGGGATAGAAGTATATCATGGTCATGGCAGCTTTGTAGAGGCTAATAAATTACATGTCAAAGGAGACGAAAAAACGACCGAAGTAGAATTTGAAAAGGCAATTATTGCCACAGGTTCTAAGCCCATTACTCCTGCGGCATTTAACTATGACAAAAAAAGAGTCATCACCTCTACAGAAGCACTGAACATAACAGAGATACCAAAACGCATGGTCATCATAGGTGCAGGGGTTATTGGTCTGGAGTTAGGTTCTGTCTTTGCGCGTATTGGTACGGAGGTAGAAGTGATAGAATTTCAGGATAAGGTCCTTGGAACTATGGATAAGGACACGAGTAAGGAATTACGACGATCTATGAAAAAAATAGGTGTCAAGTTTCATCTAGGACATGCTGTGACAGAAGTAAAGTCTAATGACAAAGGGGTCGATGTTTCGTTCAAAAAGAGAGATAGCGAAGACATCCTAAATACTAAAGCTGATTATTGTCTGATTGCGATAGGCAGACGACCTTATACAGATAACCTTGGATTGGATAAAGTAGGGATTACTTTAGATGATAGAGGTCGTATTCCAGTCAATGAGCATCTACAGACAGCAGCAGCACATATCTATGCCATAGGTGATGTGATACAAGGCGCAATGCTTGCTCATAAGGCCGAAGAAGAGGGCATATTCGTTGCAGAATATATGAATGGCGAAAAGCCTCATATCAATTATAATCTCATACCTGGTGTGGTCTATACCTGGCCAGAAGTATCAGCTGTCGGTAAGACAGAAAAACAACTCAAGGAAGAAGGTATTCCTTACAAAGTCGGAAAATTTCCAATGAAAGCACTGGGTCGATCCAGAGCCAGTATGGATACGGAAGGACTTATCAAGGTTATCTCCCATAAAGAGACAGACGAAATCTTAGGTGTACACATGATCGGTGCGCGTGCTGCGGATATGATTATGGAAGCAGTGGCCCTGATGGAGTTCCGTGCATCTGCAGAGGATATGGCGCGGATATCTCATCCACACCCGACTTATACCGAAGCTATCAAAGAAGCGGCATTGGGTGCGACGGGTAATAGATATCTGCATATCTAAGCCTTATTAAGCACAATATTTATAATGGCTTCGCCAAAGTTTTCGAGCTTGTTCTTGCCAATGCCATGAGCGCGCAATAGGTCTTGTTCGTTGACTGGTTTGATACTAGCGATATGCTTTAGGGATTTGTCTGACAAGATGATGTAAGCTGGCACATTTCTTTCCCGTGCTAATGAGGATCTCCATTGTCGGAGTCTTTCGTATAGACCTTCATCATACTCATCTATCTCTAGAGTTGCCTTTTTGACTTTTTCTTTCGCTTTATTTTCTTGGACTCTGTATTCTGCTAACTCAACCATTTGCTCACCTTGGAGAACGGCATGAGATAAGGGCGTTAGCTTGAGTTTGGAGTAATCAGAGAAGTCTATTTGTATTATTCCACTATTAATCATCTGAGTAATATAGTGCCGCCAATGCGCATAAGGAACAATACGACCCACTCCGAAAGTTTTTATTTTATCCAAACCCAATTGTGTCACCTCTTTTTTGAATGATCCCCGTAACACATCTACTAAGAGATTGACGGATACGCTCTCTTTCGCTCTGGTGATGGCTGATAGTGCCATTTGAGTATACTTTGTTCCATCTATGATCTGAGGAGGATATAGACAATTATCACAATGCCCACAAGGATCGTTCTTAAATTCACCAAAGTAACTGAGCACAAAGTTAGTTCTACAATTCTGAGCATTCGCATATTGCCATATCCGCTCTAACTTTGCCTTTTGTACATTTTTGAAAGTATCATCAGAGTCGCTTTCCTCTATAAATTTTTGCAATATCAGGTAGTCACCCCAACTATAAAATAGTAATGCCTCTGCTTGATCGCCATCACGACCTGCACGACCTATTTCCTGGTAATAGCCTTCTATATTCTTGGGCATAGAATAATGTATGACATACCTGATATTGGGCTTATCTATACCCATCCCGAAGGCAATCGTAGCACATACGATATCTATCTCATCATCCGTAAATCTTCTTTGGATCTGTGTACGCTCTAGCCCATCCATACCAGCATGATAGTACGCCGCTCTATATCCTCTGTCTTTAAGTCTTTCAGCTAGTTTCTCTGTATTTTTCTTGCTGAGACAGTAGATGATTCCTGATTCTCCTTTTCTATTTTGTACCCAATCTAAAATCTGCTCTATGCGCTTTTGGCCTGGTCTGCATTCTACAGATATGTTAGTCCTTTCAAAACTAGCTAAATAAACCTCAGCCTCAGGAATACGCAATTGCTTGACAATATCTTTTTGTGTTGCATGGTCCGCCGTAGCCGTCAGAGCAATTATTGGGATAGCTGGAAAGGCTTCTTTTATAATACGCAATTGTACATAATCTGGTCGAAAATCATTACCCCATACCGACACACAATGGGCCTCATCTATAGCAAATAAACTGATCTGGAGGTTCCGCAAATAATTAAGAAAATCTGGTGATTGTAATTTTTCAGGGGACACATATAACAGCTTGAGGCTTTTGTCTTCTATCGACTGTAAGATTTCTTTTCTTGCTGTGTACTCCACGTTACTATGCAATGCCGCCGCTTTGACGCCTAACTGCAAGAGGGCATTGACCTGATCGTCCATCAAAGCAATCAAAGGAGAGATAACAATAGCCAAACCCTCTAATGATAATGCTGGAATCTGAAAACACAAAGACTTACCTCCTCCCGTTGGCATGATAGCCAAGACATCTTTACCATCCAGAAGACTTAAGATAATTTTCTCCTGCTCATACCTAAAGGAAGAATACCCATAGACATCCTCTAATATTTGATGTATCTGATGCGATCTATCTGTATTATTCAAATCAACTCTACTTTTCTAATCACGATTATGAAATATTTTAGTTCCAGCTTAATTTACAAACAAAAGTAAGAGATGTCATATTACACAGAAGCTTTATCACTATTTAAAGAACAATACCATAAAAGACACAATCAAGTCACACTAAAGCATGAACAAATAAATGAAGAAAAGTCTACATATAAGATCGTTGCAACTGAAATAAAACCTGGCAATGAGCCTACCCTACTATTACATAATAAGCCGACCAATCAAGTAATTATTTTGGTTCATGGATTATCAGATTCGCCTTATTATGTAAGCGCTATAGCCGAACATTTTTTTGAATTAGGTGCTAATGTCATCATACCCTTACTTCCTGCTCATGGTCTTGTCCATCCAGACAAACCTATGGAGGATGCTCGGATGGATGCCAAATGGAGAGAAGAAATGGATGCGATGGTTGTGATCGCTACACTTATAGGCTCGGTCATTTCTTTGGGTGGATTTTCTGCTGGTGGTGCGCTCTGTTACAATAAGATATTGCGAGATCCTGTTATGATAACAGGTGGTCTTTTTCTTTTTGCGGCCGCTATAGATGTCGGACTAATAGGAGAATTAGGGCAGATTAAGTTTATCTCTTCCATAGCCAAAATAGCGGACGGGGAAATAGAAGGTCATGGGATGGACCCTTACAAATATCCCAAACTTCCCCTCTTCTCTGCTCTCGAATTAGGTCAGATAATCAATCAAAATGAAGAGTTATCTAAAAGAAAGCGCATCCATACACCTGTATTCGCTGCACATGCTATAGATGACAAAACAGCCAAGCTATCCGCAGTGAGAAAGCTAGTCAGGAAGCATGCCCATCATGGTATTCTATATGTCTTATCTAATGACATGGCACATGCCGAATTACCGCTACAAAAAGATGTCGAACTGGATACCAACTATGAAGAAGGAAAACCAGCTCATGCCAATCCTGATTTTGGTCTGATGATGAATAGTTGTATCTCCTTTTATAAGAAACATGTGTTGAAGCTTAGTGACGCTATTGTTTAATGAGGTCCTTAGGCTTGGAGTAATTATCTAACTCTCGATTCCTTTTTCGAAGTCAAGAAAGTTATTGAGATTTTTCTGAAGATATTTTTTGACTTCGGCATCTTTAACGATTTCCTCGATCGGGTTAGTTCCTTTGGCTAAGGTTTCGAAAGGTAACTCATCCTCTCCACTTTTATAAGCCGTACTCGCTGCCGCAGCCCAACTTCCATTTTTCTTGAGGTATCTCATACCATCGTAATGAAAACAGAACTGATTATAGCGATACTTATCCAGAGTCTTGGCATGATGATTATACCAATAACTCTGAGAGATCGGAATGCTATATACGTTATTATCGAAGATATCGTGTCCGTTGAGATTTTGATAGCCTGCACGCTTAGCTATCGTATGGAATAATAGTCTAGAACTCGTCTTATGATCCTTAGTACTAGGTACGATACCATTATGATCCATCCAAAAGATAGGAACACGCGTACAAGCATCCGTTACATTGGAGAAATGATAGACCCAATCCTGATCCCCAAAATTTTCTCCATGATCCGAAGTAAAAATTACTAAGTTCTCTTTATCCTCATGTATAGACCTCACAAACTCATCCAAATCTTCCTTGATCAAATCCCAAGCCTTACTTTGCCTCGTCTTAATCTGCTTTAGTTTTTCGGCTTTGGGCTTATAGTTGTCTTTGGCAAGAAAAGTTTGATTGACAATATTGAATAAGGTTCTTAGTTCTGAGAGCTTCTTTAGAGGGTTCTTACTGGAAAACTTGAATTCTTTATCAATGTGATATGGAAAATGTGTTTCCATGAGATTGATAAATACAAACGCCTTTTCTCCTTTCTTTTCATGATCCTGCATCAACTTATGTGCATGATCAAACATCAGCTTATAATAACTCCTAAACCACACACTGGCTGCTCGTATGTCAGATGACAGCTTATAAGAGATGGCATCTTTAGAGAAGATTTTCTTCCTTATCCTATGCTTTCCTAGCAGGACAAACAACTGAGATAGCTTCAGACCTTTTTTCTCTGCCAGTTCCCAAGTCTTGAATACCTTATCAAAACCTCTATCCAGCCCGAAAATCTCGGAAGTCGCTATGTTGGATGTTATTTGATACGTGTGATACCCTTGTTGCTTTAATATTTGAGCTAGTGTGATGCTATCTCGATTGAGCTCTCTTGTTTGCGTGGTCGCCTGATGTCCATGTGGTAGCTGACCAGTGAATATACTGGCAGTCGCAGGCAGAGTCCAACAGGCAGGAGAGCTGGCATTAACGAATTGGGTACCCTTATCTTGCATATATGGCACACCTAGGTCTTGACCATTCCTGTAGACGGAATCGTAACGCAGACTATCAGCCACAATGAGGACTATGTTTCTGGGTTTAGAATGAGACATTATAAGGTGTAAATTCTATGCATTCTCTATAACACATCAATATTATAGTGATAGTGCTATTTCACAGGCAATTTTAGTGAATTTTTCAATTTTGAAAGGAATTATCACTCCATAATATGAGATATTCCGTTGTATATGCCAAATTATCACCAAAAGGTAATTAAAAGTAAATATTATCTATCGGCTATGACTTCTTAGGAGGACCGATAATCATGACGATTTCACCCTTAATTTTAGTTTTTGACTGTAAAACTGGTAATATTTTATTCAGTTCTCCCCGTATCACTTCTTCATGAATCTTAGTTAATTCCCGACATACAGCTCCGCGCCTTAGTCCACACCCTAAGTCTATAAGTTTTTGTGTCGTTTTGATTACTCTGAAAGGAGATTCGTATAATATGAATGTATTAGGTAAACTAACCAAATACTCTAATCGGCTTTGCCTCCCCTTCTTGACAGGCAAAAAACCCTCGAAATGAAAACGATCACATGGCAATCCCGACATAACAAGAGCGGGCACAAATGCGGTAGGACCAGGTAGGCAACTAATATCTATCTCATTACTTATAGATTCTCTCACTATTAAATACCCTGGATCTGATATGCCGGGAGTCCCTGCATCTGAGATAAGAGCTATAGACCTCCCCGCTTTTAGTTGTTCTATATATAGGTCTACTTTGCTATGCTCATTATGCGCATGGAAGGATTGTATGGGTGTATCGATATCATATCGAACCAGCAGTTTTTTAGATGTACGGGTGTCCTCTGCTATTATAAGATCGACCTCCTTGAGCGTCCTGATTGCACGTAACGTAATATCTTCCAGATTGCCAATCGGCGTCGGCACGAGGTATAGCATAGTAATGATGTGTTAGGATGACTTATAAACCATTTTACCATTAAAATATTACTAAATACAAGCGATTCATTGTAATCTTATAATAATAAAGAGAAATTTGTGGTTAGTCTGATACGGAAACCTTTAAGAATTGATTCAGTTTTAAATTTACATTATTGAATTTCATGAAGAAACTACAATTCATTATATATTTCTTGGTTTCTGTTAGTGTATTCTCTCAGCCGCTTAATGATGACTGCTTCACCGCCATCAATATTCCTTCCATAGACGAATGGTGCTCAGAAAATGCAGAATTCTCTAACGAAGGTGGCACACCAGATCCAGAGTTTACTAATAATTGCTTTATTAATAATGCCAACGGCGTGTGGTTTTCATTTGTACCGACAGAGCCCGCCATATTATTTCAACTCTTTAGTGGAAACGAAATAGGTTCATTAGAAGATCCAAAAATGGCCTTGTTTGAAGGACCCTGCGATGATCTGACCTATGTAGATTGCTCACCAGGGAGGTCTTTCGTATCTGATGAGTTTCAGGTATCCGACTTGACCTTAGGACAAAGGTATTACCTCTTTGTAGAGGCAGGTGTAGGATTTGAAGGTACATTCAAGCTATGTATCAATGATTTTATCGCCCCTCCTTCACCTGAAGCGGATTGCATAAGTTCTGTCGTGCTGTGCGACAAAACACCTTTCGTGGTCGAAAACCTATCCACATCAGGTAATGATCCTAACGAATTATCTGATTTCGCAGATCAATGCCTTAGTTCAGAATTCCGTTCTTCTTGGTACACTTGGACCTGTAAGGATGCAGGCAGCTTGACGTTCACACTTACACCTAATGATTATATACCTGGTATTGAATCCGATGACCTTGATTTCGCCGTATTTGAGCTTCCAGGTGGATTAGATGATTGCGATAATAAGGTGATGATCAGATGTATGGCCTCTGGTGCTAATGGATTTGGAGGAGTGACAGCACCTTTTGAAGAATGGCAGATATGTAATGGCCCTACGGGACTGATGATAGGCGATGGTGATCTGAGAGAAGAACCAGGCTGTCAAGACGGTAATAACAACTTTGTAGAGGCTCTTCAAATGGAAGAAGGAAAATCTTACGCCTTGGTCGTGATGAATTTTTCAAGGGGTGCTCTTGGTTTTGATATAGAATTTGGAGGGACAGGAACATTTCTTGGTCCAGAACCTGATTTCGATCTGGAGACGATAGATGCCTTCGAGTGTGATAAGCGTATTACTATCACTAATAGTTCACTATCAGAGACGGATAGTATAGTGTCTTATGCATGGAACTTCGGTTTTGGTGCTAATCCACTTTTCTCTACTGGAGAAGGTCCTCATGAGGTCGTCTACGAATCTTTTGGAAACAAATCTATAGCATTGACAGTGGAGACTTCTAGAGGTTGTGCGCTGACGAGAATATTAGATATCTATGTAGAGCCTTGTTGTATGGATACTTCCACCTTGGATATTACAGCTACGACATTGGATGTATCTTGTTTTGGAGAAGCCGATGGAGCTATCGCTGTAGAGGGTATTTCTGGAGCACCAGAATATAATTACTCACTGGATGGTGGTGCTTTTGTGCCTAACTCAGCATTCCAAAATTTACAGTTTGGCACCTATGATGTCACTGTGCAAGATATTAAAGGCTGCGAAGTCACAACGCAGGTAACTATTGCAGAACCTGAAGAGATCGTAACAGATGCTGGCGATAATATAGAAATAGATTTGGGATTTACTGGACAACTGATGGCAACCTATTCTCCACAGAATCCGGGTGACTCCATCGTATGGAGTCCAGCTGAAGGACTAAGTTGCTCTAATTGTCTCAATCCCGAAGTCATTGCACCAGGCAACACCACCTACTCCTTTACAGTTATTGATGCTAATGGCTGCGAAGTTTCCGATTTCGTAACAGTGACTACGCGCATTGTCAGACCTATCTATATTCCCAATGTGATTACTCCGACGACTCAAGACGTCAATAGCACCTTCTTTATTGGTCTCGGACCACAAGTAGATAGTATAGAAGAATTCGAGGTATACGACCGCTGGGGTAATTTAATATTCTCATGCAATAATATTGCAGCAGCGAATGCTGGAGAATTGTGGAAAGGGCAATTCGGCGCATGTAACGATTCTTTTCTGCACGAAGTAGATCCAGGTGTCTATGTATGGAAGGCCAATATCAGATTTATAGATGATGAGGTCATAACATACTCTGATGATCTTACCATATTAAGATGATGAGAAAAGCATTATTTTCTTCTCTTATCATATTCTTGCTAGCCTGTAGCACAGATAAAATAGACATATACAAACTCGTAGATAACAATAGCGTGACAAAAGAAGTCGCTAAAAATGTTGTCATCTTCTATAGCGACTCCGCCGTGGTCAAAGTCAAAATAAAAAGTCCAACCTTAATCCGGTACTTTGATCAAGGAGAATACTACGACGAATTTCCTGATGGACTTTTAGTCGAGTTTTTAGATCCTAACAAAAAGGTTACCAGTTGGCTAGAAGCAGATTATGCCTTACGCAAGGATATTGAGCAAAAAATATTCGTCAAAGAAAACGTCAGGCTCTTCAATAAAAACAATGATGAACTTATCACCACTGAACTCGTGTGGGACGAAGAAAATGAAGAAATCTATACCTACAAACCTGTCAAAATAAATGAACCCTCCAAAGGGGACACCAGCTTGGGCATCGGATTTAGAGCAGATCAAGAATTTACCAAGTTCATCATCAAAAACTATGTGGCCAGCAAAAATGTCGAAAAGTATAAGGCTGGATTAGAAGACAATTAGACATCAAGGCACAGCTATTATTACGTTAATTTCCTCTCCCCTACTAACCTTTTAATCCCATCAGACATCAATCTGATGTAAAACGAACGAAAATATATTCCTAACGAAATCAATAGGATTCCTATCTATTGGTATCAAAACAAATTCTTGACTTATGACAATCTCTGTTAGAGATCTGCTGTCTATCGGCATGGTCACTTATTTCCTATGTGCGTCACTGAATGCACAAGTAAGATTTCAAGACAAAAGTCTCCCCTGTGTAGAGAAAAAATTTAATGTGCAGATCGTGATGTCCATAGATTCTTCAAGACGTCAGCCCCTACTTAGTCCAGAACAGGTACAATCCATACTCGCTCAAGCCAACTATTATTTTGAGCCAATATGTATGAGCCTTAGTTCTTGTGATTATAAAGTGATTCAAGATAATTATGCGTATGCCTACTTACTTCATGACTATAGGATCAGAGAGGCAGGTATCGTGCATGCCCTTCCTCGGAGAATAAATATCTTTTTCTCTAATGAAGTGGCTGGCGCACAATGCGGATATAGCGAATTCTATGGCTTCTTTACAGAAAGGAATGCACATATATATGTAGAATTAAATTGCGAAGACGGACCCGCAGAGCAGATCGCCCATCATCTGGGCCACTTACTGGGTCTATCAACAACTAATTTTACCGAGACACCAGAACTTGTCGACAGATCTAATTGCCACATCACAGGAGACTCTATATGTGACACGCCTGCCGACCCGTACGGAATGACAAAGGATTCGACTAATCAATGGGTCATTGTAGATCAAGAAAAAGATACTCTGCCAGAGTATGTGGATGGTTGTGAATTCGTCTGGGAGACAAGAGACCCTAGTGGTAATCCTTTCTTTCCGCACACGACTAATATCATGTCACACTATCACTGTAAATGTGAATTTACCAGAGAACAATATCTCAAGATGGTTAATAATTATTACCAATCTTCTATTAAGCAATACTAAGCCGCAACATCTTTCATCAATAAAATAAGACACATTAGGATATAGCTAATCTTTAGTCATATCCCCTTATGAGTTAGTTACTAAATATAAACAAATGAAAAATCTCATAATTATAATTATCCTTCTCTCGCCATCGATAATTACTAGTCAATCAGCAGATAAGAATAAAGGATGCCTTCCATTAACAATCCAATTCACTTCTCATGAGCAGACTTCATATTTTTGGGATTTTGGTGACGGCAGTACATCTACATTACGTTCACCACAGCACATTTATACTGATGCCGGAATGTACGCCGTCACTTTATATAGTGACTCTGATAGAAATACAACCATTGGCACTTTACAGATAGAAGTATTTCCAGATCTCATTGTAGATATAGAAAGTAATAAGACCGTAGGGTGCGTTCCCGAATCCATTCAATTCACTTATAACCTGGATAAGCATGATGATATTTCCATCTTAGATTTTCTCTGGGCATTCGGTGATGGAAATAGTTCTGAGCAAAGAAACCCCTACCACACATACCAAGAAGAAGGCCAATTTGATGTCTCCTTACAACTCACAACCAATTATACAGAGTGCAACAAGACCATCAAAAAAGATGATCTCATAAGTCTGGAAAAACCATTAGTAGATTTTAGCGTGGACAAAACTTTTAGTTGTCTGATTCCTGAGACGTTTTATATTGATAATAACTCTACTTATAACAGCCAGTATAAATATGAATGGGATTTTGGCAATGGCATCACTTCTGATCGATACACACCCAATCCAATAAGCTATCATACAGAGGGTGACTATACCATATCGCTGACTATTACATCACCCAATGGATGCAGCGCTACTCAAGAACAAAAAATTTCTTTAGGAAAACCCTATGTTGACTTCGCAGTAGAAGACACGACGTGTATAGGTAGTATGTTACAGGTTATTAATGATTCTTCCTCTTCTTCTCACTACTGGGAATTTGGTGAAGGCGCAGAGCCAAAAACATCGAGAAGAAAATCTCCAGAATTTACCTACAACACGGCTGGAATCAAAACAGTACACTATCGAAGCAGTAGCGGGAGTTGCTCTTTAGACACGACCTTTCAGATATTGGTTTCAGATAAGTTATCCTCATTCTCAGTAGAGACAGTATCCAAATGTAGTAACCCAGCCATACTAAAATTGCATGCCCACTATACTGGACTGGACAAATACTACTGGAATAATTCGAGAGTAGAAGAAGGCGATGTCTTTATTTACGAATTTGACCTAAAAGATAGAGATGAGTACCATATTCATAATACAGAAATGATTAACCTGACATTGGCCGTTGTAACAGAAAGTGGCTGTATAGACTCTACAGAAATAGAATATAAATATCAATTGCCAGAATCATTTTTAGTACCAAGCACCATAATCGGACGTGCCCCACTCAAGGTGGACTTTGAGGATAAAGGAAGTTCTTCGGATTCTATTGTACAAAGCATCTGGAAATTTGGTAATGGTGTGGAAGTCACCTTAGGCGGAGACGAAAAAGAAGTATCTCACACTTACAAAAAACCAGGTCTCTATAATGTCACATTGACCGTAGAAGATTCTTCAGGTTGTCAAAACACTTCCTCACCCACAACCATAGAAGTAATTAATATTACTGATTCCGAATTGGATGATATTGCAAGAGAATGCGAAGGCATGTGCGTGGATTGCGGTGAAGATGGCAATAGACGTACTTTCTGTGTAGGTCAGGACATGATGATTTTTCTGCCTCGCACATCCTATGATCTGCACCTTAATATGGAAAATGATGTACTCAGTCATTGTTGGAAGGAGAATCCATTCGTAGATGCGCCAAGGTTTCCAGGTTCATTTGGGGCTACTTTAGATGTGGAGTATAAAGGATTTTTATTAGAAAAATATGAAATACCTGGCACTCTAAAAGTAGATGGCCCCCGTGCAGATATAAAGTATGAAAAAAAATGTTCTGCACCCTATGAAGTTCATTTTACAAGTGAAAGTCGAAACTATCAATCACTCGAATGGGTACACCAAGATCAAGTCATCAGTAGATCACAAGAATTTACTTATTCATTCCGTGAGAAAGGTATTCATGAGGTTATACTAAGAGCGCATTCTACCACTTCGGAATGTAAAACACATACAGATACCGTGGAAATACATATTACAACTCCAGAGGCAGTCATAAAAGCCCCAAAAGAATTATGTGATAACGTTTCATACTCCTTGGACGCATCATTAAGTACTGATATATATCAGGGATGTGGTAATAATATCTTATGGGAGTTTGAGCACCAAAGATCACGTGCCGTCTCTGACGAAGTAATAGATCATAAGTTCCCAGCAGGAAAACAAAAACTCAAACTAACGATCACCGACATCAATGGTTGCACGGCTCAAGCAGAAACCCAAATCAATGTCTATGGTCGACAACTTAATTTTAATTTAGATGACAGGATATGTTTTCCGCATAACACTCAACTAATCAATACTAGTAAATTAGATACCACAGCAACTGAATGGGCTTGGAGTTTCGGTGCTAACGAAAAGAGTCCTAATCACACCTTTACGGCAGCAGATCTTCATCCTATAAAAAAAGACACAATAGAGATAAGTGTGAATGTTCTGGATGCTCTAGGATGTCGCGATACTTTAACTAAATATATTTCTGTCTACCAACCCGAGTCTTCTATCTCTCTTAGTGCTCAGACGGCTTGCGTCGGATCTCAGGTCAATATTAAAGGAATCGAATTTGATGATGAAGGATCATATCTGAATTTCGAATGGGATTTTGGTAATGGAGAGCAAAGTAATGAAAGGAATAACTTCGTGGAATATTCGGAAAGAGGAATTTATACCATCTCTATGATTTTCGCTGAGGCTGGTTCAGGATGTGGAGATACCCTAACTAGAGAATTACGCATCGTAGATCAACCGATAGCCGAGTTTTCTTCTTCCGTAGATGGGTGGGATGTTATCTGTCATCCTCATACGATAAGTTTTACTGATGAGTCTTATGTAGATGGTTCTGTAAATTATGATTGGTCATTTGGACAAGGTAATAGCTCCGTATTAGAGAATCCGACCATGACCTTAGAAAAAGGAATCACCACTGTCGGACTTACAGTAAAATCCGTCCATGGATGTAGTTCTTACACCGAAAGAAACTTTGAACTGGTGGGCCCTTCTGGGGATCTCTTTGTATCGGACAAAACCTTATGCTTTGGCGAGGAACTTTTGTTAGAACTAAAAAATCCTGATGACGTTAACGAATATAATTGGGATCTGGGTAACGGTACAGTCATCACCGATCAGAATCCTGTCACTTACTCTTATCCTGAGATTCCAGAAAATAATATTTCAGATATTGATCTGGTAATTAAATCAACAGCTAACGGATGTGAATCCATCTTATCCTCTACAGTGAGATTTCAGGATATTACAACAGACTTTAGCACTAATGTGGATAGTCTAGAATTTATTTGTCACCCTCATGAGTTAATCTTTAGTAACCAAACTGAAAGCATCGGTAGCACAACATTTAACTGGAACTTTGGAAACGGACAGATTAGTCAATCAAAAAACCCTGTACACACTTTCGAGAAAGGAACTTATGACATAGAACTCATAGGAAGAACTAGTTTTGGATGCAGTGACACTTCGTCTATGGCAATAGATGTTGTCGGACCTAGCGGATTACTGAATATCTCCGATAGATCTATATGTCTGGGAGATACAATCACCATAGACATTAGCGACAAAGACGATGTAGATTATTCTCAGTGGACAATGAGTCATGGGTACGAAGCGGAGAATATAGAGTCTCTTACATATAGCTGGCAAGAGCTACCAGAAAATAATTATTCTATCCTAAATATTCTTTTGAGATCAGATGACAACGGTTGTGAAACCAAACTCTCGAAAATTATAAGAATCCAAGACGCCATCGCAGACTTTGGTATCAATCTAGATAGTAACGAGGTCGCTTGTTTTCCATTTGATGCATCTTTCGAGAATCATTCTATGATAGTAGGACAAGAATTTTTTGATTGGGATTTTGGTGACAATAGGACTTCTCAGGCGCGAAACCCCGACCACACCTATGACAAAGGAGAATATACCATATCACTTATTGCCAGTTCCAGTTTCGGATGTAAAGATACGGCTAACATATCGCTGTCCGTAAATGGACCTAACGCCATAGTACACGTGGTAAAAGATTCCATCTGTTATAATGAAGAAGCAGAAATAAAACTCACCGACGTCTCCGACACCGATGCGATCACCTGGCATCTCAACAATGGAGAGGTCATCAGTGACAACAACTTATTTCATATAATAGACCATGTCGAAGGTGACCATATTGTCACCGCAGAGCTGAGAGAAGAATCCACTGGCTGCCTTACGACATTTGATATTCCTTTATTTATAACTAAAGTAATTGCAGACTTTGAGCAAGTTGAATATTCTGATTTTTGTTTTGGAAGAGTAGAATTAGAGAATCTCTCTTATGGATCTGATAGTTATATATGGCATGCTGATGAGGATTATTATACAGAAGACAGAGACCTCATCCACTATTACCAAGAAATAGGAGGTAAGGAAATACAACTTGTCGCCATAGATCAAGGAACGGGATGTAGAGACACCTTAATCAAAACCATTGAGATACCTAACGGTACAGAATACATCCATTATCCAAATGTCTTCTCTCCTAACCAAGATGGTAAAAATGATATATTCAAACCTGTCATAGACGAGGGTTACGAAGACCTCGTGAGTATCAAAGAATTTTCCATCTATAATAGATGGGGAAAACAAGTCTACTCCTATAATCAGGAAGAAGGCTGGGACGGTATCGCAGATGGTCAAATTCAGCCATCAGATGTATATGCTTATTATTTAGAATTAGATATCGAAGGATGTCAGGTCATCCGTCAGAAAGGGAATGTGACTATTGTGAGATAGCGTATGACTGCTTTGTTAATGCAGCATTAATAATTTCTGTTAATTACATTTTAAAAGTGTAACGGGAAGTAACTTTTCATCTCAATGCACACTCATAGCTTTAAATCTTGATTTATTAATCTGAAAAAATAAGCCTATGAAAAAGTTACTTTACACACTCGTACTTTTTACGCTTGTTGCAAGCTGTCGTACTCTGGAAAAAATGATAGAGCGTGGGCAATATGACGAAGCCATAGTCTATGCTACAGAAAAATTAGCTGGAAAGAAAAAGAAGAAAACCAAGCACGTACAGATGCTAGAAGAAGCCTTCGTCAAAGTTACAAGGATGGACTTAGACAGAATAGAAGGTCTAAAGCGCGGTAATAATTCTCGCAACTGGAAGCGAATCTATGAGATTACTGACAAGATAGAACGTCGTCAGTCTAGGATAGATCCTTTTCTACCATTGATAAGTAAAGATGGCTATGAGGGAAGATTTGATTTTGTCGATACGCATAGGCTCAAAGATGAAGCCGAAGCAGAAATGGCAAACTACCTCTATGGCAAAGCAGAAATTTTATTAGCTGAAGCAAAACAAACTAGTTCTAAGAGAAAAGCACGCAGTGCTTACGCACTATATGACGAGGCGGATAATTGGATAGCAGACTACAAGGATACTTATGAGAAGAAAAGAGAAGCCATAGACTTAGGTCATGTCAATATCAAAGTGGATCTGATCAATAGTGCAGAAGCTGTAGTCCCTAAAAATTTTGAGCGAATCATCAAGAGTATAGATCTGCGCGATATGAATAGTATATGGAGGACCTATCACTTATCAGATAATTCTAATAATGAATATGATTATATCGCAAAGATGGAAATTATGAATATCTCAGTAGGTCCTGAGCAGGAAATCATAAACCAGCACGAGGACGAAAAAGAAATAAAAAATGGTTATCGTTATCTGAAAGATGATAAAGGAAAATTTGTCAGGGATACATCTGGCAAAAGAATCAAAGTGGAAAAATTCAAATGGATACACGCCTTTGTCACAGAGGTCCAAAGGCATAAAGAAGCACAGGTAACTGGTCATCTTTTCTTTATCGATAACAATACAGGAAATACGATAAGTTCTGTACCTGTGGATGTGCGTACAGTATTTAAGGATTATGCGAGCACATTTATAGGTGACAGGAGAGCACTATGCAGTCACGATCATCATCGTATAGACAGACAATCGAGACCTTTTCCACATGACTTAGATATGATACACGATGCATCGGAAGAGTTGAAAATCGTATTCATGAAAGAACTAAAAGCGAGCCCATTGATATAAAAAACAAAAGCTCCGTCAGATTCTTCTGACGGAGCTTTTGTTTTTTCATATATGGCTTATGTTTCTATTCTGCTTCTTGATCGGCACAATTATGATTATAGTACATGTGATTTCCACACGTCTTCATAAAGAACATATCACAATAGTTCGCGGCCTTGATACGAAATGCTTGTCTATCTTTTTCGTTAGTCATCATTTTTCTGTAGTACGTTTTGTGACTAACGGTACCTCCTAGATTTGCATTAATGCCTCTTGGGATAACCTCATTGGAGAATAAATCTGCTGTAGCATCCTTAAAACCATTTTCGTATCCCATCTGCTTAAAGATGCCATCTAAGAATCTACGCTCCATCGCACTCTCTTCATACTTGGCCTTGATCTTATTATAAAATTGAGCAGGCGATAGCGCATGAGAATCTCCGTACTCTGGAGCACGTCCGAGAACGGTCGTAGTTTTAGGTGGTTCTTCGTTAGGTATCTTAAATATCGGATGTGTCAATGCATCGCAATCACATGTTTTTACTACAACTGGGGCTGGAGCTACCACGGGAACAGACTTCCATGCAATAGCTGCGGGTAAGGCCGCAGGAACTATTGGAAATAGAAAGAATAGCAAAAACGGCAATAACAAGAATAATATAGGCCACCATCCACCGACTTTAGCGGCAGCCACTTCCTTTATCGCGGCAGGACCACCTGATTTCACATGTTCTATATCAGCAAATTTCATAGCACCCATGCTCGCCGCTGCAATGGCCGCGTATTTGGTTACTCTTCTATTTTCACCTATTTGATTACGAGTTTTGCCTATTTGCCTACGATTTTCTCCTATAAGATTTCTTGTCTCACCTATCTGATTACGAGTTTCGCTTAGCACATTTCTCATGGTATTGACTACGTTCCTAGATTCGCTTATTATCCTTCCTTCTACGACACCAGATGCCTTTAGCGCTTCCTCCCAACTCTGCTTGGTTACTTTGCCTATAACAGCTGTGCCTGCAATAGCCGAAGCCGCACTCGCACTGCCTGCGCTTATGCTACCAGCTTGACCCATCAGATAGGCTTGATACGCCTTAGCTTCAGACTCCGCAGCAAATGCTCCACTCAGGGCAATTTCCTGATGATTACCAGCCTTCAAGGATAGAAACCACTTTCCCATCTTTTCTAGTACCGACCATCTGTCATTATTATCTCGATTTTTGATAACAGATTGTATACCATTATCCCTAGACTTATCAGAGGAGTATCCCTCGCT
This sequence comes from Saprospiraceae bacterium, assembly GCA_020628095.1. Classification (GTDB taxonomy): domain Bacteria; phylum Bacteroidota; class Bacteroidia; order Chitinophagales; family Saprospiraceae; genus RFSX01. The sequence continues at coordinate 46,321 of JAHDFP010000020.1, forward strand.
GCGCATAGCTACTTTTCCATCCTTATCCAGCATAGCAAAGTAATGCTCTCCCTCATGCTCGAAAATCGAAAAATCATCGTGATCCGAAGATTTATCATGTCCTTGATATCGCGAATGCGCTAAATAATCGTCCTTTTTATTACTCATCGTTTACAAAAGTTAAATAGACTATCCATTAATAGACCATGCAATTTACTGGCCTTCAAGAGATTAAATATTAAGATTTATTCTGCTTTCTTAGAAACGATCAACTTAGAATAACAAAATGCTGGATTGCCTTTTGTATAAGGTGTAAATCAAAAAAGTAAGTTATGAAATTTATAGCAATAATAGGCTTATTATCCATCCAAAAAAGTCAACTTCACCTCTTCATGAGACAACTGATCGCCCTTCTATCAGAAAGGATTACAGCTTAAAATCTCACCTAAGATAAATGATCCTTAAGCTGAGAAAGTGCAGCAGTAATACCATCGATATTACTACCACCAGCCGTTGCAAAAAATGGTTGACCGCCGCCGCCGCCATTAATGGCTTTGGATACCTCTCTTATGATATTGCCAGCATTCCAACCCTTTTCTTCCACCAGATTCTTGGAAACCATAAGCATCAATTGAGCTTTCTCATTAGCCTCTATGCCTAATAGGTATACTCCTGATCCCGCTTCTTTTTCCAGATTAAACAATAAAGTCTTCGCGGCCTTGCTATCGGATAATGGAATTTTCTCTGCTAACAAATTATAACCCGCAGAATTATCTATTTTTTTGATCAGGTCAGATTTTAGATCACCCGCCTGAGAAGCGACCAATTTATCCAATTTCTTTTTCAGCTCTTTATTTTCATCTTGTAGGGATGTGATGGCCTTGGTCAGATCTTTTGGATTTTTTAGTAGAGCACAAGCATTGTTATATTGATCTAGTCGCTGGTTGACATAGTACTCTGCCTCCTCCGATGTGATGGCTGTAATACGCCTTACACCTGCAGCAACTCCTGTCTCCTGTATGATCTTGAATGATCCTATCCGACCCGTATAATCCACATGACATCCTCCACACAGTTCTACAGAATACTGCTTATCGAAAGTAATCATGCGCACATGATCACCATACTTCTCACCGAACAACATCATAGCCCCTGCCTCCTTCGCTTCATCTATTGGTATATGGCGATCCTCTTTGAGAGCAATATTCTCTCTAATCTTTTGATTGACCATCGACTCCACTTGGGTTAATTCTTCATCAGTCATTTTCTCGAAATGAGAAAAATCAAACCTGAGCTGATCGTCATTCACTAATGATCCCTTCTGTTGCACGTGATCTCCTAGTACTTCACGCAAGGCCGCATGCATAAGATGGGTCGTAGAGTGGTTGTTCTCTATTTTTCTTCTTCTCTGAGCTTTTATTTCGGCCATAGCCGTCAGACTAGGATCTGATGGCAGCCTATCTAGATAATGGATAATCAGGTTGTTCTCCTTTTTGGTATCCAGGACTTTTATCTTCTCCTCTTCAAACTGCAAGTAACCCGTGTCCCCTACTTGTCCACCCCCTTCTGCATAGAATGGTGTCTTATCGAGTATCACCTGATTGAAGGCCGTCCCTTTTTCTTTGACAATTCTGTATTTGATAACCTTAACCTCATCCACTTCGTCTTGATCATAACCTAAGAATGAGGTCTCTTCACCATTGCTAACCATGACCCAATCACCAGTCTCTTTATTAGAATCTGCTCGACTTCGCTCTTTTTGTTCTCGTAATGCCTCGTCAAATTCTTTTTCGTTGACGCGCCATCCTTTTTCGGCGGCAACAAGTCTCGTCAGGTCAAACGGAAACCCATAGGTATCATATAACTCAAAAGCATCTCTTCCGCTAAGCGTACCATCATCAATTTTGAGTGCATCTAATCTTTTCAGCCCATCAGCGAGAGTTCTGAGAAATGATTTCTCTTCTTCTAGTATAACTCTAGTGACAAAATCTTGCTGCGCATGTAGCTCTGGAAAAATATCCTTGAAGTTTTCCGCTAATAGTGAGACCATCTCAGCAAAAAAGGGTTGTTTGAAATTCAAAAATGAATATCCATATCTTACCGCACGCCTCAGTATCCTTCTGATCACATACCCCGCTCCTGTATTACTTGGCATCTCACCATCGGCAATAGTAAATGACACAGCACGTATATGATCAGTAATGACCCGCATCGCTATATCCGTCATCGAATCTCCGCTATAATCACCAGTATAAGTAATACCAGATTTTTTCTCTAAATAGGTAATGAAAGGCTGAAATAAATCCGAATCGTAGTTAGATGTTTTTCCTTGTAATATCATGGATAATCGCTCAAATCCCATCCCTGTATCTACATGCTTCTCAGGAAGTTCTTCTAGTGAGCCATCTGCTTTTCTTTGATATTGTATGAATACCAGATTCCAAATTTCTATGACCATGGGGTCATCCATATTGACCAATTCTTGACCTGGCTTTTTTGCCTTCTCCTCTTCTAATCTCAGATCTACATGAATCTCTGAACAAGGACCGCAAGGTCCTGTATCCCCCATTTCCCAGAAGTTATCCTTTTTGTCAAAGTATAATATGCGATCTTCTGAGACATATTCTTTCCAATAACTAGCGGCCTCTTCATCAGCCGTCGTGCCATCTATTTTATCACCTTCGAATACAGTAATATAAATATTCTCTTTCTTCAGTCCATATACATTAGTCAATAGATCCCATGCATAGTGGATGGCTTCTTTCTTAAAATAATCACCAAAAGACCAGTTACCCAACATCTCGAACATCGTATGGTGATAGGAATCTCTTCCTACTTCCTCTAGATCGTTATGCTTGCCAGATACTCTGAGACACTTTTGTGTATCGGCTATACGAGGAGACTTTGACTTAGAATGTCCCAGAAAATAGTCCTTAAACTGGTTCATACCCGCATTAGTGAACATGAGAGTCGGGTCATCCTTGACCACTATAGGCGCAGAGGGTACTATCTGATGCCCCTTGTCACTGAAATAATCTAAAAATGTCTGTCTTATTTCTTTGGAGGTCATGACCTAAAATCTGGTTTGCATTAAGAGAAAAATATGTAACTAATTACTGCTATTAAGTCAGAAACACATGACTTTTAATCGTAATATGAATGGGTTGTATATTGATTTATTTTATATATGATAGAATTTAATAGATCATTAGATTTTGTAATATGGCGCGACAATTATATTTTAGCGACGCAAATTTTCCAATGATCATTATCCTCTCGAATAACAAAACTACTAATTCTATTATTCTAAAAGAGTTATGAGTCGGGAGAAATACGTATTTAACGAAGCGACATTACAGTACGAAAAATTAGAATTATCCTGGAAAGCAAGACTTTTCAGATATGCCATGTTTCTCTCTGTGACTTTGCTCTTTGCCTTCATCATGTATACGGTGGCTTACACCATCATTCCTACACCTAAAGAAATTGCTGCTAAGAGAGATTTGTCTCAGATGCAATATCAGTACAATACGATCTCATCAGATTTCGAAAAAATAGCAGGTCAGCTAGAAAATCTTCAAGAAAAAGATGCGGAAGTACATAGAATCATCTTTGGGATTGATCCTTTAGATAAAAGTGTATGGGAAGGAGGTATCGGTGGTCATACTAATAAGTATTACTCCAATCTCCAAAACTCAGAAGAAATGATCACAGAGACTCAGAGTCGTGTGGAGAAGCTGAAGTATAAACTAGAATTGCAAAAGAGATCTTTGGATACAATCCATCATCTTGCCAAACAACGAGAAGAGAAACTACTTTCTATCCCATCTATCAAGCCAATCAAGGAAGACAAACTAAAAAGAAAAATGAGAGCACTTTCTGGCTATGGCTGGCGTATACATCCTGTCCATAAGCTAAAGAAATTTCATAAAGGAATAGATTTTACAGCACCTAAAGGAACACCTATAATAGCCACAGGTAATGGTACAATTATAAAAGTAGAGAAACGACTATTCGGCTATGGTAAAAATGTGGTGATCGATCATGGTTTCGGTTATACCACATTATATGCACACATGAAAGATATAGAAGTCAAAAAAGGAGAGCGTGTGACTAAAGGCCAAGTTATAGGAACTGTAGGAAGTACGGGTACATCAACTGCCCCACACCTGCATTACGAAGTAAGAATCAACGGCAAAGCCGTCAATCCCATAGATTACTGTATGGATGGACTTTCTCTTGAGGAATATCAGTCCTTAGTGGATAAAGCATCTGTAGAGAATCAATCTTTTGATTACTAAAAGAAGATGGAAACCAACATTCCAGAATAACCAAAACTCACAAGAGGCTTTACAGAAAAATCAGTAAAGTCTCTTTTTTTTCTCTGACTATCTTCCTCTCCTTCTACTACGCCTTCCCTAAGCACGTCTTGATATATGTTATCGACGTTATCCGAACATATCTTACTAGAAACACTCACTAAAAATTGTTCTCAAAAATAAAGATAGGACTGAACCAATTGATTATGTATTCGTTGTAATGATAGTAATACTACTATTAAACAAAATATAAGTACTATGCTCGATAAGAAAATACATCTAGAATTGACACAGGCAGAACCCTTCCTTAAGCGCTTAGCTCAATCGTATGTAAAGGATAGAGTAAAAGCAAAAGATTTATACCAAGAGACCATTACTAAAGCGTTGACTAAAATTCATCTCTTTAAACCAGGGACGAGTTTCAAAAATTGGTCTGCGACAATAATGAGGAATACCTTCATCAATGATTATCGCAGGAGCAGAAAGTATAATATAGAGCCACTACATGATTACCCATACATACCAGAAAGGTGGAATAATAGAAACCAAGGTGAAATCAATCTAGCCGTAGAAGAAGTAAATAAAGAAATCAGACTTCTGCATCCAGACTATCAGCAAATAATAAATATGGTAGGTGCGGGGTATAGATATCAAGAGATCGCAGATGAGCTAGAGCTACCGCTGGGTACCGTAAAAAGCAGAATTCATTTTGCAAGAAAAAAATTATCTAAATCTCTGGCCAGAGCCTAATTACAGTATAATGAAAAATCTTAGCGTAACAATTAACATCAATTCGGACATCTATCTAAAAGATCCATCGACGACAGAGTTAGGAAAAAAAATACTTCTTAATAGCATAACTCTCATAGACAAGCTGGGTATAGAAGATTTCAACTTTAAGAAACTCGCACAGCGTATATCATCCACGGAGTCGTCAGTCTACAGATATTTTGAGAACAAGCATTATCTGTTTATATATCTTATTAATTGGTACTGGAACTGGACTTCTATACGCATAGATATTGCTCTTCAAAATCTGCAAGACCCTGACGAAAAACTCAAGAGAATAATAAAGGCCCTGATCGAAAATTCATTTATAAACATGGATGTTCCCTTTATAGATGAAGAAGTATTACATAGAATAATTGTCCGAGAAGGAACTAAAGCTTACCACCATAAGACTGTAGACACAGATAATGACTATGGATTTTTTCTTGCATACAAAGCCTTATGTAAAAAGATTAGTCTTGTCTTATTAGAAATCAATCCGCGCTACGCTTACCCTAAAACCTTAGCGTCGACTTTACTGGAGGTGTGCAACAATAACATATACTTTGCCAAACACCTTCCACGACTTACTGATATAAAATACAATAACGATATAAAGGCTATGAGTAACGAAATATTCGATATGCTCTATGCCATGACTAAAGCCAACTTATTATATAAACAATAGCAAATCGAAAAATACAACAAGCACAGAAACAAAAAATTATTAACCGAATCAATAAAAAAAGTTTGCCATGAAAATTAGAAAGCTTAATCCTGTTCTCATCGTGCTGACATGCATTATATTTCTAACAAGTTGTGTAACTGTTCGTCAGGGCGAAGTGGGAGTGAAAAGAAAGTTTGGAAAATATGCCGACAAAGGCTACACCGAAGGACTTAGAACCTATAATCCGCTGTTCTCAAGAATTATCAAGATTTCTACCCAGACAGAAAATCTCGAGGTAGGACTCAACATTCCGTCTAAAGAGGGACTAAATATCTTCTCTGAGGTCAGCATCTTATACAATATAGATCCGAAAGAAGCACCCGAGATACTAAGAAATATAGGTACCGATTATGAGTTAGATGTCATCTTACCTGTATTCAGATCGGCCGTATCAGATGTATCGGCTAACTATTTTGCTAAGGATATGCATACAGGAGAAAGAGATAATATAGAACAAGCAATCCAGGATCGTATGATGGCGTATCTAGACGAAAAAGGTATTAGAATAGAAGCTGTGTTACTTAAAAGCATTCAGCTACCACAGAGCCTTGCCATAGCCATAGAAGAAAAACTGGAGGCCGAGCAACAAGCAGAAAGAATGCAATTTGTTATTAAGCAGACGGAAAGAGAAGCCGAACAGAAAAGAATAGAGGCAGAGGGCATAAGAGATGCGCAACTTATCATATCAGAAGGATTAGACCAGCGTGTGCTACAGTTTAAGTCTCTAGAAGCCTTCGAGAAACTGTCCAATTCTAACAATACGAAAGTCATAATATCAGACGGGGATATGCCCATTATTCTCAATAACTAATTGTACTTGCTATTGCCGCAGGGGTTGGCTGAAGCCACCCCCTGCCTCTTATTCTTGACTTAATCATTACTTAAAATTATTACCATGAAAAACACCTATCTATATATACTTTGTTTCCTTGCCCTAACTAATACTGCTATCTCACAGATTAACTGGTTGCAAGAAGGGGATAATCATCTAAATCAGCTGTTCGCCGAAAAAGCCGTAAATGCTTACACCAAGCATATTGCGCATCATCCAAATGATGCCCTTGCCTATATCAAAAGAGCACAGGCCCATGGTCATTTAGGTCAGACCATACAGATGGAGTATAATCTTAATAAGGCTAAATCTCTAAACCCATACATACTTAAATATGTAGACCCATTATACAGGAACAAGCTCGTTGCACGAAAAAGCTTCTCTTTTAGTCCTAATATGGAATCCCCCTTTTCAAAATCCGCAAGTAATTTAGACGCCTATAATAAATCAATAACTAATATAGAGTCACCGATATCAGATGCAGAAATAATTGTAGAGATCATAGAATCAATATCTGAAGGAAGACTGGAACATTCTTATAATCTATTACGAAAGACAGCAGATCAAGAATCACAGTCTGCCCTACTCCATGATCTATACGGACTTTATTACTACAAAAAAGGTAATCTTAAGGAGGCTATTACACATTTTACCAAAGCCATTTCTATTAATCCTGAGTTTTCGATAGCCCACCATAATAGAGGCGTATGTTATAAACTAATCGGCAATAAACAAGCTGCCCTCACCGACTTTAAAACCGCAATCCTTATCGATGAAAATATATCACTTTATCATTTTTCCTTAGCCAAGTTATATGAGATAACAGGTCAAAAAAAAGAAGCTAAAGCAGCATATCATAGAGCCATCAGCATTCGCGATGATTATTACGAAGCATTAAATAACTATGGAATACTGCTGAATGAACTTGGTGATACAGAGTCATCCTTAGACATTTTCAATAAACTCATTGCATCAAACACAGATAAAATTGAAAAACTCTTCGAACACGGAAATATTCAATTAATCTATGGCGACTACGAAAATGCGATTAATAATTACAGCAACTATCTTGACTATCATCATGATGATTATGATGCTCTATTTAATAGAGGCCTCGCATATATTCTACTACAAAAATTAGCAGACGGTTGCTCAGATATTCGTAACAGTCTCGATATAGAATATATTCCAAAAAGAGTGGACATCTACGACTCATTCTGTGAGGAAAATAATTATAATGATTAAACATGCACTGATATGATGTATCTCTCAAATAGTCTATAGGCATAATCAAATCAATTCTTAACACCTAAAACCTATCAAATGAAAAACATAATGATAAGATTTCAAATAATAGTCGGACTTTTCATAATAGCTATGAGTATACTATTACTAAACTCATGTAACCAGCTAAAAACTGACAACCAAGAGATTCGACCAATCACTGAATCAGAAATAATTGCATTTCAGAAAGGCTACGGAATCTCTTTTAACGCCATATCAAAAGCCATAGCTGATAACACCTACTACGAAACAATCGCGAAAAGACACATAAAAGAACACTATAACTTTGAAGAAGAGCAGGTTATAGTCAATATAGGCAACGATACCGAAGAACCATTAAGGAATACAGCCGAAGCACTACTATCCTATCTTATAGGAAAAAATAATAGTTTTCCGAAAGACGAGGGTATAACCAGAGGTGACTGGCGCAAGATAGAATGGCAAAATCACGGAATTATAAAAGACCTAAATACAGCTCTGGCTATAGGTCAAACAATAATGACCGATAGTAAAGGCACTCAGTTAGTACAAAACTTCGTCATGTGCCTTAAAAAAAACAAAGAAGGAAAAATCAAACTGATAGCACATAACATCACTCACAGCTGTGACCAATGAATTATAATTCATTAAACAAGAAAAGATTACTTATTGAAACTATGCCGCACTATTGCTTACAAGATTTTGGTAACTATATTATCCATCATTCACTTTTTTAAACAATAGCCAAATACTGCTCAGTCAAGTCATCTATAATATAACTCCCCGATAAAGAATCTTTCGCCGAATGCATTTGACTCTCTAGGCTCAGGATGTTTTGGATATTGAGCAAGATACGATTGTCATTAATGGCTTCATCAGAAATTATAGGATCAAAAAATAGCGTATCTACGCCTGATATAGCGCAGTACATGGCGATCGTCGTGGCTTCTATAACTCGTTGGTTATCATCGGTAACAGCCTTATTACTTTTTAATTCCCGATAGCCTCCAATTTTGACCTCTTTAGTTGGAAAGGCTTTTTCAATAGATATTCTGAGCGCTCTTACGAAAGGAATCACCTCCAATAAGTTTTCTTTTAGAGGAATCTTTATAAATATGTCCTTAGCAGTGGTAAGGGCTACATCGTTATGAATACATTTGATAAGTTCAGAAGGGCGCAAATATTGATAAGAAGAATAATCTATTAAGAATGACTCATGCTTACTTTTATTATCCGTTACAATGTTCCACTTTCCTTTGGTGTCCTTACTCTTTCTGTATTGGTCGAACCTATTGAAAGAATCTATAGATCGGAATGTTAGGATCATCGTAATAATCTCTGGAATTATTCCATTCAGTAATACGTTCCAATCATTCACTTGGTCACCATCTATCTGTACAACGCGTAAGTCGTTTTGCAATAATCTCAGTAATATCTGATTAGCAACCTTATTATCCCTTATATCTAGCTGCAAACCGATGGATAGAGGAGCCACATCACTGATCTCTTGCCCATTCTCTATTCTTATTTTCTCTTTGAATGGGTCATATATTACTTCATTATCTATGTGTATACGCTTAGATTCCAAGTCCTTAGACTTGAGTTCTTTTGACACTAATTCTATCCATTCTTCATGAGAATGCTCAACCCATTGATTATCAGAGGATTGTGTTATTTTCTCATCCATGAACCTATTGATTTGGAATACGTTGTATAGTCACCTGAATATCTGAAAAATAAGAATAACAGGTATATATAATATCTATATTTGCAGCAAATTTTAAAAGGACTATAATAAATGGACCGAAATAACCTAATATACCTAGATAACAACGCCACGACACCCATGGACCCAAGGGTTCTGGAAGAAATGACGCCATATTTTACGGATTTCTATGGCAACGCGGCCAGTAGAAACCATCCTTTCGGTTGGTCTGCTGAGAATGGTGTCGATAAAGCCAGAAAGCAGATTGCTGACCTTATACATGTTGACCCTAGAGAAATCATATTTACTTCTGGAGCAACAGAGGCGGACAATCTTGCTATCAAAGGTGTATTCGAGATGTATAGTCGAAAAGGTAATCACATCATTACACTCAAGACTGAGCATAAAGCCGTATTAGACTCTTGCAAGAAGGTGGAAAAAATGGGCGGCGAAGTCACCTACCTCGATGTAAATAATGATGGAACAGTAGATCTAGAGTTATTAGAAAATTCGATAACGGATAAGACGATTTTGGTATCCATAATGTGGGCCAACAACGAGACAGGCGTTATCCAACCTATGAAACAAATAGGTGAAATCTGTGCTAAAAAAGGTGTCTTGCTTATGTCAGATGCTACGCAGGCGGTAGGTAAAATACCAGTAGACCCTAAGGCAACAGGTGTACACCTGATGGCATTCACAGGTCATAAAATGTATGGACCTAAGGGCGTCGGTGCATTATTCGTCAACAGAAAAAATCCAAGAGTCAAAGTCACCTCACAGATGGATGGTGGAGGTCATGAGCGTGGTATGAGATCGGGTACTCTTAATGTACCGGGCATTGTGGGTTTCGGTAAGGCCGCAGAACTGGCCATGAACGAAATGGCAGAAGAAGCCAAAAGACTCTCTGCACTAAGAGATAAATTAGAATCCCGCCTTGTCAATAGCTTAGAGGAATGCTACATCAATGGTTCTGTAGAAAACAGAATGCCACATGTGAGCAATATATCTTTTAAGCACGTGGAAGGGGAAGGCCTTATGATGACTTTTAATCAGAATATAGGGGTATCTTCTGGTTCCGCCTGTACTTCGGCCTCATTGGAGCCATCTTATGTACTCATTGCTTTGGGACTAGGTGATGATCTTGCACATTCTTCTATAAGATTTAGCCTAGGTCGATTTAATACAGAAGAGGAAATAGATCGCACCATAAAGCAAGTCAGCGAAGGCGTCAATCACATGCGAAATCTAAGCCCGATATGGGAAATGTATAAAGAAGGTGTCGACCTGGATAGTGTTGAATGGGCTGAACACTAATAGTAAACTAACTTTGATTTATTTTTGTTATAACAAGTAGATAATAACAACATGGCATATTCAGATAAATTAATAGAACATTTTAAGCAACCTAAAAATGTAGGTACACTGGACAAAGAGGCGCAGGATGTCGGTACGGGTCTGGTCGGAGCACCAGAATGCGGTGACGTCATGAGACTACAAATACAAGTGGATGACCAGACCAAGGTTATCAAGGATGCTAAATTCAAGACTTTCGGTTGCGGTTCGGCTATCGCTTCTTCTTCTGTTGCTACGGAATGGCTCAAAGGAAAGACGATAGATCAGGCGATGGAAATAGATAACATGGCTATCGTAGAAGAGTTGGCTCTTCCACCAGTGAAAATACACTGCTCTGTCTTAGCCGAAGATGCTATCAAAAGTGCCATCACAGACTACAAAAAGAAAAACGGAATAGAAACCGAGTAAGACATGCTTTTCGTCGCAGATAGTGCTAAAAATAAAATTTCCGAACTCAAGGAAAAGTCTAATCTTACAATGCAACATTTTGTAAGAGTCAGTGTCACCAGTGGTGGTTGTTCTGGTCTGACTTATAATCTTGATTTTGATGACACTTCATTACCTGATGATCAGGTCTTTGAAGACAACGGAGTCAAAGTAGTAACAGACCTCAAGAGCTTTTTATATCTCTGTAATACGACTTTAGAATTTTCTGGGGGACTTAATGGAAAAGGCTTTTTCTTTAATAATCCCAATGCCTCAAGAACTTGTGGTTGCGGGGAAAGTTTCGCTGTCTGATAAGCTCAGAAAACTAATAATAAATTCAAAAAAAATAGGAGATTGAATGTTTTCAATCTCCTATTTTTTATTTCCAAATTCATTAGTGATTTACAACTTACTAATGCTCCCTCCAGACCACTTTCCAGAATTAAGATTGGTCTTAGAAGGGTTACCTTTATATCTTATGGATGCTCCAGAAGAAGCATCACCACTCAAAGAGTCTGTAGCCCATACACCTGCAGAAGCGCCTGAAGAAGCATCGACATCTACTTTTTTCGCTTTTAACTTAGCTCCTCTGTAACTTGCTCCTGAGCTAACGTCGACTTCCAGCTCTTTTGCCTCCCCTTCCAAACTAAGAGATGCTCCAGAACTGACACCCACGTCAGCTGTCATATAATCCACCTCTAAATCCACAGAAGCACCAGAACTTACTGAGATGTCTATATCATCTCCACTCATCACATCATTACCATGTACAGAAGCGCCTGAGCTTACAGAGATGTCCTCTATCTCCTGATCATAATATAGATCAATCTCCACTTTTCTGTTATTGCTAGACTTCCATCCTATTGACCATGGTTTTTTCTTAAATTTAAGAGTTACCTCCGAACCACTAACATCTATTATTAAGTCCTCTATATCACCCTTTATCATATTGATTTCTGCTCTTGGCTTCCCTTTATAAATATCTACTTGAATTCCTTGCGAGACATTTATTGCCGAAAAAGACTTCAGATTACGCACTTCTTCTTGCGCACTCAAGCAGAATAAACAAAAAGAAAAGAATACAGACAGGATTGATTTTTTAATCATGGTTTTGTTTTTTAATTTATAAACGCATTCAAATTATATTAGGTTACACTTTTAAAACTAAAAAAAACGATAATAAATGAGCGAAAAGAAAAGAGTTACTGGCATTGGCGGTGTCTTTTTTAAAACTAAAGACCCTGACAAATTGAAGAATTGGTACAACAAACACCTCGGAATAAATACTGACCAATATGGCGCAGCATTCTTAAGCAGACAATATCGCAATCCAGATAGTAGCCATTATTTGCAATGGAGTCCTATGAAAGAATCCACCAATAATTTTGATCCTTCGGAAAAACAATTTATGATTAACTATAGGGTAGAAAATATGGAGTGGCTCGTAGAACAACTAAAAAAAGAAGGCGTCACGATATGTGACGAAATAGAAACCTTTGATTATGGAAAATTCGTACATATCATGGATATCGAGGGAAACAAAATAGAACTGTGGGAACCTGTAGATTCCTCATTTGACCAATACTATAAAGACAATCCTGATAAAGCAACCAACCTATCATAATGCGTATCACAAGAGAACGGTTTGGGAAAATGCCAGATGGCGAGGAAGTGTCTCTCTACAGACTGACTAATGACAATGGCGTACAGATCGCCATAACCGATTATGGTGGCATCATAACTTCTATCAAAACTCCAGATCATCAAGGCCAATTAGGAGAAATTGTTATGGGGTTCGATGAGTTAGCACCTTATCTTGGCGTGCATCCTTATTTTGGTGCGACTGTGGGGAGAGTGGCTAATAGGATAAGTAATGCTCAGTTCTCTTATGGTCAGCAAGTATACAAGCTCTCAGCCAACGAAGGGAACAATCAATTACATGGCGGTCACCAAGGTCTGGACAAAGTACTATGGCAATCAGAGGTTATATCAGATGGTCAAGATATTCTCAGATTGACACACCACAGTCCTGATGGCAGCGAAGATTATCCTGGAAATCTGCAATGCACCGTTTCTTTCAAGTTGACCCCACAAAATGAATTGGAAATCAATTATACAGCCCTCACCGATAAAGCCACCCCTGTTAATTTTACCCATCATGATTACTTTAATCTAAGCGATGGTGGAGAATCAAATATATACGATCATGAGCTCCTGATTAATTCCAAATACTATACACCCAATGATTCTGATAATATACCAACAGGAGAAATAAGGTCTGCGTTGGATAGTATCTATGATTTTTCTGATTATAAAAATGTGGGGGCAATGATAGACAAGAAAGAGGGCCACAGACATGCGCAACACGGCTATGATGATAATTTTATAATTAACAAATCACCAAAGGAATTATCCCGTGCCGCCTCATTACGAGATCCTCAATCTAAAAGACAATTAGATATTTATTCGACCCAAGATTGCCTTCAACTTTATACTGGCAATTACCTTGACGGGAGCCTCAGTCGACAGTCGAAACCCTATAATCATCATCACGCATTATGTCTAGAATCGCAGTCCTATGTCGACGCACCTAATAAAAGTCACTTTCCCAGCATCATTATCCGACCAGAAGAAAAGTATGAAGAGAAGACTGTGTATCGGTTTTCAAAGTACCCTTAAAAACTTAGTAGAGTAAGTTATTATAGACGTACATTCTCCTAATTATGGTAATCATCTATTACCCACAGAGTATCATCCCTATCAGAAAAAGCAACCACCCCGTGTGTCTTATTAAAATAAATTTGGGAATAACCAGACATATCTACTGGGTAGTCTATTGAGGCATGCACTTCATAAAACATCTTATCATTAAATTCGATTTTATCAAATTTTCTAATAGAAGTAATTGATTGATTTTCCAGAACCATTCCAATCTTGGCTATTAAACCGTTATTGTATGAGGTAGTGAGGTTTGCTTTTATATACTTAGTGAAAGCATCATTGTTTTCAGCAAAATAATTTGCTCCTACGAATATATTCAATGCGTATTCATTCGTATTCTCCTCAAATAAACTAAAAACAATCTCTTCAGCATCGTAAGTAATATCTGGGGTCAATCTCTTTTTGACAATCTCCCTTTTTTGTTCTATTTCCATAAATTTAATTGCACCATTTGCACTTCTATAGGATACTCTGGAACTATTAGATAATTTATCATTTGGGAAGTGAGGCATTAAATCCTTAATGGTCAAAGAACTTAATTCATTTGAACTTTCTATCGTATTAAATTGATCCTCTGAGGAACAAGAAATTAATAGAACTACTAATAGTAAAACTGAAAAAATATTTTTCATTTGTTATAATAATTTAATCTCGGTTAACGCAATCAGAGTCCATGAATATGCAGCAAGACCCATCATCATATTGAATTGTAACTACAGTGTCATAACAATAACTGATCGGTTCTAAGGGTATAGGATTGGCTGTAGAGAATAACGTCAATTTTGATTGAGGAAATCCTCCAAAGCCGTTAGAGAAAGTAGCCGTATTCACAAAAATACCTGCAGAAGTTCTGTTTCCCGTTCTTGTGGCCAAAGGGTCTGTTGACACCCATAAATCCCAACTATATTGTATG
Source organism: Saprospiraceae bacterium (assembly GCA_020628095.1). Classification (GTDB taxonomy): domain Bacteria; phylum Bacteroidota; class Bacteroidia; order Chitinophagales; family Saprospiraceae; genus RFSX01. The sequence continues at coordinate 61,330 of JAHDFP010000020.1, forward strand.
CTCGTTATTTCTCGAATAGGTTTTACCTCCTCTTCACATCCATTCTCTATGTAACAACTGGTTCTTAGATCTCTACATTCATAAATACAACTCGTCAATTGATTGATAGTTACAGTATTCATACATTCCATTGCACAGTCTGTATAACTATCTTGGCAATCTTTTCTGCATTCACAAGCTATAGACCCTTCCACTCCATATGAACATGGATGACAATCATCCCAACCAGAAATTGTAAAGGAATTATTCTCTTGATCAATGCTAAAATCCAACTTGTTCATAAAGACTGGACATTGACTCCAAAGAGGATTCGTTATACAGGCTAGAAATACTACTATGATAAGTGGGTTGTTGTTCATGATTTTTTATTAAACTTAAAAATATTTCATTTAAAAATCAAACTGCTATTAATTTTTTTATTTGCCATTGTAAGAATCAAAATAAATTAGCGGAAGAAAAAACATCATTCTATGATGAAAGCATACATCATCCTCTTTGCGTTGTACATCCCTCTTTCATGTTCTAATGACGTAGAGACTCAAGACGATGACATATTAGGATTCGAATTATTGAGCGATGTCAATGGGCATTGGGTGGGTAGCAATGAGACAGCCTTTGGGTTCTATGATTGGTTTGCGTTTGACTTTCGTCCTATCTCACCATCACATAGCCACTCCATCTACGAAGGCGCCGCCAATCAAAATATTATTACTTCTATCTTTCTAGCAGAGTACGAAGGAAAGAAACAAATAATGGCAAGAAATGGTGGGTGGCTAGGTAATCAATACCGAGCTACATACTTTATACTCGATAAAGCTGAAAATCGTAACCAAGAAAAATATTACAGACTAGTAGATGCCGTTGGCGGTCCGGATCGCTCTTATATGGAATTCCGATTTGTGGCGGACTCTATATACATGGATGCCTATAAGGATAATAGTGGAACTCTGGATCAGCCTATTCATCACATGGGTTTTGCTGGGTCCAATCGTAATCCATCTTATTCTCAGAAAGCCGTTGCACTATTTGATTACCCGCAAGAAACTATAGAAGTAAATCTTAATAACCAATTCTCTATTCTCATAGATAAGGACTCGGCATTATTTTTAGAAGAAGACTTAGACCCTTTTCCAAAGTCTGATCATGGTCATATAAGTGACCTGCGTGTAGACATTAAGAGAAATACCCCTACACAAAACCAAGGACTCCTATTCTTTTTATCTAAAAGTGAAGTTGTCTCAGAGGACGGCAGTGTGAACTGGAGCAATCTGGACAATACAGTTATCAGGACTATTGACCTAGGTCGTACAGAAAATAATTACACTTGTACCTATCTACACCCTGACGACTACTTTGTTACTATTTTTCATGATTTAGATGGTGACGGTATTCCGTCTAGTGGAGACTACTCCAGTAGTAGTAAGCAGACCACTGTACTTCCTAATAGCCAAGAATCTGTGCAAGTAGAAATAGAAATGCAATTGCCTTAAAAAATATATCAAAATGAAAAATGGCAAATTCATCTGGGCGGATTTATCTACTTACGACACAGGAAGTTCTACCAATTTTTATAAGTCCGTATTTGGTTGGGAGTTACATAATACGGAAGGATATTATCTAGCAACCATAGATGAAAAAAGTATTGCGGGAATATATGAGACGCCCTCATTTTTTCAAAAAATAAAAATGCCTCACTTTTGGATGAGCTACTTCCAGGTCGAATCTACAGCTCAAGCCGTAGAGCGCGCCAAAGAAAGTGTTGGAATAATAGAGATAGAAAATGCGAATTTCTACGAAGGAAACATTGCTCTGATAAGAGATCCGCAAGGTGCAGGCTTTACTATATATGATGGCAACCAACTAGACTTTGGAATTGCCGATAGATCAGCTTGCGTTGTTAGTACAGAGTTACAAGTATCTGACCTCAGCGAAGTAATTCCTTTCTATACCTCTCTATTTGGATGGGATCTAAAACGAATAGACGCATACACCTATAGAGTTAACACAGATCATACTCATCAGATAACGATCAGACAAGTTGACAATAATACCAAAGGAAAGTATGAATATTGGGTAACGACTATATTGGTCAATGATCTAACATCGACTTGTAACCTTATAGAAAAGAATGGTGGCCTCATAATAAGTAAAGAAGAAAACCGATATATGATGACCGATGACTCTCAGGAAGCATTCTTCTATATACAAAAAAAGCGATGATCTTCTAAAATGAAAATCATCGCCCCTTCGTATTTATTAAAACTTTACCTCTAATTGTTAAGTATCAATGGCAAACCCTCATCGCCACCGCCGACAATCACCACTTTTGAGTTAGGTGATTTAGCTAATTCTAATGTTGCCTCGATACCCTTATCTTTCAATATCTTATCTGACAAACTTGCATTCAGTATCTTGTTGGCATCGGCTTTCGCTTGTGCTTCTATTATTTTTCTCTCAGCCTCTTTTCTCTCTCGATCTAATTTAAAATCATACTGAAACGCTAGTTGCTCCTCTTGCAACTTAAGCTCTATGGCTTCTCTTAGCTTAGGAGGTAAAACAACCTCTCTTATCAGCACAGCATCTAATACTACATACTTTTTGCTTGCCGCCTCTCTCGTCATTTCCTCGATCTCGTCCTGTATGGCATCTCGCTTAGTACTATAAAGTTCTTCTGGAAGATATTTGCCTATCACTTCACGAGTTGCGGATCTGATCTCTGGTTTGAGAATAGTCTCCAGATAATTCGTACCAATCTCATCATGCAAGTACCCAATCTTTTGTGGATCTGCCGAATATCTAAAAGATAGTTCTACCTCTATGGTCAGACCATTCTTAGATAAGACACTCATTTCTTCAAAGTCCTCTTTGGTACGGACATCATACACAATAAGATTATTCCAAGGTGCCACGATGTGAAATCCTTGGTCGTATATTTTTTCTTTTATTAATCCATCTCCGAATCTTTTAAACTTAACTCCTCGCTCACCCGGTCCTATCGTCACGAAAGTCGTACTGGATAGTATTAATATTAATACGAGTAAAAGGAATCCCAGAATAGCATATTTGAATAATTTGGTAGATAGATCAGGAGCATTATAATTTCTTGACATATTGATTTTTATTTTCTTATATATGGAACAAGTGAGAACGATAATTGATTCATCATTTAGACTAAAGATTTTATTTTTTCGATGATGTCCTCAGTTTTTATATCATGCATGCATTTAAAGTGCCCTTTGGGACAGCTATTACCGCCCTGTTTAGTACAAGGTCTACAGCTAATTTGATCATTCTGGATAATATAGTGGGGCACATGACTTGACGTGTAAGGTGTATAACCTAAGGTAGGGTGCGTACTCCCATACATCGCCACTATAGGTTTGGCAAGAGCCGCAGCGATATGCATCAATCCTGTATCTCCAGATAGGATAGCTAGACTCCGGCGGATCAGCTCTGCTGATTGTAAGATGTTCAGTTTCCCAGTCATGTTAATAACTCGGTCGTCTGTTTTTGCCGCTATTCTTTTAGCCTTTGCCTCATCCTCCTTACCACCCAATAATACGACATGAATATCAAGTTGATTTACAACTTGGATAATTTTACTTTCTGGAATCTGCTTGTTTCGATACGCCGCACCTACCGAAATGCTCAGAAATTCTTCTGGTAATTCTATATTGTCTACATCTGATTTTTCTTTATCCGATAACCATAGCTGAGGTAGAGCCGTTTTTATATTATCGCATATTGGCCTTATGACATCTAAGAACCTTTCGACGACATGTGCCTCGTCATACAATTTTATGTTGAGCTGAGTAAGCAGTATATTTTTTATAGGGTGCTTCTCAAAGGTCAAAGACTTAGTCGACAAAGCTCTTTTTACGCGAGATGATCTCAGGTTATTATGGAGATCAACCACATATTTATATTTCTCCTTTTTTAGATTTTCTATTATTGGATTAACGTTTTCGTCAAGTGTCCATATTTGAGCTACATGAGGATTGTGCACTAGAAGAGGTTTATACGTTTTCTTGCAGATGTAGTGTACCTCATAGTTATTATCATGAAGACATTGGATAACAGGCGAAGTCAATACAATATCACCTATAGAATTAAATCTTATGACTAATACTTTTTCTCTTACCAATCCCTAATAAATTATAAAAGGCCTTAGAACCATGCCTAAAGCCTTTTAATATTAATTAAAATATCCTTACAGGATTAATTTTTCACAAACTGTTGACTGTACACCTTTTGATTAGATGTTACCGATAACACGTATATCCCATCAATCAAATTACTAACGTGCATCTGTATCCGCTCCTTGCCAAAAAACTTTTTAGCTGAAAGCAATCTACCGTCCATATTAAAAATTTCCAGTAGCACTTCATTACCTAACTTCGAACCTAAGGCAATATCAAGAAAGTCTTTGGTAGGATTAGGAGAGAGCCTTATATCTTCTGTTACGTCCAGTTCTTCTATATCAGATAGAATACGCTGTCCATTGCTGAACCAAACGCCCCATTGGGATTCTATCTGTGCATTGAATAAAAACACACCAGAACCTTGCTGAGAATCGATCTTATTATCGAGCAGATCTACAACTGCAAGGCGATCACTATTCGTACCATCATCAAAGAAATCAAAAATCAATTGATCGTCATTATTAGAATACGAAGGATAATTAGAGACTTCGTTTTGGAATATGGTGGAGATATTGCCACTTTCATAATTCACGCCGATAACATCTACTGTTGGGCTCGCTGCACTTTCGTCCAGATATTCCATAGCAATAATGTATGGCGAGTTTTTAGAGAAAGTCGGATTACCTACACTCTCTCCCTCATCTAATTGGCTAAACAATTTCTGCACATTACCCAAGGCCCAGCCATCATTTTGCTCATTCCACACCTCCAAAAAGCCTATATCCCAAAAGTTAATTTCTACGCCAGAAGAACTCGCAACACTATTATAGGCGTCATACATAATATAATTGCCAGTGATATCAAACTCCATCGCATCAGCATATAATACATTGCCTGTTCTTATCCCATCACTAAATGTCGGATTATACAGTTCGAATGTTTGATCTGTATTAGAGGGTATATCAAGTACATAGACCTGACGATTTTGTTCATCATCTATAGGACTAACTTCTTCGAATATGGCTGCCACGCGATTTCCATCTTTGGATATAATTATATTCTTCCAGATAGGATTATCGTCTAAGGTCGACTCGTCCAATATTCTTGGTGGATTAGAAGACCAATCTATTTGAATAATATACGGAAGGTTATTTTGACCGACAAAAACAATGACACTACCGTCATCAGTTATGCTTGGCTTCGATCCTATATTGGTTGTTGTCAACGGATTAAAAGCAAATTCCTGACGAGAATAATTGACAATGTATGCATTAGATAATTGACCATCGCAAAACAGGATCAAATCATCTCCTGGATTTTCTTCTACATCTTCTTCATAGGATGTACTACCTTGATCTCGGATCCCCACCTGATCGAATGATAGACCAGCTTCATTTGCCACATTAGTGCCATATAAGTCCTGCGCTGATCTGACGACTGCGAATCTTAGGTCTTTGAATTGAGATGATCTTGTCAAATATGTAGTCAGAGCTCTATAGTATACTTTCTCAGCTACCTCCTTAGACGTGGCCGTCGCAAATAGATAATAAGCTCGGTTAGGTATCCCACTATTGATATGTACACCTGCATTATCTAGTTCTCCGAGATATCGCTCGTCATAGTGACTCGGTTGCCAGTCATTTCTGAAGTCTCCTGTCTGAGCTCCATTATTTGGGTCTCTCATATTCCTCAGTGGCTTACCTGACCTCGTTATATCTTCGCCCATCAGCCAATCATCTCTATCGATCATGGCACCAAATATATCTGCCATGGATTCGTTGATCGCTCCCGGCTCAGCATAATATTCGAGATTAGCGGTGGCTTGTATCACCCCATGCGTCATCTCATGCCCCGCAACATCCAGACCTCTTCCCGCTTCCATAAACTTTGAGTCCCCATTACCATAATGAATTCCTATACCGTTCCAGAAGGCTCCGCCCATCGATGATCCATCCTCATTGGCTACATTGATAAAAGAAATAATATTCTGACCGTTACCACTTATAGATTCTCGACCATGGACATTCTTAAAGTACTCATAAGCCTCACCCGCATTGAAATGTGCTGATACACCTCCAGGAGTATTGCCCCAGGAATTATTACCAGAGACGACATGAGTAAAATCTCCATCCCTTGCTGGCGAGGTATTATTCATATCTATTGTCCAGATAACACCGACAGCATCGTTAGGAAAATTAGATGCCACTCTATTGTGCATAGGTCGAGATGCATCTATCAAGAAATAGTCCCCCCCTACATCATACGTATTTATCCTGCGGATCGCACCTAAGAGGTCACGGGCATCGGCCTGTGCTTCTCCATCCAACATTTGGTTCGTTCTGGTATGCTTGCAATTCTTGTGCGAAACACATTTTGTTTCAGAACCTGAAGAAGAATGCCCATTATGAGATTTGCAGATATTAGAATAAGATCTTAGAGTTTCTCCAGTTGTTGCATCTACAAAGTATACTAGGTGTTCCGCTAAGTGCGGATATACTTCTATATGATAGGCCAATCTATAATCCAAGTCATGTTTGTAATAGACTAACTCATTTTGCCATCTGTCAGCATTCAAGTTAATTCCTATGTTTTTAAGGTCTGCAAGATGATCCTCTTGATAATTATCTAAGTTTCCTATTAAAGAAGACTGGACTTCTTCCTTGGATATAACCTCTTTGGTTGGCATCTCGGGGAGATCCTTTGTCTTCACATATCTTCCATTAGATTCTATTTTATTATCGTCAAGAAAGTGAACCATCAATTCTGCATTGTACACCTTTATACCATGATGATATTGGCTGACTCTCACATGTTTTTCTTGCTTATTAGATACCGAAATTTCTTCTTGAGTGATAAATTCGGTGCTAGCTAAATCTATTTCCATAGTCTTTGCCGCTCTATCAAACCATTGCGCAACTTTTTGCTCTGTTGAAAGGCTCTTAGCTAATTCTAACTTTCCTTCTACCCATAATATCTGGCCGTCTACATCCCTATGCTTTACACTGTATTCACCTTTATCCAAGGTTTCTATATTTAGAGATTTAAAACTGCTGAGAGGGTTTATATTGTTTCTTCTTACCTCTCGATTATAATCTACTGGAAATTGGAGAGAAGGAGAATCAATTTTCTTTCCTTTAAAAGTCTGATCTATCTGCTTTAATCCTTGAGCATTAAGAAAGTTAAAACAAAACATAAAAGCCCATAAGCCGACTATTACTATCCTTGGTTTCATTTATTTAATTTTCATTGTTTGCTTATCACTAATATTTAATCCCTTTATAACTGAGATGATATTGTCGAAATACAAGTCAAATTCCTTAGGTACGCTTTTGTCATGATTTCCCCAAGTTATCTTTTTATCCGATTCGCCTTCTCTTCTTAGCACTAAGTATTTGTACATGTTACCTGGGTTATGCCACTTCACAGTGTCCAATCTAAGGGAAAAATAGTTCCTGTAAGCTTGCCTCAGTTTGTCCTTCTGTACCTTAGTGCTATTGCTTACGGCATATTCCATATTCGCATTCTTGCTAATGACACCTTCCTCATTCAGAAAGTATTCTGTCACAGTACCAGCGAAACCACCTCCGTATCCTATTACAAGGATATCATTGTTCTTGCTTTGCGCCGATTGCTTTTTAGCTACACAAGAAGCCAGAACTAATGAGATGATAAGGACGGGAATAATATTAAAATTTAACATTTGCTTCATTCTATACATAAGGTAGCCTCTAACCGAAACAATTCCAAGAGTGGGCTTAGATTTTGTAAAAGAAACATATTTGTCATAATTTTATGTTAATAGGTCTCCTTAGCCAACAAATAGTCCAAAAGGTGGGTTATAATAGAGATCCATTTGAATTATTTAACGTTAAATAAAAAATTAAAAATGAGAAAAATCTTATTCATGGTTGCTTTTGCATTCGTAGGTACAGCTTTAGCAGCACAGACTAAAACTTGCTCTAAATCTGCTATGAAGACATGTTCTAAAGCGGAAATGGCAGCTTGTAAAAAAGCAGGTGTAACATGTATCATCATGGACGAGGGAGCCTCTGAGACAGAAGTAGCAGCAGCTCTTGCAAGTGCCGAATTAGCCGCAGAAAACTCTGAAAGTATAGAAAAGAAAGTATGTGATAAAACTGGTGCTATAAGTTTCTACGAAAAGAGCGTTTGCTCTAAGTCGGGAAAAGTATCAAAGGCTGAGGTATACTATGATGTAAAAGAAGCATCTTTCGTTAATGTTTCTCCTAAAGATGTAATGTCTGCTGAGAAAGAGGCCAAAGTCGTCAAGACATCAACTAAATCTGCTAAGAAGTCTTGCAGTAAATCAGGAAAAAAATGCTGCGCTAGTAAGAAGAAAGGCGCTTAAGTATAAAAGCTATTAAACAAAAAGCCTCAGCTGATCGCAGCTGGGGCTTTTTTTATACATTATTAATTATATTTAAAATTATTATAATATGTAAACAACTCAATAACTCTAATTTATGTCTTCCAAAAAGGCAAAAAAGAAAAGTAAAAAAGCTCTTAAACCCCAGAAAAAAAAGCTATCACCCAATTCTACTAAGCTAACGCCCATATTCAGGAAAGAATTAAAATGGATCATTCCCATTCTTCTTATCACATTTATAGCCTTTGTTCCCTCCTTGAACAACGAATTTGTTTACTGGGATGATGATAAGAATTTCCTAGAAAACGAACTCATTACCTCCATTCACGATAATAATTTCTGGCAAGTTGCAAGAGAAATATTCAGAACTGATGTTATAGGAAACTATAATCCACTTACCATATTCACATTTGCCATAGAGAAAAAGGTTTTTGGATTCGAAAATCCCATGTACTGGCATCTGAATAACATCCTACTGCATACCATTTCTACCCTGTTCGTTTTTTTAATAGGTAGAAGGTTAGGTCTCAGTCCGTTAGCAGCCGCATTCTTTTCCATCCTATTCGGTATACATCCTATGAGAGTGGAATCCGTGGCATGGGTAACAGAACGGAAAGACGTTCTGTTTGGATCATTTTATCTTTGTGCCATTTACTATTATATCAAAGGAAAACAGTCCAGTTTTAGCACTAAGTACATCCTAATAATAGCTTTTGCCTTTATCTTATCTCTGCTCTCCAAGATTCAGGCTGTACTTTTACCGCCCTCGCTAATTCTTATAGATTATTACCTATCCAAAGAGTCAAAAATTAGCTTAAAGTCCATTCTTAACAAATGGCCGCTTTTCATTGGTTCTCTTATTTTAGGGCTAACCAACATATATTTTCTCAAAAGTCAAGGATCAATTGGCGAACAACACTTTGAAGGTCTTTCCAGGCTTTTTATAGGTTCCTACCAACTGACCATATACTATATCAAAGCACTTATTCCATATAGGATGTCACCCTTATATCCTTATCCTACCAGCCTAGATTCGACACACTATTTTTCTATCTTATCATTTATAATTACCACAGCCGCTTTATTGTACAGCTATATAAAGAAATATAAAGTTTGGTTCTTTGGTATTGGATTCTTCATTGTCAACGTGTTTCTGTTGTTACAAATCGTTGGGGCAGGACAGGGCTATTTAGCTGATAGATTTACCTATATCGCCTACATTGGACTTTTCTTTATACTTGGACACCATCTCGACAAATTTGTCATTCAATATAAAAGCCGTAAAACCATTACTCTTACACTCCTAACAATAATTACTGGTGTGCTATTCTATCTGACGTACAAGCAAAATTATGTATGGAAGGATAGTGAAACTCTATGGTCTCATGTGCTCAGACATTACACCAAGACAACACTACCCTACGGTAATAGGGCAAATTTCAGGAGAGACCAAAGTGTGAGATACCGCAATCTCGCCAATCAGAACAGAAGTAATAACAACCTATACACGAAATATAATAACCTGAGTCAACAACAAATAAGTCTTGCGCTTCAGGATTACGAGCAGGTTACAAGATTAGATCCAAGTAAACCGAATGCATATAACTCCAGAGCTCGTTTATATTTCAACTTCTCAGAACCCGATAGTCTCAGGAAAGCTTTATATAACTATAACAAAGCCATTGAGCTTGACCCCAATAACGTAGAATATCACGTCAACAGAGGCGCAACATTTGCCAAACTAGGAGATTATAATAGTGCCGTAACCAATCTGAATCATGCACAAACCATAGATCCCAACTTCTTAAATATCTACCTTAACAGATCCGTCATTAATAGCATGCTCAATAGGCAGGAACTTGCACTTGCCGATATAGAATCATACCTGAAACTAAGCCCTAATAAGTCATCTGACATGTGGTACGAAAAAGGTAATATACTTAATTACCTCAAACGACACGAAGAGGCCATAGGCGCATTCAATACGGCTATAAGCATGAAACAAAATGGTCTCTATTACTTCGAAAGAGGAAAAGCCTATTTTCAACTCAATCAATTGACTCAAGCCAAAACAGATATCATGACGAGCCAACGATTAAGTTACAAAGGTGACGCCTCCATTACTCAACTAATATTAGCTGCGCAATAATGTTATCTGTTATAATCCCTGCATATAATGAAGAAAATACGCTTGAAGTCATTGTAAAAAAGGTACAAAGCGTTAAACTCATCGATGATATACCTATAGAGATCATCATCGTAGACGATTGCTCTTCAGATCAAACTTATAATATCGCGTTAGACCTACAATCCAAATACAACAACATCCAAGTCATCAAGCATGAAAAGAATAAAGGAAAAGGTGCCGCTTTGCAATCTGGCTTTAGCAATGTCAAGGGGGAGTATATTGTCATACAAGATGCCGATCTAGAATATGATCCCGAGGAATACAATATACTACTCAGACCTCTTGTAAAAGGATTTGCAGATGTTGTCTATGGAAGTCGCTTTATGGGTGGTAAACCGCATAGAATCCTTTTCTTCTGGCATACTATAGGTAATAAGTTTCTGACATTCTTGTCTAATATGTTTTCCAATCTTAACCTGACAGATATGGAGACATGTTATAAGATGTTCCGATCATCCATCGTCAGACAATTAAAACTAAAAGAAAAGAGATTTGGTATCGAGCCTGAGATTACGGCTAAGATGGCCAAAATTCCAAAGATTAGAGTCTACGAGGTAGGTATATCTTATTATGGAAGAACTTACGAAGAAGGTAAAAAGATAAACTGGAAAGATGGATTCAGAGCCATCTATTGTATTATCAGATATAACCTATTCAAATAGAAGCTACCATTCTTAAAAAACTTCGAATCAAATTCCCCTAAGGTGTCTTCTTTTTCGTTTTTGAATAGACAGTATTTGTAATAGGTGCAAAAAATAAAGGCTGATCAAATTAATGACCAGCCTTTAATATTTAATAATAAACCAAAATGATTACTCAATCATAATCATATGTCGAGTTGCTGTATTATCTGTTGTTTCTAAC